>JAEUTH010000037.1 GCA_016788165.1 Bacteroidia bacterium | reverse complement strand
ACTGCTGATTTTTGTTGTGTGTGTGTGTGTGTGATTTTTTAATAATTACTACGTTTTTCATAACAGATAAAATTAAAGGGTTAAGGGAAACTTGGTTTTATGGTGGTAAAGTTATAAAAGGAGTTGAGAGTTGAAAGGGGTTAGTGGTGACCTAAGCACTAAGCACAAATGACTGACAAATAAATAAGTAGCGGTAATAAACCAAACGAAACCTTTTACTTTTAATGCACTAATATTTTATCATAAACTAAGCAGGCCTGCCAAAAGCCCATTGAAAAAAGTATGGCAGTACAATACCGTACGTTTCTAAAGTGTGCTTGCCGCCAATTAGTTCGTTGTAAAATAAGTCTCTGTTTTTAATAAATCCTTTGGCTTCTAATTCAATAATTAAATCGAGGGTATCGTCAATACTATCAATAATGCCATTGTTGTTTCTATCAGCAGTTTCGTCTAAGGTACCGCATTGCAGCCATATTTTAATGGATGGTTTATCTTCGGTTAGCCTTACTACTTTATGCATAATTCTATTGGCTTCGGTATATCCTTTCTGAAGGTCTTTATTACGCCACCAAAAAGAGCCACTGCATACCCCTACTTTACTAAAAATTTTGGCGTTGTTCCAACCAATATCAAAAGCCGATAATCCACCTAAACTAAAGCCGGCCATTACATGTTCGCTAAACCCATATTGTTTTAAAAAAGTTTGTACAAAAGGTATGAGTTCTTCTATAACAAACAAGGTGTATGCCTTGGCAAGTTTGCCGCGGTTTTTAAAGTCGGGGTGATTGGCCACGCCATATTTTTCGAGTCTGTTGTTTGCATGTGGTGCAGCTAATATAAATGGCCTGCATACATTTTTTGTCCACACCTGCTTTAATAAATGTGGCATTTGCATTACCTCCATATCCTGCCCATCGTTTAAAACTAATAATGGATAGGTATTGGTGCTTTGTAAATTATCGGGAACGATTATATCTGTTTTTACTGCCGTTTTTAAGTGCAATGACTTAATTAGGACAACATGCTGCATTACATTCATGGCCGGCAATGTTAGCCACTTACTTTAAAATACGTACATACTTATTTTTGTCTTAAAATGAACTTATCAACGTTCGAATTGTAAAGCATACGAGCCAACATTTATAAAAAACATTCACTTAAGTGGTAAACCATTTCTGTATTTATCAGAGGGTAATTTTCTTAACGTTATCAGATGTTTGCCTGTCGATAAGCTTATGTAATGGGTCGATACCTGCCTTACTCGGCAATTGGTTTACGGTAACAGTTACCTGTTTGGTATTGTTAGCAACAAGGTGTTTCTGAAGATAAATAAGCGAATCGTTACCGCTTTTGGTTTGTGTGTAAACACCAATATCCACCCAATCGTTGAGCTTAATATTTTGCTCATTACCCACACTATCGGCTACTGCCTTTAGCGCATCAATATTTACATTTACCCTATATGTGTTATTAGTTTTTAGGGCTGTAACAGCTGTAGTACGCAAATTAAAAACCGTAATGTTTTCGAACATATCAGTAATAATATATTTTAAACTATCGGGTGTTGCTTGTTTTAAATAATCAACAAATACGGGCGCTGTTACATAAGGCGGGTTTTGAAATTGATAGGTTTTAATAAACTGTTGCAAAGCCTTGTTTAATTTTGTTTCGCCAACATAATCTTTAAGAGCATACATAATGCAACTGCCTTTATTGTAATGTATGTATCCCTGATTTTCGCAAAGCATTAATGGCAGTTCCTTTTGCCTTTCGGCACTGCGTCCGCGCAGGTAATCATCCATTTCATACTTTAAAAATTTTTCCATGTGTGCCGTACCAAATTCATGTTCCATTACCATAAGGGCTGTGTATTGGGCCATCGTTTCAACCATAACAGTGCTGCCCTGGCAATTGGCACCTGCCACCTGATGGCCCCACCATTGATGGGCTACTTCATGCGCTGTTACATAAAAAGCCATGTCAATATCGTTTTCCTTATCTACATCTAAAATAAAACCCAAGCCTTCGCCAAAGGGTATGGTGTTTGGAAACGACTGTGCAAAATTTCGATATCGTGGAAACTCCAAAATACGCACTTGCCTGAATTGGTAGTTAGAAAAGTTTGCCGATGCATAATCAAGCGTTTTTTTAATGGCATTTTTCATTCCGGCAACATTCCATTGATGTGTGGGATGACTAAATATTTCGATGTTTACTTTTTGATTTGCGTCTTTTGGATTGCTCCACACATCGCGGTTTACACTATAACGCGCACTTAGATAGCTGAAAAAATTTAGAATAGGCGCATCCATAGCATAGGCATAATATTTACGGCCATTTTGCATCCATTCGTTTTGCAGGTACCCGGGCGATATGGCAATCTGATCGGCCGTTGTGCTTAAGGTGCATTTGTATTGTACCCAATCGGCATCTTGCGCCAGGTAAGTGTTGGCATAGCTTGCCGTATCGGTAATAGGTCGCATACGGTAGGGTTTTTTAGGCAGTTTATATTCAATTCTGTCGTCTTCATCGCTTAACTCTACACCCTCATTATAACCGAGCGATGGCATCATGCTGTTGTTTAAGAAAGTGCCATTTGCAGCAATATCTGTACGGCCACCATCATTGGTAAAGCCTATTTGTTTGTAGTTTAAATCAAATTGCATGGTAATGCTATCGCCAGGCATAAGCGGATTATTTAATGCGTAGATATAGTAACCCATTTTATCGCCTTGCAACAATTTAGCACCGGTGCTAAATGTGATGCTGTTAATGATTACAGTTTCATCAGCAAGTAATACATCAACCGTTTGAATAGCTTTATTATGAAGGTTTTTTAAAACATAAATCCCTTTAAAATTTGCTTCACTTTTTTCGGGGAATAAATCTAAATTAACTTCCACGGATGTAATACGTGGTTGTGGCTTATCTAAATACCTGCGGTACTTTTTTTCATAGCTGGCTATGCGTTGTTTGGCGGCTTTTACTGTACTATATTTATTAAGCACATTGGTATTGTAATAAATAAAACTACCGCATAAAATAAAAGCAAGTAAAGTAAGGGGCAAAATAATTTTGCCATGCCCTTGCTGCCATACGCCTTTCATTCTTTTATATCGTGCTTGCAGCGACAGTTCGCTGCCATGTTTCATTAACAGCACACTTAGCATAAATAAAAACACACCTAAACATGCCCAGTATAAATAGAAAAAATATACAGGTTTCAAAAATGGGCCAAAGCCATTCATATCACTATAAGTAACGGATGGCGCATTACCGTAGTAAATTAAATTATGCCTTACATCAAGTGATAGCATAACGGTTTGACCTACATAAAAGAGTATAACCAACAGATGGCCAATAAATTTATTGTTTACCAAATTATGAATACAAAAGCATAATAAGGTTAGTAATACATAGTATGGAAACTGCACCAAAAACAGTTGCTTTAAATAAACACCAACCTGATAATTGTAATAACCATTTATGGTTTGCAGCAATATGCCGGTAAACATTAATATTAAAAGCAACATAACAATTATGGCAAGCATGGCTGCAAATTTTGCAGTCATTACCAAAGTGCGACTTAAGGGCAAAGCATCCGTAATGTTTGAAAACCGATAGCTGATTTCTTTCCAAACCAACTCACCCGTATAAAAAGTGATGATGATTATAATAAACAACATAAAATTACCTGTAAGCAAATCGAGTATGTTATATGTTACCGGAATGGTAGCTGTACCATACATTCTGCCCAAGGTTGCGCTTAACGATAAAAGTAATAAGATACCGGCAAAAGCAATGGCAATAAACGGTACCGACCTGATAACCGATTTAAATTCGAAAACGACTAAATATACCCACTGCTTAATTTGTGCATTAAAATCATACTGTAAAGTAACTTGCGGAATTATTACCGATTGAACGGTTGCAGTTTCTTCACTTACATTTTTTTTCTTCTTACCTAAAAACAAACCCGTTTTCGAAAATTTAAAAAATGGATATGCCGCAACTGCAACTATTAAAGCAATGCCAATCCATAACAAACGGTTATATAAAAGCAAGTTGGTAAGCGTGATGAGCAGCGTGTTTTTTTCGGCAGTTGTCCAATAGCGTGTTTGATAGGATGATGCAGCGTATCCGAATGGATCGAAAATGGCTAACAACTCGTTATTATCAACATCCTTTTGCATATTAATCATAATCAGGTATAGTATAAAAACGATAACACCCTGAACATATATGGCTAACTGACTGCGGAACAAACTGCCACTTACAAAAAACAATACACCTAAGAAAAAAGCATTAGGAAGTATAAAATTTATAAAAGGGTTAATGTATGCCATCAACATGAAAGGACCCTTTTTTACCACATTGGTCCAGGGCATATACTCAATAACACCGGCACCAATAATTAAGCCCCAAATAATGCCGCTTAAAATAAAAACGCATACAAGATAGGAGCCAATAAACCGGCCTAACAGGTAATTTATTTTTTTAACCGGAGTGGTAAACATGATTTCATGAAAATTAAATTCGAAATCGCGATATACCGGTACGCCCATAACTGCACTAATAATCATGGTGCTGAAAATGGTCATTATCATAACGCTTTGATTGATTGGAAATGGTGCATTTTTAAGCACATTGCCTGTTGCACCACCAATGGTAACTCCGTCAGAACAGGCAAAAAAGAAACATAATATAAACAGGATAAAGAAGTAAGCATAGGTTGCCGGCCTGCGTAACCGGTAGCTTAATTCGAATTTTATTATAGGATACATGCGATAAAATTTAAAATGTGTGCATTAATATATTAGGCCGAAAGTTTGTTTATAACCGTAAAGTAAACATCCTCTAAACCTGCATTGATGGGACTAAAACCCGGTACAGGTTGCGTGCTGTATATATGTACTTCAATTTTACCGGTATTAAATTTTGTACTAATAATTTGGTGCTCTTTGGCAATTTGCCTGGCAGTTTCTTTATCTGTAAACATGGTATGCACTTTACCGCGTAAACCGGCAATGGCCACCTCGGGATGCCCGGCAAACATCACTTCGCCTTTATTGATGATAGCCATTTGCGAGCACAGTTCGCGAACATCATCAACAATATGTGTTGAAAGAATTACAATTACCTGTTCGCTTATTTCGCTTAGTAAATTTAAAAAACGATTTCGTTCGGTAGGGTCTAAACCGGCCGTAGGTTCATCAACAATAATAATTTGCGGGCTTCCGATTAATGCTTGTGCAATGCCAAAGCGCTGTTTCATACCGCCACTAAAACCACCTAATTTTTTTTTACGCACATCAAATAAATTAGTTTGTACCAAAAGGGCATTTACCAATTCGTTGCGCTGCCTGCTATTAGTAACACCTTTTAACAATGCAACATGATGCAGCAATTCCAATGCACTTACATTGGGATAAACACCAAACTCTTGGGGCAAATAACCCAAGGTTTTTCTAACTGCGTCTTTGTTTTCGAGCACATTTAAATCATCTAAAAATATGCTACCGCTATCGGCATCCTGCAAGGTAGCAACGGTCCGCATAAGCGATGACTTACCGGCACCATTGGGACCCAACAAGCCGAATAAACCATTGTTTATGGTAAGCGAAATGTTTTTTAAAGCATGTACACCATTGGGGTATGTTTTGCTGAGGTTGTTTATTTCTAACTGCATATATGTTGTTAAGTTTTAGCTATAAGGAGTTTTAATAATTTGATGGTGTATTCAAAAAATTAGTTTTGTGACTGCTAAAATAAATCAATGTTACAAACGGTGTTGGTATTCTTGTTTCTATACCGATTATACGCTTATCCTTTAAAAACGGCACTGGTGTAAATTCTGTTTCCTTATTAAACCGGTAAAAACATATTTGCTCGAAATAATAATAAAAACCATGAAACATCTATCAATCCTATCATTAAGTGTTGCCTGTATATTTTTTATTGGTGTTGGCATAAAGCACGGTTACAGCCATTGTGCCAAGTTACCGGTTTCGGCCATAAAAACTTCAAAATTAGAAACACAAAAAGTTAATTTGAAGGTAGAGCAAACTACAGTACATTTTGTAACAGAAATTGTAAAACAAACCATAAACAACATATTGCATTAATAGGCAATTTATAATCGTTTTGTAATATTGAATAAACAAAATCTATATTGGGTTTTTCAGTTTACAGGATGGTTTATTTATACATCAGTTAACTACTTATCGCTGCCACTTTTTCAAACTAACCTTCAGCATACCGGTTTGAAACTAACTATTAATTTTTTTACCGGTATTGTGGTAACCCATCTTTATCGGAATATTATTAAAAGCCAACAATGGTATAAATTAAAGTTTGTAAAATTAGTAGTGCAGGTAGTTTTAGGTGCCGCATTAGCAACCGTTGTGTTTATTGTACTTCAGGTATTGCTCGAAACCCTTGCATTGTATTTGTTTCAACATACAACTAATTTAAAGTTCAATTTCACTAAATATTTCCCGGGTTTTGGATCCTATCAATATCTAAATGCTATTAATAGTTATTTGGTAATTATTGTGTGGAGTGTGTTGTATTTTATTTTTCACTATTTCGAAAACTACCGTTCTGCACAATTAAAAGCAGCATCGGCCGAAGCGCAGCTTACCAATGCCACCTTACAAAATTTAAGAAATCAAATCAACCCACACTTTCTGTTTAATGCATTAAACAGCATCAAATCGTTGGCAATTTCACAGCCCGAAAAATCGCGTACGGCAACTACCCTGCTTTCAGAAATTTTACGCTACTCTTTAAACTCAGAAAAAAACACAACCGTAGCTTTTGAAACCGAGCTACATATTGTTGAAGAATACCTGCAACTTGAAACCATACGCTTTGGAAACAGGCTTGGCTATAAAACAAATATTGAAGCAACTACATTACCATTACCGATACCACCGGTTATGCTTTTAACCCTGGCCGAAAACGCAATAAAACATGGCATATCGCAACGGGTTGATGGTGGCGAAATAATTATCAATTCTTATGTAAACGATTACTATCATATAGTTGAATTGCTAAATGAAGGTCAATTAAATACCGTGCAAAAAGGTACCGGCATTGGCGTTGAAAACACTTTACGAAGACTGCAGATAACTTTTGGACCCGAATCGGTTTTTAAACTACAAAACAAAGACGGACAACATGTGATTGCTCAAATTTTAATACCCTTACAAAATCAATCAGGGATATGACTATTAAAACCATTTTAATTGATGACGAACCATTAGCTATCGCTGAAATGCGTTACATGCTTCAGGCTTTCAGTCATATTGAAGTTATTGCCGAAGCACATCATTTTGACGAAGCAAAAAGCGCTATCGAAACACATAAGCCCGACCTTATTTTTTTAGATATAAACATGCCGGGTAAAAACGGTTTCGAACTTTTAGAAGATGTAAAGTTTACGCCAATTGTAATTTTTGCTACCGCTAATGACCAATTTGCTATTAAAGCATTTGAATTAAATGCACTTGATTATTTATTAAAACCCATTAACGAAAACAGACTTGCGCAAGCCATAAATAAAGTAACAGACGAATGGCAAATGCAACTCGATTTAAAAGTAAAGCCATTAGAAAGCAAAGTATTTATTAAAGATGGTGAACAATGCTACTTTGTAAAACTTACCGATATTTTTTTAATCGAAAGCATTGGTAACTATGCTAAAATTTACTTTGATAAAAAAGCGCCATTGCTTCATAAGTCATTAAATCAGTTAGAAGAACGACTACCTAAAACAACATTTTTCAGAGCCAACCGATCGCAACTTATAAATGTAAATTATATCGAAAACATTTCACCCTATTTTAAAGGCGGCTTACAAGTAACATTAAAAAACGGCAGCCAGATAGAAGTAAGTAACCGGCAGGCAGTTAAGTTTAAGGATATGATGAGTTTGTAGTACTTAATCCTTAATGCACAATTTTTAGGCGTTCATTTTTGTGCTAACATTGCACCATGTACAACCTAATAAAATACTTTCTTTTTAAACTAACAGCCGAGCAGGCACATTATTTTACATTTAGTTGTTTAAAGTGGGGTTTTAAAATTCCCGGTGTTTATTATCTGATAAAAAAACTATTCGCATCACCTGCCCAACCCATACAATTAATGGGGCTTACATTTAAAAACCGCATTGGCCTTGCTGCAGGTTTCGATAAAGACGCCAAATGCATAAAACCATTGAGTGCATTTGGTTTTGGGTTTATAGAAATTGGTACAGTTACACCCTTACCGCAACCCGGTAATGAAAAGCCCAGGCTTTTTCGTTTGCCAGCCGATCATGCTCTGATAAACCGAATGGGCTTTAATAATGCAGGAGCAGCCGAAGCTGCCAATCGTTTACGCAAATACAAAGGCGATGTAATAATTGGTGGTAACATTGGTAAAAACAAATTAACCGAGAATGCAGATGCTGCTGCTGATTACCTGAAATGCTTTGACACATTATTTAATGTGGTAGATTATTTTGTAGTAAATGTTTCATCGCCTAATACTCCGGGTTTACGTGCTTTGCAGGATAAGGAGCCATTAATGCAGTTATTGATGCAATTACAAAGTTGCAACCGGCAAAAGCCAAACCCCAAACCCATACTACTAAAAATAGCACCCGATTTAACCAATGAACAATTAGATGAAATTGTTGAAATAATTTTGCAAACCAAACTTACGGGCGTTGTTGCAACCAACACTACTATTAATAGAGATGTAGAACATACCGATAACACTACAATTCAACAAATTGGTGCCGGAGGTTTAAGTGGTAAACCTTTAAAAAAACGCGCTACCGATGTTATAAGCTATATAGCAAAAAAATCTAACAAAGCATTTGTAATTATTGGTGTTGGCGGCATTGAGACTGCTACCGATGCACAGGAAAAAATTGATGCCGGTGCCGATTTGGTTCAGGTATATACCGGCTTTATTTATCAAGGCCCTGCCATGGTAAAACGTATTTTGAAAAATATGAATAACTAAAAACCAAACGACCCAAAAGCACTGCCTTTGGGTCGTTTGGTGTAAATTTTAAAACCGTTGAAATTATTTTATAATAAATGATTTTTGTGCATGTATGCTATTGCCTTCCAGCCTTATTAAATATAAACCCGAGTTGAGTTTTTGCGTAGGCAATTGCATTGTAAATGTACCGGCACTTACAACTTCATTAGCTGTGTACTGCAAAGCACCTTTGGTATCATATACAGTAACAGTTACCATTTCATCTTTCAATGCAACTAAACTAATATTAATATTCTGATCGTTGGTGGTTGGATTTGGATACACTTGCAAATTCAAGCTGATGGCATCTTGTAAAACGCCTGCTTTTAGGTTGCTGCCTCCAGGTAGGTTTACAGCCCAGCATTGTGTATTTTGTAAATCGTTGGTTTGTGCATGCGGTAATACCATTACACTTGTATTGGTAATAAATGTTGGTATAAATGTTTGTGTATTCAAAGTTATTGGCATTACAAAACTTAGTACAGGATTTTCGTGGCAGCCCGATACTAAATTGTAATATGATTTAACCCAGTAACACTTAGGTCCTGGAGGTGCAGGCACAGGCATAAAAGTACCGTATGCAGTAAGTCCATTGCCAGCAAAACCACCGTTGCCAACAGCTTCAATTGCATTAAGCTCATCATCTTGAGTGTTTCCATAACTCATGGTAGCCATTATACCAGCAGTTTGATCTAACTTTAAAATAAAACCTTGTTTGGGCATAAAGTTGATAGTGTGGCCTCCGGAAATAAAGTACTCGCGCATACCTGTGCTAAAATTAACCCGTGTGGTTACATCAGTAGCTCTTGCATCGTCAAGTGCTCCGGCAAATGTTGAAACTCCGTACTGTTGCAACAAACCGATAACTGGTGCTGCACCGGCTAAATTAACGGTTAAAAATATGGGACTGTGATTAAAAATGCCATTGGGTGGTGTTGCTGTCGGCCTAAGTGCATTGCCAACAATCATGTAATTACCAGGCATACCCGGTATGGATTTAATTGATTCGAAACGCATACCTAAGCCGGCAGTTGAAGCATCGCTATACACAATCGTATATACGTGGGTACCATTATTTAAAAATTTACTGATAAAGGCATTGTCGCAAGTTGCTGATGCATTTAAGTCAGTAGTGTAACCCACTACAAAAATACTTCCTGTACCTGGTTCTTCTACAATTGAAGTTGCATATGTTTCGCTTGCCAAACCGCTCGAACAAGTTAAATTGTATGCACGGGTCCAGTTAACTACGGTACCGTTATTTACAATTTTCATTAAAAATGCATTTCTGTTATTGTTTTGTCGGGTATTACCTGCCAAAAAAAACCGGTTGGGTTGAAACGTGCTGTTGATAGCATGTTTGCCCACATCAAGGCCATTATTTATATCAATTGCTGCTGCCGAATTTAAATTTCCGTTAGCATTGGTACGTAATACCAGTACATCGCTAAAACCCGGTAAGGGGAATACGGTATTTGCTCTAATTTCGCCCGTCATAATACAACGGTTAGGACTTTTGGCAATGGCATTGGCATAATTATTCATTTTAACACCACCTCCAAAAACAGAGTAATGCCTGTTGGCAATTGTTGCCCCACCACTTGCCATACGTGTAAAGCGGGTATATAAATTCCCGGTACTATCAGAAATTCCGGTTGCGACATAAGTTGGTAAACCGCCATTGAGATTTACCGTTGAGTAAAGTCCATCATTAAAGGATTCTTTAACTGCACCACCTGCAAAATAAACACGTTGACCATATTGTGCATTTGCCAAATTAATTGTTGCCATGCAACTTAAACATAGTAGAAGTTTTTTCATAATTTGAGGTATTAATTGTTTGTGCATCTAAAAATATTAAATAATTAAATCCTACACAATTTATTTTTAAACAATTTATTTATCCTTCTTTAAAATATATTAAAAGTAAATTATTCGGTTTTATTGAAATCAATAGATTTGACTTGTTGAATTATGAACAAAAGCTATTGGATTTCGATTTTAAAAAATATGAGGCAGAAAATACTAAGCAGTTAAAGTTTATATTGTAAAACACATAGTATGAAAAAAATCATATCCGCTTTAATAATTATTACCATGCAAACGCAAGCACAAAATATTTACGATTTCAAATTCAAATCAATTGATGGTAAAACAATAAACCTATCAGATTATAGTGGCAAAAAAATATTGATCGTAAACACTGCATCTAAATGTGGCTATACCAATCAATACGAAGACCTTGAAAAACTAAACAAAGATTATGCTGATAAATTAGTGGTTATTGGATTTCCGGCCAATAATTTTGGTGCACAGGAGCCTGGTACTAATGATGAGATTGATGCATTTTGTAAAAATAATTATGGTGTTACATTTATAGTAAGTGAAAAAATATCGGTAATGGGTGCTGATATGCATCCATTATTTAAATGGCTAACAACCACACAAAACCCAAATTTTACAGGCGATATAGAATGGAATTTCGAAAAATTTTTAATTGATGAAAAAGGCCAACTCATACACCGTTATCGCAGTGCAGTTAAACCATTAAGTAGCGAAATTACATCGGCAATAAATTAGGTAATGCAGGTGTTTTTAACCCCATAGAAATTAGCTTCCAAAATGGTTAAACATCCTAATAAAGTAATCGCAGTAGGGTAAACTTTTTGCTTGGCACATAAACTAAGGTTGCCTATTTGTTAATATCAAAAAACACTTGCAAAAAAAACTCCCTTATTAGTTACAAAAGATACCATGCTTTTAAAATCATATTTGTAATAAATAACCATCGCTGCTTAACTACTTATTTAAAATATTTATTTAGCACATCCAAAAAACTCAAACAAAACCCCATGAAAAAGAATTTACGCATTATTGCTTTAGCGGTTTTTATATTGCCCATAAGCATGCAAGCACAGGAGCTCAGGCTAAAAACCGGTACCGTTGTGCATCACAATCAAAACCTACCAACCAATCAAACCTGGCAAGGCCGCAATTATTTTATTTTACAATTTAAAAATACGCCCAGCCAATCCGAGCGTAAACAAATACTACAAACAGGCATCAGGCTGATGGGCTATTTGCCCGACTATGCCTACTATGCATCGGCACCAATAGGTTATAATATACAACAATTAAAACCCTGGCTGCATGCCTGTATCCCATTAAGCACTGATATTAAAATGGCATCAGCACTTTTTGTAAATGATATTCCCACTCATGCAAAACGAGGCAATAATGTAGCACTTACCTTAAAATTACATGACGATGTATTGCTTTTGCCATTATTAAAAGACTTACAAAAATCTGTTGTCGAAATCGAAAATTATCAAACTGATTTTAATACACTACAAGTGATAGCATCGGTTAGCAAGCTTAATGAAATAGCTAAATTGCCTTACATTCAGTTTGTCGAACCAATTGGCGTTAAAGGCGAACCCGAAAATTATATTGAAGTAACCAATCATCGCAGTAATGCAATTTCAACTCAATATGCCGGTGGCCGCAAATACAACGGTAGTGGCGTTACGGTAGGTATTGGCGATGATGGTATAATTGGCCCGCATATAGATTATGCAGGTCGTATTGATCAAACCCATTGCACTTCGAACAGTGGCGACCATGGCGACCATTGCTCGGGCATTATTATGGGAGCAGGCAATATTGACCCGCGCGAACGTGGCCAGGCTTGGGGAAGTTTCTTATATGTATATGAATATCCTGACAATTTAAATCAAGCAATTGATGGTTATAACAATTTTAATATTCGTATTAACAGCACATCATACAGTAATGGATGTAATGCCGGATATACTGCATTTGCACAACAATGCGATAACCAAACCCGTTTACATCCCGAATTAATTTTAAGTTTTAGTGCAGGCAATCAGGGTGGTGTTAATTGTGGTTATTACTCGGGGTCGGACTTTGGCCAAATTACCGGTGGACATAAAATTGGCAAAAACGTAATTACAGCATCAAGCTTAAATTCAAATGACGGTATTACTTCGTATAGCAGCCGTGGGCCCACTGCCGATGGCCGTATTGCGCCATTAGTAAGCGCTGTTGGCGATAATGTAAATTCAACTGTATCGGTTAACGACTATCAACAAAACTCAGGCACAAGCATGTCATGCCCGGCAGTATCAGGTGTATTAACGCAGCTATATGATTGTTACAAACAAACACATGCAGGTGCTAATCCACAATCGGCATTAATAAAAGCAACCTTACTAAACACATGTGATGACATTGGCAATGCCGGAGCCGATTTTGTTTATGGTTATGGTCGTGTAAATGCGTATAAGGCTGCTGTTAGCTTAGAAAATAACCAACACTTTGCAGCCTCTATAACACAAGGCGATTCAACTACCTTTACGCTTAATGTCCCATCCAATGTATCGCAACTTAAAGTAATGCTTTATTGGCATGATTACGAGGGCGCTTTAAATGCAGCACCAGCATTGGTTAATGATTTAGACTTAGAAGTTATTGATGATTCGGGCAATGTAACTTTACCATTGGTGCCTAACTCTGCACCTAATTTTGCCAGTTTAATTTCGCCAGCAACTCAAAAAATTGACAGGCTTAATAATCAGGAACAAGCAGTTATTAATAACCCTTCGGGCAGCTACACCTTTAAAGTTGTAGGCTTTAATGTACCACAAGGCCCACAAGATTTCTATGTTGTTTATTACTTTGAAACCGATTCGATAATGGTTACATATCCGTTGGGAGGCGAGAGTGTAGCACCGGGCGAACTTGAAAAAATCAGATGGGATGCATTAGGCAACACTGCACCGTTTAGTGTTTCGTATAGTGCCGATAGCGGTACAACCTGGACAGTGATAAATGCAAATGTTGCTGCAAACAGACGTTATTTAGATTGGACAACCCCCACTGCACCATCGCCTAACTACCTTATAAAAGTAGAACGTAATGGTATGGAAGATGTAAGCGATGCTACGTTTAATTTAATGGCAGTACCAACCGGTTTAACTGTAGATTTTGCATGCCCCGATTCAATTAAAATAAGTTGGAACAATGTAGCCGGTGCAGCTTACTACGAAGCTAGCAGATTGGGTGCTGCTTATATGGATTCGAATGGCACCAGTACAACCAACAGTTATGTATTTGGTGGCTTAAACCCAATGACTGAACAATGGTTTAGCGTAAAAGCTTATCATACTAACGGTGCTGTAAGTCGCAGGGCTATTGCAATTAAAAAAGACCCAGGTATTATCAATTGCGCCTTAGCTTTTGATGCAGGTGTTACCGGTATTTCACCAGCCAATTTGGTTTTACAAAGCTGTGTGGCTCCATCAACTATTAACCTAACTATTGGTTTAACTAATAGTGGCGTAAATCCCATAAGCAATTTTGATGTGGCTTATACTGTAAATAACGGTACACCTGTTATCGAAACATTTACAAACACCATTAATCCGGGTGCCAACACGGTTTACACATTTACCACACCTATTAATATTGCCACACCCGGCAACTATCAAATAGCCGGTTATCACCTGCTTGCAGGCGATGGAAATATATTTAACGATACCCTGCCGGCAAACATTACTATTATAAACTCAACACCGGTAACCTTACCTTATGTCGAAAATTTTGAGTCCTTTTCACAATGTAATACAAGCAGTGATTGCGAAGCAACCATTTGTCCATTGGGTAACGATTTAACCAATGTAACCAATGGCGGTGGCGATGATATTGATTGGCGTGTAAACAGCGGTAGTACACCTTCATCTACAACCGGCCCTTCGTTTGACCATACTACCGGTAATAGCAGTGGTAAATATGTATATACTGAGGCCAGCAATGGTTGTTTCTTCCAAACGGCCGAATTAATAAGCCCTTGTATTGATTTGAGCAATGCAACAAACCCTGTATTTTCATTTTATTACCACATGTTTGGCGATGATATGGGCGATTTGCATGTTGACATTTTTGCAAGCAATGCATGGATTAATGATGTAATACCTCCTATTGTTGGTAGCCAACCTGATGACTGGTTTAAACAAATTGTAGGTTTAAGTAATTATAATGGACAAACCATCAATGTTAGGTTGCGTGGTACCACAGGTGCAGAATACAGCAGCGATATGGCTTTAGATGACATTGGCGCTTATGAATCGGTTACGGGTATTGAAGCTGTAAACCAAGCGGCAAATTTAACTGTAAGCCCAAACCCCGGTAATGGTTTGTTTGGTTTAAAACTAACCGGTGCCATAAACGGAGTTTATGAAACACAAGTATTTGATGCAACCGGCAAAATGATTTACAGCTACCACATTGAAAATACAAGTAGTTTACTACTGCATACGTTTGATTTACAAAATCAACCTAAAGGGATTTATACTTTAAAACTTATAAATAATAACAAAGTACTTACCCACAAAGTAGTTAAACTTTAAGTTTACATCCGATAATAAAAAAGCTGCTTGGAAATATATTTCTAAGCAGCTTTTTTATTTTTAAAACAGAATCAATAGAAGTAAAGAACTTGTTTAAGCTCAATTTTAATTTTTAAGTGTTGCCTATTACCTAATAAAACCGGATAGCATTATTTATCACACATACAGGCAAAACAGCAATAAATTTGCGATGCAGCATCCAAAATTGAAATTTAAAACTAAAAAATATGAAGCGGTGCGTTAATTTTCCGTTTCAATATCGACTATGGTTTTTCTTGCCTGTGCTAAACGGATTTGTTTGTTCTTTTCAATAAGTTTATCAGTAGCCCACTTTTCGATTTTATGATGCATTGGTACTAATAAAAAAGCTATACACACCAAACCCAGTAGCATAAGTACCGGTGTGTGATGTGTTATTTTTTCCAGTAATGGGTGTAGTAACAAGTTAAGAAATTCGAACACAATTAATAGTGCTAATGCACTTATAAACCGAATTATTTTTGGATTGGTAATGATTGTACGGCTTAAGATTAAAAACATAAATATTAAACTAACGATGCATAAAGCAATTAAGCCATATTGTATATTTTGTTTGCGTTGCAGAGCTGCCACTTCTGATTTGGCTTGTTCATCAATTTCGCGCAATTGCTGTGCAAAGGTTATGTTTTGAAATTCATGTATTTTTTTCAGGCTGTTAGCCGAATCCTGATATGCAATTTGCATTAGAGCAAAATGATAGGCACTATCAGTGTTATGTAAGCCATATACCTGTTGTAAAACTTGCGCAGCCAAGGATACACCATAAAAGTTTCCACCGCGCGTAGCGGTAATTAAATTGGCATGAGCCAGGCGTTTGGCTTCGTTATAGTTTTGCATGCTTATTAAAAGCTTACAATAATTGTTACAAGCAATAATATAAAATGAGCCTACACCATTTTGTTCGCAAAATGCAAGTGTTTTTTTATAGTAAGCAATGGCTAAATCACTATCGCCTTTTATTTCATACGCTTTTGCAAATTGATTTAGTGCTTGTGCATATCCAAAAACATCAGGCCTTTTTTTAAAAATAGTTTCTGTTGAAAGCAAATAAACAAGAGCCGAATCGGGCTCTGCCAAGCCATTAAATGCCATGCCATACATCATATTTCTAAACAAGGTAAAATGTGGGTAGCTGCCTAAATCATCATACTTTCTAAGGTATTGCAAGGCAGTTATATAATTGGCATTCCATGCATAAACACCTGCAATATTTATGTAGGTTCTGGCTTTTCTAAAATCCTGATGCGCATAATCCAATGCTTTTAGCGCATAAATAAGTGCCAGATTTATTTCTTGTTTATTTATGTATTTATTACTTATTGCCAAGTTGATATCAACCAATAACGAATCGTTATTTAGTTTTTTCGAAATTTCATACATCTCTCTTTGTACAATTTCTGAACTATCGTACAAACCCGAGGTATAATAATATCGGTCGAGGCTATAGTATCCGTAAAATTTTTCTTCAGGTGTTGTTGCAGTTGCAATAGCTATACGTGCCGAGTCGGCCGGCAAATAGCGATAAGATTGTGCCTTAGCAATATTTGCTATAAAAACCCATATTAATACGCAATACATTCTATTCTTCAACATAGCAACTTACTTAATCAGCTTTTAATAATGCAAAAAAGCGAAATAATAAATATCGGTAATTGATTTAATTAAATAACAAAATATAGAAGCTGCTATTTTTAATTTAAGCCAAACATCAGTCGCTGGTTTGCGTGGTTGCAAATTATAAAAGCAACATTTTAGAGGCATAGATGCAAATGCACTATGCGAACAATTGTTAGTTCAATTTTGAAGTTATAAAAGTGATTTACTTCAAATAAATATCATCCTTTCGTTTTGGTTGTAATTGTATCAACCATTTAAATCCTTTGAGCGTAAAGTCAACAGGCTTTACATCTTTTATCGGAAACATAGTGCCATCGGGCTTATTGATAAACGTTATACTTTGAATTTGGTTGCTATCAATATAAATAACCAGGTCTGTACACTCAGCACGGTTAGCACCAATGGTTTTGTCGTCTTTATTTTTAGGATAATAAACCGTTTGTCCGTTACCGTTTACATCAATTTTACGAAGCTTATTATCCAAAAAATAGCCTACCATATCTTTGCCTCTTATTTGATTAAACTGTAACGAATCGCTTACGTTTATAATAAATGCACTTTGCAATAAATGCATGGTACTTATCTTATTGTTTGATAGCTGCATATAAATATGCGTTGCCGTAAGTTGCGATTGGTTACTCCATAATATAGGTTGATTATAAAAACGCATCATACTATCGGCTGTACTAAAAACCAACGAATCGCATCGGCCTTGTAAATCGGTTTTAAAAATGCGCACACCATGGTAAGCCTGGTACAGTTTAGTTTTATTAATTGTATCGTATGTAGCAAAAAGTGTATCGGCATGTAAATATAAACTGTCGTTATCAATTGCTTGCGTTAATGTGGCGCGGCCGGTTAGATAAGACCAATTCTTCTTTTCATGCATAAAGCCTTTGCTTCCGTTTAAAATAACACCTTGACCGGTATCGGCAATAATCACGTTATTAAAAGCCTGCCCTATTCCATTTCGTTTGTCATATAAAATACTATCGGCCAACATACATTGCGACTTACTTTGGATAAAGGCTTTTTTACCAAAGTATGATTTGTCGTTCAATGTCTGGTACCACCCTGTTTCGCAATACATAACTGTACTATCGGCTGTGCGGGCATGTATGCGTGTAGGGCCCATGAAATAAGCAATTTTAACTGCCGTGTTATATTTTAAAGTATCGGTATAAAGAAAATATTTGGGGTTGCTTAGCACAACCTTATCTTTAAAGTAAAGTGTTTTCTCTTTTAAAAAGTAATATCCGCGCTTGCTGATTAAATTATTATCGGCATCGGTAATTTTAGCATTGTGTTGATAGTATGCTACTTCTGTGTTTCTGTTATAATCAAGCGAGTCGGTATTTAAAACCATCTTACCATCGGTAAGCATAACGTTTTTTATTAGCTGTGCTTGTCTGGTATTGCCATTGTACCTTAAAAAATCGCCCCGCATTTGTAAGCTGTCCCCTTTAACTATGCGCACATTACCAAAGCAATCGGCACTGTTGGATGCATCAAAAAATATGGCGCTGTCGCAATACATTAATACCCCTTCGTGACCTAATATTACCTGGCCTATCAGCTTTTTAACATCCTTACCCTTTAGGCGTTCGCCTATAAGTGCATCGGCTTGTTCAATTGTAATTTGTGCCGGATTAACTTGAGCATAAATAAGTTTGTGCATAAAAATTAGCACCAACCAACAAGTTAAAAACTTATGCTTAATTGTTGTTATAACTATTGGCCTCATTCCAACTTATCGCCACATGGTTTGCAAGCGGTTAGGGCCTACTGAAACAATTTTAACCGGCACCTTTAACTCGTTTTCAATAAACTGGATGTAATGCTGCAAAGCTTGTGGCAGTTGACCTGCTTGGGTTATGGATGTTAAATCATCCTGCCAGCCGGGCAATGTTTCATAAACCGGCTGCATATTGGCATGTATCACATCGAATGGAATGTGTTTTATAATTTGCCCGTCAACATCGTAAGCAGTACATACTTTTAGTTGATCGAAGCCTGAGAGCACATCGCTTTTCATCATGCATAATTGGGTAACACCGTTAAGCATTATTGCATAGCGTAATGCCGGCAAATCTAACCAGCCCGTTCTGCGTGGCCGGCCGGTAGTGCTGCCAAATTCATTTCCTTTAACGCGCATATTTTCGCCCGTTTCATCATTTAATTCAGTTGGAAACGGTCCGCTTCCTACACGCGTACAATAAGCTTTAAAAATGCCAAATACTTCGCCAATGCGCGATGGGGCAATACCTAAGCCGGTGCAAGTACCTGCAGTTATCGTGTTGCTGGATGTAACAAAAGGGTATGAACCAAAATCAATATCTAAAAGTGAGCCTTGTGCACCTTCGGCCAATATTTTTTTCCCTTGATTAAGGTATTTATCCATACTGTATTCGCTGTCGATAAGCGTAAAGGTTTTTAATAATTCAACACCTTCAAACCATGCTGCTTCCAATTGCTCAATATCATAAGCATGGTTATAAAAACCAAGCATTTGCTTGTGTTTATCGGTAAGTGCTTTATATCGGTTTTTAAAATCACTTGCCTCAATATCGCCAACCCGTAAACCGTTACGTCCGGTCTTGTCCATATAAGTTGGACCAATGCCTTTAAGTGTGCTGCCTATTTTATTACTTCCTTTTGAAGCTTCAGAAGCCGCATCCAGTATGCGGTGCGTAGGTAATATTAAATGGGCTTTACGTGAAATTTGCAAGTTGTTACGCACGGCAACATTTAAGTTTAGCAGGGCCTTAATTTCTTTGGCAAAAATAATTGGGTCAATAACAACGCCATTGCCAATTATATTCATTTGTTGTGGATGAAAAATACCGGAAGGTATTGTATGTAATACGTGTTTTAAGCCGTCAAACTCTAAGGTATGGCCGGCATTGGGCCCCCCCTGAAAACGAGCTATTACATCATATTTTGGTGCCAGCATGTCAACAATTTTGCCTTTACCCTCATCGCCCCATTGCAGGCCTATTAATACATCAACTTTCATTACTTTTATTTAATATTTGAAATGGATAACTATAAATTTAATTCTAATTAAGCCGCATTGTTTAAGCAGGCTGCAGCTATATACTCATTATCAGAAATCTGAAACAACAGGCGTAGGTTTTTGCCATCTTCGGTTTGCTGTAAATTAACCGGTAACGCTGTTAGTACAACATTGCCACCATGCATGCGTGTAATAGCAAGTAGTTTAATTAACACACTTAAACCTGAACGCTGTAGCGATTCGACATCATTAAGCATGAGTACATAATTAACGCGTGCTTCGTATAAATGGTGTTGTATATCGGCCAACATTTCGTCAGCATGATTACTTTCAATTATACGACCTTTAAGTGTTAGCAAACTGTACTTTTCTTTATGTGTAATAGTATAAGTGAATGCCATAAACGCTCCGAAAAAAAAATTTAATACCAGTCTATTATAATTTTATAAACCTTAGATTTACTTAGCGGTCAAAGGTATATTTTTATTATTCATACGCGGGCACGCACCGGTTTGTGTCAAGGTATTGCAACGGCCAAAAAAATTAAGATTATGATGTGTTATTTCGAACTGAAGTAATTGTCCCATCATGCTTTGAATCTGATAAATTCGGGGGTCACAAAATTCGAGCACTGCCTTGCAATCGTTACAAATAAGGTGGTCGTGTTGTTTGTAAGCATACGATTTTTCATACATAGCCTGACTTTTTCCGAATTGATGCTTTGTTATCAGGCCACATGCCAGTAAATGTTCGATGGAGTTGTAAATGGTAGCACGACTGAGAGTAAATTTCTTACGTTTCATTTCATTGTATAACCAGTCAACATCAAAATGTACATCTGTATCATAAATTGCTTCCAAAATGGCAAAACGTTCGGGGGTTTTACGCAGTTCGTTATGTTTCAGGTAATCGGTTAAAATGGCTTTTACAGTTTCTTTTATATCATTCATTTTGGTTTGTTATTCAATACGTGAAATACTATAAATTCCTTTTACCTTTAATAATTTGGCAATCAGTTTATCAAGATGTTTGGTATCATGCACAAACAACATGATGGTGCCTTCAAATAATCCTTCATTACTGTCAATACTAATGCTGCGCATATTTACTTTCAATTCATTACTGATAACTTTAGTAATGTTGTTTACAACGCCAACATCGTCAGTACCATTAATTTTAATGCCTGCCAAAAATGCAATTTCTTTTTGATGTGTCCATTTTGCTTTTACTATTCTATAGCCATAGTTTGACATGAGTTGTATGGCATTAGGACAATTTACACGGTGAATTTTTATACCTTCATTTATAGTTATAAAGCCAAACACGTCATCGCCCGATATGGGATTACAACAAGGCGAAAGTTTATAATCCATATTGGTTAAATTATCACCAATAACCAATGCTTCGTTGCTGCCTCTTATTTGTTTTACAACATCTTCAAGCGATTTGGTTTCGGGCCTGCTTGCAAGCTTTTCATCTATCCGGTCTTTGTTGATTAAGAAGTCTTTAACCTCGGAAAAATCAATTACTTCTTTGGCTAACCTGTAATAAAATTCAGATGCATTAGGCAAGCGTAAGTACATGAGCAATTTATGCATATCAAAATCGCTCTTGTCTAACTTTAGGTTTTTGAATTTGCGGTCAAAAATTTCGCGGCCGTCTTCACTTATCTTTCGTTTTTCTTCTTTTAAAGCCGACTTAATTTTTGATTTGGCTTTTGCAGTAATTGCAAACTCAAGCCAGTCTTCTTTTGGATTTTGCTTGGATGAGGTAAGTATTTCAATTTGGTCGCCACTGTTAAGTACATGACTAAGTGGTACCAGTTTGTGATTTATTTTGGCACCGATACATTTTTCGCCAATGTTGGTATGTATTTCGAAAGCAAAGTCTAAAGCAGTTGCACCAACGGGTAGTGTGCGTAAGTCGCCTTTTGGTGTGAATACAAAAATTTCATCGCTAAAAAGGTTTAGTTTAAAATCGTCAATAAAATCGAGTGCATTGCCTTCTGAGTTTTCGAGCATTTCGCGAATGCGGTTTATCCATTCATCAACGGCACTTTCGCTGCTCGATTCTTTATACTTCCAATGTGCTGCATAGCCTTTTTCGGCAATTTCGTCCATACGTAATGAACGTATCTGCACTTCGACCCACCGCCCGCCTGTGCTCATTACTGTGGTATGCAATGACTCATATCCATTAGCTTTAGGTGTACTTATCCAATCGCGTAAACGATCGGGGTTGGGTTTATAATAATCGGTAACAATGCTGTAAGCCTGCCAGCAATCTGGTTTTTCACGGTCTTGTTCCGAATCTAAAATCACACGAATTGCAAACAGATCAAAAACCTCTTCAAAAGGTATGTTCTGTTTTTTCATTTTATTGAAGATAGAGTGAATGCTTTTGGTGCGCCCTTTTATCTCATACTTTAAACCATGTGCATCTAGCGATTTGCGTATGGGTTGCATAAACTCTGCAATAAAAGCTTCGCGCTCGCGCTTGGTTTGTTTTAATTGTTTTACAATGTCTTTATATACCTGAGGCTCTTTATACTTCAACACCAAATCGTCCATTTCGGTTTTAATTGCATACAAACCCAAACGGTGTGCAAGGGGTGCATAGAGGTAAGCTGTTTCGGATGCAATTTTTAACTGCTTATCGCGAGGCATGCTACCTAAGGTGCGCATGTTGTGTAACCTATCAGCCAGTTTTATAAGTATAACGCGCACATCATCACTGAGTGTTAGCAACATCTTTCTAAAATTTTCGGCTTGTATGCTGCTGCTGTTATCAAACACACCTGATATTTTGGTTAGGCCATCTATAATTTTTGCTGTCTTGGCTCCGAACTGTTGGGCTATATCTTCTAAAGTTATGTGCGTATCTTCAACGGTATCATGCAGCAATGCACATACTATGGAGGTGGTGCCTAAACCGATTTCTTGTGCTACAATTTGTGCTACAGCTAATGGATGCAAAATATAAGGTTCGCCCGAACGCCTGCGCATTTCTTTATGGGCATCTAAAGCCAAATCAAATGCTTTACGAATTAGCTTTTGATCCTGATTACCTACGTGGGCTTTGCTGGCTTTTAATAAGGCCCGATAGCGCTTTAAAATTTCTTTTTTATCGTGCTCTTCATTTACCTTGCTTGATGTTAGTGCAGGCGTTGATTTAGGTTTTGTTTCTGCGCTCAATGGAAATGTGTTTTTGTCAAAAATAAACGCTAACAACTATATATAAAAATATGCTGTTTAAATAATTTATAAATCGTTTAATATTTCGAGGTTTTAGAAAAATTATGCTTGTGTATGAAGCTAAAAAAGGCTGCCTATTTATAAGACAGCCTTTAGTTGAAATTGATTACTTAAATTAAATATTAAGCTTCGTCTTCTTGTGTTGCCATAAGTGCTTCGTACTCGGCTTTACTACCAACTATGTATTGTTGATATTCGCGTAAACCTGTACCGGCCGGAATTAAATGGCCAACAATTACGTTTTCTTTCAATCCTAATAAGTGATCCACTTTTCCATTGATAGCGGCTTCGTTAAGAACTTTTGTTGTTTCCTGGAACGATGCAGCCGAAATCCAACTCTTAGTTTGTAAAGATGCCTGGGTAATACCTTGTAATACCGGAGTAGAGGTTGCAGGCACTGCCTGACGTGCTTCTACCGGAGTTTTACCTGCGCGTTTTAAGGTTGAGTTTTCGTCACGCAATTTACGTACGCTTACTATTTGACCTGCTTTAAACTGGGTGCTGTCGCCTTCTTCCATAATAACCATTTTATCAAAAATGGCATCATTTTCTTCAATAAAGTCTAAACGGTTTACCAATTCTTTTTCAAGGAAGCGTGTATCGCCCGGATCTTCGATTTGTACCTTACGCATCATTTGACGCACAATTACTTCGAAGTGTTTGTCATTAATCTTTACACCTTGTAAACGATAAACCTCCTGTACTTCATTTACCAAATATTCTTGTACGGCTCCCGGTCCTTTAATCGCTAATATATCACCGGGTGATGTAGCACCATCACTTAACGGATGACCTGCACGTATGTAGTCATTATCCTGAACCAATATATGCTTGCTAAGTGGAACTAAGTATTTTTTTACTTCACCATCTTTTGCAGTTACAATAATTTCGCGGTTACCGCGCTTAATACCACCATAAGCTACCATACCGTCAATTTCGCTAACTACCGCTGGGTTACTTGGGTTACGTGCTTCGAATAATTCGGTTACGCGTGGTAATCCTCCGGTAATATCACCGGCTTTAGCCGAAGAGCGAGGTAGCTTTGCTATTATCTGACCTGCCGTAATTTTGTCGCCCTTGTTTACAATAATGTGTGCGCCAACAGGTATGTTGTATGATTTTAGTGCTGCTTTATCGCTGCCTAAAATTTTAATAGCTGGGTTGCGTGTTTTATCGCGACTATCAATAATTACTTTTTCCTTATATCCGGTTTGTTCATCTTGTTCTTCGCGATAGGTTACACCTTCATCAATATTATCGTAATCAATTTTACCGGTTGCTTCGGTTACAATTACTGCATTGTAAGGATCCCATTCACAAATCAAATCGCCCTTTTTAACCATATCGCCATCTTTAATTGAAAGATGCGAACCATAGGGTATATTGTTGGTAGCTAGTATAGCTCCGGTTTTTGTATCTACAATACGCATTTCGCCACTACGACCAATAACTACGTCAATTAATTTTTCTTCGGTTTTATAAGGTATGGTACGTACTTCATCAAATTCAACCTTACCGGCAAATTTTGCTTCGATACGGCTTTCTTGCGCTAAGTTACGCGCTGCACCACCGGCATGGAATGTACGAAGTGTTAACTGTGTACCAGGTTCGCCAATTGATTGTGCTGCAATAACACCAACAGCTTCGCCACGCGACACAATACGACCCGTAGCTAAGTTGCGTCCATAACAACGTGCACAAACACCTTGTTTACTTTCGCAAGTTAACACCGATCGGATTTCAACCGATTCGATTGGGCTTTCGGCAATTACATCGGCATAGTCTTCGGTAATTTCCTGTCCGCTGCTTATAATTAATTCGCCTGTAAGTGGATGATAGATATCATTTAGCGATACGCGGCCTAAAATTCTGTCATATAACGATTCAACAATTTCCTCATTATTTTTCAATGCAGTTTCGGCCAAACCACGTAGGGTACCACAATCAACTTCGGTAATAATTACATCTTGTGCCACGTCAACCAAACGTCTGGTTAAATAACCGGCATCGGCTGTTTTAAGAGCCGTATCGGCCAAACCTTTACGAGCACCGTGGGTAGAGATAAAATATTCTAAGATGGATAAACCTTCTTTAAAGTTTGAAAGAATTGGATTTTCGATAATCTCGCCTCCGGTTGAGCCTGCTTTTTGCGGCTTAGCCATCAAACCGCGCATACCGCTTAACTGGCGAATTTGATCTTTACTACCACGGGCGCCACTATCCAACATCATATATACTGAGTTGAAGCCTTGCTTTTCAGTGCTGATGGTTTTCATCAGATTTTCGGTAATGCGCGAGTTGGTACGTGTCCAAATATCAATTATCTGGTTGTAACGCTCGTTATCTGTAATAAATCCGTTTTGATAATTATCCAATACTGAATTTACTTCGTCATCGGCTTTTGAAATCAGTTGATCTTTATTTACATCAATATCAATATCACTTAAGTTGAATGATAAGCCTCCTTTAAAGGCCATTCTAAATCCTAAGTCTTTAATATCATCTAAGAATTTTGCTGTACCGGCTATGCCGCATGCTTTTAAAACGCGGGCAATAATATCGCGTAACGATTTTTTGGTAAGTAACTCATCAATATATCCAACTTCGCGTGGTACAACCTGATTAAATATTACACGGCCTACGGTACTTTCGATAACTTTATGGTTAAGGGTATCGTTTTCGCGAACGTAAGCACGTACTTTAATGTGTGCATGCAAATCAACACGGCCTTCGTTATAGGCGATTAAAACTTCCTCATCGCTATAAAACACCAAACCTTCGCCTTTTACTTTGGTTTCGGCAGTGCTGCGTTTACCTTTAGTTATATAGTACAAGCCTAATACCATGTCTTGCGAGGGTACGGTAATGGGCGCTCCGTTGGCCGGATTTAATATGTTGTGTGAAGCCAACATCAACATTTGTGCTTCTAAAATAGCTGCATTGCCTAATGGTAAATGCACTGCCATTTGGTCACCGTCAAAGTCGGCATTGAAAGCGGTACAAACCAAAGGATGTAATTGTATTGCTTTACCTTCGATTAACTTGGGTTGAAATGCCTGAATACCCAAACGGTGAAGCGTTGGTGCACGGTTAAGTAATACAGGGTGTCCTTTTAAAACGTTTTCTAAAATATCCCAAACAATTGCATCCTTACGGTCAACAATTTTTTTCGCACTTTTTACGGTTTTTACAATGCCTCGTTCTATCATTTTACGAATGATAAATGGCTTAAATAATTCGGCAGCCATATCTTTTGGCAAACCACATTCGTGCAATTTTAATTCAGGACCTACCACAATTACCGAACGAGCTGAATAATCAACACGTTTACCTAATAAGTTTTGGCGGAAACGACCTTGCTTACCTTTAAGCGAATCGCTTAATGATTTTAAAGCGCGATTGCTTTCGGTTTTAACTGCATTTACTTTGCGCGAGTTATCAAACAATGAATCAACAGACTCTTGTAGCATACGCTTTTCGTTGCGCAAAATAACGTCAGGTGCTTTTATCTCCATCAATCGCTTTAAACGATTGTTACGGATAATTACCCTGCGGTATAAATCATTTAAATCAGATGTTGCAAAACGACCTCCGTCCAATGGAACCAATGGGCGCAATTCGGGTGGAATTACCGGAACTACTTTGGTAATCATCCACTCGGGGCGGTTTTCGATGTTTAAATTGGCATTACGGAATGCTTCAACAACATTGAGGCGCTTTAAGGCTTCGTTTTTACGTTGTTGTGAAGTTTCGTTACTTGCCTGATGACGTAATTTGTATGATAGATCATCTAAATCTAAACGGCCTAATAAATCATACAATGCATCGGCACCCATTTTAGCAATAAACTTATTGGGGTCTGATGGATCGAGGTGTTGGTTTTCTTTAGGTAAAGCATCAACAATGTTGAAGTACTCGTCTTCAGTTAAAAAGTCTAAATAATTAATTCCATCGGCAGCTTTAATACCCGGTTGGATAACTACATAACGTTCGTAATAAATAATCAGATCTAATTTCTTGGTAGGTAATCCTAACAGGTAGCCAATTTTATTTGGTAATGAACGGAAATACCAAATATGTGCAACAGGCACAACTAAACTGATGTGGCCCATGCGCTCTCTACGAACTTTCTTTTCAGTTACTTCAACTCCGCAACGGTCGCAGACTATGCCTTTATATCTGATTCGTTTGTATTTACCACAATGACATTCCCAATCTTTTACCGGACCGAAAATGCGTTCACAAAAAAGTCCATCGCGCTCGGGTTTGTAGGTGCGGTAGTTAATGGTTTCGGGTTTAAGTACCTCACCACTACTTTGCTCTAAAACGTCCTCAGGCGAAGCCAGACTTATTGTAATTTGAGAGAAATTACTCTTTAGTTTAATTTCTTTTTTGGTGGACATTATTTTTAATTATTAATGTGTTTTGTTTAATTTTTGGGTAAGTTTTTTTCGGATTAACGACAGTCATTTTACCAAGACTCATTAAAGAAATCAGGCAATACGTAAATCAGTATTACCTGAGATTTTATTAGTCGAGCGATATCTTTAATCCAAGGCCTCGTAATTCATGTAACAATACATTAAACGATTCGGGAATACCCGGCACGCCCATGTTATCGCCTTTTACAATTGATTCGTATGCTTTGGCGCGCCCTATTACATCATCACTCTTAACGGTAAGTAACTCTTGTAAAATATTTGAGGCTCCATAAGCTTCAATAGCCCAAACCTCCATCTCACCAAAACGCTGACCACCAAACTGAGCTTTACCACCTAATGGCTGTTGTGTAATTAATGAGTAGGGGCCTATTGAGCGTGCATGCATTTTATCATCAACCATGTGACCTAACTTAAGCATATAAATGATACCTACGGTTGCAGGCTGATCAAATTTTTCGCCTGACAAACCATCGTATAGATAGGTTACACCATATTTTGGAATACCGGCTTTTTCGGTATAACTGGTGATATCATCTAAAGTTGCACCATCAAAAATAGGTGTGCTAAATTTAAGACCTAACTTTTCGCCTGCCCAAGCCAATACGGTTTCATAAATCTGACCCAGGTTCATACGACTTGGTACACCTAATGGATTAAGTACAATATCAACCGGTGTTCCGTCTTCTAAAAATGGCATGTCCTCGGCACGTACAATACGGGCAACAATACCTTTGTTACCGTGGCGTCCGGCCATTTTATCACCTACTTTAAGTTTACGTTTTTTAGCAATATAAACTTTAGCCATTTGCATAATACCGGCTGGCAATTCATCGCCAATGGTTAATGCGTAACGTTTGCGTTTAAATGCGCCTACAATATCTTGTGCCTTAATGGTGTGATTGTGTAAAAGCTGACCAATTTGATCATTCTTTTCTTTATCCGTAGTCCAACGGGTAGGGTTAATGTTTTCGAAGTTTAAATCGAGCAACATTTTTTGGGTAAACTTGGCGCCTTTAGGAATTAATACTTCTTTAAGTAAGTTAGAAACACCTTGCGATGTTTTGCCATTTACCAAAACAAAAAGTTTTTCAATTAAGCGTGCTTTCAGTTGTGCTAATTGTTTGTTTTGTTCGTCATCTAACTTGGTAATTATTTCCTTCTCATTGACTTTCGATACCTTTTCTTTGATGTTGCGCGAGAAAAGTTTTTTATCAATAACCACACCTCTAACTGATGGTGGAACTTTAAGCGATGCATCTTTTACGTCACCGGCCTTATCGCCAAAAATGGCGCGTAATAATTTTTCTTCGGGCGATGGATCGCTTTCTCCTTTTGGCGTAATTTTTCCGATTAAAATATCACCTTCCATAATATCAGCACCTACGCGTATCATACCGTTTTCATCCAAATCTTTGGTAGCTTCTTCGCTTACGTTTGGAATATCGCTTGTAAGCTCTTCCATACCACGTTTGGTATCGCGTACTTCTAATTGATATTCGTCAACATGCAATGAGGTAAAGATATCTTCACTAACTACTTTTTCGCTAATCACAATAGCATCTTCGAAGTTATAACCTTTCCAGGGCATGAAGGCTACTTTAAGGTTGCGGCCTAAGGCCAACTCGCCATTATCGGTAGCATAACCTTGACACAGTACCTGATGCGCTTTAACTTTTTCGCCTTTACGTACAATAGGTTTTAGGTTGATGCAAGTGCTTTGATTGGTTTTTTGGAATTTGGTAAGATTATAAATCTTTAAATCGTCTTCGAAACTAACCAGGCGCTCATCTTCGCTTCTGTTACTGCGTATATGTATTTCGTTAGCGTCAACATATTCAACAATACCGTCATATTCGGCATTAATCAAAACACGGCTGTCGCGTACTACATTGGCTTCTAAGCCTGTACCTACAATAGGCGCTTGTGGGCGTAATAATGGTACTGCCTGGCGTTGCATGTTCGAACCCATCAAAGCACGGTTTGCATCATCATGTTCTAAGAATGGAATTAATGAAGCTGCAATGGATGCAATCTGATTAGGTCCCACATCCATTAA
Organism: Bacteroidia bacterium; assembly: GCA_016788165.1. Lineage (GTDB taxonomy): Bacteria > Bacteroidota > Bacteroidia > AKYH767-A > OLB10 > JAEUTH01. The sequence continues at coordinate 17,702 of JAEUTH010000037.1, read as the reverse complement.
GTGCAATTGCTTGGGTTCCACTATTGGAAAATCGCCTTCGAAACGTGCTTTTACTTTTCCGGTTTGGAACTGTCCTTTTTCATCAACACCTGCTGTTGCTTGTGCAATTACTTTTCCATCTTCTTCTTCGGCAGTAAGGTAGCTTATCTTATTTTCCATGTCAATCTTGCCATCATTTACGGTTAGGTAAGGTGTGGCAATAAAGCCTAAGCTGTTAATTTTTGCGAAAACACAAAGCGATGAAATTAATCCGATGTTTGGTCCTTCAGGTGTTTCGATTGTACATAAACGACCATAGTGCGTGTAATGTACGTCACGTACTTCGAAACCTGCACGTTCGCGGCTTAAACCACCGGGGCCCAGTGCAGATAATCTGCGTTTATGGGTTATTTCGGCTAATGGATTGGTTTGATCCATAAACTGTGATAACTGGTTGGTACCAAAGAATGAATTAATTACCGATGATAATGTTTTAGCGTTTATCAAATCGGCAGGTGTAAACACTTCGTTATCTCTTACATTCATACGCTCGCGTATGGTGCGTGCCATACGTGCTAAACCTACACCAAACTGTGAGTATAATTGCTCACCTACAGTACGTACACGTCTGTTACTTAAATGGTCAATATCATCAACATCAGCTTTGGAGTTAATAAGCTCGATTAGATATTTTATAATTAGGATAATATCTTCTTTGGTGAGAACGCGTACATCTTCAGCCGTTTGTAATCCTAATTTTTTATTGATACGATAACGCCCAACAGAACCTAAGTCGTAGCGTTTATCAGAGAAAAATAATTTTTCGATAATACCGCGTGCAGTTTCTTCATCAGGTGGTTCGGCATTACGTAATTGACGGTAAATATGTTCAACCGCCTCTTTCTCGTTGTTAGAGGTATCTTTTTGAAGCGTATTGTAAATAATTGCGTAGTCGGTTGAGTTTGCATCTTCTTTGTGTAGGATGATGCTTTTTGTACCTGATTCGATTATCGCTTCAATATGTTCTTCGGCAATTATGGTTTCGCGTTCTAATACAACTTCGGTTCGAGTAATTGAAACAACTTCACCGGTATCTTCATCCACAAAATCTTCAATCCATGTACGTAAAACGCGTGCTGCAAGTTTACGGCCTACGCATCCTTTCAATGCTGTTTTACTAACTTTTAATTCGTCAGCTAAACCAAATATTTCTAAAATATCTTTATCAGTTTCGTAACCAATTGCACGAAGTAAAGTGGTTACCGGAAACTTCTTTTTTCTATCAATGTAAGCATACATTACACTGTTTATATCCGTTGCAAACTCAATCCATGAACCTTTAAATGGAATTACGCGTGCCGAATATAATTTGGTGCCATTGGCATGGCGGCTTTGACCAAAAAATACACCGGGAGAGCGATGCAATTGTGATACAACTACTCTTTCGGCACCATTTACAACAAAGGTACCTTTGGGTGTCATATAGGGTATGGTTCCCAAATACACGTCTTGAATAATAGTTTCAAAATCTTCGTGTTCGGGGTCGGTACAGTAAAGCTTTAATTTAGCTTTTAAAGGTACACTATAAGTTAATCCGCGCTCTATACATTCTTCTATAGCATAGCGAGGTGGGTCAATAAAATAATCTAAAAACTCTAAAACAAAATTGTTTCGTGAGTCGGTAATTGGAAAGTTTTCGCTAAACACTTTAAACAAGCCTTCGTTCGAACGGTTGTCGCTTGTGGTTTCGAGTTGAAAAAATTCCTGAAATGACTTTAACTGAATTTCTAAAAAATCAGGGTATTCAATGGTATGCTTACTTGAAGCAAAATTGACACGTTTCGTCATTTTTTCGTGGTGAGTTGAAATTGATGCCACTTTGTATGTTTTGTTTTTTAAATGCGTTACTAAAACTGGATGTTGTTAGAAATAGACTTATTTAAAACACATAAAGACCCCCGCCTAAGGCGAGAGTCTGACGTGCTTTATTAATGATTAACTATTGAAAATGAGTAGGGCAAGGTTAGCGAATTAAGTAAGTTGGAAATTATAGCCAATACTTTTAAGGCATTGACATTAGTTCGAAAACAAATCGAACAGCACCAACAAATTACTTTAATTCAACCTCAGCACCTGCTTCTTCAAGTTGCTTCTTCAAGTCTTCAGCAGTGGCTTTATCAGCGCCTTCTTTGATTGCTTTTGGAGCGCCATCAACTAAATCTTTAGCTTCTTTAAGGCCTAAACCGGTTAATTCTTTAACCAACTTTACAACACCTAATTTAGCTGCACCTGCCGACTTTAAAATTACATCGAAAGTTGATTTTTCGGCTGGAGCTTCAGCACCACCACCTGCGGCCGGACCTGCTACTGCAACTGCTGCTGCTGCTGGCTCAATGCCGTGATTGTCTTTTAATATTTTAGCTAACTCGTTAACTTCTTTTACTGTTAGACCAACTAATTGATCTGCTAATGCATTTAAATCTGCCATGATATTTATAATTATTTAAAGGTTTAAAATTTATGGTTGGTTATTAAGTGGAAGCTCTGTAACCTACCGGATTTAAAGGCTGCTTTGTTGTTATATGCGTAACCATTTTACAACAATTGGCCTTTTTGAATTATCTTGATTCGAGGGTTTTAATAATGCCTGCAATTTTATGACCACCACTTTGTAATCCACCCAATACATTGCGCATTGGCGATTGAAGTAATGCAACTACATCGGCTATTAATTCGTTTTTAGATTTAAGTGCTATTAAAGCCTCTAATTGATTATCGCCTGTAAATACTGACGATTCAATATAAGCGCATTTAAGTACTGGCCTATCAGTAGCTGCTGCTTTGCGAAACTCTTTTATAAGTTTTGCAGGCACATTAGCCGATTCGCTAAGCATTAATGCAGAAGTTCCTTTTAATGAACTAAATACCGGTTCGTATTCAGTTGCATTCATACGCTCTAATGCCTTTTGTATGAGTGTATTTTTTGCAACATTAAGTTTTACGCCCTTATCAAAGCATAGCTTACGTAACTTATTGGTTTTTTCAACTGTTAATGTTGAAATATCGGTTACATAGAAACCGTTATAAGATGATAACATCTCAACCAAGTTGTCGATGATTTTATTCTTTTCGTCTCTTGTCATTGTTTCAATTGTTTAAGATGATTAACTAACAGTTTTTGGATCTACCTTAACACCGGGGCTCATGGTACTTGATAAACTTACACTACGTAAGTATGTACCTTTTGCTGAGGATGGTTTAAGTTTGATAATTGAATTTAATACTTCGGCAGCATTTTCAGATAGTTTGGATGCATCGAATGATGATTTACCTATACTGGTGTGAATGTGGCCTTGTTTATCAACTTTAAAGTCAATTTTACCGCCTTTAACTTCAGTAACTGCTTTTGCCACGTCAACTGTAACGGTTCCGGTTTTAGGATTGGGCATTAAGTTACGTGGACCTAATATTTTACCCAGTTTACCTACTTTAGCCATAACGCTGGGCATAGTAATAATTACATCTACATCTACCCAACCTTGCTCAATTTTTTGAATATAATCATCTAAGCCTACATAGTCGGCACCGGCTGCTTTTGCTTCAGCTTCTTTATCAGGTGTACATAAAACTAAAACGCGTTTTACTTTACCGGTTCCATGTGGCAATGTTACAACACCACGTACCATCTGATTGGCTTTGCGTGGGTCAACGCCTAAACGCAAACTAAGGTCAACGCTGGCATCAAATTTTGTGAACGAAATTTCTTTTACAATGCGCGATGCTTCTAACAAAGTATATGCTTTAGTAGGATCATACTTAGCTGCAGCGGCTTTGTATTTTTTAGTGATTTTTGACATTTATAAAAATATTATGTGGTATAACGTGCTTTTTTGTATTAATGCACTTCCACGGTTTAAATTTAAATTAATAAGGACGTGTACCTTCGATTAAAACACCCATACTGCGTGCCGTACCTGCTACCATACTCATAGCCGATTCGATTTCGAAACAGTTTAAATCTGGCATTTTTACCTCAGCAATTTCACGTACCTGATTCCAATTTATGGTTCCAACTTTTTTACGGTTAGGCTCAGCCGAACCACTTTTAATTTTTGCAAACTCCAATATTTGTGATGCAACAGGAGCTGTTTTTATTACAAAATCAAATGATTTATCGGTATAAACTGTAATTAATACCGGACAAACTTTACCTGCTTTATCCTGGGTGCGTGCATTAAACTGCTTGCAAAACTCCATGATGTTTACGCCCTTGGCACCTAAAGCCGGACCAATGGGAGGTGCTGGATTTGCTGCACCACCTTTTACTTGTAATTTTATGTATGTTGCTATTTCTTTTGCCATAATTTATTAATGTTTTGCTTTAAATTTTGTACAAGGTATTTTGAGTTTGGAAGCAACTTTTTACCTGGTTTAATTCTAAGCTGTTTTATTCTTTTTCTACTTGCATGTAACTTAACTCCAGTGGTGTTTTACGACCAAATATCTTCACCATCACTTTTAGCTTACGTTTATCTTCATGCACCTCTTCAATGGTACCCGAAAAACTATTAAATGGTCCATCAATCACTTTAACGGTTTCGCCAACTACATAAGGTATATTCATTACTTCTTCTGTATCAGCTAACTCATCAACTTTACCTAATATACGATTTACCTCTGCCTGACGTAATGGTGCCGGGGGCTCGTTTTTTGGACCTAAAAAATTAATTACACCCGGTATATTTTGTATTATATGAGGTATTTCACCAACTAAACTTGCTTCGATTAAAACATACCCTGGCAAGTAGCTTCTTTCCTTACTAATTTTTTTACCGTTTTTAATCAGATAAACTTTCTCAGTTGGTATAAGCACTTGAGCAACGTATTGTTCAATACCAAGGCGTGCAACTTCCATATCAATGTATTGCTTTACCTTTTTCTCCTTACCGCTTATGGCTCTAACAACGAACCATTTTTTTTCATTTATAACTTCAGCCATCTTTTGTTCTATGCAGATTTATTAGGCAGCCATTTGATAAATTAACCCTAAGGCCCCTTCAAAAACGCTATCAATAAAAAATATAACCAAGCTTATAATACAAGTTGCCACCAATACGGTAATTGCACTTTCCTGAAGTTCGCTGGATGTTGGCCAACTAACTTTATGCATCAATTCATTGTACGATTCGCGTACATATAATTTTATTTTATCCATAGCAATTTATCTAAACGGATTTATTTGGCAGGGGTGGAGAGATTCGAACTCCCATCAACGGTTTTGGAGACCGCTATTCTACCCTTGAACTACACCCCTATTGTATTCTTTTTGCTTGTTTATAGTATAATGTGTAGTTACTTATGCTATAAACAAGATAGCAGTTGATGCCATTTTACACCAACTGCTAACATGCTTTTTTAATGTTTGTTACTTTAAAATTTCAGTAACCTGACCAGCACCTACGGTACGGCCACCTTCGCGGATAGCGAAACGTAACCCTTTATCCATAGCTACAGGTACAATTAAGTCAACTGTAATTGTTACGTTATCGCCAGGCATTACCATTTCACGTCCTTCTGGTAAAGTAATTTCACCGGTTACATCGGTAGTACGTAGGTAAAACTGTGGACGGTATTTTTGGTGGAATGGTGTATGACGGCCGCCTTCTTCTTTCTTCAACACATAAATTTCGGCTTTAAATTGCGTATGTGGTGTTATCGAACCGGGTTTGGCAATTACCATACCTCTGCGAATTTGTGTTTTATCAATACCACGTAATAATAAACCAACGTTATCACCGGCTTCGCCACGATCTAAGATCTTACGGAACATCTCAACACCGGTAACAGTTGAGGTTAACTTGGCTTCTTGCATACCAATAATTTCAACGTTATCGTTTGAGTTGATTACACCGCGCTCAATACGACCCGTAGCAACTGTACCACGACCTGTAATTGAGAACACGTCTTCAACCGGCATTAAGAATGGAAGATCAACCTGGCGTGGAGGAATTGGAATATAGCTATCAACAGCATCCATAAGTTCCATAATTTTTGGCACCCACTTATCATCTAAGTTCAAACCACCTAAAGCCGAACCACGAATAATTGGCGTGTTATCGCCATCAAATTCATAGAAACTCAACAATTCGCGAATCTCCATTTCAACGATGTCTAATAATTCTTCATCATCAACCATGTCAACTTTATTCATAAACACAACAATCTTTGGCACACCTACCTGACGTGCTAAAAGAATGTGTTCGCGTGTTTGAGGCATCGGACCATCGGTAGCCGCTACAACTAAAATAGCGCCATCCATTTGTGCCGCACCAGTAACCATGTTTTTTACATAGTCAGCGTGACCCGGACAGTCAACGTGGGCATAGTGACGGTTTTGTGTTGAATATTCAACGTGTGCTGTATTAATAGTAATACCACGTTCTTTTTCTTCGGGCGCATTGTCAATCGAATCGAACGAGCGCTTTTCAGAAAGTCCTTTAGAAGCTAAAACCATAGTGATAGCTGCGGTTAAGGTAGTTTTACCGTGGTCAACGTGACCAATTGTTCCAATGTTTACGTGTGGCTTGGAGCGGTCGAATTTTTCTTTTGCCATTTTTATTCAGATTAAGAGTTATTGTTTAATTGTTATAGTTTGTTTGCTTATGAACTTAATTTACTTCTTTGTTGGTTTGTGTTGAGCCGTTGAGGAGAATCGAACTCTCGACCTCTTCCTTACCAAGGAAGTGCTCTACCACTGAGCTACAACGGCTTGGGTTGTTATGCGGCCGGTTATTAATTTAACCTTTTAGAGCGGAAGACCGGGCTCGAACCGGCCACCCTCAGCTTGGAAGGCTGATGCTCTACCAAATGAGCTACTTCCGCTTTTATCTTTTAAAGTATTCACATGTTTTTTTATATACTTTTTGTGGGGAGAGAAGGATTCGAACCTTCGAAGTCTAAGACGACAGATTTACAGTCTGTTCCATTTGGCCGCTCTGGAATCTCCCCTAAATTAATTTGCTAATGCATACAGGTTACGGAGAGTGAGGTGTAACCAAAGGGTTTGGTTTAATTTCTATGCTGGCATTACAGAGCCGATGGAGGGACTCGAACCCCCGACCTACTGATTACAAATCAGTAGCTCTACCAACTGAGCTACATCGGCTTTTATCTTGTTTGTTTTGTGCAGCTAAACTTGTTTAGGAGCACAAAAATTGCTTGTAAGGCATGTGCGTATTTACTATTTCAATGAGCGAAAGAGGGAAACCCTCATTTTTTGGGAACGCAAATGTAGGAACAAAATGTTTAGTTGCAAGCGTTGATAATCTTTTTTTTAACATTAATGCCTTTAGGTGTCAGTTTATGTAAAACTTTGTTTCGAGGTGCTTGTATAAATACAGTAATTGAACTAAGTAAAATCAGTTTTTTTACCTGTCTCAAGCTGGCTCCTATTCAATTAAATGTTGAAAACTAGTTTAACTATGAATTCAATAGATTCGCGCATCTTATGAAAATCGCATTTTTAATTATTGCCCTGTTATTTTGCTTCTCCGTAAATGCACAAAACCAATTAACCGACACAAACTATTTAGAACATAAACATCATGACCATCATAAAAATGAAATTGGTGTGGCTAATGCACCTGTATATTTTATAAAAGAAAAGGTGTTAACCTATGGTCTTCATGTTCATTATATCCGTAAGATTGACCACACGCCTTTTGGCATAGGTGCGGGTTATGAACGAATATTCGACAAGCATGGCCATCACACATTTGGTATTGTTGGTAGTTATATGCCTATTGATAAATTAAGTTTTATTGTAGCACCGGGAATTACTTTTGAAGACGAAGCTATTAACAGTCCTGACTTTGCCTTACATTTAGAAACATCGTACGAATTCGAAATTAATAATTTTCACTTAGGGCCTGTTTTTGAATTTGCTTACGACCCCGAGGACTTTCATATAAGTTTGGGGCTTCATATTGGCCTGGGTTTTTAATTAGCACAGGCAAGGACATTAGTGTTTATTATGTATAAAATATAAACTTTGATTGATAGAAAAACCGTTGTTGAACAGTATTAACAACGAAATTAGTTTCAGCGGCCTACCCAGATTTAAGTCTGCAAATCAGTATTATAAAAATTTAGTTGCATAAGTAGGCTGATTGAAAAATGTTTGCAATTGAAGCAACGTAATTTTAGGGCTTAAATAAATTTTTGTTCAGCATTGAAAGGCAATTAAATTGGCGCCACTTTTACGCTATGATTTTAGGATATATATTAGCTGTTCTTGTAGGCATTTCATTAGGCATGATTGGCAGCGGTGGCTCCATTCTAACGGTTCCGATTTTGGTTTATGTGATGGGTGTTGATGCTATATCGGCAACTGCATATTCGCTTTTTATAGTTGGCAGCACGGCTTTAATAGGTGCTGTTAAAAATGGTTTCGATAAGCAAATTGATTTTAGCACCGCTGTAATATTTGGCGCACCTTCAATAGCTTCGGTATATTTTACACGTCTTTATTTAATTCCATTACTTCCTGATCCTATTGCAAGTATTGGATTATGGGTAATAAGCAAAGAAGTGTTTTTAATGTTATTGTTTTCTTTGGTGATGATAGCAGCATCATGGAGTATGATTGCCGATGCCAAGGTATATAAAAACCAACCCATCAAAGGATTTAAGCGTGTTGTTTATATATTTATTGAAGGCATCTTAGTAGGTGTATTAACCGGATTGGTTGGGGCGGGTGGCGGATTTTTGATAATTCCGGTTTTGGTAATATTTACAAATATGCCTATGAAATTAGCTGTTGGTACATCGCTTTTAATTATTGCGGCCAAATCGCTTATTGGTTTTTTAGGCGATTATCAAAATATGGCTGTTATTGATTGGCATTTGCTTTTAACCTTTACCTGTATGGCCGCAGCAGGTGTTATTACAGGCATTTTTTTATCAAAACATGTTAGCGCACAATCACTAAAAAAATCATTTGGCTGGTTTATACTCTTAATGGGAATTTACATCATCATTAAAGAAACCGTATTAAAAAACTAAACATCATTACCCCAGTTTTTCAATTCATCAGCCGACCATAAATCCGGAAAAAATATGCGCCTTTGATATTTTGGGTGCATGTATTTACGCCAATCGCTGCCACCTGTTGCTTCGGCATTACCCAAATACTTACCGGCAGCATGGTAATGAGCCATCACCCATTTTACGTTTACTGTATAGTCATAATGGCGCATGGCTTTTATCAATGCTACATTTGTTCTAACATCTGCAGGTAGTTGTTTGTATTGCGTGTATAGGTTTGTGGTATTATAGGCTTCCATTCGTTGTAAGAAGTGGGCTTTGTATTTTTCTTCGAAAAAAGTAAGCATGGCGTTTTTCTTGCCGGTGGCATAGTCTTTACCTGCGGCTTGCCAATAAAGATGTTCGAAAGCATGTGTATAAGGTGTATTGCGGTCAATTGTGGCCCTAAAGCGGTAATCAATTAAATTAATCAATTCAGTAGATGCAAATTCGATTAGACGATATTGGGCGCTTTGAAATCCGCTTGCAGGTGCCAAAGTGTTTCTAAACTTATTGTACTGCTCCAAATCCATACCATCGCCCATAATGTTAAACGACTCGGAAAGCATATCGAAATAGCGTGAGATACGTTCCAATTTCTTACTAAAAAACTCGGCTTCAATTTTTTCGCAAGCACTTACCTGATCTATTTCCCACAAAATCATTTTAAACAGCAACTCATTTATTTGATGATACATAATAAACACCATCTCATCCGGCAATGTGGTGCGTTGTATTTGCAGGCTCAACAATGCATCCGGTAAAATATAATCCCAATACGTTACAGGTTTTGCCCACACATTTCCTTCAAGTAATGTTTGTGTGTTTAATCCAAATTTTTGATTTTTATTTATAATGCGCTCAATAATATCTTGATTGTCCATGCTAAAAATTTTGAACAAACGTAGTATTCATTTTTTAAATCCAACATGATACTAATCATAAATAAATACGTATTGCATTAAGCTTAATTTAATGTTATAATAAAACAGTATGTGTATTGGGGTAGTATTAAAACAATGTAAAAGCATTTCAAAAATGAATCAGTTTTAACCTTATTCAAACAATGTCAACGTACAAGTTGTTAGCTAAAAGTAACTTTCAATAGTTCAAATTTTCAAAAACTCATAAACAAACCTGTCTAATAATAAACACATGGAACTAAATAAAGCATATTGGGAAAATCGTTATCAAACCAACCAAACCGGTTGGGATATGAAGCAGGTTTCGCCACCTTTAAAATCATACATTGATGGTATTTCAGATAAAAACACACATATACTAATACCCGGCTGCGGTAATGCCTATGAAGCCAAATATTTATTGGATAGAGGATTTACGAATGTTACCATTGTTGATATTGCAACGCCATTAACCAAGCAATTGCAGCAACAATTTGGTAATAACCAACATATTAAAATTATTAATGACGATGTTTTTAACTTAAACGATACTTATGATTTGATTTTGGAACAAACTTTTTTTTGCGCCCTGCCATTACATTTAAGAACAAACTATGTTTCAAAAATGTATAACCTGCTAAAACCATCCGGGAAATTAGCAGGCCTGTTGTTTGCCAGCGAGTTTGCTGCTCCGGGGCCACCTTTTGGCGGTAAAATTGCAGACTATCAAAAATTGTTTGGCGTACATTTTACAAATGTAAAATTGGAACCCTGCTACAACTCTATCGAACAAAGAACCGGCAATGAGCTGTTTATAATTGCAAAAAAAGAAAGTTAGATTTACACCTTATAAATAATTGAAACGATTGGTGATGTTAACCGACAATTATAACAGAACTCATAATTATTTGCGCATTTCTTTAACCGATGCATGCAATTTCAGGTGTACCTATTGTATGCCTAATGAGGATATGTTGTTTACCCCGGCACAACATTTAATGCAAACGCACGAGATAATAAAACTTGCACATTTTTTTGTACAGCAAGGCATTGACAAAATCAGATTAACCGGTGGCGAACCTTTAATACGAAAAGATTTTGATGCTATTGTAACCGCTTTATCAAAATTAGGTATAACCCTAACGTTAACAACCAATGCACGGTTACTGCACCACCATTTATTTCATTTAATTAATTCAGGCGTAAAGAGTATAAATATAAGCTTAGATACTTTAAAACCTGATAGGTTTTTAAAAATTACCCGCAGAAATGATTTCGAAAAAGTGAAGGCCAATATTTTTTTATGTTTGGAACAAGCTATCCGAGTAAAGATAAATGTGGTTTTAATGCATGGCATTAACGATGATGAAATATTAGACTTTATAAGACTTACAAAACACCACCCTTTGCATGTAAGGTTTATTGAATTTATGCCATTTGACGGTAATCAATGGCAAGCTGATAAAGTAATAACCCATTATGAAATTATTGCTAAGGCCCAACAAACTTTCGACATAATTAAAATGAAGGATGCCGTTAATGATACGTCTAAAAAATATATAGTACCGGGCCATGCAGGCACCTTTGCAGTTATAAGCACCATGAGCGAACCATTTTGTAATAGTTGCAACCGATTGCGCTTAACCGCTGATGGTAAAATGAAAAACTGTTTGTTTTCTAACGGTGAAGTAAATTTGTTGCAAGCACTTAGAAATGGCCAGGATTTATTGCCTATTATAAAACTATGTGTACAACAAAAAGCCAAAGCTTTAGGCGGCCAGTTTTTACCTGAAATAAAAAATGTAGATGCTACAAAAATCAGCAACAGAAGTATGATTAAAATTGGAGGTTAAATTATGATATCAGTACCCGAAGCCTTTGATATTATTAAACAACAAGTAAATAAACTGCCATGCCATACTGTGGCGTTGCCACAGGCTTTTAATTGTGTATTGGCTAAACCTGTTTTTGCTTTATACGATACACCACCATTTAACAACTCGGCCATGGATGGTTATGCATTCCGATTTGCGGATTTACAATATAGCCCCAATTTTTCTGTAATAGGCAGCGTTTCGGCAGGCAGTACATTTAATGGCACTTTGATGAAAAACGAAGCCGTACGAATTTTTACCGGGGCCTGCATACCTGTTGATGCCGATACCGTTGTAATGCAAGAAAAAACCATACAAAATACACATACAGTAACTGTAACTGATGAAGAAATAACATTGGGCAGTAATGTTCGGTTGAAAGGCTCTCAAAATAAAGTAAACGAAATGCTGGTTCGTGCAGGTAATTCGATAAACGAAATGATTATAGGCTATTTAGCTTCGGCAGGTATTGACAAAGTTACCGTTTACCAAAAGCCATCAGTATGTATTATTACTACCGGTACCGAATTAATTATGCCGGGCTTGCCTTTACAACCCGGTAAAATTTTCGAATCGAACAGTTGGATGTTAAACGCTGCACTCAATAAAATGTTTATGCAAACGCAGTTATACGCTTGTGACGACAGCATGCAACATTTAAGTAATTTATTAGCTGCTAAAGCAACTGAAACGGATGTGATAATTATTACGGGTGGTGTATCGGTTGGCGATTATGATTTTGTAGCACCTGCATTAAAACAATTGGGGGCACAAATATTTTTTCATAAGGTAAAGCAAAAACCAGGTAAACCTTTATTGTTTGCCAAATTAAACAATGCATTTATTTTTGGCTTACCTGGAAATCCGGCATCGGCTTTGAGTTGCTTTTACAATTACGTAAAACCGGCTTTACATTTAATGCAAGGTATGGTTTGGCCAATGTATCAAACTGCTTTACTTCAAAACACATTTCAAAAAAAAGAAGGGTTAACGCATTTTGTTAAAAGTGTTTGCAACAATGGTGGCGTTACCATTTTAAACGGTCAGGAAAGTTACCTGCTAAACTCATTTGCTGCTGCAAACTGCATGGCTGTATTGCCCGAAACTGCCACCCATTTTGAACCGGGAATGACACTTGAAGTATTGCCACTTTAAAATAGAACTATGGCAGAAAAAATTCCCGTTTACATTTTAGCGGGCGGCTTAAGTACACGCATGGGCACGCCAAAAGCTGCATTACCTTTTGGCAATACTACTTTGCTACAGTTTTTGATTAACAACATTTCGCCCATTGCTTCTGAAGTTGTTGTAGTATCTGATAAATTATATCCTATTAATAATGTAACCTTTATTGAAGACTTTTATAAAAACATTGGCCCTGCTGCAGGCATACATGCAGCATTAAAACATCTGAAAACAAGCCATGCCTGTATTTTAAGTTGCGATACGCCATTCATCAGTTATAAACATATTTACGCTATCTTGCAACATCATCTAAATATAACCATAACTACTTACCATCAAAAAAAACATCCCTTAATGGGTATCTATAATAAAACAGAGTTACACAATTGGGAACAATTGATCTTACAGGGCGAAAAAAAACTGTTGTTCATGTTAAGTCAGTTACAAGTGTGTTATGTTGATGTTACCAATGACCCTGCATTTACTAAACAAACGCTACTAAATATAAATACACAGCAACAATATATAACTGCATTGCAATGGCTTTAATAAATATTATATGTTTTGGCCCTTTATCTGATCTGATGATAACTACCACTTGCGAAGCCAATGATTTAAGTTCGCTAAAACTGCAATTAGAAGATACCTATCCGGACATAAAAAAATACACCTATAATATGGCAGTTAATCAAAGAATACTTACAGCCTGCTTATTAAATGATAACGACACAGTAGCATTGCTACCTGCATATTCGGGAGGGTAATGCGCTATCAACGTCAGATAATATTAAAAGGCTTTGGTATTGAAAAACAACAACTATTACAAAAAAGCAAAGTTTTAGTAATAGGTGCAGGTGGCTTAGGATGTCCGGTACTTATGTACCTGGCGGCAGCCGGTATCGGGCATTTAGGTATAGTTGATTATGATACAGTTGAAAACACTAACCTAAATCGTCAAATACTGTACACCCCCAATGATGTAGGCCTAAAAAAAGTAATGGTTTCTGCTAAAAAAATTAAAGCCTTTAATCCTGAAATTGAAGTAGAAATATATGACAGCTTGCTGGATAATAATTTAGCCTGGAAACTGATACAAGTTTATGATGTTATTGTTGATTGCACCGATACATTTACAACCCGATACCTGATTAACGATGCATGCGTTTTATTAAATAAACCCTGGGTATTTGGTGCCATTTTTTCCATGCAAGGCCAGGTTGCTGCTTTCAATGTTTCTGGCGAAAAACACAAAACCAACTATCGCCATTTTTTTGCAAAACCACCACTACCGGATAATATACAAAATTGTGAAACAGCAGGCGTATTAGGCACTATGCCGGGCATCATCGGTTTAATGCAAGCCGAACAGGTAATAAAAATTTGTGCACAACTGCCGGGCGTATTGCATAACCGTATCAATTATTATAACAGCGTAAATAATAGCTGGCAATTATTCGAACTTTCAGAAATTCCTCAGATTAATACGCCAAAAAGCAAAGAAGCTTTTTTAAACTTTAATTACGGTCAATTTTGTAATGAATTAATAGCACCATTAATTACCTATGACAATTTGAATTTGAATCAACAAACATTAATTGATGTGCGGAATAAAAACGAAAAACCCTACCTAAATTGCAAGCACTTTCATATACCCTTAGAAACCTTACCCGAGAAATTAAAAAGCATGAAACTGAATGATATTGTATTTGTTTGCAATACCGGTATGCGTAGTAAACAAGCTGCACAACTTGCAGTAAACCTTGGCATTAATGCTTTCAGCTTGCAAAATGGCTTAACTTTCAATCAGCAACTTACAATAACAGATGGCGCCCAATAAACCAAAAAACATTTTCATCAATGGTCCGATTACTCCGGCTTTTATTGCCGAGTCAATTCAAAAACACAGCAGCAAAAAAAGCATTGGCGCACATCAGCTATTTTTAGGGCAAGTACGTGCCGATGTATTGCCGCAAGGTGCAATTACCGGTATCGAATACAGTGCTTATGAAACCATGGCATTAAACATCGCATACCAGATTAGCGAAGATGCTTTTGCAAAATTTAATTTAACCTGCATGCATATATATCACAGCCTGCAAACAGTTGAGGCCGGACAAATTTGTTTATTCGTTTTTACATCTTCATCACATCGTTTTGATGCAGTTAATGCATGCAGTTATGTTGTGGAACGCATCAAAGCCGAACTACCCATTTGGGGCAAGGAACTATTTGCCGACAATACATACATTTGGAAAAAAAACCTTATTTAAAAAACCTTAAACACCTCCCTTATGCTTACCGACTTAGAAATAGCACAAGCTGCAAAGATTACCCACATTAAAGAAATTGCTGCCAAACTGCATATTACCCCCGATGATTTAGAATACTACGGCAAATTTAAAAGCAAGTTACCCTTGCATTTAATTGATGACGAAAAAGTAAAAAAATGTAAATTAATTTTGGTATCGGCCATTAACCCAACACCTGCCGGTGAGGGCAAAACTACCGTAAGCATAGGTTTAAATGAAGGCTTAAATAAAATTGGCAAAAAATCGGTGGTGGTGTTACGCGAACCATCGTTGGGGCCAGTTTTCGGCATGAAAGGAGGCGCAGCCGGTGGTGGCTATTCGCAGGTAATACCCATGGAGGATATAAACCTACACTTTACAGGCGATTTTGCCGCCATCGAAAAAGCAAACAATTTATTAGCTGCATTAATTGACAACAACCTTCAAAACAAAACAGGCAACTTAAATATTGACCCACGCACCATAAAATGGAAACGCGTAATGGATATGAACGACCGTTCGCTCCGTCAAATAACTATTGGTTTGGGAGGCACCGGTAACGGCATACCACGCGAGGATGGTTTTAATATTACCCCTGCAAGCGAAGTAATGGCCATACTTTGTATGAGTAATAGTATTGATGATTTGAAAACGCGTTTAGGTAAAATTTTTGTTGGTTTTACATTTGACAAAAAACCCATTTTTGCCAGCGATTTAAAAGCCGAAAATGCAATGGCTATTTTGCTTAAAGATGCCATTAAACCCAATTTAGTTCAAACATTAGAAGGCAATCCGGCATTATTGCATGGTGGCCCGTTTGCAAATATTGCACAAGGCACCAATACCATTATGGCAACTAAAATGGGGATGTCGCTGGCTGATTATGTTGTTACCGAAGCCGGATTTGGTGCCGACCTCGGTGCCGAAAAATTTATGAATATCAAATGCGGCTATGCAGGTATTGCGCCCAGTGCTATTGTTATTGTTGCAACTATCCGTGCACTTCGTCATCATGGTGGTGCCAAAAAAGATGAATACAATACAGCCAGTATTGACAAGGTAATTAAGGGATTTGCCAACTTGGAAAAGCACATCGAAAACTGTAAAAAATTTGGCCTTAACCCCGTGGTAGCTATAAATCATTTCCCTACCGACTCATCCGAAGAAATTGAATATGTAATTGAACATTGCAAAAAACATCATGTAAAAGCAGTTGTTAGTTATGGATTTGCGCAAGGCGGCAATGGCACAATTGATTTTGCAAATGCAGTTATTGAAAGTGTTGAAAGCGCTCAAAATAAATTTAAACCACTATACAATTGGCAACTAAGTGTTGAAGATAAAATTCATTGTATTGCAACTGAAATTTATGGAGCTGATGGTGTTGAGTATTCATCTAAAGCACGCACCCAACTTAAAATGATTAAAGATTTGGGTTACGATCAATTACCCATTTGTATGGCCAAAACACAAAAATCATTATCTGATAAAGAAACAGCAGTAGGTAGGCCCAAAAACTTTACCATTAATGTACGCGAATTTGAATTTGCTGCAGGTGCCGGTTTTATAATACCCATTTTAGGTGATATGATGCGCATGCCCGGCTTGCCTGTTATTCCAGCATCTGAAAATATGTTTATTGATAGCAAAGGTAAAATTACAGGCTTGTCATAGTAAATGATAGTTAACATAAATTCTCATTTAGATTTTATAAATTAAGTATTGCGAAGAGCAAATTACACTTAGAGATATAAGATCTCAAAAGTTTGAAAAAGTAGCAGCGTTATTGCTTTGTGTCAGCTTCAAGAGTTGGGTTTATGTTGTATGAAAACGGGATCACTACCCCCCTTTCAACTCTCAACTCCTTTTATATCTTTACCACCATAGAACCAAGTTTCCCTTAACCCTTCAATTTTATCTATTATGAAAAACGTAGTAATTATGAAAAATCACACACACACGCAACAAAAATTAGCAGTTGTGCAAGTAAAATCTTATTTATTTTAATGCTGATGGCAATGCAACTGCAAGGCCAAAGTCCTTTATGGACACAGAAATACGGCACACCCGCTTACGATGGTTTACTTTTGGTAAAAGTAATATACCAGGGTTATACCTTGGGTACTATTAAGGCATTAACTTTAAAAATAAGTAAGAACATGAAACGCATACTTATTTTGGCTTTGTTGTTTACATTAAACAGTGTAGCACAGCCGCAAATTACATGGCAGAAATACTTAATTACATCTTCATTATATAACTCATGTGATGGGATACTTCAATTAGAAGATAGTGGATTTCTTGTAACATGTCGATGGCCTCCTCAGAATGGGTTAATAGGCCGTATTTATAAAACTGATAAATTTGGTGACACAATTCAAAGTATAAAA
>JAEUTH010000024.1 GCA_016788165.1 Bacteroidia bacterium | reverse complement strand
TGTATTGCGCAATGGGGCATAACCAATGCCGGTGGCGATTGGGATTTAATGAAGATAGAGCGTTTTACAGGTGATACTTTAATGACGCGCAGATACATGCCTTCAGGCGCTTATGGTGGCCCGTATGGTAATATTTGTTATACAAAAGATTCGAACCTGATAGCAACTTATGGGTCTGCTATTATGAAAATAGATACGGCCGGTAATATAATCTGGACCAAAAACACCATGGTTGAAATTATTGATGCCATTGGTTGCAGTGATGGTGGTATTGCCATAGCCGGCCAATACACCAATCAGGCAGGTTTATTCGCCTCAACCTACGCCAAATTAGACAGCTTGGGGAATATTTATAATTACCAGGGCATACCCTATATACAACCCCAATTGGTAAGTGTGCACCCCAACCCGGCAAGCAATCAATTGATAATTGATAATTTACAATTAACAAATAAGCCGTTTACAGTTACTGTATATGATGTTTTGGGTAAAACACACCTAATGCAAAATACCCATACCACAACATTAGATATTAGCACACTAAAACCGGGCTTATACGTATTGCGCTTACAACAAGGCGATAAAATATATTATGGCAGGTTTGTGAAGGAGTGATTAGTGGTTAGTAGTTAGAGATTAGTGGTTAGTGGTTAGTGGAGAGTGGTTAGATGGAAAGCACTTTTGCTTGTTTAACTGAGTTAATACGCAAAAATTTTAGCATAGAAAATTGAAAAAAAAAAGAAGCTGTCTCGAAATGCAAATGCGAGACAGCTTCTTTCTATTCTAAATCTTTATCCACTTAATAGGTAATACAAATTTAATAAACCAATATTTTTTAATGGTTCATGCCGGCAATTGCTGCATTAGGCAATATGTGCTACGGCATTACTGAAAACAAATTCTTTTTTATCGTTTACATCAATGCTTATTACATCATCTTTATTGATACTGCCGTCAATTATTTTTTTCGATAATTCATTGAGCACTTTTTTCTGCATAACACGTTTTAGCGGCCTGGCTCCATAAGTAGGGTCGTAACCCAATTGTGCCAACCAATCAACAGCATTATCGGTAATAGTTAACGTTATGCCATTGCCTGCCAGCATTTGTTTGATGTGTTGCAACTGAATACCAACAATTTTTTTAATTTCATCACGCGTAAGCGGAGCAAACATGATAATTTCGTCAATACGGTTTAAAAACTCAGGCCTGATATTTTTCTTTAGTACTTCAAAAACCTGGTTTTTGGTTTTGGCAATTACTTCATCGCGGTTTACATCCGTTAATTTTTCAAAATTATCCTGTATAATATGTGCACCCGTATTTGAAGTCATTATAATGATGGTGTTTTTAAAATTTGCAATACGGCCTTTATTATCGGTAAGTCTTCCATCATCTAAAACCTGCAATAAAATATTAAAAACATCGGGATGTGCTTTTTCAATTTCATCAAGCAGCACTACACTAAAAGGTCGTCTGCGTACGGCCTCAGTAAGTTGTCCACCTTCATCATAACCTACATATCCGGGCGGTGCACCAATTAACCTGCTTACAGTATGCCGCTCCTGATACTCGCTCATATCAATACGAACCAAACTATTTTCGTCATTAAATAAATAGTCGGCCAGGGCTTTGGCTAATTCCGTTTTACCCACACCGGTAGTACCTAAAAATATAAACGAACCTACCGGACGTTTGGCATCGCTAAGGCCGGCACGGTTTCTACGCACGGCTTCGCTAACGGCAGCAATGGCATCTTCCTGACCAATAACACGCTTGTGTAATTCATCTTCGAGGTGTAATAATTTTTCGCGTTCGCTTTGCAGCATTCGTTTAACCGGAATACCGGTCCAGCGGGCTACTACATCGGCAATATCTTCGCTATCTACTTCTTCTTTCATCATGGCACCTGCAGTTTGCATTGCAGTTAATTTTAATTGCAAATCGGTTACTTTTTGTTCTGCATCTTTTATGCGGCCATATCGTATTTCGGCCACCTTTCCGTAATCGCCACTGCGCTCGGCCTGATCGGCTTCGAGTTTAAAATTTTCGATAGCTTCTTTCAAATTCTGAATGCCTTCTACCAATTCTTTTTCGGCCTGCCAACGCAATTTGATACTATTACGCATATCGCCCAGGTTAGCCAATTCTTCATTTATTTCATTTAGCCTGCTTTTATCGTTTTCGCGTTTAATAGCTTCGCGTTCAATTTCAAGCTGCATAATTTTTCGTTGTACCTGGTCTAACTCTTCGGGTACACTATTCATTTCCATACGCAGTTTAGCGGCTGCTTCGTCAACCAGGTCAATCGCTTTATCGGGCAAAAACCTGTCGGTAATGTAACGTTGCGATAATTCAACGGCTGCAATTATGGCTTCGTCTTTAATTCGTACTTTGTGATGTGTTTCATAACGTTCTTTTAAGCCACGTAATATGGCAATAGCAGCTTCGGTATCGGGTTCAGCTACCATCACTTTCTGAAAACGCCTTTCTAATGCCTTATCTTTTTCAATATATTTCTGATACTCGTTAAGCGTTGTAGCGCCTATGGCACGCAGCTCGCCACGAGCTAAAGCAGGCTTTAAAATGTTTGCCGCATCCATGGCACCTTCGCCTCCACCACCGGCACCAACCAGGGTGTGAATTTCGTCTATAAACAATACTATTTCGCCTTGGGCACTTATAACCTCTTTAACAACCGATTTGAGTCGCTCTTCAAACTCGCCTTTGTATTTAGCTCCGGCAATAAGGGCGCCCATATCTAATGAGTAAATAATTTTCGATTTTAAATTTTCGGGCACATCACCATTTACAATGCGGTGTGCCAAGCCTTCGGCAATGGCTGTTTTACCAACACCGGGTTCGCCAATGAGGATTGGGTTATTTTTGGTTCTGCGTGATAATATTTGCAGTACACGTCTTATCTCTTCGTCACGGCCAATAACCGGATCGAGCTTGGCCGCTTGTGCCAGCTCATTTAAATTACGTGCATATTTATTTAATGCATTGTAAGTTTCTTCGGCACTTGAAGAAGTTACGTTTTCGCCTTTTCGCAGCTCGATAATGGCTATATGTAAATCTTTTTCGTTTAAACCTTGTTCCTTAAGCAGTAAACCGGTTTTGTTTTTATACTGCAACATGGCTAACAGTATGTGTGCAGTGGTTACATATTCATCGCCAAACTCCTTAAGCATGCTTAAGGCTTTGGTTAAAATCTGGCTTCCATCATTACTCATATATACCTGACCGCCACTAACTTTTGGATAGGTAGCCATTAAAGTTTCGATACCTTTTTCTAATTGAGGTATGTTTACATTTAATTTTTTAAGTAAAAAAGGAATTACATTTTCATCAGCCTGCATCATGCCTTTTAATAAATGTGCGGCTTCGATAGCTTGCTGGCCTTGCGATGTTGTGAGCTGCTGTGCCTGCATAATCGACTCTTGTGCTTTTGTTGTGAATTTATCGAATGTCATAATTAGTTGTTTTTGTTTTTTGAGGCTTATGCAATTGCAAAAGCTGATTTTGGTACCAGTTACTTTTTTATGCAACCGGTATTGCCAAGGGTTCTCAAATGATTAACCACAAAAAATTATACGCCAACATGGCTTTTTTGATTGTGTTATACAGCCAACTTTACTTTTTGAATTAATGCACAAAGAAAAAAAGTCAGATAATAACCAAAATGCATTTCATTAATAGTGCTAAGCTATCGGTTTGTGTAATGTTGCTTTTAAAAACAGATAGTCAACTGAAACAGTGAATTCGATTTTTTAAAAACTTGCCGGTAAAAAATATTGTGTAAGTTAATTACAAATTGAAACCGCAAAAGATAAAACACCATACATAATCAAGCAGCTTTAAAATAGCTTACCTAAATTTAGCTTAGAAGCAGTATGCCTGTTTTAAAAGCTTTGCAATAAAATTATCAATAAAAAAATGGCCCTGCTGTAACTATAAAGTTTTAAGCTCGGTAACCAATTTCGACAAAGCATCTTTTGCATCACCAAACAACATGCTGGTTTTAGGATTGTAAAACAATTCGTTTTCGATGCCAGCATAACCGGCATTCATCGAGCGTTTGTTTACAATAATGTGTTGTGCATTTTCAACATCTAAAATAGGCATACCAAAAATGGGTGACGATGGATCGGTTTTGGCAGCAGGGTTAACCACATCATTGGCACCAACAACTAACACTACATCTGTTTGCGCAAACTCGGGGTTTATGTCTTCCATTTCTACCAATTTATCATAAGCAACATTACTCTCGGCAAGCAATACATTCATGTGTCCGGGCATGCGGCCGGCTACGGGATGAATGGCATACTTAACAGTTACACCACGCTCTTCAAGCAAATTTTCGAGTTCTTTAATAACGTGCTGTGCCTGTGCAACAGCCAAACCATATCCGGGTACAATAATTACCTTTTTTGCATAGTTCATTAAAATTGCGCTATCGCTAATGCTGATGTCTTTAATAGAACCTTCGATGCTGGAACCACTGCCACTGCCGGATTTGGCCGACTCGCCAAAGGCACCAAAAATTACATTGCTTAATGGCCTGTTCATGGCTTTGCACATGGCTAATGTGAGTAAGGTACCTGCCGAACCAACTAAAATACCACCGGTTTGCATGGCTTGATTATCGTATAAAAAGCCACCGGTAGCTGCTGCCAAACCAGTAAATGAATTTAATAATGAAATTACCACAGGCATATCGGCACCGCCAATAGGAATGGTAAATAAAACACCGTAAAGCAACGACATTAAAAGCAACACATAAATAGCTGCCACCGGTACCGATGCAGCCATTAAAAAGTATGCACCAAAAGCAAACAATGCCAATAAAAACACATTGTTTATCATATTATAAGCCGTTAGTCTGATGGCTTTTTTAAGTGTGCCATTCAGTTTCATAAAAGCAATAATACTACCCGAAAAAGATACAGAGCCAATTATTAAACCAAGTATAATGCACAGCATACCACCCATACCCATGCCGGTTTCGGCAGCGTGCGGATATTCTATTAACCCGATTAATGCTGCACAGGCACCGCCCATACCGTTGAACAATGAAACCAGTTCGGGCATTTTAGTCATTTGTACTTTTACAGCAGTTAACCAGCCTATTACGGTTCCAATAGCAATAGCACCAAAAATTAAAACAAAGGTGGTAGTTGATACCTGATGGCCGCCATCATATAAAAATATGGTTCCCAAAATGGCCAAGGTCATACCAACAGCACCAATCAAGTTGCCATTACGTGCCGTTTTAGCATTGCCCATCATTTTAAGACCTATAATAAAAGTAACCGATGCTAACAGGTAAATTATTTCTAACAAGCTGCTTTTCATAGTACGTATTAATTTTTTTTTGTTTGATTTTTAGTAAGCGTTAATGCGCTAAAACAATTAAGTATATGGTTGCTGTTACTTTTTCTTTTTAAACATTTCCAACATCCTGTCGGTAACTACAAAGCCGCCAACCACATTAAGGGTACCCAGTATAACAGCCAAAAAACCAAGCACCATACCTAAACTGCTTTCGGTTTTAAGCATTACGATAATAGCACCTACTATTACTACGCCATGTATGGCATTGGCCCCACTCATTAAAGGAGTATGCAAAACCGTTGGTACATTACCAATTACCTCAACTCCTACAAAAATGGATAATATGATGATGTATAAAAGCTGACGGTGTTCAGCAATAGCAGTTATAATTTGTTCCATAAAATTTAGTTTTAATTAATGAATTAAGTCTGATAAATTTATTAGCTAACTACACTGGGATGTATGGCTTTGCCTTGATGCGTAATTAAACTGCCTTTGGTAATTTCTTCGTCAAGCTCCCATTTCATTCCATCTTTTGTGGCCAGATGCAACAAGAATGCCTGAATGTTTTTAGCATATAAATCGCTGGCATTCATAGGCAACAGACTGGGTAAATTTGATTCGCCAATAATGGTAACACCGTGTTTAACAACGGTTTTATTGAGTTCGCTTAACGGACAGTTGCCGCCCGATTCAACGGCCATATCAACAATAACACTGCCGTTGCGCATGCTTTTTACCATGTCTTCGGTAATTAATACCGGTGCCTTTTTACCGGGTATTAATGCCGTAGTAATTACCAAATCGGCCATGGCAATGTGTTTAAATAATAACTCCTGCTGGTTTTTCAAAAATGCTTCGGAAACACCTTTAACATAGCCACCTTCGGTTTTAACCGAGTCATCACCTTTTACTTCTAAAAATTTACCGCCTAATGATTCAACTTGCTCTTTGGTTTCGGGGCGTATATCACTTACCTCTACAATAGCACCCAAACGTTTGGCAGTTGCAATAGCTTGTAATCCGGCCACACCGGCACCCATAATTACCACCTTGGCGGGTTTAATGGTTCCTGCCGCTGTCATCATCAACGGAAAAATTTTACCTAAAGCATTGGCGCCCAACAGCACGGTTTTATACCCGGCCAAATTACTTTGCGAACTTAGGGCATCCATTTTTTGTGCACGCGAAATACGTGGCACGGCATCCATACTAAATGCACTAACACCAGCCTGCATGCAAGAATTAACCAATGAAGCATTGGTAGCTGCAAACATAAATGATATTAAAACAGCGCCATTTTTCATACGGGCTATATTATCGGCAGCAGGTGCATTTACACCAACAATTACATCGCTACCTGCAAAAACCGTATTTGCATCGCAAGTGGCTGCACCGGCCTGTGTATAATCAGCGTTGCTGTAATATGCTTCAACACCGGCATCGTTTTGCACCTGTACAGTAAAACCTGCTTTTACAAGTTGTGCAATTACATCGGGCGTTAAGGCTACCCTACGCTCGCCATCTTTGGTTTCTTTAGGAACTCCTATAATCATAACACTTGTTTTAAGTATTTTAAAACGGATAATGCTTACAGATTTTGTAAGCGCGCGCAAAGAAAACAAATAATATGAACGGCTAAAGTGTATCTGATGCTTGTAATTTCAACAATGAGATTTAAGAAACGTTTGATTTTTACCAAGTTTAAAATTAACAGCTTATGTACCAACTGTTGAAAACATAAAAAGACAGCAATTAAAATTGATAGTATTATCGCCATTTCAATTTTTGGTAAGATGATAAAGTACACGCCACAATATTTAAAGAAATTAGAAGAAATAATGAGTGAACATGAGTATAAGGTGCGTTACGAAAAAGGCAATTTCAAATCGGGGTATTGTATTTTAGAAACCAAAAAAGTAGTGGTTATCAACAAATTTACACCACTGGAAAGCCGGATAAACAGTTTGGCAGAAATAATTTCGAATCTGGGCTTAAGCGATAAAAATCAACGTGAAGAAACTTTTAATTTTAATGCCGATTCCGGTTCAACTTCACCAGCTTAATCATGCATTTAAAAGTTACATTTTTAGGTACGGGTACTTCGCAAGGTGTGCCTGTAGTTGCATGTCCATGTAATGTTTGTGCCAGCAACGATGCAAACGATAAACGCTTGCGTTGTTCGGTTTTAATACAATCGGCAACTACTACCATTGTAATTGATTGTGGACCTGATTTCAGGTATCAGATGTTGCGTGCCGGTGTTAAAAAAGTAGATGCTATTTTATTTACACATGAACATAAAGATCATGTTGCAGGCTTAGATGATATCAGACCATTTAATTATCTAAACAAACAGGTAATGGATATTTATGCAACCGTTGGCGTGCAAGAAACCATTAAACGCGAGTTTGCTTATATTTTTTCAGGCAGCAAATACCCGGGGCTGCCCGAAGTAAATTTAATTACCATTAATGAAGCACCCTTTACCGTTGGCGATATTTTAGTGCAGCCCATACTAGTAATGCATCATAAACTACCTGTATTGGGATTTAGAATTGGTGATTTTATTTATGTAACTGATGCCAATTACATTGCACCACAATCAAAATTATTAATGCAAAATGCCGATGTTATTGTTTTAAATGCCTTAAGGCGCGAACCACATATTTCGCATTATACGTTAACCCAAGCTATTGAAGAGTTACAGGTATTAAAACCAAACAAAGGTTATTTAACGCATATCAGTCATCAAATGGGTTTACATAAGCAAGTAAGTGCCGAATTACCCGCTCCTATAAATTTGGCTTATGATGGCTTAACTTTAGAAATTTAAATTTAAAAATTTATCACTTAAAACTTATACAAATATGTTAGACAATTTAATTAATCTGGTAAAAGAACATGCCGCAGAAGCCATTGTAAACAACCCTGCAATTGATAATTCAAAAAACGATGCAGCAATTAGCGAAACAGCTAACAGTATTTTCGAATCATTAAAAGGTCAGGCAGCTTCGGGCAATTTGCAGGATGTGCTTAATATGTTTCAAGGCGGTACATCAAACAATGCTTTATCGTCTGTAATTGAAAGTAATGCCATTCAAACATTGGCATCAAAATTTGGAATAGATGCTACACAAGCCGGCCAAATGGTGCAAACCATGTTACCCGGTATTTTAAACAGCCTGGTAAATAAAACCAACGATGCTAACGACAACAGTTTTGACTTACAAGATATTGTAACAAAAATTGGTGGTAACAGTGGTGGTATTGGTGGTATGATTGGGAAATTGTTTGGCAACTAATCAACTAAAAACATAGCAAACAAAAAAGCCCTGTAGTTAATAATTATGGGGCTTTTTTAATCGTAATCAACGGGTAATACATAAGCCCATTGCTTGTAACTTTGAATAATGCCCAAAACATGCAAAGCAACAATGAGCGGTATTAAACAAGCCGGAAATAAAAATAATAACCCTATTGTAAAAACATTATTGCCATAGAAAGCTATGGTAACCAACAAAACTAAAATACTTACTAACCCTAAAAAATGCCATACGATTAAAAAAATTTTTTTAGTAAATAACGGCACACCTAAACGTAAGTAATACGCAATAATAACTGCCGATAAGCCCACCAAAATATCGTAATTAAAACCTAACCACGTTAAAGCGGCCGGCACTTTTGCATTTTTATAATAACAAAACAGTAAAACAGCAAATGCGGCCCTAAATGCATGAATCCCTACCAAAAACCAAGGCGAAGTGTTTTTTAAAATTATTTTCCATTTATAAATCATTAGAAAAAACAGTATCGCCACCTGAACTAATACTAGAAGATAAAATGCAACAGTAATATGTGCTTGTATTGTTTTAAATTTTAAAGCACCGTGCAATAACACTAACCCAAAACCATAACAAAGTAGTGTTACATATATACCATACTTATTGCAATTAACATTACACCAAATTTGATTTATGCAACAAAAAACCAAAGCAATAAAAACGCTTATAAAGCAAGCATGGAGCAAATAAATTTGTGTAATCATTGTATTAATAAACCGGTACAAATTTGACCACTCACTGGTAAAAATAAAAAGCTTAACCAATTTTTATTAACAGAAGAAGTCTAATACAAGGGGGACGTTTTATGAAATGCAATGTTAATAATGTACGTAAATGTTACCAATGGCGCATTCTGTTTTTTTTGTTGCCGATTCAACATTGTGGAAAAAAAAATAAACTAATAAATAAATGGTAGTAACCGAGTACATTAATACTTTCGTGTCCCTTTTTAAAAATCAGTTGCAATCTTATTTAGAAATTGATTCATGTCAACCGGATCAGAAAACATAAAAAACATAAAACGCAAAATTGCCAAAACGGGTAATACATTGCCGGCTTTGGAGTTAGGCAAATTACCCCCGCAGGCGCTTGATGTTGAAGAAGCTGTGTTAGGCGCATTAATGCTCGAAAAAAATGCAGTAAACTCAATTATTGATGTATTGCATGGCGATGTGTTTTACAGCGAAGCACATAAACTCATATTTCAGGCCATACACGATTTGTTTCATGGCGCCAAGCCGGTTGATATACTTACCGTAACACAACACTTAAAAAGCGAAGGCACGCTTGAGTTTGTGGGTGGCCCTTATTATATAGCCCAACTTACCAATAGAGTTGCCAGTGCTGCCAACATCGAGTTTCATGCACGAATAATTATTCAAAAGTTTATTCAGCGCGAGTTAATCCGCATCAGCACCGATATATCACGCGAAGCGTATGAAGACACCAGCGATGTAATTGAACTTTTAAACCGTGCCGAAAAAAACCTGTTTGCAATTGCCGAAGGCAACCTGCGTAAAAAGTACGATGGCCTACAAGGCTTAATAAGTAAAGCAATAAAGGAATACGAACATGCTGCCACCATGCCCGAAGGTTTAAGTGGCATACCCAGCGGCTTTACATCATTAGACAGGGTAACCGGTGGCTGGCAAAAATCCGACCTGATTATTGCAGCAGCACGCCCTGGTATGGGTAAAACGGCATTCGTATTATCGTTGGCACGCAACGCTGCGCTTAGGTTTAATAAACCGGTTGCATTTTTTAGTTGCGAAATGTCGTCACTGCAATTAGTAAACAGGCTTATAGCCAGCGAAACCGAAATAAGCAGCGAAAAATTACGTAAAGGAAATTTAAGCGATGCCGAATGGCAACAACTAAACAGCAAAATTAGTCCGCTCGAAAAAGCGCCTATTTATATTGACGATACACCGGCATTAACCGTTTTTGATTTACGTGCCAAATGCCGAAGACTGGTTGCCGAAAAAAAGATAGAACTTATAATAATTGACTATTTACAGTTGATGCAAACAGGCGATACACGTGCCGGTAACCGCGAGCAGGAAATTTCTATTATATCGCGTACACTTAAAGCAATTGCCAAAGAATTAGATATACCCATTATTTGTTTAAGTCAGTTGAGTCGTGAAGTTGAAAAACGCGGAGGCCCCAAAAAGCCCATGCTTAGCGACTTACGCGAATCGGGCGCAATCGAACAAGATGCCGACATGGTATTGTTTATCTACCGACCCGAATATTATGATCAAACACAAGATGCCGATGGTGTAAACACACAAGGCCTTGCCGAAATTATTGTAGCTAAAAACCGAAATGGCTCACTACAAAGTGTAAACCTTCGTTTTATTGGACACCTTACCAAGTTTACCGATTTCGAGTTTGATTATAGCGACCAATCAGGCCTGATAACACAACGACACGAGCCCGAACGTATGACACGCGGCTCAAAAATTAATGACGATGGCCCCGACTTTTAATAATTGATAAAGGCACATCATAAAACCATTTTACAGCGAAAGTTAAAGCAATAAAATTCGAAACAGTTTTTATTTTTGGCATACTGCACATACCCATATTTGTATGAATTTAGAACAAAACATAAACGAAGACAGCATGAAAACGCTGTTAAGCGAATTACAGTTTAAGTTAGATAAAACTTATAAAGGTGGTGGCGAAAAAGCAGCCCAAAAACAAAAAGAAAAAAATAAAATGCTTGCCCGCAAGCGTATTGATTACCTGCTCGATAAAGACAAGCCCCGTATTGAAATTGGGGCCTTTGTTGCCGATGGTATGTATGTTGAACATGGTGGCTGTTGCAGTGGTGGCGTAGTAGTTATGATAGGTTATATAGCTGGTGTGCAATGTATTGTTGTTGCCAACGATGCCACTGTAAAAGCCGGAGCGTGGTTTCCGTTAACAGCTAAAAAGAATTTGCGTGCTCAGGAAATAAGTATTGAAAACAAATTACCCATTGTTTATTTAGTAGATAGTGCCGGAGTGTATTTACCTATGCAGGACGAAATTTTTCCGGATAAGGAACACTTTGGACGCATGTTTCGAAACAATGCCGTAATGAGTGCTATGGGCATAATTCAAATTGCTGCCATTATGGGAAGCTGTGTTGCCGGTGGTGCTTACTTGCCTATTATGAGCGATGAAGCAATGATTGTTGATAAAACAGGCTCCATATTTTTAGCCGGTTCTTATTTGGTAAAAGCAGCTATTGGCGAAGATATTGATAATGAAACCTTAGGTGGCGCAACCACTCAATGCGAAATTAGTGGCGTAACCGATAATAAATATAAAGACGATGAAAGTGCTTTAGATTATATACGAAGCATATTTTCGAAATTAGGTGCAAACCCAAAAGCAGGCTTTAACCGGGTTGAAAGCAAGCTACCCGTTAATGATGTAAATGACGTTTACCACATAATACCCAATACACGCGATAAGCAATACGACATGCATCAAATAATTAATTGCTTATTAGATAACAGCGAGTTTGATGAATACAAAGAAAAGTATGGACAAAGCATAATTTGCGGTATTGGCCGCATAGATGGTTGGGCTGTGGGCATCGTAGCGAACCAGCGTACCGTAGTAAAAAACAAAAAAGGCGAAATGCAATTTGGAGGCGTTATTTATAGCGATAGTGCCGATAAAGCTGCACGCTTTATAATGAATTGCAATCAACGCAAAATACCATTGGTTTTTTTACAAGATGTAACAGGCTTTATGGTAGGCAGTAAAAGCGAGCATGGTGGCATTATTAAAGATGGAGCTAAATTAGTAAGTGCAATGAGTAATGCCGTAGTGCCTAAATTTACCATCATAATTGGCAACAGTTATGGTGCAGGCAATTATGCTATGTGTGGCAAAGCATACGACCCACGTTTGATTGTTGGTTGGCCAACTGCACGTATTGCTGTAATGGGCGGTGCACAGGCAGCAAAAACACTTTTGCAAATTACTACCTCCACCTTAAAAGCTAAAGGCGAAACATTAAGCCCTGAAAAAGAAGCCGAACTGTTAGAAAAAATTACAGCCACATACAATAAACAATTGTCGCCATATTATGCAGCAGCGCGTTTATGGGTTGATGCAATAATTGACCCGGCCGATACACGAACCTGGATAAGCATGGGCATTGAAGCAGCAAACCATGCGCCCATAGAAAAAAGATACAACGTTGGTGTAATACAAACCTAAACCTGAAGTAGCTTTATTTTTGAAACAAATGCCTCGGGGCATACACTAACTTTACGCGTTTGGTAATTAAAAAACACCATACCTGTTTTGCCTAAAGCAACCATGCGCTGGTTGCATCTTAAGCGATACAACATTTCAAATGAAACCTTGCTAATATTCTCAATCGAAATTTCGACCAATAACGGCTCGTTATAAAATGCTTCGCTTATAAATTTTATGGCTGCATCGGCCATAATCAATCCAACACCTTCAACATCCATTTCAGAGTAATGCATACTGTTTAAAAAAGCCATTCGGGCTTCGTGCATAATGCTTAAAACCTTATCATTACCTAAATGACCACCATAGTTTATATCAGTTATGCGTACCGTAACGATGGTTTTAAAAATTACAGGGGCCGTTATATCTATTGTAACTCTAGCCATTTGATTTGATTTCTGATAACAAACAAAATCATTTTTTTGGGCAATTGATATTCTTATATATTTGCGCCCTCGAAAAAAAAACGTTTTAAGTAAAAGTCAGTATTCATAAGTCTTTTCAAACGTTTAATTACCTGGCGGGGTAGCTCAGATGGTTAGAGCGCAGGATTCATAACCCTGAGGTCACGGGTTCAACTCCCGTCTCCGCTACTAGTAACCTACATAAAGGTTATGCAAGTTTAAAATGGTGTGCCATCAAAACCAGGCACGCCATTTTTGCTTTTTAAGCTTTTAATATTCAATATCGTTTATACAATTGCTGTTAATTCAAAACAATGCTGATGCATTAAATTTAAAGCATGCCATTAAAAATGTATGTGTAGAAATCGTATTGCAACAGATTTTTATTTTAAAACAAACTATAAACGATTTACAGCTTGCAGCCAATAATGAAAGCAAAAGTACAGCAGGCGATAAACATGATACTTCAAAAGCCATTTTGCAACAACAGGTAGCCATGCATCATCAGCAACTGATAGTAGCTCAAAATCAAAGTAAACAAGCGGAGGCCTTGCCTGTTGCCATAAATGACTTGCCGACATTAGGCAGCCTAATTTATGCAAATGAGCAATGCTTTTATATTGGCATGGGTATTGGCAAAAAAACAATCAACAACACTGAAATTATTTTATTAGCTCCCACGGCACCATTAGCACAATTTTTTATAGGGCTTAAAAATAAAACCGAAGGTGTTTTCAATTCTAAAACTTATACTATAAAACAATGCTGGTAGCCGGTGTTGTTGTTTTAATAAAGCACTTTAATTTTTAATCAGATATAAAAAAAGCTACCTGTGGTTTGGCAGCTTTCTTTTGGTTTGTAATGGAAATTGATTTTAGTTGATGTACTTTACGTAGATTAATTTTTTAAAAAATATTTCTGCTGTGTTATCATGGTACCAAATCATACGCATTTTATAGCGGCCTTTTTCATTTACATGCAAGGTACCATTTTGACTGCCGCATGAAATTGGTTCAGCATTCATTAATGCCTGAAACTGATAAATACCATGGGTTGGTTTTACGTAGTCAATTGACAAATAATTGTTGCTGTTTTTTTTGATGTAAACGGTATCGCCCATAACAGGCGTTCCATTAAATAAAACGGTTTGCGCCTGTGCAGTATATCCAATAAAGAAGCAGGCAATTAAAATAAGTTTTTTCATAATAAATGTTGGGTTGTTTAGGTGCGTCAAAAATATTTTTACGCTTATTAACCATTACATTTATTTGGCAAACACGTATTTAAAAACGGTTAAATATCTAATTTACTAAGCGGCTGAAAACAGCCAATTTTATTGGCTTTGTTGATAAAAGTGTTCGTATTTTATGAATAATTTTTAGCCATAAAAAAACTGCTGTACGCTTTAAAAAATCAACAATTAACCCAACAATTAATAAAACAATTTACAAGCAGGCTAAATATTTATTTACAGCACTTTCAATACGTAACTGCATATTGGTGTTATCAGCTTTTACAAATTGCAAACCTGTAATTGACTCGTATAATTCGATATAACGGTTACTTATTTCGTTCACAATTTCATCAGTCATTAAAGGTACTTGTTGCCCTTCCAATCCTTGAAATCCATTTTGAATAAGCCATTGACGCAAGAACTCTTTAGATAATTGTTTTTGTGCGTGGCCTGCCATTTGCCTTTGTTCATAGCCATCGGCATAAAAGTAACGCGATGAGTCAGGCGTATGAATTTCGTCCATCAAAAGAATTTTATCATCCAAACTGCCAAATTCATATTTGGTATCAACTAACAACAATCCTTTTTGAGCCGCCATTTTTACACCATGTTCATATAGCGCCAAGGTGTAATTTTCTACTTGCTCATATTCATCTTTACTTGCCAGGCCTTTGGCAATAATTTCGTCTTTACTTATATCTGCATCATGGCCGGCATCAGCTTTGGTGGTAGGTGTTATAATGGGATTTGGCAAACGATCGTTTTCACGTAAACCATCGGGCAAAGCAACTCCGCAAATAGTACGTAAACCACTTTTGTAAACACGTGCAGCATGACCCGCTAAATAGCCGCGTACCACCATTTCTATTTTAAATGGTTTACATCGAAGTCCCACTGTAGCATTGGCATCGGGTACGGCTAACACCCAATTGGGAACTATGTGTTTGGTTGCATCTAAGAAGTAAGCAGCCATTTGATTTAGTACCTGCCCTTTGTATGGAATCAGGCGCGGCAACACCACATCAAAGGCACTTACCCTATCGCTTACCACCATTACCAAATGTTTATTGCCAATACTATATACATCGCGTACTTTTCCGTTATAAACGCTTTGCTGATTTGTAAAATGAAAAGTTTGAATCATGTCGCTTTTAAAATTATTTGTTGTAGGCTGCAATAATATCTCGCACTAATCTGTGACGTACTACATCCGTTTCGTCAAGATAAATAATATCTAAACCTTTAATATCTTTTAATTTTTCAAGAGCCTGAGGCAATCCACTGGGTTGATTACGCGGTAAGTCAATTTGTGTAATATCGCCTGTAACAATAAACTTTGCATGTGGCCCCATGCGCGTTAAAAACATTTTTAACTGGCTTTGTGTTGCATTCTGTGCTTCATCTAAAATCACAAATGCATTATCCAATGTACGACCGCGCATAAAAGCCAATGGCGCCACTTCTATAATTCTGTTTTCAATCATGCTCTTCAACTTATCGCCTTGTATCATATCATAAAGCGCATCATATAATGGCCGTAAATACGGATCTATTTTTTCTTTTAAATCGCCCGGCAAAAATCCCAAATTTTCACCTGCTTCAACGGCAGGCCTACATAGCACAATTTTTTTTATTTCTTTATTTTTTAATGCCCTTACAGCCAATGCAACTGCTGTATAAGTTTTACCGGTTCCGGCCGGCCCAATAGCAAATATGATATCATTTATCTGACTGCTAACCACCATTTTTCGCTGATTGGCTGTGCGTGCTTTTACAATTATGCCATGTTGACCATATACCAATACATCACTAATTAAATCGTTTGGTTGTGAATTTTGATTGTCCTTAATTTTTAAAACTTGCTCTACTTCGGGCAAAAGCAATCGCCCTCTTCGCTCGAAAATTTCAACCAACTCATCAAAGGTATTCGTAAAGGCCGATAAGCTTTGCACATCGCCTAAAGCTTTAAGTGTATTGCCTCGTGCTATAATTTTTAAACCCGGAAATTTTTGTTGTAGCAATTGCAAATGCAAATCGTTGGGTCCATAAAAATCAACATGGTTGTTAAAATCAGTTGGAATTAAAAGTTCTTTCAATAGTATAATGTTTTAGAAGATGCTTAAAGGCGCAAAACTAATAAGCACATTTATTAAACAACCATCAATGTTATAAAAATGCCCTAACAACGATACATTTTATTTGTAAGTAAATACATTTGAACCTTTTTAATGACTGCCCTTTTTCAATTTCAAATTAGGAAACAAATTTATTATCACTTGCATTGAGTACAATAATCACATTAACAACCGACTGGGGCTTGCGCGATTTTTTTGTAGCTGCATTAAAAGGTGCCGTAATTAATCTTTTACCACAAATTAGTTTTGTTGATGTAACGCATATTATACCCCGGGGTGATATTGGCACGGCTGCTTATAATTTAAAAAATGCCTGGTATCATTTTCCTGTGGGCACCATTCATTTTGTGGGTATTGATACCGAAGGTTTCTATACAAATAATTTATTGGTGTTTGAATATGAGCAGCACTATTTTGTTGGCTTTAACAGTGGTGTGTTTTCAATGTTTTTGGATAATGTACCCACAAAATTATATCAATATAATTTCGAACCTGATGCACGTTTTAATTATAAACATTTGGCCGAAATTGCCAATTGTATTGTTTCAAAGCAATCTATTGAAACCATAGCCAGCCCAATTAATAATTGGTTAGAACGAAGCTTTTTGGTACCAAGCCCCGAAGCCGATTTTATACTTGGGCAAATTATTTATATTGATACTTATGGTAATTTGATAACCAATATCGAAGCAAGTGTATTTGAATTTTTGCGCAACAGCCGGCCATTCGAAATTCAATTGCGTGTACGTGGCACTCAAATTCGTACTATTAGCAAGTGGTACACGGATGTTGAACAAGGCGAAATTGTAGCGTTGTTTAATGAAGCAGGTTTTTTAGAAATTGCCATAAACAATGCCAGTGCCGATAAATTGTTGGGCTACAAACACAGTAATAATATAAGAGTTGAATTTAATGATCGTAAGGATAGTAAAGTTAACTATTGAGCCACAACACCGTAAATCCTTTGCCGATTTTTATGGTAATGCCCAACATAACATTAAGCAATTTAATGGCTGTATTGATTTGCAGTTATTTAATGATGCAAAGGATGAAAATGTTTTTTTTACGTTGAGCCGTTGGCAATCGGAAAACGATTTGAATCACTATCGCTATTCCGATTTTTTTAAAAAGGTTTGGCAAACTGTAAAACCAATGTTTGCCGCAAAAGCCGAAGCTTATAGTTTGATTTCGGTTTCAGAATCAAATACAAACAGATGATGATATATTATAACATCGTAAAGCGTTTGTACTTACTGCGTGGTTTCTGTTGCAACAACTAATACCGATTTAATTTCGGGCACCGATTTAAGTATGGCTTGCTCAACCCCGGCCTTCATCGTCATCATACTCATGTTGCAATTACTGCAGGCACCCAGTAAAGCTACATAAGCTTTATCATCAACTACTTCAACCAATTTTATATCGCCATTATCAGCTAACAGATAAGGCCTTATTTGAGCTAAGGCCTCCTCTATTCTATTTAATAATTCCATTGCTTTTTTATCTTGTTTCATAGTCGGATTACATCGTTTAATATACAGGTTAATAGCCACTAGCAGCTACACGTTGCGTAGGCTTGTAATGTGCATTACGAATGGCCACTTGTTGCGCTACATTACGCGCCACCTGGTAAAATGCAATTGATGCCGGATTGTTATCGTCTAAAACTACGGGCATACCTTTATCACCGCTTTCGCAAATACTTTGTACCAGCGGAATTTCGCCTAAGAATGGAACATTTATTTCGCTGGCCAAATTTTTACAACCGTCTTTACCGAATATATAATACTTATTGTCCGGTAACTCAAGTGGTGTGAAAAATGCCATGTTTTCAATTAGACCTAAAACGGGTACTTGTATGTTTGGCATTGTAAACATGCCGATACCTTTACGTGCATCGGCTAATGCAACTTGTTGTGGGGTGCTTATAACTACGGCACCGGTTACCGGCACGGCCGATACCAATGTTAAGTGGATATCACCGGTACCGGGAGGTAAATCAATAAGCAAGTAATCCAAATTGCCCCAATTTGCATCAAAAAACAACTGACGTAGGGCTTTTGATGCCATTGGTCCACGCCAAACTATTGCCTGATCGGGGTCGGTTAAAAAGCCAATTGATAATAACTTTACACCATAACGTTCAACCGGTTCCATTACTTGCCAGCCATTAACTTCTTTTACAAACAGGCGTTCATGTGTTGCGTTAAACATGAGCGGTTGCGAGGGCCCGTATATATCGGCATCTACCAAACCTACACTGGCTCCTGTTTGTGCCAATGCCACAGCCAAATTAGCGGCAACTGTACTTTTACCTACACCACCTTTACCACTGGCAATAGCAATAATATTTTTAACACCCGGTAAATCACTTTCTCCGGTCCGGTTTGTGTTAACCTGAGCTGTTAAGTTTACAGTAACCCGGGCCGATGCATCAACATAATGAATAATTGCATTGATGCATGCGTTTTTAATAAATTCCTTCATGGGGCATGCCGGTGTAGTTAATACCACTGTAAACGAAACCTCAAGGTCGTTAACTGCAACATCTTGTATCATGTTTAAGGTTACCAGATCCTTTTTTAAATCGGGGTCGTTTACATTACGTAATGCATCTATAACTTGTTCGGGAGTTATCACTTTTGAAATAAATTTTGAAATAAAAAATGTTGTACCAACTATTTATTTTGAATAGTTAGGTTGAAAGATTTGGCGAAAATACCAATATTAAAACTGGTTTTTAGTATGTGATATTATAAGAAGCTGTATTTTAATTAATCAGGTAAATTAATGATATAAAAAAGCCACCAACACAAGGCTTTATATGTGCTGATGGCTTTTATGCTTGAATTTATTTTTTAATAGTAAGTAAGTCGAATTACATTACTAATATACTTACTGAAACGAATAACCTGACGGCTGTATCCATATTCGTTATCATACCAAACATAAAGAATCAGGTTTTTACCATCCTTACTAACCAAGGTTGCCGGGCTATCTACTATAGATGAGCATGGGTTACCTACTAAATCGGTACTTACCAATTCATTATTTATTGAATAGTTTATTTGTTCAACCAGGTCACCTTTTAATGCAGCTTCGCGTAATATTTGATTGGCTTCGTCCTTGGTTACTTTATTACTTACGGTTAAATTTAAAATAGCCAACGATACATTGGGAGTTGGTACGCGCACGGCATTACCGGTCATTTTGCCTGCAAGTTCGGGTATGGCTTTGGTAACGGCTTTGTCGGCACCGGTTTCGGTTATTACCATGTTTAATGCTGCACTTCTGCCTCTGCGGTATTTTTTATGGTAATTATCCAATAAATTCTGATCGTTGGTGTATGAGTGTATGGTTTCAACATGACCGCGTTCTATGCCCATCGTTTTATTTATTACAGCTAAAACCGGTACAATAGCATTGGTTGTACATGATGCTGCCGAAAAAACTTTATCGTCAGGCGAACACATATATTGATTAACACCATAAACTACGTTTGGCAAATCGCCTTCGGCCGGTGCGGTTAATAATACTTTACCAACGCCTTTTGCTAATAGATGTTTGCTTAACTCTTCACGATTACGGGCTATACCGGTATTGTCAATAACCAAAGCATCAAAAATACCATACGATGTATAATCAATGTCTTCGGGGTTTTTGGCCGATATCATGTGTACGGTATGCCCATTGATAATAAGGGCTTTGTTTTCTAAATCTTCAATTACGGTACCCGGAAATGGGCCATGTACTGAATCCTGACGCAATAAGTCAGCGCGTTTGATTAAATCTTTATCGCTTTTATCGCGCGTTACAATAGCACGTAAACGCAATTGCTCGCCTTTACCGGCTTGCGAAATAAGTTCGCGTGCTACAATGCGGCCAATACGGCCAAAGCCATATAAAATTACATCTTTAGGCGTTATCTTATGTTTGTCCTTACCAATAAAACCTGATAATTTATCGCTTACAAAAGCTGCAACATTTTTAAAGTTTTTCTTTTCATTACTCCACTCAAACGCCAATCGGCCAATATCAATGCGCGCTGGTGCTAAATCGAGTTTAAGCATTTCAGAAGCAATTGCCAATGAGTCTAAAACCGATATGTCTTTTTTAACAATGTCTTTTGCATAGTGATGCAGGTTTATTATTTCACTGGCACTGCGGTCAACCATCTGGTTGCGGAAAATGATAATCTCTACAGACTTATCATAAAACAAAGTACCTGTTATTTGAATTAAATCAATTGCAGCTTTTTCTAATTGTATCCAATCAAATAGCTGCTCTTCGTATCCTTTTACTTTTGTGCTCATAGCAATTGTTGTTATGTTATGGATTAATAATTGAGATAAATATGTTTAATTTTAAATTATATTTTGAAAGGTAAAACTTAGTGTAAAATATACAATAAGGTTATAAAAAAAAGTCCGGCAAAACCGGACTTATTATTAACCTAAGTATGCTTTTAGTAAACGACTACGCGACTTATGGCGTAAACGTCTGATAGCTTTTTCTTTAATCTGCCTAACACGCTCACGGGTAAGGTCGAACTTTGCACCTATTTCTTCTAAAGTTAAACCATGTGGCAAACCTATTCCAAAAAACAACTTTATTACTTCGCGTTCGCGCTCAGTTAAAGTATTTAATGATCGTTCAATTTCTTTTTGAAGCGACTCATTCATTAAAAAATTATCGGCACGGGGCGAATCGCTGTTTTCTAATACATCCAACAAACTATTGTCTTCTCCTTGCACAAATGGCGCATCCATACTTACATGTTTACCCGACACCTTCATCGTATCCGATATTTTTTCAGTAGGGAGCTCCAGTAATTTGGCTATTTCGTCCGGAGATGGTTCGCGTTCAAACTCTTGTTCTAATTTACTGTATGCCTTGCTAATTTTATTTAACGAACCAACCTGATTTAATGGAAGGCGCACAATACGCGACTGTTCGGCCAGTGCCTGTAAGATTGATTGACGAATCCACCAAACGGCATAAGAAATAAACTTAAAACCACGCGTTTCATCAAATCTTTTGGCTGCTTTAATTAAGCCTAAGTTGCCTTCATTAATTAAATCGGGCAAGCTTAATCCTTGGTTTTGATATTGTTTGGCAACAGATACCACAAAACGTAAATTCGCCTTGGTTAATCGGTCAAGTGCAGTTTGGTCGCCTTCGCGGATTTTACGTGCTAATCGAACTTCTTCTTCGGCTGTTATTAATTCTTCACGACCAATTTCCTGTAAGTACTTTTCTAACGACTGGCTTTCTCTGTTGGTAATTGATTTGGTGATTTTTAGTTGCCTCATTGCTATGCACGTTTAATTTGAAGGTGATACTCGTTTTTTTAAGGGGGGCGAAAGTAAGATTAATACCTAATAGTACAAAACCACACATAATTCAGTTTTTGTTAACCCGTTTAGTAATTAGTAACGGTTTGGGGAAAACAATATTTTAGTTTTATTACCTAACCAACTATTGGGTTTTGTGCAAATAATATCAAATTTGATTTTGCAAACAGAAAGGCCGTTTCTGTAATATGAAACGGCCTTTGTGTTATTATTTGACCAATGTTTTAATTTTTGGTTTCCGAAATTTTTAAATTTAAATTTCCTGAAAACTCCATATCCTGCGGATAAAAACTAACCAACCAGTTTGACTCGCAATAATTCATCTGGCCGCAGTTTTCGGTTTTACCGCATAATACAATGGTATTGGTTTCGGCATTGTAAGTCATTGACTGGTAGGTTGAAAACCGTGTGCTTTTGCTATCGCCATGAATTTCGGATTTATTATAAACTCCTTTTTTAATGCCATGTAATGTTGAAATAATAGTAAGTGTAGCCTCATTAGTTGCATTGCTGCCGGCAATAAACAGTAAGCTATCGGCAACCAAAGTAGTGTGATTAAATACACCTGGTAAACTGCGCATCCATTGCTGTGTACCAAACGAATTAAGTTTATAGGCATAAAAATGGTCGTTTATAAATTTGGCAGAGTTAAAAAACGAAACCACAAAAATATTGCCTTGTTTATCGGATAGTAATTCCCATGCACCTGCCCTGCCTGAAGTTTCGCTGGGTAAGGTTTTGCACCAGGTTAAAATACCATCGGGATTATATTTAACTACCATAGGTACTGCATTATCGAAGCTAATTTCGCTGCTGCCAGCCACCAAAATGTTGCCCCATTTATCAAACGATAATGCAAAAGCTTCATCGTTAAACTTTTCAGTAGTGCAATCGTTAAATCGTTTCCATTTTAAAGCACCTGCAACATCAAATTTGGCTGTAAAAAATCGTGTTGCTCTTAAAGGATTAGAGGCTGTACCACATATAATCACATTACCATCCTTATCTGCTATCAGGTTGTTAACCATTTCAATTTTATTATCAAAATCGTTTGGCAGATTGCTGTAGTAAACTACTTCGCCTGCTGGATTAATCTTATACAAAAAAACTTTGCTAAAGTTTTCGAAATGGCGTTGTATGCCTGTTATGCAAATATTGCCTAAGCCATCAATAGCAATACCACGGGCTTCGTCAGCATAATGCTCCGATGTATAAAGCACCATTTTCCAAAGTTGGTTAAGGTTTTCATCGTACTTGATAAGTACTACCTCATAACCAAATAAATCGTCAATAAATTCATGACCACATACATAAATATTATTGTTTGCATCGGCCAATACTTTATAAGGTTGGTCATTGTGCAATTCGGCATTGTTATTTTTATTAACTACTTCGTTAATCAAGGTGCCCTTATTGGTGTAAACCTGAGTTACAATTTCAGTATTGGTGCCAAATAAGTTTTTATAGCCTGTTACATACACTTTGTTTGCAGGCGTTGTTACAACAGATGTTGCATTTTGAAACTCATAAACAGCTTCTGCTTTTATGGTTATTGCGTTTGTTACCAAAAGCAATATGGTTGTTGTAATGGCAAGTAAGTTATAGTATTTGCCGGCTTGTGTTTTATGGTTTGCTTTCATGGTTTTGTTAGATTTGAATAGTTTAATATGACCGTACAAATATGTCGTATCAAGTTGCCCCAAATCAAGCATGTAAACCCTGAAATTATAAGGGAAAAACCCTTTAATTAAATCAGTTATAAATTGCAAACTGATGCTTGCCAAAAATGGTTTTCAATCTATTTACTTTTTAATGGATGCTGCATTTATTTTGGCCAATAGTTTTTGGGTTTCGCTAACGTCCTCGCCATCGGCAGTTCCTATCTTAATTGCCTTTTCGGCAATGGTTTTTGCCTTGCTGTAGTTTTTAGCTTTATACAACAAAGCCGCATAGGTATCCATACTGGCATAGTCTTCTTCTTTTGATAAGGCACGCTCAATCCATACAAGGGCTAAATCGATAGATTTTTTACTGTTACATTTTTCGTAAACGGTCCAGCTATAACTATTTAGTGTTGCAGGCATTACTTCATTTTGCGATTCGACAAATTGATTGATTGTAAGTGCATAGTTATCGCAATCGTTAATACCTAAGTAGTATTGAGCTTTAAGATTCACTTCTGTTTCGGATGCATTGGCCAACTGATATTTGTGTGGCAAATCAACTACCAGTGCTAATTGCTCCAAGCTCTTATTGGCAATAGCAGTTTCGAGTTTTACATCTATTACTTTTTCAATTAAATCATTGGCTTCGTCACCATACATTTGTTTGTAGTTATCATATTGATTTAAAATAACCTGTGCATATTTTTCATTAATCTGATAACGCTTTAAAATGTTGAAGTTTGTTTCGTTTAATAAATCGGTTTGGGTATCTAAATATTTGTAAACCTCTTCGGCTGCGGGCCGGGGTGTTTCTTTGTTTCCATCAAACGTGTAGGTATAAAACAAAGGGTAATCGGTTTTGATGGAATTGCTGTAACCATTTATGGGTGTTGGGTTTTCGAGTATGGATGTTAGTGATTGCAAAAAGGGCTGCACCTCCATGTAGCCCATTAATTTTTTTATCAAATATCCTTCAGCGTTTAAAACCAAATATGATGGAAAAGCAGAAACACCGTATTTCATTGCCACATTAATACCATAGCCTTTTTCCATATTTAATTTAAGTGCCACAAATTTTTCGCTCATGTTGCTACCTACTTCAGTGTTACTAAAAGTATTTTTATCCATTACTTTACACCAACTGCACCAATCCGTGTAACAATCAACAAATACAAACTTGTTTGTATTACGTGCTTCGGCAAATGCCGTTTCCCAATTGTTATCTATAAAAGATACTTGTGCCTGACTGTTGTATCCTAAAATGAATGATACTAGTA
The DNA here is from genome assembly GCA_016788165.1 of Bacteroidia bacterium. Taxonomy (GTDB): domain Bacteria; phylum Bacteroidota; class Bacteroidia; order AKYH767-A; family OLB10; genus JAEUTH01. Next base: position 75,308 of record JAEUTH010000024.1, on the reverse strand, counting down.
CTACATAAAAAATACGTTTCATAATTTTTTTTGAATTTATTGTTTTGTAAGGTGTATGGTTTTAATTACTTGCTGTTAATTGTTTTGCCAAGCTTTCAAAATTGAGGCGATCAAATGTACCCGAAGTCATCATTAATAAAATTGTTTTTTCTGTACCAAGTGCAATCAAGTTCGAAATTAGAGCATCCGTTTGTGTAAATACCTGTTTGGCCGAAATACCAAAGGCTGTTGCAACGGTTTCTGTTGATATGGGATTTAATTTTTTATGTGCAATAGTTTGTTGGTTGTAATAAACAAAAGCCATATCGGCTGCTGCCAGTGTTTGATTATACTGAGATAAAAATGCATCGTTTAAGCTACTGAATGTATGCAATTCTAAGCAAGCAACTATTTTGTATTGATAAAATTGCAGTTTAACAGCTTGTGTAGTTGCCAATACTTTTGAAGGTGCATGGGCAAAGTCTTTATACAGAATAAAACTGCCTTGTTGCCATACTTTTTCAAGCCGTTTTGCTGCACCTTTAAAAATTTGAATATGCTTGTAAAAAACGGCAGCTTCTACACCAATGGCTTTGCAAACCAATCGTGCGCCTTCTAAATTCATCAGGTTATGATTGCCAAATATTTGCAGCGGAATATTAAAGTTTAAAGGTGTTTCTACACTTTTGGTTACATCAGCCAAATAAGTAACTCCATTATTAATTTGATGTGGTGGTATGGTATAGCCGGTTTTAATGGCATCGGTTGCAGTATTCATACAAACATTATTTACTTCATCGTCATTTATACAATATATAAGTTGCCCATCAGGCGGTATGGCATCAGCAAAAATGCGAAATTGCGAAACGTAATTTTCAAAAGTTGGAAACACATTTATATGATCCCAGGCAATGCCACTAATTAAGCCGATATGTGCTTTATACAGATGAAACTTTGGCCGCCTGTCAATGGGCGAGCTTAAATATTCATCGCCTTCGACCACAATTATGGGGGCTTGCGTAAGTTTTACCATGGTATCAAATCCATCAATTTGCGACCCTACCATATAGTCAAAGTCAACACCGGCATTTTTAAGCACATGCAAAATCATGGATGTTATGGTGGTTTTGCCATGGCTGCCACCAATTACAATGCGTGTTTTATTTTTTGATTGCTCGTAAATATATTCGGGATAAGAGTAAATAGGAATGTTCAACTTCTTTGCTTCCAATAATTCAGGATTATCGGCACGGGCATGCATGCCTAAAATTACAGCATCTAATTGCTTAGTTATTTTATTGGGGAACCAGCCTAATGCATCCGGAAACAAGCCTGCACATTTAAGACGAGATGCAGAAGGTTCGTTTATTTCATCATCACTACCGGTTACTACATATCCTTTTTGTGCTAACGCCAAAGCCATATTATGCATGGCTGCACCACCAATGGCTATTAAATGAATATTCATACTTAAAAAAGTAATTTAAAATTTTGCGATGTTACGCAAATGCTTTAAAAGGCTGATAACAATAAGCAATGCCCACATGCAGCAACGAGAACCATGCTTAAGAAAATTGACGATTGCGTAACGCCTTTAGCATAAACCAATTGCGAAGAAGCGTGAAGCGGAAGAAAATTATTTCAGCTTAAACATGTACAATTACTCGGTTTGTGATAGTATCCATAAAAAATTATTCGCGAGCAAATGATAAAAAACATTAAGCTTTACATGCAACTGCTAAAACTCAAAATGAATTGGTTATTTCATCACTCCTAAACTAAAAAAAATGAACTTGAACAGGAAAACAAAAAGCATTTTTATTCTTGCAATTTTATTTGCAACCATGACAGTTAAAGCGCAACAACGGATTAAAGGAAGCTTTAACACTGTTACAATGCTTGTAATACCTATAAATCCAAGCGATTCTGTTTTTTTGCGAACTTTAAAAAACACAGGTTATATGGCAGGCTTCCCTTCCTTTGTAGCTGACCCGGGTGTTGCAAATTATACTAAAGCAGAAACGGATACAATAATTCAGAATTTTGAAAAAGTAAACCATCCCGACAAGCATTTTCAAACACAAGGCGAATTTGATTTATTTCTGAACAAATGGATGATTGAGCTGAATGTGAAAAGAAATAAAACGAACCGGGAAACAAATATTTCAGATACATTAATAATTAAAAAATGAAATAGCTTTTTAATTTTATTTGTGCCGATGCTTAATTAAACACATACGATGAAACTACTTACCCAAATATTGATATCGACATTGGCTATTATGTTTACCACCTATTTGTTACCACATGTACATGTTGATGCACCTTGGCATGCATTTTTAGTTGCAATATTATTAGCCGGACTTAATATGCTGGTAAAACCCATTTTGGTTGTGTTTACTTTACCCATTACCATTTTTACTTTAGGCTTGTTTCTAATTATTATAAACGGTATTATGGTAATGATGGTTGATTATTTAATGGATGGCTTTAAGGTTGACAATTTACTTTGGGCCATAATTTTTAGTGTTATTTTAACAGGAATTAATACCATTTTACAATCGGTATTAGGAACTAACAATCGTTAGTTGCTGAACTAGGTTAGTTAATACAATTACCAACTATAGCTAACAGCAAAAGTTGTTAACCAGTATTTAAGCTTTTAATAATAACAAGCGCTTACAATAGGTGTACGTACGTTACGTCAGTAGCAAGGCGAAACTTTTTATATTCGCCCCCCTAAAATTTTAAAACGATACGATGGATAGGAATTCGATTATTGGATTTGTGCTGATTGCATTGGTACTGGTAGGTTACAGCTATTACACAGCGCCTACTAAGGAAGAGCTTGCCCGCAAACAAATGGAGCGCGACTCGTTGGCAATGGTTGCCCAAAAACAGGCATTAGATAGTATTAAACTAACACAGGTTATTACGGTTACCGATACGGTGCAGCTAAGCGATTCGGCCAAACAACAGCATTTGGTAAATCAGTTAGGCTTGTTTGCAACGGCTGCCCAAGGCACAACACAACGGTTTACGTTAGAAAACGAAAAACTTATAATTACCCTTAATAGCCAAGGTGGTAAAGTTGAGCAGGTTGAATTAAAAAACTACACCACACACGATAAAAAACCACTGCTGCTTTATCAAGCCGACTCATCGGCAATGGGTTTAAACTTCTTTGCACAAAACAAACAAATCAGCACCAATGCACTTTATTTTAAACCCTTAGGCAAATCTTTTAAAGTTTCGGGCAATGGCAGTCAATCGTTTATAATGCGTTTAGAAGCCACACCCGAAAAATATATTGATTACATATACACTTTACAAGGCAATAGTTTTGATGTAAAAATGGATATTACCTTACATGGTGTGCAAGATGTAATTGCAGCAAACAGTAACTACCTTGAGCTTGATTGGCGAGCTGCCTTACTGCAACAAGAACTTACCATGAATGCCGAACGCAGTGTAAGTACCGTTTACTACAAATACACAGATGATAAAGTTGATTATTTAAGCGAAAGCGAAAGCGAGCAAAAATCGTTAAATGAAAAAATAAAATGGGTAGCATTTAAACAACAGTATTTTTCGTCTATACTCATTGCCAAAAATTTATTTGAACCTGCAATTGTAGCAGTACAGGTAAATAAAAACGATACCGATATAGTTAAACACATGCAAGCCAATGTGCGCATACCATACGGCCATCAAACAAATGAAACTTTTTCATCATCGTTTTATTTTGGTCCCAATCATTATCAAACTTTAAAATCATATAACATTCAGTTAGAAAAAATTGTACCCTTAGGTTGGGGTATTTTTGGATGGGTAAATAAATTTTTGGTAATACCCGTATTTAACTGGCTTAATACTTTTAATCTGAACTTTGGTATTATCATTCTCATACTTACCATTATAATTAAAGTTGCGCTATTGCCGCTAACTTACAATGCGTATAAGAGTGGCGCTAAAATGCGTGTATTGCAGCCCGAAATAAAAGAGATACAGGATAAGCATAAAGAAGAACCTTTAAAGTTACAACAAGAACTTATGGGCCTTTATAAAAAAGCAGGTGTAAGCCCGTTAGGTGGTTGTATTCCATTGCTGTTACAAATGCCCATATTAATAGCCATGTTCCGGTTTTTTCCGGCAAGTATTGAACTAAGGCAAGAGTCGTTTTTATGGGCAACCGACTTATCAACTTACGACAGTATTTGGAATTTTGGCAAACTACCCATCATTGATTACATCTATGGCGACCACGTAAGTTTGTTTACATTGTTGATGACCATTTCAACCTTACTATACACACATTTTAATATGCAAATGTCATCGGCCATGAATGCCCAAATGAAATGGATGCAATACATTATGCCGGTAATGTTTTTAGGTATTTTTAATAATTACTCGGCCGGTTTAAGTTACTACTACTTTTTAGCCAATATGATATCTATTGGCCAGCAAAGTTTGTTCCGCGCCTTTATTGACGAGGATAAAATACATGCGCAAATACAGGAGAATAAAAAAAGACCTGCTGCCAATAAAAAGTCGGCATTTCAAACCCGGCTCGAAAAAATGGCCAAAGAGCGCGGTTATCAGTTACCCAAAAAATAAAACCATAGTTTTACTTTAAAATATAATATCATGTCAGAACAAAATAATCCAGGTAACCAGCTAAACATCGAATTAACTGAAGATGTTGCCGAAGGCATTTATACCAACCTGGCTATAATAACCCATTCGAACTCAGAGTTTGTAGTTGACTTCGTTAAGGTAATGCCCGGTGTACCAAAGGCAAAAGTAAAATCGCGTATTGTACTTACCCCACAACATGCAAAGCGCTTGCTTTCGGCCTTAGCAGATAACATTCAGAAATTTGAATCTATGCACGGCCCTATTAAAGAAACCGAAGGCTTTGGTTTGCCCATGAACTTTGGTGGCCCAACTGCACAAGCATAAACTTACATTTTGTAACAAACGGTATGCGCATGCTGCATAATGTCCGCATTATATTTTTATGTACCTGCGTTGTATTTTGCTTGTTCTTTAATGTAAATGGCCAAACAAAAACCGATACATTACCTAAACCGGCTTCAGCCTTTTTTTTATCAAGCCATTTAACTGCACATACCGATAACAGTGTTATTGACAGTGGCTTACAAAATTTTCAACAGTTAATTCCTTATTTTAAAAACTATGCATCAGCCTATGGCTACTTGGGCAATATGGGTAGCGCATACCGCGATAATTTTTGGGGATATAATAATAAACTGCTTGTTGATTACCGTCAAAACTTTTACTGTGCTTATCAGTTTGATGTGTTGCCCACAGGTTATGACAGGTTGCGCAACATACATTCGCAAATGGAATTTTATTTGGGCAGTAAACGCGAGCAATGGTTTCGTTTTGCTCACTATCAACGACTAAATAAAAACGTAGCTGCCGGATTACAATACAGCAGTATTGTTTCGCCATCACTTTATAAACGGGCATTCACCGATTTAAAATCGTTTAGTGGTTATTTAATTTTTGAAACCACCAATCACCGCTATAGCGCTATGGCAAATTATGTGAGTAATAAGGTTGATAATAATATGAATGGTGGTTTGGTTACAGACACAAGCCTGACCGATGCCTCAGGTATTGACACTAAAACCCTTGCTGTAAATTTAGATAATGCACAATGGCTTACGCGAAGCCGACAGGGCTTTTTAATGCAGCAATTTAATTTTGCTTTTACAACGGATACGGTAGTTACGAAAGATACCCTTATAAAATCTACCATTAACACCAAACCGCTACACTACTTACACCATCGTGCAAATTATCAAACCTATGGCGAGTTGTTTACCAGTAGCAACGATAGTGCATTTTGGCCCGAAACGTTTTTAGATAGTACACAAACCAATGACAGTGCCAGCGTAAAACAACTTTTAAACGAAATGTTTTTGCACGTTACAGCTAAAAAACTGATAGAAACAGAAATGGGTTTGCAACACCAATTTATGGAAGTTAAGCAAGCGCAAACCGACAGCACCATTAATAGGCTGGCATACACCATCAGGTTGCAAACACATCAGTTAAAAAATTTAAATGCACAGCTTAGCTATACACAAAATGTAGCGGGTAATACCGGCAATTATTTAATAGCAGGTAAAGGCAATTACCTATTTAAAAACGCACACACTAACATACAAGCCGATGTATTGCATACCGTACATACGCCATTTTATATAAGCAACCGTTATTACAGCAATCATTTTATCTGGCAAAACCATTTTAGCGATGTAAAACGAAATGAATATAAACTGCAAGCCACATATAAAAATCACGCGCTGGGTTTAATATCATCACAAATTAGCAATCACATATTTTATGATAGCCTGGGCAAACCTTTTCAAAAGAGTAATGCCGTATTAAATACAGCATTTTACTTAACCACAGCTTTAAAGTTTAATAGCTGGCATATACAAACACAGTTTCAATATAATGTTGCATCTGATATGATGCGCATACCTGATTTTAATGCACATGCTAATTTATTTTATCAAAACTATGTTTTTAAAAAGGCTTTGTTTTTACAAACCGGTTTAGATATCTTTTATCAAACCAAATTTAAAGGCGATGGATTTATGCCCGGTTTAAATCAGTTTGTTTTGCAAGATGCAGCAATAATGGGAAACTATATGAATGTAGATGCTTATGCCTCGGCACGTATCCGCACTGCAAAAATTTTTATTAAACTCGAAAATGCTTTAGCAGGCTTAACCGGCAAAAATTATTTTGCTGCAGCGCATTATCCATTGCCCGGGCGCACACTGCGCTTTGGTTTACAATGGAGTTTTTATAATTGATTTTAATCATACAGATAATTCCTTTTTTTCTCACAAAATAAAAACCGCCTGTATGCATACATACAAGCGGCTTCTCAATAAAGTTGAATACTTATTTAATAACTTTAATTGTTTTTTGCATGTTATCGTGTGTAACACGCAACAAGTAAATGCCTTTGGGCAATAAATCGGTTTGTAAACTGATTTCATGTTGACCGGCATCAAGCGTTTGTTTTACCTCATTTATATACGTTTGCTTACCCAGTATATCAAATAGCTGTATGGTTATTTCCGAAGATTGGGTAAGTTGTAAGCTTACAGTTAATGTATTGCTGAAAGGGTTTGGTGCTGCTTTTAATTTTATATCTGTATTTAAACGATTCGAATTTGGTTCATGGTTTTCTGAATCGTTTTCGTTTAACCGATAATTGGTTTTTGAACATGGATTAATGGCAGCTAAAAAATTGCTACCACTTTTAGCTTCAAAACCCGGACGTAATTCTACAAATACCCCTGCCAAATAATTAACACCTGTGCTTGAAGGATAAACGATATTAAAACAGCTTTCAGCACCAATTACACTGTTAATACCACTCTCTGTATAAGGAAATACAATTGAGCCTTGCACCACTCCACAAACACCATTATTATATTGGTTTAGCGAATGCCCTACTGCAACAGCATGCCAGGCACTAGCAACTTGAATTGCTTCAAAAGAACAATTACCATATAAATCTTCAGCAGCCTTTATCCAAGCTTCACGTGCATCATAATATCCTGAAGTTGAAGTAAGGTAAACGGTTAATGCGCGATAGGCTATATCTCCTGCTTTTAAAACCGAAATAGGCAAAACACTATACTTATCACCCGAAAAATTGGTGCCCGAACCACCCAAACATAACAAAGCAAACATGCGGTTTTGTACACCGCTATTAAAATGTACGCCACAGTAATCGTTTGCTACATTGGGATTTGCACAATTGGTAGCTACCCATAAAGTATCATAATAACTAGCAGGTTGCGGAAAGCTGCTGTTTTGCGGGTTTAGCATATTCCGCAAAGAATAAGATACACCATGTAACATATCGCAACTGCCTAAAGTGTATCGCTCAATTACTTCACCAAAAATATCTGCAAACGATTCATTAATTGCACCAGGTTCGCGTTCATATTTCAAACCAGCCGTTTCGCTTATTACGGCATGCGTAAATTCGTGTCCGGCAACATCAAGCACCACATAATCATCAGAAGCTGCACTATCACTTAACCCATATCCAAAAAAGAACTCTTCCCAAAAACTCTCATACATCGCATTAGCACCTGTATTAGGTTGATTTGCTACCGGAAAAGCTGCACGTACAAAAGCTTCTAAATTTGTGGATGTACCATCATAGCTATCGCGTCCATGACGCTTTTTAAAATAACGCACACTGTTTTTTAAGTTCCATAATGTTTGTGCGCCTGCAAGGCCTTGTTTATCTGTAAACGTGTTGCTGGCACCACCGCTCCAAATATCAATAGCATTTGATGTGCCTACGCTAATTTGTGCATCCATTACATAAATTTCTGTTGCATCACAATCATCCAATAAGTAATAATCGGTTTGAAAACTGCTGTAAGTTGTTTTTATGGTTTGATTGCCATTATATACTGTAGGATTGGTTGTTTGGTTACAGGTATGACTAAGCGGCATTTCTTTTACAATTGTTCCGTCAAGTGTGTTTATATATACTGTTTTTGAAATGCCTCCCTCCCATACCACCAAATCAAATTGGTAGCAAAGCACATAATCTGTTTCCGAAACCGGCACCCAAATAAGTCTTGCAATTGGTTTCAGGTGCTTATGGCTTAAATGATGCTTGCTTTCAAATTTACGTACCAATGCATCTGATTCCCATGCAAATGATTTGGCGCCAGTTGCACGTTTAGCGGTGGATAGTGCCGTATTTTCATCTATGCGAAGCAGCACTTCTTTATTTATGCCAACTGCCAGTTTACCATTGGCGCAGTAAAGCCTCTTTTCTGCATTTTGATGCAATATATATTCGCCTCCGTAAACTAATATGCCTTTATAGTATTGCTCAAATCTGTAATGATTGTAACCTAGGGCATCTGTATGGCTTTTTACCGGTTTCATTTCATCGTTTTCACCCAAATTAAATGCCTCTTTGTAATTACTAAATACCGTTGCAGGCTCGAGTGCTACATCATCTCTAAAATTAACCCAACCTTGTTTACTTGTAGGTAATGCAATGGTAGCGAGTTGCCGGTTTGCTAATTGTGCAGGTGCTATGTGTGCTCCGAATAAACATACAGCCAATGCCAGTGTTATCTTATAATTATTCATCATTTTTATGATTTAGTTGGTGTTCGATTCAAATTATTTACCTGCTTTAACGGTTTCTAATTCTTTCTTCAGTTGAATTACATATAAGGTAAGTTCCTCCACTTTTTCAACCAGTTTGGTTTGCATTTCGCCAATAGACAAACCGTTAGCCTCCATTTCATTTGCTGCCGGAATACCTGATAAGTGTTTATGTTCCTTAATATGCGCTTCAACCTCTTCGAGTGTAGCTAATTTATAGGTATCTGAAAAAACGTAATCGGGCCAGCTACTGTTTAAAGCTACCTTTAGTTCTTCGCACATTACTTTGCCTTTAACTGATAATACATAACCTTTAGCTGCCGTATTAGTGCCAATCATCACATTGCCTTTGCCATCTACAACCAACCGGTTAGCACCATTTGCGTAAACTCGCATCGAAAGTAAGTTGGTGTCGGTATTTGCGAAACTAACTTTTGCTAAGCCGGTGTTAGTGGTACCAATACTTAACCTATCACTGCCATAAATATTGCCTGCAAAATAACCTGCATAGTTAATGCCACCACCAGTTGCCGAAGCATAAATACCATAACCAAACTGACCCACACTTGTTAAACATGTTGTTGAAATTCCATAGTTTGAATTTCCGCTTTGTGCATAAGCCATAACGCCAATATTACTACCAGATGCGCCCATAGCTTCGAATCTTGAGGCGATAGCACCACCACTTCCATTATTGGTGCATCCTACATATTGTGTTTCAACATTTGCGGTTGATGGAATACTGCTTACAACCCGCAAGGCATGTGCGGTACCATTATTTACAATATTTAAAAGATTGGTTGGCGTGGTGGTACCAATTCCTACTTTACCGGCTGAGTCAACCGTTAGACGCGTTTGGTTATTGGTGCGGACATTAAAATTTTTATTATCGGTTGTGCCGATAAAATTAGCCATTGGGTTGGTGGCTGCATTACCAGTTATATTCCAACTGGTTTGTGCTTGGATAATGCTTGCTGTAAATAATAATACGGCTGTGAGCGTTGCAAATTGATTTTTCATTTTTTGATTTTTTTTTGTTTAAATTTTAGTGATAATTTTAATTTAAGTCAAATGTGCCGTTAGGCAAGCCTAAAAAAAACTTTATCACTGCGATGCGTTGTAAAACAAGGTTGAAGTGTGTGTAACTTAGAATAAAGCGTTTTAAAAAATTTAATACTTGAAATATTTAAATTACAAACGGAGGAAAAACCCAGTATTTAAACTATATGCATCATCCAAAAACACAAAGGCTGTTGCAATAATTTGCAACAGCCTTTGTTGAAGTAAATATTTATTCTTTTAGTTTATTTAATCATGGGTTCTATCGAGAGCAACCTTACCTAAAACTTATTTGAAAAAATTAAGCTTTATGCCACACCGGCTCTAATAATATTTAATGCGCCACCGGCTTTAAACCACTCTATTTGTTGTGCATTGTATGAATGATTAACCGCAAAACTATCGGTACTGCCATCAGCATGTTTGCAAACTAACGTTAGCGGTACACCCGGTGTAAATTGGGTTAAGCCTTCAATGCTCAGGTTATCATCTTCCTGTATTTTATCATAATCGGCCTTGTTAGCAAATGTAAGCGCAAGCATGCCTTGTTTTTTCAAATTGGTTTCATGGATGCGGGCAAACGATTTTACAAGTACGGCACGCACACCCAGAAAACGGGGTTCCATAGCTGCATGCTCGCGGCTCGATCCTTCGCCATAGTTTTCGTCACCTACTACAATGGAACCAATGCCTGCTGCTTTGTATGCACGTTGTGTTGCAGGCACAGCACCATAAATACCGGTAAGCTGATTTTTTACATTATCGGTTTTATCGTTAAATGCATTAACAGCTCCAATAAGCATGTTGTTACTGATGTTATCTAAATGACCGCGATATTTTAACCATGGACCTGCCATCGAAATGTGGTCGGTGGTACATTTACCTTTGGCTTTAATCAACAATTTTAAGTTGGTTAAGTTGCTTCCTTCCCAAGCTGCAAAAGGTTCGAGAAGCTGCAAACGGTCGCTGGTTGGCGATACAATCACTTGTACACTACTACCATCCAATGCCGGTGCCTGATAGCCTGCATCGGCAACTTCAAATCCCTTAAGCGGTAATTCAATGCCTTGTGGCTCGGCTAATTTTACTTGCATACCTTGGGCATTGGTTAATGTATCGGTTATCGGATTAAAAGTTAAATCGCCTGCAATGGCAAGTGCCGTTACTATTTCGGGCGATGCAACAAAGGAATGCGTGTTGGGGTTACCATCGTTGCGTTTGGCAAAGTTGCGGTTAAATGATGTGATGATTGAATTTTTACGTGTGGGATCATCCGTATGACGTGCCCATTGCCCAATACAGGGGCCGCAGGCATTGGCCAAAACCACTCCACCCATTTTTTCAAATATTTGCAGGTAACCATCGCGTTCAACGGTATAGCGTACTTGCTCGCTGCCGGGTGTAATGGTGTATTCGCTTTTTGCTACAATACCATTATCAACAGCTTGTTTGGCTAATGAAGCAGCACGGGTTATATCTTCGTATGATGAATTGGTGCAACTGCCAATTAAGCCCACTTCGAGTTTTGCCGGCCAGTTATTTTCTCGTACCGCTGCGGCAAATTTACTTAAAGGCCAAGCTAAATCAGGCGTAAACGGACCATTAATATGTGGCTCTAATGTTGATAAATCAATTTCTATAACCTGATCGAAGTATTGTTGTGGATTGGCATATACTTCATCATCGCCACGTAAATAATTACGTACGGTATTGGCTAATGCTGCTACATCAGCACGGCCTGTACCACTTAAATAATCGGCCATTTTATCATCATAACAGAATATAGAAGTAGTTGCGCCTATTTCGGCACCCATATTACAAATGGTACCCTTACCGGTACATGAAAGCGAATCGGCACCGGGACCAAAATATTCTACAATGGCATCGGTACCACCTTTAACCGTTAATATGCCGGCCACTTTTAGTATTACATCTTTAGCTGATGCCCAACCGCTTAACCTGCCGGTTAATTTTACGCCAATAATTTTTGGGAATTTTAATTCCCAAGGCAAACCGGCCATCACATCACAAGCATCGGCACCACCCACACCAATAGCAATCATACCTAAGCCACCTGCATTTACAGTATGCGAATCGGTACCTATCATCATACCACCCGGAAAAGCATATTGTTCTAAAACCACCTGATGTATAATACCTGCACCTGGTTTCCAAAATCCAATACCATATTTATCGCTTACCGAAGCTAAAAAATCATATACTTCTTTATTCTTACTGTTTGCTGTGGCCAAATCGGCTTGTGCGCCATCTTTGGCTTGTATTAAATGGTCGCAGTGAACCGTACTGGGAACTGCTACTTGCTTGCGACCTGCCTGCATAAATTGTAAAAGTGCCATTTGTGCTGTAGCATCCTGCATAGCCACCCGGTCGGGATTAAAATCAACATAAGAAACACCACGTGTAAAAAACTGTTCGGGCAATGCATCGGCTAAATGGGCATACAATATTTTTTCGGTTAAAGTAAGCGGCAAATGCCTGCGTTTGCGTAATGCTTCAATTTTTTGAGGTAGTTCAGCATAAACCTTTTTAATCATTTCAATATCGAATGCCATAATTGTTTGGGGTTTTAAAATTTGTAATATTACAGGTAATACGATGTGTTGGTTTTACTTAAATCAATTTAAAAAACATTTGATTTTAGCGGGCGCAAGTTATTATTTCTGCCCAAAATAATTTTACACAACATACCTTAGTTTTAAAACTACCTGTTATTTAATAGTTACAAAAATTTAAATCTTATCAAATCAATCATGAAAAACGGCTGCATACTTTTAATTATATTTTGCACTGTGCAAGTGCAAGCACAAGTAACCGACAGCTTGCAAAAACTTATAAACGGGCCGGGCAGCAATCAACAAAAACAAGCATGGTATCATGCCATAACCGTTTTTAAAAGTAAAACCGATGCACAAGGCGCATTACAAGCTGCACAAAACGAATACAACTTTGCATTAAAAAATAAAATGCCTTTAGCGCAGGTTGATGCACTTTTAATGTTTTGCCGTATTTATTTACAAAGTAAAAATTTAGTGCCGGCTGATAGTGTGATAACTATGGCCGAAAAGCTGGTGCTTCAAACCAAGGACACGCAAATGCGGGCACAGGTTATTTTATATAAAGCCGATATTCAATCGGACAGAAATGAAGTGGCTGAGGCCATTCAGAACTATACGAAAGCTTTCGAATTGTTTGAAAAGAAATTGTTTTACAAAGGCATGGCCGCTGCAATAAACCGTATGGCATTGCTCGAATTTAAACAGGGCAATTTTGAATCGGCATTTAAGAAAGACCAGTTAAGTTTTTCGTATTCACAAATGACAAACGACAGTATGCTTATGAGTAATGCCGTTAGTAACATGGGCAATTACTTTTATATGAAGCAACAATATGACAGTGCGCTTTATTATTACAACCGTACCTTGTTGTATATGAATAAAAATGCAACAGGCAGAATTGCTATGGTAAAAAGTAATGTAGGCGATGTGCTGGTTGAACTTCAGAAATTTAAGGAAGCTTTACCCTATTTTATTGAAGCCAAAGACGCTTTTGAAAAGGCTGGTATGGTACAACAACTTTCGCATTTATATACATCTTTAGGTAGGTGTTATGTGGGATTAAAAAATTACAACGAAGCCGAAACAGCATTCAATCAATCGCTGGCGCTTGAGGAAGAAAACAAGGACTTTAGTTTAATAGCAGAAAACTATGGACACTTAAGTGATTTAGCGGCCTTGCTGGGTAATTATAAAAAAGCCTGGGAGTATCAGCTTAAAGTTGAACATGCCAAAGACAGCTTAAACCAACAAATGGTTAATGATGAAGTGCTTGAATTACAAACACGTTTCGAAACCTTGCAGCGCGAAAAAGATAATGCCCGTTTAAAAGCCGAAAATGCCGTACATCAGGCCGAAACCCAGCGCCAACAAGTATTAATTATTGCACTTATTGTTAGTGTAGTATTATTGGCTTTAATAGGACTAATGTTGTTTTTGATTAGCAGGCAGCGGCAAAAAAACCTTGCAGCGCAAAAAATACTTAACGATGCATTGACAAAAAGTAAAAAGGATGTAGAGCGCTTAAATAATATGTTGGAAATACGTGCCATACGCGCACAAATGGATCCACACTTTATTTATAACTGCATGGCATCGGCATTAAGTTTACTCAATGCAAACCGTTTAGCCGATACTGAAAAGTATTTAGTAAAATTTTCGCGCCTGTTGCGTATGGTGTTAGAAAATGCCGAATACAATGCAATAAGTTTAGACAAAGAAATTGAAATGCTTACCATGTATTTAGATTTAGAAAGCATACGCCTCAATGCCAATTTTACCTATCAGATAAATGTGGATGAAAGCTTGTTGGAAGAAAACATTGAAGTGCCCACGTTAATTATTCAACCCTTTGCCGAGAATGCCATTTGGCATGGCCTGGCACATAAACCGGATAACCGCATACTTCAAATAAAAATTGAAGAGCATGATAATATGTTGCAATGTGTAATTGAAGATAATGGTGTTGGCCGTAAGCCCATTAATCAGTTTAAATTACATACTTCTAAAGCAGTTGATATGATTAATAAACGTTTATCGGCTATAAAAGAGCAAACGCATAGCCCAAATACCGGTGTAGTAACCATTGATCTGAAAGACGAAACCGATAACCCTACCGGTACACGTGTTATAATTAAACTGCCCATAGTTGTACGTGCTTAGTCTTTGCAATTATTCATTTCTAAGTAATTGAACGGTGCCTGACTTTTTTCCTATGCCCATTCCGATTAACATGTAAAAATAAACACCATTACAAAGTCTTTGCAAGATGATTAACTTTTTAATTTAGATGCCTTACAATTTCACAAACCGTTTTATGGTTTCATTTAGCTTTAAAAAATAAATTCCTTTAGCAAGGCCACTCACATTTATAGTGGCCGCTGCAGGGTTGCTTTTCGAAATGGCCTCTTCGATTACAGTTCTTCCTTGCAAGTCAAGTATAATAATTGAACCGGTTGTGGCCACGGGTTTATGTATAGATACATAAAGTACATCGTTAGCCGGATTGGGGAAAAAATTGTACTGAGCACTACTCATTTCATTAATCGCAGTTGGATTTACAAGCACATTTTGAGTGGTATTAGTAACAACAGGTTGATTAAAATCGAAATAAATATAAGCCGTATTTTTAATTTGAGTACCAACCTGCAACCCCGATTTTAATTTGATTTTAAATTGTACATAACCATGGCTTAATGGTTCGTTTGAATTGCTATCGGGCAAGTTGATATTCGGAAAATTAAACCGCAGCATTCCTGTGCTTAACAATTGCGTTTGCAGCGGATGGCTATAATCTAATAGTTTAAATGATTGCAAGTCAAGGTTGCTGTCAAGGGTATCAAGCAGGTAAATATCTGATGCTGGTGCCGTACCCGTATTTTGAAAGTTAATAGTATAAGTTAGCCAACCATTACCATTTATATCAATATCATTTAATGGTGAAACGCGTTTATCATTAGGGTCGAAACTGGAAACAACCACATAGCAATGCAATAATGAGTCGGTTTTTATTAATCCTGCTGTATTGGTAACATTGAGTGTAACATGAAAACAAACAGGGGTTCCCAACAGTGCAGTAGTATCTGTTTGAACTTCGATAGCAAACGCTCCACTATTTAATACCCCGAAATCGGTTACGGTGTAGGATAGTGTATTACCCGATACAGATGTAGGCGTTAACGCACCTGCTGCTGCACCTAAATAAGTAACTGGTCCATTTATAGTAACTGTAACAACACCGCTTTCGCCTGCCGCACAGTGCATACCATAAAAAAGCGATAAATCTCCTATATTCATGGTAACGATGGTAGTGGCTGCAGGTACAAAACTATTTGCATGAATACTTCTGATACCTACATACAAACCATTTTTACACTGAAGTCCGAAATCCCGATTTGTTTTTAACGTATCTGTTGCTGTTAGGGTATCAACAAACATATTATTAGCCGGGCATATTACATTAAAAGGCAAGCCATTGGTGTCTACCATTATCTCAAAAATGCCATTTGTTTGTGTATCAAAAACATAACTACCACTTATACTCGAAGTAGTTTGTTCCAATATATTTCCATTATGCAACAACTGGATGGGTATATTTTTAATTCGTAAGCTATTGCTGTCTATCATACAATTTGCACTACTGTCTAAATACGACCTGCCCGATATGTTCCAATAAAAATCGCAGTTATTGGGATTATTAAAAACATCGCAAATAGGTACCGTATTAATTAAAGGCGAACTGAAGGTCACATTAACCATATTTGGTATGCATGTAATACCGGTTCCATCAAACCTTAATTCGTCTAACTCGTGTAACTTAGGCAGGCAGGTAATATCTGTATTGTAACTACAATCTAAATAGGTTAGCGATATTGGCAGTTCAGGAATAATAGAAATTTTGTTAGAAGCGAAACTTAATATTTCCAGCGAAGCAGGAAGCAATGGCATTGTATTTACAGCATTGGCATCGAAAAACAAAACGGTTAACGAAGGTGGTAAAACAGGCAAAGAAGTTAACAAGTTACCTCCGCAACTTAAATAAATCAACGATAACGGCAATGCAGGCAAACTGGTTATTGAATTGTAGTCGCAAGCCAAATCTAATAGTTGTGTCGGAAGTGGTGATGGCAAGCTGCTCAGGTTATTTTCATAACAATATAGCGTGTTGAGTGAATTGGGTAAGGTGGGTAGCGTGTTAAGGTTATTTATTGAACAGTCGAGCGATAGCAAGTTATTGGGTAATGCAGGTATGGTGGTTAATGTGTTATTTACTACAGATATATTTATTGCATTTACAAAATATTGTATGCCGGTTAAATCGCTGATATTTAGTGAATCACAACTTATATATAACTCGTTCACAACGCTTGTATTGGATATTTCTAAACTATCGCCAATGATAGCGCCCGGGTAATTGCTTGCAATCCAGTTTCTGAAATTGGCATCAGGTATATAAACCAACTGTGCTTGGGCGCATTGTGCTGCGATGGCGTAAATTGTAAACAGATATACAAATAGTTTCGTTCTTAGTTTCATAGTTGTTTGTTTTATCAGTTAGGGTTTATTTTAATACTGCATAGAAGCAAACTAATTAAAAAGTTTGTATCCGTCAAAATAAAACTGCAATCATTGAATTTATAAAACGTATCGGCTTACTTTTTTAAATCCAAAAGAAAACAATGAGATCAGACATGACACAAATTAAAATGCTGCCGGTATCATTTCATTTTTTCTTTATCGGCACGGTTTAGTATGATGCTGATACTTACCAATAGAATTATTGAAATAATAAAAATAGACCCCAGTGTAAGCCAGTCGTTTGCAGTAAGTGTGCCCCCGCGTTTGAGTTTAAACATAAAAAAACTCATCAGCGACCCAACCGTTATAGAGCCTATTAGTAAAGTGTATCTTCTTTTATTAGTCATTTTATGCAAACATTAAATTACAACCACGCAATTCGCTGGCATCCATACGTCCCAAAACTTCAAAGCTGCCATCGGTATGCATACGGCCAATATCCTGCGTTTCGATAAAGGCGCAAGAATACACATTTGCCAAATCAATTACATTAATAGCACCCATACTACCTGCGCTTTTGTAATGACTGCTGTCGTTAGCATCACGAATTAAAATTTTCATCCAGGGCGGTGTTTTAAACAAGCCATTTGCCGTTGCATAAGCTTGCGATAAAAGCTCAGTCATACCATACTCGCTATGTATGTTACCTGCAAAAACGCTTTTCAAGTGCTGATGTACTTCTTCGCGAATCATTTCTTTTCGCCTGCCTTTCATACCGCCTGTTTCGATAATGGTAATACTTTCATCCATACGTATTTTTTGCTTTTGCATAAGCGCAACCAAATCTAATAATGCATAAGTTACCCCCACAATAATGGTGGGCTGTTTGCTTTTTTGTAAAGCAAGCAATGTGTTTATAAAATTTTTATCAGCGTTTTGGTAAAAGCCTGTTGCACGGTGTTTGTTTTTTTGCATTAAGTAATGCATCATATACACCAGCGATGAGTTGCCGCGTTGTGTATAAGATGGCAATAAGCATAAAAAACAATACTGCCCGGGCTTGCCATACACCAACTCAAAACCTTTGGTAAAACTTTGCACATACAAGTTTGCATCGGCAACTATATGCCTGCTGTTTTTACTTCCGGTTGTACCACTGCTAATAAATGTTTGCACATTTTGTTGTGGCGCTGTTTCATTAATTACATCAAAATATTTAAACAATTCGATGGGTAAAAAAGGAATTTGATATAATAGTTTTATGGTGCTAACATCTACATTACGCAATTGCAAAAACTGTTTATAAACAGGCACTGAAACGGCTTGCAAATTAAAAAGCTGCAATGCTGTTGATTCAAAATCTGATGAATTATCGAAAATCGAATCAGCTAAAAACTTCAGTTCATTTTGCATCATTAGTTGCTATTGCATTGTCGGAATTATAGTGTAAACCTACATTTACTTTGCGTGCTGTAGCCTGTTTTACAATTAGGTAAGCAATGGTAATAAGGTTACGTAATTCGCAAAGTTGTTGCGATACAACGGTGCGCCCGTACAAAGCTTCGGTTTCGCCATAAATAATGCGCAAGCGGTCTAAAGCACGTTTTAGCCTTTGATTGGTGCGTACAATGCCCACATAATTACTCATAAGGCTTTGCAATTCATTTAGGTTCTGTGTAATTAAAACCAGTTCGTTGGGTTGCGAGGTGCCTTCGGCATTCCACTTGGGTACGCGGTTTTCGAAACCAATTTGTTTAAATTCATTTACGGCATGCATGGCTGCACGGTGCGAAAACACTACCGCTTCGAGCAAAGAGTTTGAGGCAAGTCGGTTGGCACCATGCAAACCGGTTGATGCACACTCGCCCACGGCATATAAATTTTTAATGGTGCTGCAGCCGTTTAAATCAACAGTAATACCGCCACACATATAATGGCAGGCAGGCACAACGGGTATTAACTGCGTTGCCACATCAATACCCAAACTTTTACACTTAGCATATATGTTCGGGAAATGCACTTTAAAGTCGTTCATGGGCAAATGTGTGGCATCTAAATACACATAGTCAATACCGCTTTTTTTCATTTCATTATCAATGGCACGGGCCACAATATCACGAGGTGCCAACGATTTTCTATCATCATACATTTGCATAAACTCATGGCCATTATGCGTTTTAAGCACTGCACCAAAACCGCGCACGGCTTCGCTAATTAAAAAGCATGGGTTTTGGCCCGGGTTGTATAATGCTGTAGGATGAAATTGTATAAACTCCATTCCATTTACCGCGCCTTTGGCACGATACACCATAGCCACACCATCGCCTGTGGCAATGGCAGGGTTGGTTGTTGTTTTATAAACATGGCCGGCACCACCTGTAGCCATTAATGTTTTGCGTGCCAGTACGGTTTGCATTTTACCGGTTAAGGTATCGAGCAAATAGGCGCCAAAACAGGTAATGTTTTCCGATTGGCTGTTTATTTCCTGACCTAAATGGTGCTCGGTAATAATATCAACAGCAAACAAATGGGTGTACAATTTTATTTGCGGGTGTGCATTTATTTTTTCTAATAAGGCGCGTTCAATTTCTAATCCGGTAACATCTTTATAATGCAAAATACGGTGCTCGCTATGGCCACCTTCGCGTGCCAAATCGTAAGTGCCGTCTTTGGTTTTATCAAAGGCTGCCCCCCACGCTATCAGTTCGCGTACACGTTCGCTGCCTTCGGTAACTACGGTATGCACTACTTCGGTTTTGCACAGGCCATCGCCCGCAATTAAAGTATCCTGTACATGTTTCTGATAGGTATCAGGGGCATCAAAAACGGCAGCAATACCACCCTGTGCATATTTGGTATTACTTTCATCGGCATTTGATTTGGTAACCAACATTACACTGCCATGTTGGGCAACTTTTAAAGCATAACTTAATCCGGCTATACCCGACCCTATTACTAAAAAATCAACTTCGGTTTGCATAACTATAACAGGTTATTGGGCCAAAAGCCCGAATAATTTATGGTGCAATAGTAACTTATTATGAAGCATGGTTTAATTTTTTCAATTTTGCCGGCAATATGTTTTAAGCCGTGCCTGGAGGTGTATTTGTTTACCGGCTAAAATTTTATTAAAAGATGTATTTAAATTATTCAATAAATAAAAAATCATGTCAACCGATAAGCCGCTACAGCCCATTGAAATTTATATGGAGCAAACACCCAACCCCGATGCACTAAAGTTTGTTACCAATATTTTATTGTTACCACAAGGCAGTGTAAATTATAATCATAAAGAAGCTGCATTGTATTGCCCATTGGCCTATCAGTTGTTTGATTTTAGTGGCGTAACCAATGTATTTATTACAACGCATTTTGTTACTGTTACTAAAAATACAGAAATAGACTGGTGGGAGATACAAAACATTGTACGCGAATTTATACGCGGTTTTTTATTGGCCGGTGATGCCGTATTTACACGTAATCCGTTGCCGGATGCCCCCGAACAAAATGCGGCTATTGCTGCCGAAATAGAACCGGCACCAAAAACACAAGGCCCTTTAGACGAAAAAATAATTGCCTTGTTAGATGAATATGTAAGGCCTGCTGTGGCACAAGATGGTGGCGCTATTGATTTTAAATCGTTTGATAACGGAGTGGTTACACTTACATTAAAAGGCTCGTGCAGCGGCTGTCCATCATCAACACAAACATTAAAAGCCGGTATTGAGCGTTTGCTTACGCAAATGATGCCCGAGGTAACCGAAGTTGTGGCCGAGTAACCGTTTTTTGCAATCAACGTATAACATTTAGGTTACCTATGCTATTAAACAAGTTTCACTTTTCCTATTGTACTAATATACATGCCGCCCAAACCTGGGACGAAACTTTTAACACGCTACAAAATTTTTTGCCCGAAATAAAAAAACAGATATGCCCGCATACCCCAATGGGTATTGGTTTGCGGCTTAGTGCAGTGGCGGCCCAACATTTGTTGCAACAGGCTTTGCCCTTTTTTAAAAAATGGTTGCAACAACAACAATTATATGTTTTTACCATAAACGGATTTCCTTACAGCAACTTTCACCATACCAAGGTAAAAGACCAGGTGTATAAGCCCGACTGGACAACCAATGAACGTTTAATTTACACCACAAACCTTATTCACATTTTATCAGGTTTGATGCAAACAGGCACTGAAACCGGTATTTCTACCGTACCACTTTCGTACAAGTATTGGGTTACCGATAGCTGCAACACTGCCGATGTGTTTGAAGCCTGCACCGTGCAACTGATGAAATGCGTGCTGCTGCTACATCAAATTGATACAACGCAAAATAAATATATACACATTGATTTAGAACCCGAACCCGATTGCTTGTTGCAAAACACAGCCGATACCATTGCCTACTTTACTAATTATCTGTTGCCTTATGGCATTGATTTACTGCAGGCACAATCAGGCATTGATGCTTCAAAAGCACGTCAAATAATTTTACGCCATATAACCGTATGCTATGATGTATGCCACTTTGCTGTTGCTTTTGAAGATGCCGATGTAGCCATATCAAAATTAAAACAAGCAGGTATAAAAATTGGCAAAGTGCAACTAAGTGCAGCTTTGAAAATAGACAAGCCCGCACAGATTACTGCCGAATGGATACAACAAAAATCAGCAGCTTATCAGGCATTTGCCGAATCAACTTACCTGCATCAAACGGTTGTTAAAGATGTAAACGGAGTAATGCATCATTACAGCGATTTGCCATTGGCACTGCCGCACTTTGCAAACCCTGATTTTATGCAATGGCGTACGCATTATCATGTGCCCGTATTTATGGATACATACAACCATCTACAATCAACACAGCAGGAATTATTGCATTTATTATCATTATTAAAAACACAACACATTACCAATCATATCGAAATAGAAACTTATACATGGGAGGTGTTGCCGGCAAACCAACGGTTAGATTTGCAAGCGTCTATTATCCGCGAAATGCAATGGGTTATAGATGTATTGAAATAGCTAAAGCTTATGAAAAAAACAGCCGTAGTAAACGTAGTAGGTTTAACCCCCGAAATATTAAACCGCAGTACTTTTTTAAAAACGTGGGCCGGCAAAAAAAATGTAGCCACCATTAAACCACAAATACCTGCCGTAACCTGCACCATGCAAGCTTGTTATTTAACCGGCACATTACCAGCGCAACATGGCATTGTTGGTAATGGATGGTATTTTAAAACCGAACATGAAATAAAATTTTGGCGGCAGAGCAATGATTTGGTACAAGGAAAAAAAATTTGGCATGTATTAAAAGAAATAAATCCAGCGTTTACATGCGCCTATTTATTTTGGTGGTATAACATGTATGCCGATGTGGATTTTGCCATAACCCCACGCCCACAATATCATGCCGATGGATTAAAGCTACCCGATATTTATACCAAGCCCGATACGTTGCGCAATGACTTACAAAAACAGTTAGGCACATTTCCGTTATTCGATTTTTGGGGTCCGCGCACAACTATAAAAAGCACGCAATGGATTGCACAGGCAGCAATAGAAATTTTTAAGCAACACAGCCCCACATTAAACATGGTGTATCTGCCACATTTAGATTACAATTTTCAGCGGCATGGCAATGTTGCCCAAAACGATACAGACATTATCGAAGTAGATAATGTATGCCGGGAGTTGATTACATTTTACGAATCGCAACAAGTTGAAGTAATAGTTTTAAGCGAATATGGTATTACCGATGTAAATGAAACCATACATTTAAACCGATTATTCCGCAAAAATAACTGGCTGGCTATACGCAATGAAAGCGGACACGAGCTGTTAGATGCAGGCGCTTCAAAAGTTTTTGCAGTGGCCGACCATCAGGTGGCACACATCTATCTGAACGATAAAAGTATTTTTAATGAAGTGCTGGCTTTGCTAAAATCAAACCAAGCTATTGAACATGTTTGGCATGGTAATGAATTGCTACAACAAGGGTTACAACATAAGCGTTGTGGTGATATGGTATGTGTGGCAAAACCACATGCCTGGTTTACCTATTATTATTGGCATAACGATAACCTTGCCCCCGATTTTGCACCTACTGTTGATATACACCGCAAACCGGGCTACGACCCAGCCGAACTTTTTATAAATCCAAAAATTAAGTTACCTATACTTAAAGCAGGCTATACCTTATTGAAAAAAAAATTAGGCTTCAGGTACTTAATGGATGTAATACCCATGCATGCCGAAATGGTAAAAGGATCGCATGGGGCCGTACCGCAATCAAAAACACAATGGCCTATCGTTATTTCTAACACACAAAAAAAAGAAGTGTTGGCTACCGATGTATTTGATATTATAAAACAAACAATAACCGGATAAGCCCAACAAATAACAAGGGTTTGTTATATTTGCACAGTCGGCAAAAGGCTTCATCGCTGCATGTAATAAGGCAGAGGAAAGTCCGGGCAACACAGAGCGCCATACTTCCTAACGGGAAGGGTTTTAAGAAATTAAAATACAGCAAGTGCCACAGAAAATAACCGTTTCGCAGCAATGCGGAATAAGGGTGCAAACGTGAGGTAAGAGCTCACGCAGCCCGCAGTAATGTTGGGTTGGGGTAAACCTTATGGGTTGAAAGGCCACATAGGTTGTAAGTTATAAACGGCTCGTTTATGCAACATGTGCAAACATGTTGCCTTACAATGGGTAGGCTGCTACAGGTTGTACGCGAGTACAATCGCAGATAAATGATGAAGGACTTATTACTGCCAGCAGTTATAAGTAACAGAACCCGGCTTATTATTTTGCCGACACCAAATAAAACCTGTATGAGCATTGGCTTGTGCAGGTTTTTTTAATATCTGTAATTTTATTTCGAAGCATCAAACAAACTGTTTTTTAAATTATAACTGATATTAAAAAAATTAAAAAACAGGCAACAAAAAATTAATACAGGCAAAACAATTATTAAACAAATTTTTTATTTTTGATTAAAGCCTTTGCCTTATAATGATTGTTGTTGCTATTAATCGTTTCATAAAATTAAATTTTAAATGCTATGAAAACATATACACTAAATACCCGCTCTTTAAATGTATTTATCGCTTTACTTCTGTTAATATGTTTGAGGCCACAAAATGACTACGCCCAAACTACTGCAACTGTTGCCATAACAACTTCGCGCACGCTACCACAATATTTTTGTGGCGATAATGGCACCAATACCATTCAGGATAACCAGGGATACAATTGTTTTAATAATGTATCTCAAACTTACGACCAATTATTAATGATTTAGGTATGGCTAACCTACGGTATCCGGGCGGTACGGTATCAAATTTTTACGACTGGCGCAAAGGTTATTTTCTCAATAAGTTACCTGACAGTTTTATTATGCCAAACAATTTTGAAGCATTGACTAAAAATTGGTACAATACCAATTACAATTGGGTTTGCAAGCCCATAAACACGCTTACGGAAATGCGAAAAACATTTTTGAAAACAGGCAGCGATCCCGTGTATAATTTAAACATACTTACCTCTGACTTAAATTATCAAATGGCGATGCTTTACCATGCACGCGAATTAAATTTACCTGTACGTAATGTGGAACTTGGTAATGAGTTTTATTCAAATGACGAAAACAATAATTTAAAATTTCCTACTGTAATTGATTATGCCGATGAGGCCATAAGTTGGGCTACATCAATAAAAAGCGATGCCGGTTTTGCAACCAACCCGCCACTAATTGCCGCAGTAGGTGCCAATGCCAGCTACGGCATCGCAGCCACAGATGCCGGCATGACGGTGTATAACAACACCTTTACTGCGCTTAGCCCGCCTGTTAGAGGAGCCATAAATGCACAACAGCCAAACTATTACAATGAAAAGAAAATAATTATTGGAAAAGAAAACAGCTTTGCGAAACGAAATGTACTAACCGACAACCTTGTGGGGATAACAATTTCAGGTGAATACAATGTAGCCATAGGCCGCAATAGTTTTAACAAAGACCTTACCGACAGAAATACCGACATCTTTATTGAAAACAACCTGAGCAAACCCGTTGATATAGCCTACAACCGGATTGACGATTTTGTGTATGGCATAAAAATTCTTAATGCCGGCCACACCTCTGCCACCCACCCGTGGATAACCATACACGACAACCAAATAACCCAAGCAGCACTAACCACAGGCACTTACGGCATAGGCATAAATGTAAGCAACACCACACAGCAAACCTCGCAGGTGGCGATTTATGACAACTACATATTAGAGCCACGCATTGGCATATCCATGTCAAAGGTAGATGGGGCTAAAATTTATAAGGAAAGCACAAGCAATAAAATTCAATTTAGTTTTAATGCCACGCAGGGCATTTCACCTGTACATGCAGGCATTGAATTAAATGAGTGTGATAATGTTTTTGTACATGAAAACAGAGTTACCAACGAGTTGGCCAACCCATCCGTAAACCTGCGGGGCATGCATATTACAGAAAGCCAGGGCGGCAATTATTGCAGCAACTTTATTGACAGCATGGGCTATGCCATGTACTTTAAAGACAATTGCACCAACTCATTACTAAAGCAGAATACCACTTGGCAATACGAAAAAGCCATCTATTTTGACAATGCCTACTTCTCACAGCAAGGCACCTCCACCGAAACCTGGGAAAATGTTTTTGATGATAATTTGGCTACGAAGAAGAGATTGGATGGGACAATACTAAGCAGTCTTTTTAATTGGTATTATAATTCAGGTGCAGGGCAAACTACTAAGGATGTTAGTGGAATTTATAATGGACTGCCGACAAAAATAAACACCTTGGGAATTTCTGGCTATGGCATAACTGATTGCGATGCATTGCCTGTGCGAATGATGAATACCAATCCCGAATCAGAGACCCCCTTAGAGTTTAACCTTTATCCAAACCCTGCTTCTGATAATTTTATTTTTGAGCTAATTCATCCATCCGAAAATAATTTTGAAATAGCTGTATCTGATGTAACTGGTCGTGTGCTTTTAAAGATAAAATCAAATCTTGCTTCAACGATAATTGATGTCGGGAATTTTCCTACGGGAATTTACAATGTGATGATTACCTTGTCATCACAGATTATTGCATCAAAGAAAATTGTCATTCAACACTAATTTGCTTTAGCTGTGAAAAAGTTTATTTTCTTGCTGCTGTTACATCTTTTCATAAACTATTCTGCAAACAGTCAGAAGCAGGGGAATTACTGGTGCTTTGGGGATAGTGCTGGAATAAACTTTAACAACGCTATCCCATTGTCTATTGTTACATCACTTGATACTCGTGGCTCTTGTGTCAGTATTGCTGACTCAAGCGGGCAATTGCTTTTTTATGCAAACACAAGAGCTACAATACCAGGTAATACCGCATTAATATGGAATAAATCTCATCAATTGATGCAAAATGGTGATAGTATTGTAGGGGAAGGCTGGTATAGCGAATTATTAATTACACCAGTACCAGATTCATCATCATTATATTATTTGTTTTCAATTGGTATTACTGGAAGCAGTCAATTCGGTTTCTATTATTCAATAATTGATATGTCTTTAAATAATGGTTTGGGGGCTATCACGCAAAAAAATATTCAATTACAAAGTTTTCCTACAGTCGATTGTATTATGGCAATAAAGCATGGCAATGGTCGGGATTGGTGGATTATTTTTCGTAAAAATGATTACAACATTGGCGGTTCTAATAATGATTTTTATGAATATTTAATAACTTCTTTAGGCGCTAGTAATTTTCAAATTGTTTCATCAGGTACTCCAAACCCAACTGGAATTAATCGCCTTTGTATTAGTTCTGATGGAACAAAAATTGCTTCGGTTAACTCAGCAAGTTTGGTTGAAGTTTATGATTTTGATAGATGTACCGGGAATATTTATAACCCAAAAACAATTGAGCCTCAAGCAACATCATTTCCATATATTGAATTTTGGGAATGCGCCTTTTCGCCCGATGGCAACAGGTTGTATGTAACCACCAACGACTCAACATGTGTACTGTTGCAATACAATTTGTTGGATACTAATCCTGCGCTTACGAAGGATACCATCTGGCTAACCACATTTCCGCTTGGTGCCATGGGCGCAGTCCGCAGAGCCCCCGATAATAAGGTCTATGTAAGCAGTGCCTACTACAATGGCTTTACCTGGAACTACCCTTACCCTGATAGCATGTACAACATGTACAACATGAACCTCAGCGTAATAAACCAACCGGATAGCCTTGGTGCTGCCTGCGACTTTCAACCCTATAGTTTTTACCTTGGCGGTAAACGCACGTACTGGGGCTTGCCAAACAATCCGGATTATGACTTAGGCCCGTTAACCGGTAGTATATGCGATACTTTAACCACAGGCATCACCCCACAACCCCAAACGGTAGTTGTGGCCACCCTGCAAACCACCTACATACATGCCTGGCAAAAACTGTTCGTTAATGCGCAACAGGTTAAAGGCAAAAACGCTTTGCTATTGCTTTATGATATACAAGGCAAGGTTGTTTACCGCTCACGCAATGGCATGTCTTCAGGGGCCGGGGGTTACTACACCCAAGATGTTGACGTAAACACTTTAAGCAACGGATTGTATATTGTAACCTTGGTAACGGATAAAGAAGTACTTTCAGCAAAGTTTGTGAAGAATTAGAAAATTAAAATCATGGAAATCACATCCATCCCAAAAATCATGGTTCAGACAACTTGCATATCCATGTCAAAGGTAGATGGGGCTAAAATTTATAAAGAAAGCACAGGCAATACCATTGCATTTAATCTGGGAGCCGGTACTTTACCCAATGCATTTTATGGCATTGCATTAGACCATTGTGATGGGGTGTACGTGCATGAAAATTATATTGACAATAGTGGCACTCCCAATAGCTCAACTAATTTGAGAGGGTTACATGTAGTGGATTGCCAGGCTGCAAACATTTGCAGCAATGTTATTAAAGAAACCGGATATGCCATGTATTTTGAAGGTGATTGCGCGAATGGCTCGATGCTGAAATTAAATGTAATGGAGAAATACAACAAAGCTATTTATTTTAATAATGCTAAGTTCAATGACCAGGCTTCAAATACTGAAACCTGGGACAATACTTTCGATAACAGCACCAATTGGCTAAACGTTGAACGGCTTTCGGGCAGTTTATCTAACACTTCTCCGATACTTTGGTTTTACAATTCAAATGACCCGACAATGGATGTAAGTGGTGTGTTTAATGGAGTTATTAATTTTACTGTAACTACTCAAGGTTGTTCAGGTTGTAATTCCACCGCTTGCGAAACTTTGCCGCAAAGGCAAATGATTAAAACATTTGATAATAAAAATAAAATTAAATTTCTTGTATATCCTAATCCCTCTGATGGATTTATAAACATTCAGGATGGTTCAGGCAATCCAGCACAAGGCAAGATAGTGATTTTCGATTCTTTTGGCCGTGCAGTTTTTAATTCAGAAGGAAATATTATTTCTGCACCTGTTAATGTTATGGGACTTGCGGCCGGATTTTATCTCATTCAGTTAAGCTCCAATGGACAAGTCTGGAAAGGGAATTTCATACTTCAACATTAAAACTATGAAGGGATTCCCAACATTTTATTTTCCGTTAATTATTGGAGTTCTTTTTTGTGTCAATAAAATTGTTGCTCAACATCGCTCTGATGTTTGGTGTTTTGGTCATTGGGCAGCAATTAACTTTAGCGGACCAGTTCCTGTGCCAGATACATCTGCACTAATAACGAGAGGAAGCTGCGCATCAATTTGTAGTGCATCAGGACAGCTTCTGTTTTATATTGCCAATGATTCGAGTACATTACTATGGGATCGAGGGGTAATTTACAATAGCAATCACACTCTAATGATGAACGGTGATTCAATTGCAGGCAAAGCTTGGTACCAGGAACATGCGATAATTCCAGACCCCGCGGATTCAAATCTCTATTATACTTTTAATTCTTGCCCGACTCCTGTATATGGTTTTTATTATTCAAAAATCAATATGACATTGAATGGAGGTTTAGGGGCTGTTGTACAAAAAAATGTTCAATTGCAATCCTTCAGAACGGCAGATTGCATCACGGCTATAAAACATGGTAATGGCAGAGATTGGTGGGTTTTGTTTCGCAAAAATTCAAGTCCATCTACTAATGAAATTTATGAATACCTAATAACACCAAACGGGATAAGTAACACAATTATTCTTACTGCTGGTTCTGTCAGCACCGCAGGGTTCGCAAAATTTTGTGTGAGTAACCAAGGCGATAAAATTGGTTTAGTAAATGCTGCAGGATTAATAGAGGTTTATTATTTTAACAGGTGTAATGGATTGATTGATAGCGTAAGAACTTTAGAGCCGGAATTGCCTTCACCTCCATATCCCTGGTACTGGGAGTGTGAATTTTCGCCTAACAGTAATTTGCTTTATGTTACGACAAGTGATTCGTCTTGTTTGTTATTGCAATATAATCTAAGTGATTCAAATCCGTCTCTAACTCGCGATACATTACAGTTCACGAATTATCCGATTGCTACATTAGGTGCTGTTCGATTAGCACCTGATAATAGAATTTATGTTGCAAATGCTTATTACAATACCGTAACTTCGAATTATCCATACCCTGATACAATGTATAATGTTTACAACACGTATCTCAGTGTTATCAATCATCCAGATAGCGTTGGAACGGCATGCGATTATCAACCTTACTCGTTTTATCTTGGAGGCAAACGTTGTTATAAGGGCTTACCCAATAACCCCGATTATGATTTAGGCCCTCTAACCGGTAGTATATGCGATACGCTAACTACAGGCATCGCCCCACAACCACAAACCGCAGGTGTGGCCACCCTGCAAACCACCTACATACATACCTGGCAAAAACTCTTCGTTAATGCGCAACAGGTAAAAGGCAAAAACGCTTTGTTAATGTTATATGATATACAAGGCAAGGAAGTTTACCGCTTGCGCAAAGGCCATGCATCAGGAGCTGGGGGTTACTACACCCAGGATGTGGACATAAGCAGTTTAAGCAACGGTTTGTATATTGTAACCTTGGTAACAGATAAAGAAGTACTTTCAGCAAGGTTTGTGAAGAATTAGAACTATAAAATCATGAAAATCACATCCATCCCAAAAATCATGGGTCAGACCATTTGCACCAACTCATTACTAAAGCAGAATACCACTTTACAATACGAAAAAGCCATCTATTTTGACAATGCCTACTTCTCACAGCAAGGCACCTCCACCGAAACCTGGGAAAATGTTTTTGATGATAATTTGGCTACGAAGAAGAGATTGGATGGGAGTATGCTTAGTGCTCCACTTTTCTGGTATTATAATTCAGGTGTAGGTCAAAGTGCTAAGGATATAAGCGGGAACTACCTTTCAAGTACTTTGTTTGCTAACGTATCCCCATCAGGTGTTCCAAACGTTGGAATTATTGATTGTGATGCGTTGCCATTAAGAATGATTAGTGATGATATTGAAACCAATGCCAAAACTATTTATAAAGCATTTCCAAATCCCGCTGCTGATTATTTTATGGTTGAAGCAACGGGTGAATCAACAAATGAATTTGAAATTGTTTTAAATGACATTACCGGGCGTACTGTTCAAATCATAAAAAGCAATTTACGGTTCACGCACGTAAACACAATGCAAATCCAAAATGGATTTTATGGATTGACGATACATGAAAATGGCAAGTTGGTTGCCACCACTAAAATTATCATTCAGCGTTAATCAATTTTACGATTTATTAATTATGCGAATACTTTCGGTAGTAATTGTATTATTGTTTCCATTTCTTTCTATTGCTCAAAAGCAAGGCAACGTTTGGTGCTTTGGGGATAGTGCAGGAATAGATTTCAGTAACATTAATAGCCCAATCCCTATTGCAAGTTCGATGGATGGTAGGGGATCTTGTATTTCTTTTTCAGATTCAACTGGTAACTTATTGTTTTATGCAAACACTATATCCACCCCAGGCCATGCTACAGTGGTTTGGAATAAGAACCATCAGATAATGCAATTTGGTGACAGTGTTGTTGGCGAGGCTTGGTATAAAGAACTAGTTACAATTGAAAACCCGGCTTATAACGGTGAGTACTATTTGTTTTCACTTGGTGCTGCTGCTTTTTATGGCTGCTATTACTCTGTAATAGATATGAATCAAAATGGAGGCTTAGGTGCGGTTACTCAAAAGAATATGCAATTGCAAAGTTTTCCTGCAATTGATTGTGTTGTTGCAATTAAACACGGTAACGGGCGGGATTGGTGGATTATTTTCAGGAAAAGTGATTACAATACAGGTGGTTCGAATAACAATTTCTATTTATACTTGATTACCCCTTCCGGCATTAGCAATGTACAGGTTGTATCTTGTGGCACGCCTAATCCTACTGGATTTAATCGCTTATGCCTTAGTGCTGACGGGACCAAACTCGCCTCGGTCAATTCGGCAAGTTTAGTTGAAGTTTATGATTTTGATAGATGTAGCGGGAATATTTATAATCCAAGAACAATTGAGTCTCAAGCGACATCATTTCCATATATTGAATTTTGGGAATGCGCCTTCTCACCAAACGGGAATCTATTGTATGTAACCCAACTCGATACAGTATGTACCCTACTTCAGTACAATCTTTTAGATACCAATCCAGCATTTACAAAAGATACACTCTGGTATT
Organism: Bacteroidia bacterium; assembly: GCA_016788165.1. GTDB lineage: Bacteria > Bacteroidota > Bacteroidia > AKYH767-A > OLB10 > JAEUTH01. Next base: position 43,223 of record JAEUTH010000024.1, on the reverse strand, counting down.
TTAATTTTCCCATTGGTTCTATTGGTGCCGTTCGTAAGGCACCCGATAATAAACTGTATGTAAGCAGTGCCTACTCTAATGGCTTTACCTGGAACTACCCTTACCCCGATAGCATGTACAACATGTACAACATGAACCTTAGCGTAATAAACCAACCGGATAGCCTTGGTGCTGCCTGCGATTTTCAGCCGTATAGTTTTTACCTCGGAGGCAAACGCACCTATTGGGGCTTGCCCAACAATCCCGATTATGAATTAGGCCCACTAACAGGCAGTATATGCGATACTTTAACTACAGGCATCGCCCCACAAGCCCAAACCGTAGGTGTGGCCACCCTGCAAACCACCTACATACGTGCCTGGCAAAAACTGTTCGTTAATGCGCAACAGGTAAAAGGCAAAAACGCTTTGCTAATGTTATATGATATCCAAGGCAAGGAAGTTTACCGCTCGCACAAAGGCCATGCATCAGGAGCCGGGGGTTACTACACACAGGATGTTGATGTTAGTAATTTAAGCAACGGTTTGTATATTGTTACACTGGTAACGGATAAAGAAGTACTTTCAGCAAAGTTTGTGAAGAATTAGAAAATTAAAATCATGGAAATCACACCCATCTCAAAAATCATGGTTCAGACCATTTGCACCAACTCATTTCTAAAGCAGAATACCACTTTACATTACGAAAAAGCCATATACTTTGACAATGCCTACTTCTCACAACAAGGCACCTCCACCGAAACCTGGGAAAATGTTTTTGATGATAAATTGACTGCGAAGAAGAGATTGGATGGGAGTATTTTAAATTTGAGTACAATTGATTGGCATTATAATTCCAATAACTCATCAATGGATGTTAGTGGTAATTATAATGGTATACAATCAAAAATTACACCGCAGCCTTGTTCTACATGTGCAGCAATAGCAAGTTGTGATGCCCTTCCACTGCGAATGAAAGAGGCAGAAAATTTTATGCTAATACAAAGCAACTTTGATTTTGAATTGTATCCCAACCCTTCAAGTGAAAAAGTATCTGTGAAAATGGAAGAGGGTTCATCCCCCTTTGCAATAAAGATTGCTGATGCATCCGGAAGAATACTTTTAAATTCAGATTATATTTCAAGAAATACCGAAATAGATATTTCTTCATTATCAAATGGGCTTTATTTAATAAGTATCACACAGCAAGGGATAGTAAAAGGCAAGCCACTAATTATTAACCGCTAAATATTATTGCCGTGGCATCTCGCTTTCTAATAATATTAGCTGTTCTAATAAATTTAAAAGTTGAAGCACAAAATCGTAATAAATATTGGTGTTTTGGACACAATGCAGCAATCGAATTTGCTAATGGAACGAATGCCATAATTGATTCTTCAGCCGTAGTTTCACGAGGTAGTTGTGCTTCCATTGCAGATACATCAGGAAATATCTTATTCTATGTTGCAAATGATTCAAATGCATTCTTGACACAACGCGGTGTTGTCTATCAAAATGATGGCTTAATTATGCAAAATGGCGATTCATTAATAGGGCGTGCATGGTACCAGGAACATGTAATTTTACCAAACCCCGCTGACAGTGACCAATACTTCATATTCACAGCTGGCGTAACCAGTATTTACGGCTTCTACTACTCAATTGTGGACATGAGCTTAAATGGCGTATTAGGAGCAGTAACACAAAAGAATATTATACTTGACACTGTTCCTGCTGTTGATTGTGTTATAGCAATTAAACATGGAAATGGTAGAGACTGGTGGGTAATTTTCAGAAAGAATGATTATAATATTGGGGGATCAAACAACGATTTTTATGAATACCTTGTTACACCATTTGGAATAAGTAATGTACAGGTTGTTTCTTGCGGAACTCCAAACCCCACAGGGTTTAACAGGCTCTGTGTAAACTCGGATGGAACAAAAATAGCTTCTGTGAACACAGCAAGTTTGGTTGAAGTTTATGATTTTGATAGATGTACCGGTAATATTTATAATCCAATAACAATTGAACCGCAATCAATCTCATTTCCGTATATTGAATACTGGGAGTGCACATTTTCCCCTAATAGCAATTTGTTATATTTAACAACAAATGATTATGAATGCGTTTTACTTCAATACAATTTACTTGATTCAAACCCATCGGCAACCAAGGATACATTATGGCACATTACTTTTCCTGTTGGAGGTTTGGGCGCAGTGCGCAGAGCACCGGATAACAAACTATATGTTAGTTGTGCATATATTGACAGCATGGGCAGTTGGAACTACCCATACCCCGATAGCATGTACAACATGTACAACATGAACCTCAGCGTCATAAACCAACCCGATAGCCTTGGTGCCGCCTGCGATTTTCAGCCGTATAGTTTTTACCTTGGTGGTAAACGCACCTACTGGGGCTTGCCCAACAACCCCGATTATGATTTAGGCCCGCTAACCGGCAGTGTATGCGATACTTTAACTACAGGCATCGCCCCCCAACCCCAAACCGGAGGTGTGGCCACACTGCAAACCACCTACATACATGCCTGGCAAAAACTGTTCGTTAATGCGCAACAGGTTAAAGGCAAAAACGCTTTGCTGATGATATATGATACACAAGGCAAGGAAGTTTACCGCTCGCACAAAGGCCATGCATCAGGGGCCGGGGGTTACTACACACAGGATGTTGATGTTAGTAATTTAAGCAACGGTTTGTATATTGTTACACTGGTAACGGATAAAGAAGTACTTTCAGCAAAGTTTGTGAAGAATTAGAATTTTAAAATCATGGTACCCATCCCACACCCCGACCCTAAAGGGTGCTGCGCGCTATGCTCAGCAGATTGGAAGGTGCGTAAGGACTTTAGAAAACCAGAAAACGAATCCTATAATCCTATAATCATGCAAATCATAGTTCAGACAATTAGCAACAACAGTAGCACTTTAAAAAATCGAAAAAAAATCCTATAATCCTATAATCCTGAAAATCTTAGTTCAGACAACTTGCTGATTATAGATTAACCCTATGTTTGCTTTAAAAATAACATTATATGTATCAAAAATTACTGCTACAGCTATTGGCTTTACTATTCATACAAACAACGGTGCAGGGTCAATGTTGTACTTATTACTTGGTAATGCGCGATAGTTACGGTGATGGTTGGAATGGAGGCTCTTTACAAGTAAAACAAAACCAAAACAGCATAGGTATGTTTAGCGCCACCAATTATTGGCGTACCGACTCATTTACTTTATGCAACAACGACAATTTGCAACTGATATATACAGCCGGCAGTTATGAAAACGAAAATACCTACCAGCTTTACGACACACAATGGAATTTGATTTTTGCTGATGGCCCAACACCACAAACAGGATCGGTTTTAAACACTACAGCAAGCTGCAACAGCACCTTAGTTAATGGCAGTTTTTCATGTACAGCCATTCCTGTTGATACCGTTTGCCAATGGTATGATAATACCACCTATAACGGTTCGGCCCTTGCCGCAGGTTGTGCCAACTACACCGGTAAGGATATATGGTTTAAATACACCGTACCTGCATCGGGCAGTATTCATGTAATGTTAGACAGTGGCAGTATCTATGATACGGGCATGGCATTATGGCGCGGTAACAAGTGCAGCAAACTTACTTTAGTTGATTGCGATGATGATGGTGGTAATGGTTACTACTCGCAACTTTCATCATTTAATTTAGTGCCGCAAAGTACAGTGTACATTCAGGTTTGGGGTTATGGCAACAATCAGGGAAACTTTAAAATATGTATTACCAACCCGGGCAAATTAATAGCCGATAGTTCGGCTTTGCCCATTGTATTAATTAATACGCTGGGTAATACCATTGTTAACGATGTAAAGGTAGATGCAACCATTGATATAAAGTATCAAAACAATGGCAGTATAAATTATTTGTCCGACAGCAGTTATTATACCGGCAAAATTGGTATTGAAAAAAGAGGCGCTTCATCGGCCGGCTATCCACAAACACCTTATGGTTTTGAGTTACGCGATACCTTAAACAATGAAATGGAAGCGCCTTTATTTAATATGCCTGCCGAAAGCGACTGGAACCTGATTTCAAATTATAATGACCGGTCATTATTGCGAAATCATATTGCATTTAAATTGTTCGAAAACATGGGCAACTACAGTGTGCGCACCAAGTTGGTTGAAGTGATGGTTGATAGCATGTATCGTGGCATTTATCTGCTTACCGAAAAAATTAAACGCGATAAAAACCGCGTTAACATTGCCAAACTTACTACCATTGACACCAGCGGTAATGACGTAACCGGTGGTTATATTTTACAACAAAACCATTGGGATGCATTTACCAGTTTTCAATCAAACTACAGCCCTGTTGGCCATCCAACATTTGATGTACATTTTGTATATGAATATCCCAAACCCGATAGTATAACTGCACAGCAACGTACATATATTGCTTCTTATGTTGATAGTTTAGAAACAGCTTTATATAGTACCAATTTTGCCGACCCGATAAATGGTTATCGCAAATATTTAGATGTACCATCATTTATTGATTACTTTATTGTAAATGAATTGGCGCGTAATAACGATGGCTTTAAAAAAAGTGTGTTTTTTAATAAGGATAAAAACACCCATTACAGTAAATTAAAAATGGGGCCCGTTTGGGATTTTGACTGGGCATTTAAAAATATTTGGGGCTGCAATATTTTTGAAAGTACCGATGGCACGGGATGGGCGCATCATATAAACGATTGCCCTACCGACAACTACTCCTGTGGCTGGTATATTCGCTTATTACAAGACAGTACTTTTGCCAACCAATTACATTGCACCTATGAAAACTATCGTTCAAATATTTTAGATACTTCTGCTATTTTTTCAATAATTGACAGTGTGCACACCTTAGTTGCCAATGTGCAACAAAGACACTTTTTAAGATGGCCTATATTAGGTATCAGTGGCCCTGCACCCGAGGTTAATGCCATTGCAGCAACTTATGCAGCCGAGCTTGATACTTTAAAAGCATGGCTTACACAACGCATTAGTTGGTTAGATGCCAACTTGCCCGGCTTATGTAATACAGCATCAATTAATCCGGTTAAGTACAATGCTGTAAGTTGTTACCCCAATCCGGGCAATGGCACATTTTACTTTGCCAACCTTTATGCTTCCCATGCATGGTTATCGGTTTATAACCTACAGGGTGCATTAATGATGGAAAAGCACCTAACATCAAACCATAACTCTTTTACACTTAAACAACCCGGTTTTTATTTATATAAGTTGCTAATAGATGGTAATACTTACACTGGCAAAATAATTAACCAATAAAAAAAGCCCCAACTAAAAAGTTGAGGCTTACTTATTAAATGGTTAATCAATATTTATTTACTGCCAATTTTGTAAACCAAACCCATTTGTACCGAGCCGGTTGCCAAAGTTGTTTTTTCATACTTGTACTTACCACCCTGTGTAGTATGTGCAAATGCATCGGTTAAGCCAGCTTCGCCATAAATACCTTCGCCTGTTGTAACTAAATCAAGCAATTCTGTTTGACTATATTCTTTGGTAACATCGCCAATACCGTACTGAAAACGCACACCGGCTGTAAGCGCCAGATTATCATTTAAATCAAAACGGCCGCCAAAGCCAAAAACACCGGCAATAACCATGTTCTCAAATCCTTTTTTCACATTTAACGAACTGTAATCATCCGGATCAGATGGATCGCTTGTATATTCTTCTTTGGCCTTGCTTAATGAATTAAACTGTGGTCCAATTTCAAAGTAAAAACCACTTTCGGTTTGCAGTTTTAATAATACCGGAATGGATAAATACTTTAAAGTTGTTTTGGCCTCATACGTGTCGTTAGCACTATACTCGCCACTATATTTCTGATTAACCGTGGCCGAATTTAACTCGATGCCTACGCCCAATTTAGGCGAAAAAAAATAAGTTGCAGAAGCTCCAAAAGTAAAGCCACCGCTAAAGGTTGGATTCAAAATTTCGTCTTGGTCAAAAACATTTTTATTAAGTAACCAGGTAGTACCTAAACTTCCATTTAAGCCCACTTCTAAGCCTTGCGAAAGTGCTTGCAAGGTTATGCCTGCAAAGGCAATAATCAGGGTAATTTTTTTCATTTTTGTTTGAGAGTTTTAAATTAATGCATGCAAAAATAGATTTAAACCTTAAAGCACAAACTGTTTGTTGTTTTGGATAAAATTTTCATACTTCCCAAAAATTTAATACAAACCTTATGAAATTACTTAGCGGAAAAACAGCTTTAGTAACCGGTGCAAGTCGTGGTATTGGCCGTGGCATTGCCATTAAGTTAGCACAACAAGGTGCTAATGTTATTTTTACTTACAGTGCATCAGCACAAAAAGCCGAAGAGTTGGCAACGCTCTTACAACAAGAAGGTGTAAAAGCGTTGGCAGTTAAAAGTGATGCAGCCGATTATAATGCAGCCGAAGCGTTAATAGCTACCATATTAGCCGAGTTTACAACCATTGATATTGTGATAAACAATGCCGGTATAACACGCGATAATTTATTGATGCGTATGACTGAAGCACATTTTGATGAAGTGATAGCCACCAATTTAAAATCGGTTTTTAATATTACCAAAGCCGTGCAAAAACAATTATTAAAACAGCGCTCGGGTTCAATTATTAACATTAGTAGTGTGGTAGGTGTAAAAGGCAATGCAGGTCAGGCTAATTATGCCGCTTCAAAAGCAGGTATTATTGGTTTTACCAAATCTGTTGCGTTGGAATTAGGGTCGCGCAACATACGTTGCAATGCCATAGCGCCCGGCTTTATCGAAACAGAAATGACAGATGCTTTAAACCCTGAAACCGTAAAACAATGGCGCGAAGCCATACCATTAAAACGAGGCGGCACTGCCGATGACGTGGCAAACCTGTGCGTGTTTTTAGCTTCCGACTGGTCAACCTACATCACCGGGCAGGTAATAAATGTGGATGGCGGCATGCTCACCTAATTATATTTTACATTGTAATCTTTACAAGCATTATTGATTTTATCGGTAATGCTTTTTTATTGTTGCATCATGAAAACAATTTTATACTTAGTCAGTTTATTTTTAGTGAATATAACCTGCATAGCTCAGGTAAATTTCAGCACCATTTCGTATGGGCACGATAGCTACAGGCCTCAGGAATTATTCTTTGGCGATTCGCTCGAAGTATATCAGGTAGGCCAATGTTCGGTACGGGGTACTACCAACGGCCAAATTACCTGGCAAGGCTACTGTTACACACCCTTATACTTATTTGGTGGTGCAGCACCTTCACACGCCAACTGCTTTGTTGTGGGCGCTAAAGGCGTTATACGCAAAAACGAAGCATGCGAACTCTTTGGTAATTGGAAAGATCAGGTAAGCAATACGCTTGATACCCTATTCAGTATTAAATTTTATAATAAAGATACCGGTTTTATTGCCGGTGAAAATGGTAAAATACTGCGCACCTTTAATAACGGTAATAGCTGGACTACCATAGCTTCAGGTGTTACAGAAACACTGCGCAAATTAATTATTACGCCCAATAAAAATTTGTTTGCAGCGGGCAATAACGGCACCATTATCAAATCAACCGATACAGCACAAACCTGGCAGGGGCTAACCACAGGTATAAACGTACATTTGTTTGATATAGTTAGTGTTGGCAACAATATACTTTTTGCATCGGGTGCTAATGGCACATTAATTAAAAGTACCGATGCAGGTAATAGCTGGCAAACCGTAAACACCGGCATTACCAGCCCGGTGCTAAGTGTTTTCTTTATGGATACGCTTACAGGTTTCATAGGCAGCGATGGCGGTATTCTTAAAAAAACTACGGATGGTGGCAGCACCTGGTCGTCCTATCCGTTGCCCAGTTACAATAACCCGGTGCTGGATATTATTTTCAGCGATTCGTTAAACGGATTTTTTATAACTACTTATGATTTTTATCGAACCATTGATGGCGGTATAACCTGGAGCAAAGTGGGTCAGGAATTAAATAAAGTAAGTTACCTGAGTAAAGATACCTTGGTGGCCGTTGGCGATGATGTTTTCCGTAAATCGTTCGATGGCGGATATACCTGGACTGAAACACATCCCTTTAATCGCATTCACATGTATGACATGGATTTTGTTGATAAAGATACCGGTTATGCATCAGGATATTTTGGAGCCATTTTTAAAACCATAAATGGGGGTAACAACTGGACCAAACAAACCACAAACAGCAGTGCATTGTTTAGCGGCATACATTTTTTTAATTACAATAAAGGAATAGCCGTTGGCAGTAATTATAGTATTGCACGTACCAGCAATGGCGGTTTAAACTGGGTGGTTGATTCATTTGCCAACGGTAGTTTATATGGCTACTACGATGTGTTTTTTGTTAACGACTCACTAGGTTATATATGCGGTTCGCAGGGCAAAATTGCGCGCAGTACAAACGGAGGCACCAGCTTTACAACTTTAACTACCGGCACCACTAAATACTTATTAAACATTTTATTTTTAAATCCGGCCAAAGGGTTTGCTGTTGGCGAAAGTGGCACACTATTACAAACATTAGATAGTGGCAACACCTGGACAAAAATTAATTTGGGCACATCATTATACTTGCCTTCAATTGCCTTTGCCGATTCAATGCATGGTTATGTAGGTACTGAGTATGGCGATTTTTATGTTACCACTGATGGCGGCTTAACCTGGAAAGGAAAACTATTTAATGCAGGCGCCATTAATGATATTGCTTTTTTTGATGCCTACAACGGTTATACCGTTGGCGAATTAGACTACAAAGCCAAATACGATCCGCTTAAAGCTTTTAATGGTTACAACGACTGGTGTAAAGGTGGTGGCTTTAATATAAAAACATTGGTGCCCGGTAATGTTACCATTGATACCGGTAATGTGTTTTTGATAGAAATGGATACCATAGGAAACAACTTTAAACATGCAATGGTTTTGGGTGCTGTGGCCAGCGATACATCAGGCCAAAGCGTAATGTTTAATATACCTCAAACCTTACATACCGGGTATTATCAGGCGCGCTTAAGAGCTACAAAAACGCAACCGGTTAATACCAGTTTAACCGCTACCGTTCGATTGTTTGACAGCCCCTCTCCTACCATTTTCATAAGCAATGATACTTTATATACTGCTTATCATACAGGTTATAGTTACCAATGGCGTTTTAATTTTGCCATCATACCCAATGAGCATAAAAACTATTTGGTAATAAACCAACCCGGACTTTACGCAGTTGTGGTTAAATATGGTTGTTGCAACGATGGTTATTACAGTTTAAATATTGATAGTTGCAGTACCGGTTATATGGTTAAACCCATAGTAACACCAAACGTTTATATATGCGATTCGAGTAGCACCACTTTAACCGCAACCGGTGCCATTAATTACCGCTGGTATAAAACCGATTCGTCAACAACCATATTAAGTACCGATTCCTTTTACACTACGCCCATACTTACTGCAACCGATACATTTTATGTAGCCGCTTACAATGGTACTTGCGAAAGCAGCCGTACACGCATAATTGTTTCAAAAACAACCAAGCCTGCAGCACCGGTAACCACCAACTATTTTCAATGTAATAACGATGCATTAATTATTTTTCCGGGTAATGGGTTTAGCTTTAACTGGTACACCGATAGTAACTTAATGCCATTTAAAACCAATAGCTCGTTTTTACACTTGCCCAACCCTGTAACTGATACTATATATGTTGCAGTTAACAATTATCAATGTAACAGTTATTTTTCGCCCATTATAATTACGGTAGGCAGCCAAACACCACAAGTAGTATTAACAGGCGATACCACAATTTATCCTTTTGCCAATGCAACTTACTTTTATTCAAACATTGCAAACAACAACATACAATGGATTGTAAATGGTGGCACTTATACGCTCTATCCCGATTCGATAGTAGTGCAATGGGGCAATAGTCCCAATGCTTCTATTGCATATATTGAAACCGATTTATATGGCTGCGTAAGTGATACAGTTTATTTTCCTGTAAACGTTTCGGTAATACATGCATTACAAAATAAACACGTATCGGACATAAGTATATACCCTAATCCTGTAAAAGATTTGTTGTTTATTGATTCGTTTAAAAACCATGCAAATGGCACAACATTAACTTGTTTCAACAGTGCAGGTCAAAAAATACATGAACAAAAACTTCAAAATAAACTGGCTGTTGTAAATACAAAAACATGGCCCAAAGGTTTATATTATATTAAAATAGAACCCATCCATTTTTATCAAACTATAATCAAATAAAAAACTATGAAACTGCATACTATTGAAACAGGACGTTTTAAACTGGATGGTGGAGCCATGTTTGGCGTAGTGCCAAAATCAATTTGGGAATCGCTTAACCCGGCCGATGCCAATAATATGTGCACCTGGGCATTACGTTGTTTGTTAGTTGAAACCGGTAATAAGCTGGTGTTGATTGATAATGGAATTGGCAATAAACAAGACGCTAAATTTTTTAGCTACTACTATTTACATGGCGATGATAGTTTAGAAAAATCGCTACGGAAACTCGGTTACCATGCTGATGATATTACGGATGTAATACTTACGCATTTACATTTCGACCATTGCGGTGGCAGTGTGGTTCGCAACAACGATAAGTTGGAAACAGCTTTTAAAAACGCCACTTATTGGAGTAATGAAAAACATTGGCTAACAGCAACACAACCCAATGCACGCGAAAAAGCCAGCTTTTTAAAAGATAACATATTGCCCATTGCCGAAAGTGGTCAGTTAAAATATGCGGTTGACGGGCAGGAAATTATACCGGACATTAGTTTGATGATGAGTAACGGCCATACCGAAGGCATGATGCACCCCATTATTAATTATAAAAATAAAACCGTTGTATATGTTGCCGATATGATTCCATCTTCGCATCACATTCCGTTGCCTTATGTAATGGCTTACGATATGCAGCCCTTAGTTACCATGACTGAAAAACAACAGTTCCTGTCGCAGGCTGCTGCCAACAATTATATTTTATATTTTGAACACGACCCCGATGTAGTTTGCTGTACGGTAAAAGTTACGGAGCGCGGTGTAAAAAAAGACGAAACATTTACATTGGAATCTTACTTTGGTTATTAAGCCTTGGCCATACTTAAGCCTTTAAGTTTTTGCAAACTTAAAGGCTTAACCCAAAAATCAAGCACATTGCTAAACTGTGCTACCCGCTCACGATCGGTAGCATTTATAGAAGATGTAAGCATAATAACTCTGTAAAACAGTTGATTTTTTCGCATCATTTCTAAAAATTCGAATCCATCCATTAAAGGCATATTAATATCCAACAATATTAAATCGTCAGCATTATAATTGTTGGTTAACAATTGATCTATAGCTTTTAAAGGTTGGTCAAATACTACGGGCACAAAACCCGCCTTTTCTACATATTTCGAAGAAATTAAATTACTAATCGGATCGTCATCAACGATAATAATTTGTTGTTTGGGTTTAAGCAATAAATGACTGCCAAAATCAACATCAACCTGCAGTTTTCTGATTACTTCATTCAACGTAATTGTTTGTGCATTTAGCTCATTGGCTGCGCCAATTAGTTTTTCAATTAACTGCCTGTGCTCATTATTTTCAAATTTTGATGTATCAATAATACCGGTAAGCCCCAAAATGTTAGCCAAACTTTTGCGTACACCATGCGAGGTAATAAAGGCTATTTCGGCTAATTGTTTGTTTAGTTTTTTTACCTCTATCTCGGCTGATTTAATATGGTCAATATCTATATGCACACCAATAAAACGCTTAGGCTTACCTTCATTATTAAATTCAACTACACGGCCTTTTGCCAATATCCATTTATAGATGCCCGATTTGGTAAGCAGCCGGCTTTCGGTTATATACGTTTCGGTAATGCCTGCCAGGTGTTTGCGCACTGCATCTAATACGTAATCCAAATCATCTTTATGTAGTAAGTTTTCCCAACTTTGGTAGCGGTTTACAATTTCTGTTGGCTGATAGCCAAGCATGGTCTTCCATATTTTCGAAAAATAAACATGGTTGGTTTCCAAATTCCAATCCCAGTAACCCGAATTACTTACATCCATTGCAAAACTATACCGGAACTTGCTTTCTTCTAACTCGCCAATAAGCTGTTGTTGTGCTGCTAAATTTTCGCTAAACACAGCAATGCCAACCACTTTGCCATCATCAAAAATAGGGTTTAAGGTTATCATATAAGGGTTGGCATTGAAATGATACGTTTGTATGATTTTTTTACCCCCCATTGCTTTACCATAAAAGCCAATCCAGTCGGCTATGGTTTGAGGCGGAATTGGGTGGCCTACCGCACTATCGCCCACCTTTAAATCCCACTGATACATGGCATCAAACTCTTCTTTAAACGGAATATTAAATTCGATAAAACGCAGATTGGCATCCACACTAAAAATATTATAGCGTGTATTGTTTATAATCGTTTTTAGGTTTAAATGACTTTCGCGTATGGCCTTGGCATCATTAACAAAAGGCGTTATATCATTAAACGAAATAATTATACAATCGCGTTCAATTAAAAATTGCTTAAACAACTCTACTTCATAAAAATAAACGCCATTAAGTTTTTTATTGGTATTCCAGCTGCGGTTAAAATTACACTCAACATTTAGTTGGCTTTTGTATGCACCCTTTTTTAGTTCGTTGATATGCAGTTGCAGGTTACACTGTACAATTAAGTTATTAATCCAATCTGTTTGCACGGGCTCATCCATCTCGGTTAGGTTGAATATTTGACAAACCGTATGGTTAACAAAAATTACCTGATTATCCATGCATAGTACAATTATACCAATAGGCAATTGGTTAAACAGATTTCTTAACTCCAATGATTGCATCTGATTTTTTAGAAATTGAATATTTTAAATCGAAAAGCGAATAAACAAACAATATAATGCTGCCCAAAAAGCCGGTTGGACAATTGCAATAAAAAGTTTACTTAAAATTAGCGATACCGCAACATTATTGCTTCAACCAAATTTTAATGTGCATCACATTATACTAATTTCGCGCCTTTAATTTTGACGTTAATGACTGATAATACTTATTTAGGAAATGGCGATGTGGCTGCATTTGACCAAATGTACCAAACCTATTTAAAGCAACCCGAATTACTGGACCTTTCGTGGAAAAAATTTTTCGAAGGTTTTGATTTTGCACAAACCGAGTTTGCTCCTTTAATTAAATCAACACAACCCGCCAATCAATTGGTTGTTGGTAAAGAGTTTGCGGTGTTAAACCTTATAAACGCATATCGCATACGCGGCCATTTATTTACCAAAACAAATCCCGTACGCGAACGCAGACATTATACACCCAACCTAGCACTCGAAAACTTTGGCCTTACGGCTGATGATTTAGCAACGGTGTTTCAGGCCGGCAGCGAAATTGGATTGGCCAATGCCACCTTAAAAAACATTGTCGAACATTTAGAACAAACCTATTGCCATAGTGTGGGTGCTGAGTTTAAATACATCAGACAACCACATGTAAATAAATGGTTGGAAGAAAAAATGGAAGGTTGCAAAAACAGCTATCCATTTACAATTGCAGATAAAAAGCACATGCTTCAAAAACTCAATGAGGCTGTTGCTTTCGAAAATTTTCTGCACACTAAATTTGTTGGGCAAAAACGTTTTTCGCTCGAAGGTGCCGAAACTACCATACCGGCTTTAGATGCTGTTATTGAGTGGGGGGCCGATATGGGTATTAAGGAATTTGTTATTGGTATGGCACACCGTGGCAGATTAAATGTGCTGGCCAATATTTTAAAAAAATCGTATGAAGATATTTTTAGTGAGTTTGAAGGCAAAGAGTTTGAAATATCATTTGACGGTGATGTAAAATATCACCTGGGCTACAGTACCGATGTTGTTACCAGCAATGGTAAAAAAGTACACCTGTCGCTAACACCTAACCCCTCACATCTCGAAGCAGTTGATCCGATTGTGCAAGGGTTGGTACGTTCAAAAATTGACACACAAAATGGCAGCGAAAATGAAATTGCACCCATACTGATACATGGCGATGCAGCAATTGCTGCACAAGGCGTTGTGTATGAAGTAGTACAAATGAGTTTGCTTGAAGGCTACCGGACCGGTGGCACCGTTCACCTTATCATAAACAATCAAATTGGCTTTACAACTAACTACACCGATGCACGTAGTAGTACCTATTGTACTGATGTGGCCAAGGTTACACTATCGCCTGTATTTCATGTTAATGGCGATGATGTGGAAGCTTTGGTTTATACCGTAAAACTTGCATTGGAATACCGTCAAAAATTTCATCGCGATGTGTTTATTGATATCTTATGCTATCGTAAATATGGCCACAACGAAGGTGACGAACCCCGCTTTACACAACCATTGCTTTACAAAGCAATTGCAGCACATGCAAACCCACGCGAAATTTACAATCAGAAACTGATGAGCCAGGGTGCTGTTGAAGCCAACATGGCCAAAGAAATGGAAGCAAATTTTAAAGCTTTGTTGCAACGTGATTTAGACGAATCGAAAAAGCGTCAAAAAACCAAAGTAATATGTACAGCCGAAGGTTCCTGGAATAAATTAAAATTTGCAACACCTGACGATTTTGAAAAATCTTATGAAACCGTTGTTGCCCAAAAAACATTGCTGCAAATTGGCAAATCAATTGCAACACTGCCGGCCGACAAAAAGTTTTTCAGCAAAATTCAAAAACTATTTGCCGACCGTTTAGCCATGCTGGATGCGGGCTTATTCGATTGGGCTATGGCCGAACATTTAGCTTATGCAACACTGTTAAACGAAGGTGTGGCTATTCGATTATCGGGGCAGGATGTGGAGCGTGGCACCTTTAGCCACAGGCATGCAGTGGTGCGTGTTGAAGAAAGCGAAGAAAAATATATTCCCTTACAACATATCAACAGCAAACAAGCTCCATTTTATATTTACAACTCACTACTGTCTGAATACGGTGTGTTAGGTTTTGAGTATGGTTATGCTTTTGGTACACCTCAGTCGTTAGTAATTTGGGAAGCCCAATTTGGCGATTTTGCCAACGGAGCACAAATAATCATTGATCAGTATTTAAGCAGTGCCGAAGATAAATGGAGGCGCATGAATGGCCTGGTTATGCTGCTGCCACATGGTTATGAAGGGCAAGGTGCCGAGCATAGCAGCGCCCGTTTAGAACGCTTTTTATCGCTTTGTGCCGAGTTAAATTTTCAAGTAGTAAATGCCACAACACCTGCAAACTTTTTTCATGTAATTCGCAGGCAGCAAGTGCGCGATTTTAGAAAACCACTGATTATTTTAACCCCAAAAAGTTTGCTGCGTCACCCAAAATGTATTTCGCCATTAACCGATTTTACCAACGGAGGTTTTAAAGAAGTTTTAGCGGATAACGTAATCGAGAATGCTAAAAAATTAGTGCTGTGCAGTGGTAAAATATATTATGATTTATTGGCCTACCGCACTGAACATAACATTACCGATACGGCCATAGTACGTATTGAGCAACTATATCCGCTACCACAAAAACAACTGCAAGCGGTAATAGCCAAACATAAACAGGCACAACTCATTTGGGCCCAGGAAGAACCCGAAAATATGGGTGCTTATAACTACATGCTGCGTGCATTAAAAATGCAATTTACAGCTGTAACCCGTGCCGAAAGTGCCAGCCCGGCAACCGGTTCGCACAAAGCACATGACAAACAACAACTTGAATTAATGCAAAACGTATTTAACGCCTAACATAAACCATATACGCAGCATACCTAAACGATAAAATTAAATGATTGAAATTAAAGTACCCAGCCCGGGCGAAAGCATAACCGAAGTTCAAATTGCACGTTGGATAAAAAACGAAGGCGATTATGTGTATAAGGATGAAGAGCTGGCAGAAATTGATTCGGACAAAGCCACATTAACTTTAAGCGCTGAAGCCGATGGCAAACTGAAAATTAATGTTGCCGCTGGCCAAACAGTTGCTGTAGGCACCGTTGTTTGTAGTATTGATACTACCGTTGCAGCACCTGCTAACAGTAATGTAAAACCAATAGCAAACGCAGCAGAAACTATGGCCAAAGCCGAAGCTAAACCGGCTGCAGCATCAGACCAAAATGTTGCATACAGTAACGGTGTACCGGCACCAGCGGCCAAAAAAATAATGGACGAAAACAACTTAACACCACAGCAAGTTACTGCAAGTGGTAAAGGTGGCCGTATTACAAAAACGGATGTCTTACAATCGTTGAAACTGCCTCATACCGGAAAACAATCAAACATAGTGCGCGAAAAACGGAATGAGAAAATGACTATGCTGCGCAAAAAACTTTCGCAGCGGTTGGTAGCCGTAAAAAACGAAACTGCCATGCTAACCACTTTTAACGAAGTGGACATGAGCGTAATAATGGAAATCAGAAAAAAATACAAAGACACATTTAAAGAAAAACATCAGGTTAACCTGGGCTTTATGTCGTTTTTTACCAAAGCCGTTACCGAAGCTTTGGCTTTATACCCGGCCGTAAATGCGGCTATCGAAGGTGATGAAATAGCCTATCATAACTACTGCGATATTGGCATAGCCGTTAGTGCACCAAAAGGCTTAATGGTACCTGTAATTCGCAATGCCGAACAAATGAGCTTGGCACAAATTGAAAAGGAAATAATTGCCTTAGCTACCAAAGCACGCGATGGTAAGTTAAGTATTGAAGAAATGAGTGGTGGCACATTTACAATAACTAATGGTGGTGTATTTGGCAGCATGCTTTCAACGCCCATAATTAACCCACCGCAAAGCGCCATTTTAGGTATGCACAATATTGTTGAACGAGCAGTAGTGGTAAATGGCCAAATTGTTATCCGGCCAATTATGTATGTAGCATTATCTTATGACCATCGTATTATTGACGGACGCGAAAGTGTAGGCTTTTTAGTAAAGGTAAAAGAGATGTTAGAAAATCCGGTTAAAATGCTTACTGCCGGCAACGACCCAAGTAAAGTTTTGTTAGGGTTATAATTAGTTTTGTTAAATCAGAAAATTAATTTTCAAAAAAAAATGGTGCTTCGCAGCACCATTTTTTTTTGTCTGATTATTCGTTGCGCAACACACGCCACATTGCGTAAATAATGCCCGGTATCCAAAAGATAAAAGTAAGTACCAGACAAATCCAAAAATGCGAAACAATGCCTTCATATAAAGCAACAGCCAATGGAGGTAATAAAATAGCAATTAACACATAAGCCCATAAAGGCATATCGGTTTGGCCGGGTGCTTGCTTAGTTAAAAATTTACGCATTTCCTTTTTCTCGGCTTTTGTAAAGCTCATTTTGGGTTCGGCTGCTTTAGTTGTTTTTTCAGTAACATGCTTTTTAACAACTTGTTTGTTGCTTTCAGTTTGTATTGCAGTGTTAGCTATTTGGCTACCGTTTGCTACCAAAGCCAAATCATTGCTTTGTGTTGTAGTAACCGATTCAAGAATAATGGTTGGCATTTTTTCAAGATCAGCTGCAGCGTTTGCGTTGTTATTGCTATTACTTGTCAGCATCTGGTTATCTACTTCAGTACTTTGCTTTTTACCATGCCATGCAATTGAGTAGCCTTTACGATAATGCCTCTTTTCTAAGGTTAGCCCTTTTTCTGTACTACAAGATGTAATAAAAATCACAATTGCAGCAGCGGATATTAAAAGTAGATTCGAATAATTTTTCATAATTTAATGATTAAGTATTTCGCGCTAAATTAGTTTTTAGATATCATTGAATTACAATTTATTGAAAAAACGATGCGCTTTTCTAACTTTACTTTGCTAACAAATAATAAACTTATTTATGATGAACTCAAAACCTACGCTGATCTTTTGCTTTATAATTTTATTTTTTCATGGAATAAACTTTGCACAAACCTGTGCTACCATTACAACACAAGGCAATAAAATTTTGGGGCCATGTGGCGATACATTAAAATTAAAAGGCGTTAATTATGCACCATACAATTGGGGCTGGACACCGGGTAACATGAAAATGGATGAGATTGCCCTTACCGGTTCAAATACGGTTCGGATTGTTTGGTATGCAAGCGTTAGTAACCCTACTCCCAACAGCACTTATCAGAATTATGCATTACTAGATAGTGTACTAAGCAGGTGTATTGCAAACGATATGATTGCCGTACTTGATTTGCATGATTTAACATGCCAAAACGATACAGCTGCATTAATTACACTAAGTCAATGGTTTTTTCAACCGGCTATTAAAACGCTTATTAATAAATATAACCACAGCCTTATACTAAATATAGCAAACGAAACACTTTATTTAAACTGGACTAACGACTCGGCTAAAGCATCCCAAAAATTTATTAATACTTACACTTACATAATTAATAATTTACGAGCCAACCAAATTAATGTTCCATTAATGATTGATGCACCTGACTGTGGTCAGCATCTATATTATATTGCTAACGTGGGCAGTACGTTAATAAACAACGATCCACAGCATAATGTAATATTAAGTGCACATGCTTATTGGCACTATTACACCAATAACGATAGTACAAAGTTTGCGCAAGCACTTACGTATGTTCAAAATAAAAATATACCTTTTGTTTTAGGAGAAATTGCCAATTGGCAGGATGATGCCTACTTGTGCCAATATGCATTAAACTACCAGGCATTGTTACGTATCTGCGAGCAAAAAAACATGGGATGGTTAGCCTGGGTTTGGGATATTGATGGTTGCAACAGCCGAAGTATGAGTAGTACCGGCTACTTTGCCAACCTTACACCTTATGGCAATGATTTGGTAAATAACAATCAGTATGGTTTACTAACCAAGCCTGCAAATAAAAGCGCGTTTTTATCCGGAAGCTGCGGTTGTGTACAACCCGTAACCAATACAACCAATATCACGGTTCAAAGTGCACAGTTAAATTGGCTTGCAAATGCATGCAGCTTTGGGTATAAATTGCAGTATAGAGTTTGGGGTAACAGTACCTGGCAAAAAATTAATTTACCTGCAAGTGCAACCGGTTATTTATTAAATGGCTTGCTTGCAAATACAAAGTATCAATGGCGGGTACGAAATAAATGTTCGGCTGACGGTGCATTACTATCGGCTTGGGCTAACAACAATTTTAAAACTGCTACACTACGTGCTTCAACTGAATATTTTACGGATGTCAATATATTCCCCAATCCGGCACATAGCTCTTTTAATATTCAAACAGGTAAAAATCAAGTTTATATGTATCAGGTTTTTAATGCTTATGGAACATTACTGGCAAACGGTAATTTTAGCACACAACTTACATTAGGCGAAACGTATAAACCCGGTATTTATCTTTTAAAACTAAGTACCAACGATGGTGCAAAAACGTTCAGGTTGGTTAAAGAGTAAACTTTAATTTTATGGTTTAGATGCTGTACATAAATTGATTGCAGCACCTTCTTTACTTTGTCTATAATTATAAAAGCAACAATAATTAATTGGCTTGTTTTAAATAAGTTATGCTTTCCATTAAAACCGAATTGTCCATACAATTTACTTCTGTGCCAATGCCAATAGTTGTTAAGAGCATAATGGTTAACTGACCACCCAAATGTTCTCTGAACTCGTCTAAACCATTAAGCACTTCATTCTGAACTGCATCTTTGTCATCCAAATGTTTATTATAGATTTTAAAGCCCAGTTGTTTTACAAGGTTTATAATACGATGCATATCAGCACTACTTAATATTCCCATCTTAAATGCATATACAGCATCTAAACACATGCCTATAGCTACTGCTTCGCCATGCAAAACATTAAAATTACTTAGCTGCTCCAATTTATGCGCACTCCAATGGCCATAATCCAAAGGTCTGCTGTTACCCTGTTCAAATGGATCGGCCGAAGCAATATGTTGCAAATGTAACTCAGCACAACGCTTAATCATATACATGGTTGCAGCCGGTTGTCTTTTATTTAATGCTTCGGCATTTGTTTCCAAATAATTAAAAAAATCGGCATCTTTTATCAAAGCAACTTTTATTGCTTCGGCTATGCCCGACCTGAAATCCCGATTGCTGAGTGTGTTTAAAAAAGCACTGTCGTTTATAACGGCAAACGGTGTTGCGAAGCATCCTAAAAAGTTTTTCTTGCCAAAATAATTTATGCCATTTTTTACGCCCACGCCCGAATCGTTTTGTGATAAAACAGTTGTTGGAACCCGGATATGCCTGATACCCCGATGTGCAACTGAAGCTGCAAACCCAGCAACATCTAATAATGCACCACCACCAATAGCCATAAGATATGCATGCCTGTCAACACCATATTTATTTATTAGTTGCCATATACTTTCTGTATAGCTTAAACTGTTTTTACAAACTTCACCGCCATCAATTAAAACAGGCGATGCCAGCAAATTGAAAGGGTGCAACCTGAAAAACAATTCAATACTGGGTATAAGTGCCGGTTGTGCTTTTGCAACATTACTATCAACAACAATTAAAAAACGGGCACCATCGGCAATAGCTAACTCCTCAAATATTTTTAAAAATTTGTTTTTGCCCGGTTCAAATAATGAATTGATAAAAAGTACAGGGTAGGTATAATTTACAGCAAAGTTTTGCTTTATAAGCTCCATCAAAATAATTTTTAATTGTTGTGCAAATTATAAAAAGCCATGCGATTTATGTAACAGCAAATATCTTTGCAATAATTAAACTAATTGGCAACAAAGCACATAAAAATAATGCAGGCAGCAAACCCATAAATGCAGCCAATAAACAAGCATCTAAAAGTATAATGCCAATAACACCTGCTTTTACAGCCTTACGGATAAGTGCGGGTTGGGGTTGTTGGTATGCCATTATCAGCGGCTTATATAAATAAAAGGTAAATAATGCCACAAAAAACAATGCAGCATAAAAATGTGTTTGTTGGGTAATAGCTATAAAAGCCAGTACACCAATTACAAACCCAAACATAATTGCCGCATTACGTATAGCACTTTGGTTACCTCCACTTACCTCACCTTTGCTAATCATGGTAATTGCAGCAATATAAACTACGGCTATTAGGCTAAGCCACCAGTAACTTTGTAACACCTGCAAACTAATTGACAAACCCATACTAAAGTTTAATGCACGGCACAAGCCCATATTAATGGGTCCTATTGCATAATGCTTGCCGTAAAAATCATAAACATAAGATGCTATTACAATTAGGATAGCCAAAATTGCTGAGACAATACTAACCCAACTTGCCAATACAATAGCAGTAGCCGAGAGCAAAAGTGCCCATATTGTTGCACCTGTTTTACTTACCAATTTGGCCGGTATAGGTCGTTCAGGTCTTTCAATTTTATCAATGCTAATATCGGCAACATCGTTCATTACAACACCGCCTGCATATAAAAAACAACTGGCAAATGCTAAACAAAGTATCTCTATAATGTTATCGGTTAAATGCATTTGGGCAACGGTACATGCAATGCATGTTGCTGCAATAACATCGGCCATAGACGTAATTATGTTGGGCGGCCTTGTTAAGGTTAAGTAAGCTCTAAAGTTAATGGGCATGTTTATACTATCTCACCTGTATTTGCCGGTTTTTGTCCGCCACGCAAAATAGAATTACCGTGATATTTTAACTGCTGATCTGCAGGTGCTGCCTGCAACCAATCGGCCTCGTTAAACTGTCCGCTTTTCCCGAAAGCAATTAATGCATTGGTGTAACAAACTTTTTGCACATCGTGTTCACTTATACCGTGTGTTAACATTAAAGCCGCTGTTTTTGGTACAGCTAAAGGATCGCTAACGCCCCAGTCGGCAGCAGAGTTTATAAAAATACCATCGCTTCCGTATTGTTTCACAATTTCAACCATACGTTGGCTACCCATTTTTGTATGTGGGTAGATGGTAAAGGCAGCCCAAAAGCCACGATCTAAAGTTTCTTTAACGGTTTCCTCATTGTTGTGATCAACAATTACCCAATCAGGTGCCAGGCCATGTTCCATACAAACATCCATACTGCGGGTAGTACCCGTTTTTTTATCGCGGTGCGGTGTATGTATTTGTACCGGAAGTTGTGCGTCTTTTGCCAAAACTAATTGTTGCCTGAAAAACTTATCTTCCATGGCTGTCTGATCATCATAACCAATTTCGCCAATGCCCACTACGCCTTCTTTATAAATAAACATGGGCAATATTTCCATAACCTGTTCGGCCAGGCTTTCGTTATTGGCTTCTTTGCTGTTGAGGCCAATGGTGCAAAAATGCTTAATACCAAATTGCGAAGCTCTGAATCGTTCCCAACCAATCAAGCTTTGATAATAATCTTTAAATGTACCAACTGCAGTTCGTAATTGCCCTTGCCAAAAAGCAGGCTCAATAACGGCAACAATGCCGGCTTGTTTCATGGCTTCGTAATCATCCGTTGTACGCGAGCACATGTGTATGTGCGGATCAATATATTTCATGTTTGATAAATTAATTGTTATGCCAAACCAAGGCACCCAATGTTTGCCAGTTCAGCTCGTTGTTTTCGATAAGTGTTTGATGTTGCTTTTGTGGTAATAAACCCAAAGCCTTTGCCGATTCATTACTGTAAAAAAGAAGCGATGCAGCCTTTTGTTCTGATTCAATGTTGCTGCGCTGAAGTTTTAAATACAAATCTTTATGGGCATTTTCTATGATGGGCGTTAACTGCCAAACTTCGGGCGAAAGGCTTCGAGAAGCCGCCCACCGTTCGGCTGCATAGTCAATTATCATACGTGATAAGTTTGGATTTAAACGTTGATGCAGCCCCACAATTTTATACAAAGGCTTACCTATAAAAACACATTTTAAAACCATCTGATTAAAAGCATCATCGGCTAAATATTTTGCAGGGTAAGGATTATTATTGGCAATTGCTTCAAATATATCGGCCATATTACTTCGTAAGCCTTGTGCACAAAACAATGCCAATGTATCGGCATGTGGCAACAGCGCTAAATTTTGATAGATAACTATTTGCTCATTGTTATCGCCACAATCAACCATACTTTGCAAATTGCTTAATTGCATTTGTGTATCGCTAAATTTTGTATGCAACAGTAACAGGGTACGCACTGCATCAACTAAAGTTAACGGTGGTAACCAACCATTGCAAATTGAATTTGCTTCACTTAATTGCTTTTGTGTATATGTAATTTTTTGTTTGTTATACCTGCGCAATGCTTTTACATAACAGGTTTTAAGCTTGTCAGCATTTTGTGCTACTTCATCACATGCGTATTTAATTTCGGCATAGGTATCGGTATCAACTTTTGATACAATAACTGTTAGTATAAATTCAATGGCCTTTTTTTGCATAACGGTATAATTACAAAATTCAGATTTTAATGAATGGTAGTTTACCCATGAAATACACGCGATGAAACAATTAATCCATTGCGAATTTCGAGCAACTCGCCAACGCGCAAATCAGCAACATCATCAGCATGTCTTATGTACTCAAAAAAAATGTGCTGCTCATTAGTAACCAAAGTCAGCAACTCATAATTTAAACCTTTAATCGTATCAAAAGCTTGTTGCCACCAATCTCGCATAGCTGCTTTACCGGTTACCAATCCTTTGGTTTCGGGCCGGGCAATTAATAATTTGGGACTAAAATGTTGGGCATTATCATCGTACAGGCTCAGCAACAATTCCGTGTTTTTAGTATTAAATGCATTAAACCATTGTTTTGCTATTTCGTCATACTTACTCATTTGCCTAAAATTTAGTGTGAAAAATAAACCCTGCACATACTGAATTAATTGTCTAAGTTTATCAAGGCAAAATTCTATTAATTATTTTTATTTGGAACTTAAATATTACTCAAAATGCGTAAACTGATATTAATCATACTATTAAGCACTAACCAATTAAAAGCCCAGTACATACCCACCTGGAATAATGATATTGCTTGTATTATTTACAGTCGTTGCGCCAGTTGCCACAATGCCAACGGTATTGCACCTTTTTCATTAATAGATTATAACGATGCTGTTAATTATTCACCGGGTATTCAAATAGCAGTAAGCAATAAAATAATGCCACCCTGGCCGCCCGATGCTTCGTATCGGAAATTGGCACATGAAAGAGTTCTAACACAACAGGAAATTACCTTAATTAACGATTGGATAAACAACGGTACACCACTTGGTACCGGTACGGCACCTACTGCGCCTGTTTATACCAATAATTGGCAAATTACTTCGCCTTCGTTTAGTGATGTAATACCAACCTATACCATACCACCAATTACAAGCGACATGTACCGTTGTTTTGTTATGCCGGCCACCACTAATATTGACAGGTTTATAAATGGCATTGAAATTATACCCGGTAACCGCAGTGCAGTACATCATGTGCTGGTTTATCAGGATGTTGCCAATACTACCCTCACACTCGATTCGTTAGACCCCGGCCCCGGTTATACCAGTTTTGGAGGCCCGGGTAGTAATACTGCCGAATTATTAGGTGGTTGGGTGCCCGGTAGCCAACCATACTTTACACCTGCAGGCATGGGTATAAAATTAAAGGCTCAAGCAAATATTATCGTTCAAATTCATTATCCGGCAGGCAGTACGGGTTTGGTTGATTCGACCAGATTAAATTTACAATATGATGCTACGCCTGCATTACGCACCGTACGGGTTGACCCAATATTATATCATAATGCTCCTGTATTACAAAATGGGCCACTTTATATTCCTGCCAACACCATTAAAACTTTTTATGAAAAATTTACCATCCCTGTTGCACTGGGCCCAATTACACTGCTAACTGTAGGCCCACACATGCATTTAATTGCAACAAAAACACATGCCTTCGCTTCTACTCTTTTGTTTGATACCATACCATTAATAAATATCCCTAACTGGGATTTTCACTGGCAAGGATTTTACTCATTCCGTAACCCGATTAAGTTGCCTGCAGGCAGCACTTTACACAGTTATGCAACGTATGATAACACGGGCGGAAATCCACACAACCCTAACAATCCGCCTTTGGCAGTAAGTTTGGGCGAAGCTACTACCGATGAAATGATGCTTACATATTTTTATTGGCTACCTTATGTTATGGGTGATGAGAATATTGTGATTGATTCGACAACAGTACCGCCTACTTATAATAACTGTACATACACAACCGGTATTGATAAAATAGATATCACATCAATTACGTTGTGGCCCAATCCAAATAATGGTTTACTAAATATTAGCTTGCCTCAAACATACGGCCAACCAATAGAACTTAAATTGTTTGATACCAAAGGCCGTTTGATTGTCAAACATATACTGAACGGAGGTTTGCAAGTTGAAACATTACCCTTACACATTAGCAATGGTGTGTATCAGTGCGGCATTACAGTTGGTAATGAAACTACATACAGAAAGTTAATAGTAATTAATTAAATGAGGCACTTACCAGTCATTTCTTCAGGAATTGACAAGCCCATTAGTTTTAATATAGTTGGTGCAACATCGGCTAAAACGCCATTACTGATTTTTGTAACACCGGCATTCAAAATAAAAACGGGTACTGGGTTTAATGAGTGTGCCGTATTGGGTGTACCATCGTCATTAATCATATAATCAGCGTTGCCGTGGTCGGCAATAATTATTACAGCGTAATTATTTTCGATTGCAGCATTTGTAACTGTTGCTGTACATGTATCAACCGTTTGCGCAGCTTGCATTACCGCATTAAAAACACCTGTGTGGCCAACCATATCGGTATTGGCAAAATTTAAGCAAATAAAATCGGGGGCATTTGTCTTAATGGTTGCTACAATAGCTTCAGTAATTAATGGCGCGCTCATTTGTGGTGCCAAATCGTAAGTAGCTACCTTGGGCGATGGAATCATGATGCGCTGTTCTTTATCAAATGTTGCCTCGCGCCCGCCACTAAAGAAAAAAGTAACGTGCGGATATTTTTCAGTTTCGGCAATCCGCACCTGTGTTTTGTTGGCATTGGCAATAACTTCGCCAAGGGTCAGGTTTAAATTATCTTTTTCATAAATTACCTCCACCCCTTCAAAACGTTCGTCATATCTTGTAAATGTAACATAGTATAATGGCAATGTTTGCATATTAAACTCCGGCATATTACACTGCGATAATACCTGAGTTATCTCACGACAACGGTCGGTTCTGAAATTAAAACATAGTACGGCATCATGTGCTTTAATGGTTGCTGTGGGCTTGTTATTATCAGTAATAATAATTGGTTTTATAAATTCATCGGTTATGCCGGCAGCATAACTTTTTTGTATTGCCTGTGCAGCATCAATTTCTAAATCGCCTTGGGCATTTACAAGTGCATTATAAGCAATGGCCACACGCTCCCATCGCTTATCTCTATCCATTGCGTAATAACGACCGCAAATGCTTGCAATTTTTGATTGCAGATTATTTGCATTAATAAATTGTTGTAAATCATTTATAAATCCTAAGCCACTTTTGGGGTCCGTATCGCGGCCATCGGTAAATGCATGAATGAATGTAGTTATGCCATGTGTATGTGCCAACTTAACTAAGACAAACAGATGGTTTATATGTGAATGCACACCACCATCGCTAACCAAACCCATTAAGTGCAACGGTTTTGAATTTGTCTTGCAATAATCAAACAGGCTTAGCAGTGTTTTATTTTTTTCAATTAATCCCAAATCAATCTCACGGTTAATGCGTGCTAACTCCTGCCAAACAATACGCCCGGCACCAATATTCATGTGGCCTACTTCAGAGTTACCCATCTGTCCATCGGGCAAGCCCACATGTTGCCCACAGGTTAACAGTTGTGCATGTTGCTGATTTTGATAAAGGCTATCCATAAATGGTGTATCGGCTGCTGCAATGGCATTACTGGCATTATCTGGAGCCTCGCCCCATCCATCTAAAATTAAAAGTGCTACTTTTTTTCCCATGTATTGTTAGATTTATTAATGCAATACAACAAAATTTTATTCAGCATTTACTAAAGGAAAATTGATTTGAAATACGGTGCCTTGCGGATAATTTTCTCTTACTGCAATTTTACCATGATGTATTTCCACCAATTTTTTTACAATGTAAAGTCCCAGCCCGGTTCCCTTGCTTTTGCGGGTATCTTCATTGCCAATCCGATAAAATTTTTCAAAAATTTTGTCACGTTCTTCCGGTGCAATACCAAAACCATTGTCTTTAATTATTAATTCGGCTTCCTTATGTTTTTTGTATAAGTGCACTTCAATACGTGCTTCATCAGCCGTATATTTTTCGGCATTTTCAACAATATTAAATACAACAGAGCTTAATGAAATACAATCGCCTGTTATATATACTTCAGGTTCGATATTGGTATAACAGGTTTTAATTTTTTTTGAAACCAAGGCTCGTGCCTGCATTTGCGTACTTATACATTTCGAAAAATTAAAAGGCGTAGTACTTTGCACAAAATTATGGGTTTCGATTTGTGCAGCCATTAATGCATTTTCAACCAGGGTGTTTAATCTGTTGGCTTCTAACAAGGTTGATGTGATAACCATTTTGCGCTTTTCGTCATCTAATTGATGTTTTTGCATGGTTTGCATATTAAGCCGTACAGCAGCTAATGGCGACTTAAATTCATGTGTGATAGATAGCAAAAAGTTTTTTTGTCGCTGTGCCAGGTCCATCTCTTTATTATAAGCATTAAGTAGTTTTGAAATGCCAAACACCATTAATCCGATAAAAACCAAACCTTCGCCAGCTATCATCCAATATTTTAGTTTCAGCGAAGCATCTAAATTTTGTTTCGTTTGATAAGCATCATCAATTGAGCTATTCAAATTTGCCAACTCAATTTTCTGTTCATACAATGCTGCATTAAGTTTTACCAACATGTATGCCCACCAGCTAAACTGAAGCAATACATAGGTAAAAACAATTAATATTATAAGCTTGGTTCTTTGCATGTTTAAAATTAAAAACAAGGATCATTTATTTTTAAAGCGCAAACAAATAATGTTTATCAACGCTTGTTGTGGAGTTACACAAATTTTACTTATAATTGCTTTAAATAGATAAGCACATTGGCTTATTCAAAAAAAACCTTCACCAAAAAATTTATTTATTATGAAAAAACAACTCATTAGTTTGGCTGCTGTATTAGCTGCCACATCGTTTACTTTTAATGCACAAGCGCAATGGCTTGTAGGGGGTAATGCATTAGGGAGCACCGGCAACTTTGGTTCAACCACCAATCAGGATGTAAACTTTATTAGTAACAACCTTACGCGTATGACGCTTACCAAGGCAGGCCTTTTAGGTATTGGTACCACAGCACCGGGCTTTTTATTGGATGTTCAAACTCCGGGTAATGCCAGTGCCAACTTTAAATCGGGTACGGGTACAGCAAATTTAATTATTGACCGTGGAAACTCAACAGCTACTTCATCAGTAAGTTATCGTACTGCCGGCACACCTACATGGCAAACGGGTACCTTGGGTACTGATAATTTTTCGATTCGCAATATTGCTTTGGGTTCACCGGCTATAGTAGTAACGGCTGCAAATAATTTTGTGGGCATTGGCACCAATGCACCTGCGACAAAACTTGATATTTCAGGTTCGAACAATTACGACTTATTTAGTGGAGCCGGTGATTTTAGATTAGGTAACAGCACCTATAATATAGAAATGGGCGTTGCCAATGCCGGTGGTGGTGCAGGTGATGGTTATTTAGCCGCAAGCCATCGTTTGTATTTAGGTACATCAAACAGTTTTGCCAACACACAAACCATGAGCTTAAACAGTAATGGCCGCGTAGGTATTGGCACTTTTAACCCCACAGCCCGCTTAGAAATACTTGGCGATACATCAACAGCAACACCTGTAAACACTGTTGATGTTAGAACAACCTATCTTGGAAACGTTGACTTAATAGGTGTATATTCAAAAAGTGTTACTGCACCAGGCTATGGCTATGGCCTTCAAGGCGAAGGTGGTTATATAGGTGTTTATGCACTAGGTGAAGCTTCTACCTATGCAGGGCCAGCATATGGACTTTATGCACAAGCAAATGGCAGTGCAGGTACCCGATATGGTACTTATAGTTCGGCTTCAAATAGCGGTGGTACAGGAATAGCTGTTTATGGATATGCCACCGGTAACACAGCCGAAAATAGTTGGGGCGGATATTTTGATACTAAAACCTACATGAATGAATTGCGTGTTGGTGGTTTCGAAGGTGCAGCCGGATATGTGGCCTCTATTAATGGAAAGCTTATTGCCGAAGAAGTACGTGTTGCCTTAATAGCTGCATGGCCTGATTATGTTTTTGAGCCCGGATACCAAATGTTAAGCATTGAAGCATTAGAAGCTAATTTAAAAACAAATAAATGTTTACCCGGCATGCCTAAAGCTTGTGATGTAGAAACCAATGGTGTTGACTTAGGTAAAGTACAAACTCAAATTGTTGAGAAGTTAGAAGAGTCGCATCTTTATATTATACAACTACAAAAGCAGATTAATGAATTAAAAGCTGAATTAAACACTTTAAAAGCTGATAAAAAGTAATATTTCTTTTCGCTGAATATTTTATTCTTTAACTTAAAAACTCAAAAAATGAAAAGAAATATAAAACATATTGGGTTGGCTATGCTGCTATGCATTACCAACATAAGTTTGGCCCAGGAATATAGGGATATGATACGCGAGGGACACACGAATTTTTACGATATTCAAAAGTCCTTTTATAACTATTGGGAAAAACGCAGTGCCGAAATAGCACAAGAAAAAGTATTGCATCCCTCGACACCAGAAAACCCACGCAAATATGGCGAAGGCGAATATTATCAGTTTAAACGCTGGGAGTGGTTTATGGAACCGCGCGTATATCCAACCGGACAAATGCTAAACCCCGCTGCCAAAGCATTCGAAGCATTTGAAAACGAGAAAAATAATAGTGCCGAAAAATTAACAACTTCAGGGTATTGGTTCCCGGCCGGTATTACAAACTATACAAATGGAACCTCAGGTTACAATGGCGGTGTAGGGCGTATTAATTGTATTGCATTTGACCCCAATAACGCCAATTACATATATATAGGCACACCGGCCGGTGGCATTTGGCGTAGTACTGATGCGGGCGCTACCTGGACTTCGCTAAGTGATGGAATCCCAACAATTGGTGTATCGGGCATTGTTGTAAACCCAAATAATTCTGCACAGATATTTATTTTAACCGGTGATGGTGATGGTGGCCATACACCATCAATAGGTATTTTAAAGTCGGATAATAGTGGTGCTACCTGGTCGCGAACAAGTGTAGTATTTAATCCATTGACTTTTATTTTAGGTTATAAACTAATGGTTGACCCAACAAACAGTAGCAAAATGTTTGCTATTACAACCGATGGTATTTACCGTACCACTGATAGTTGGGCTACATTTACCAAAACCTCAACCCTATCATTTTATGACGCTGAATTTAAACCGGGCGACTCTAATATTATGTATGCAAGCCGCTCAAGTTCACTTTACAGGTCAACAAACAATGGTGTATCATGGACACAAATTACCTCAGGTTTAACAGGCGGTATTACATCATCATCACGCGTTTCGATTGGCGTAACAGCGGCTAATAGTGCTTATGTATATCTGTTATGCGGTGGTTCCGGTGGTTTTAAAGGGATGTATCGTTCTACCGATTCAGGAGTAAATTTCTCGCTTCGTTCAAGTACACCCAATACATTAGGTTACGCAACCGATGGTTCAGATGGATCATCGCAAGCTTCTTACGATTTAACCATTGGCGTTGACCCATCAAATGCCGAAACCGTTTATACAGGTGGTATTATAGTTTGGAAATCAACTAATGGCGGAACATCATGGACTTGCAAAACCAATTGGTATGAACCCGTTCCGCCAGGCTTTACTTACAACCATGCCGATCAGCATGTATTTGAATTTAAAGGCTCAACTATATTTACCGGTAGCGATGGTGGTATTTATAAATCTACCGATGGTGCTAATACCTTTACCAACCTAACTTCCGGCCTTCACATCACACAAATTTATCGTGCTGCCGGTACTGCAGCTGACGCTAATTTGTACTACTACGGTGCGCAAGATAATGGCTGCAACCGTTTTCAGGATAACACCAATGTGAATACACATGTTTACGGTGCCGATGGTATGCAATGTCGTATTAGTCATGCAACCAGTAATACCGTATTTATTGCCAGCCAGGGTGGTGGTTTAATGCGTAGTACCAATGCCGGTGCAAACTTTACGGGCATAAGTCCGGCATCGGGCGCTTGGGTAGCTCCATATATAATGGACCCAACTAATGCTGCTATTTTGTACTATGGATCAAATGCCAATATTTGGAAAACAACAAACAGCGGCACCAATTGGACATCGGTATTGGCCAGTGCGGGCCAGCAAATAGCTATGGCAATGGGTACCAACAATACACAAACCGTTTATTCGGCAACAAGCTCCGTACTGCGTAAAACTACCAATGGAGGCACCAGTTGGACTAATATAACGGGCACATTGCCTGTTGGTAGCGCAAGCATTACTTATATTGCTGTATCAACTATTGATGCTAATAAAGTTTGGGTATCCTTTAGCGGCTATAGCGCAGGCAACAAAGTATTTTTCTCGAGCAATGGCGGTACAAGTTGGACCAATATTTCGGGCGCATTGCCAAACATCCCTTGTAATACAATAGCCTTTGAGCCCGGTAGTGCCAGTGACGAAATTTACGTTGGCACCGATAATGGCGTTTACTACCGTAGCAATACATTGGGCAATTGGATACCATTCCGCAACGGTTTACCTAATGTAATTGTGAACGATTTTGTAATGGTTGGAACCAATAAAATAGCGGCAGCAACATTTGGTCGCGGATTGTGGACATCAGATTTGTTTACAGACTGCCCTACAAATTATGTTTTAGACATGGCTAATAATCCGGGTAGTGGTGGTTACCAACGTTATACATCTAGCGATTATATAATCAGTAGCCGTGTTTATACCGGTGGTTTGGGCACAGATGTAAAATACAATGCCCTTAACAGGGTTGATTTAGTAGATGGATTTAGATTTGATGGTACCGGAGATGCAAACTTTGTAGCTTACATAGCCGGTTGCCCACCTCCACCACCTGCATCACCAGCGCTTACCGGCACTTTTGAAGGATTGCCTTTATGGCAACAACCACAAATTGTAAGCAATAGCCGCATACTTGCTGACGATACCGACCCATTGGTAAAAATTTATCCAAATCCGATGAATGCATCAGCCAATATCGAGTTGCTCTTAAAATCAGAAGCCGATGTTCAAATAATAGTTTTTGATGCAACCGGCAAAAGTATAAGCAGCTTTGGTTTTAAAGCGCAATTAGATGGAGGTAAACACACCATACCATTTAATGCCGAGTTGCTTAACAATGGTATGTACATGGTTAACATATACATTGATGGCGTTTTAACTTCGAAACGAATTACAAAACTTTAAACAAGTAGTTTAATTTAAACGCGGCTGATAAAATTATCAGCCGCGTTTTTTTTATAAAAAAAATTTAAAGCATAAAAAAAGCCCTCAATTTTATTGAGGGCTTTGTGGTATCTCCAGGAATCGAACCAGGGACACAAGGATTTTCAGTCCTTTGCTCTACCAACTGAGCTAAGATACCCAATGCGTTTTTAGAGGGCGCAAAAATATATTTTATACTACATGAAGCAACATTTGAATAAAAATTAAATAAAAACACATTTTGCGCATAAGCAAATCAAAGAAAATTGATTTCGAATTAAACAAGCATATTGTTTCACTTAATTTGCGTCATGATGTTTTACCTTATAGTTGACATAGGAAACACCAGCATAAAGCTGGCCTTGTTTAATGCAAAAACTATGAAGCATTTTAAACAACTTAACAAGCCTACTTTAAAACAGGTGAAAGCATTTATTGGTTCCAAAAATATTGAAGCCTGCATGCTTGCCAATGTCAGTAACACACATAAAACTATTGTATCCTATTTACAAAGTACCTTTTCAACCTATAACATTTCTGATTTAAGAAAACAAAAGTTCGATTTTGGCTTTATCAATACTTATAAAACGCCCTTAACATTAGGGGCTGACCGTATTGCAAATGCCACTGCTGCAGCCATGCTCTACCCAACAAAAAATGTACTGTTAATTGATATGGGTACTTGCCTTAAAGTTGATTTAATTATCAAGCAAAAATATTTAGGCGGTAGCATAAGCCCTGGCTTAACCATGCGGTTTAAAGCTTTAAACCATTTTACAGGACAACTTCCATTAATTAGTGTTACAACAAATTATTCATATCCGGGAAATAACACATTAACTTCTATACAAAGCGGGGTGCAAAAAGGATTTTTTTATGAAACCGAAAGTCACATAAACCATTTTAAAAAACTTTATAAACCGTTGCACATCATACTAACCGGTGGCGATAGTCGTTTATTTGCCAGACATACAAAAAAACACATCTTTGCCGACCCATTTTTTACCCTGAAGGGCTTGTATTTTATACTGATTAATTACCTGAATAAATAATGCTGAAAAAAAAATTTATTGGTTGGCTGATACTGCTCACCGTCCAACAAGGTTGGTCACAAACCGGTTCACAGTCGCCATACTCATATTTCGGCATTGGCGAAACTCAAAATCAAACAGCAAGTTTTCAAACAGGTATGGGTGGCTTAAGTTATGCGGTACGCGATTCGTTTAATATCAACTTCAGTAACCCGGCCAGTTATGCATCATTAAGACTTACCATTTTCGATATCAGTGTAAGTGGCAGCTATACAAAGTATCAATCGCAAACCCATACCCAAACATTAAATAACGGCAGACTCAATTATTTATCAATAGCATTTCCAATTATATACAAGGTTTGGGGCTCGTCTGTAGGATTACTACCATATACTGCAAAAGGTTATAACCTTCAAACCGTTGGTACTATAAACGATAGTATTAATTACATCAATAGTTACGAGGGAAGTGGTGGTTTAAACCGGTTGTATTGGGGCAATGGATTTGCGGTTTCGCGTAATGTAGCGCTTGGCCTAAACCTATCCTATGTTTTTGGAAATATTAATCGTGATAGAGCTACTGAGTTTACGCAAGCAGCATACTACAACAGCAGTTATCAAATTGCTACACAATATGGTTATGTTAGTGCACAAGCAGGCTTACAATTCAAAACCGATTCGCTTTTTATAAAACGAAATAAAAATTTCGAACGATATGTAACAGTTGATTCTATTAATGGCTTAGATACGATTAAAATAAAAACAGATGTATTAAAAGGCAAAAGCGGAATTGAAAAAAAGAAATTAAAAGCAGAAAAGTTTCTCCGGTTTAATGCAGGGTTCACCGGTGCTTTAGGCCAAACCGTTACCGAAACCAGCGATGTATTTGTAAGAACTTATAAACGCAACAATGTAGGTGTAATATTACAGCGCGATACAATATTGTATGCAACCAATGCAGAAACAAAACGTGATTTACCCGGTGCCATTGGGGTTGGATTTTCACTACAAGAAATAAATAAATGGTTATTTGGAATAGATGCAGGTTACCAAAACTGGAGTGTGTATAACGAAAGAAACAACGCTTTAGATGATGCTTATAAAGTAATAGTTGGGGGCGAATGGATACCCAAATATAATTCGGCTAAATATGCACAACGTATTGCATATCGTGCCGGCTTACGCTATGAAAAAACAAATTTAAGTTTGAACAATACAGCCATACATGACTATACTTTAAGCATTGGTGCAGGCTTACCAATTAGAAAAGATGGTGTTACATCGGCATTTAGTGCATACCATTCGAAACTCAATGTAGCATTAGAGTTTGGAATTAAAGGAACTACAAAAAATAGCTTACTTCAGGAAAATTATGTACGCTTAACCATTGGTGTAAATTTTGCCGACCAATGGTTTATTAAAAGAAAGTACGACTAATAAATATAACAAAAGCTATATTTTTATTTTCGAGTATAAAGGTGTTTTTAGCATTCTAACAAATAAAATCCCTTTGCAGTGAAACCCATTAAAATTGCTTTGGTTGAAGATAGAGACGATATCCGTAACGCTATGCAAATATTGCTTAATAGCGAGGAAGGTTTTAAGTGTACACATGTATTTACTAATGGTGCCGATGCAGTAAATCAAATCCCAAAACTCGAAATTGATGTGGTGTTAATGGATATAGATTTACCTGTACTTAATGGTATTGAAAGTGTTAAGCAACTTAAAACAATAAAACCAGATTTATTATTTATGATGGTAACCGTTTTTGAGGATGATGAAAAAATTTTTGATGCACTAGCTGCAGGTGCATCCGGTTATATTCTAAAAAAAACAGCTCCGGCACGCATACTTGAGTCAATTACAGAATTGCTTGCTGGTGGTTCGCCAATGAATGCACAAATTGCCCAAAGACTGGTTAAGCATTTTCAACCTCAAATACAGTTAAATGAAACTAAAGAACAAATTTTAAGTAAACGTGAAATTGAAATTATTGAGCAGCTCGCTAAAGGTTTGCTCTACAAGGAAATTGCATTCATTTTAAATATAAGCATAGGTACCGTAAAGCAACATTTACACCGTATTTATGAAAAGCTTCATGTCCAAAATAAGACCGAAGCAATAAATAAATTCTATAGGCATTAAAATCTTTTAAGTTTTAAACTACCTAAAGCTTTTGAAACTTAATATTTTCTGTAATGCTATTGCCTATTAATTGTAAATTATAAAAACCTGCTGCATATTCCTCAAAAGGAATTTGCAACACACTAACACCACTTGGCAAATTATGCATGGTTGTATAAACAACTTTTCCTAATGCATCACAAACAATTAATTGAACTGTTTCCGCCTCTTCAAACAATATTTGTAGTTTAATAGATTTCAAAATCGGATTTGGGTAAAGCTTAATTTGCTGCTGATACATAGCCAAGCGTGAATTACCATAAACTGGCCAGGTTGTAAATAATGTTGTATCGCTTGATGCTGAAATTACGCTACCGCACTTGCCTTTTAAACTCCACTTATACAGTGTGTTTGGTACTAAATTAAATACTGTGGTAAAGTCAAGTATTCCGCTTACCGTATAATTAATAGAAGCGTTGGTTGCTGTATTAGTTAAAGTGTAAATTAAGCTATCGGCTACATAATTTTCGTCCCAATTTAATCGGGCAACATTTGATGTAATATTTGTTGTAGCCAAATTATATGGAGCGGGACATGAAACATTGCAATTACCCAAAGTAACAACAGCAGGTGTGCTAACACTGGTGCAACCTTTGTTATTCGACACCGTTACATAATAAATACCCGGCTGCATCACTACAATGCTTCTGGTCGTTTGACCATTACTCCACAAATAGGTTTTCGATTCGCTTACGGTTAAAGTTATGGAGTTGCCATTACAAATTGACATTAAGCCCGAAGAAGTTATTAACGATTTGGGCTTAACATTTTGAACCACATTAACAGGTGCAGAAGTTGCACTTACGCCAAACCAATTAGTTACAGTTACACTATATGTACCTGCATAAAAAGTATTGATTTGTTGAGTAGTTTGCCCCGTACTCCACAAATAAGTTTGGCCTGGTTTTGCAATTAAAATTACCGAACTTCCTTCACAAATACTCACTGTTCCTGTATAGTTTAGTGTTGCATCAGGGGCAACACAAATACCATTTTTAACAATGAAAGATGCTGTACTGTTACATCCTGTTTGATTGGTAACAGTTACCGTATAGGCGCCAACACTTGCAACACTTATTTCACTGTTTACACTACCGTTACTCCACAAATAATTTGTTCCGCCACTTGCCGATAATTGCAAACTTACACCCGCACAAATTGTATCACCACCGTTACTTGTAATCGCAGCTATTGGCAAACTATTTACTTGTACACTAACCGAAGCGCTTGCAGTTAAGCCGGCAGCATTGGTTATAGTTACGCTATAAATGCCCGTATTGAAAGCCTTAATACTTTTAGTAGTGGCGCCATTAGACCACAAATAACCACTGGCATTCGAAGCCGTTAATGTTACGCTGTCGCCCAAACAAAAACTTAGCGCACCACTTGCAGTAATACTCGCAATTGGTGGCGCACCACAGTTACCTGCTTTCACCTCAAATGGGCTTGACATGCGACTACAGCCGTTTACACCTGTAACGGTAACAATATATACACCTGCTGAAGCCACTTGTATATTTGGTGTAGTAGCACCTGTGCTCCAATAAAAACTGTTTGCAGGAGCCATATTACTAAGTATAGCACTTTGACCTGCACATAATGAATCTTTTGTTGAAATAATACCTGCTTGTGGTGCTGCTTTCATGGTTGTCTCAATAGGATAGGAAGAGGTTGTATAACCATTTATATTGGTTACAGTTAATATAAGAGCTGCAATACTCTCCTTAATTACAACTGTTTGAGTTGTTTCTCCATTGCTCCATAAATAACTTTGCATGCCAGGCATGGCTTCAAAAATGCAACTATCACCTTCACAAAATACAGGATTACCTAAAAAACTAATTGTGGCATCAGGTACACAATTACCATCATGTATAATATAACTGGCACTTGAAGTACAAGCAAATTCATTAGTAACAGTAACTGTATAGGTTCCGGCATACTCTTCTAAAACAGTGGCTACGCTTTCGCCATTCGACCATAAATAACCCAAACCTCCTTGCGCAGTTAATAGCAACGGATATCCTTCACAAACCGTATCACCACCCGAACTTACAATTTGGGCATAAGGCACCGGGTTAACCGTTATAGTAATACTTGACGATGATGCTATGCCAAAACTATTAACTACACTTACTGTATAGATGCCACCTTGGTTAACACTTATACTTTGAGCAGTGCTACCTGTTGACCATTGATAGCTGCTTTGTGAGTTGCAATTTAAAATTACAGTACCCCCGTAACAAAATGTTATTGGGCCATTAGGGCTAATTTGAGCGGTGGTGCCACAATTACCAAGCCCTACATTAAATGGAACCGATGCACGTGTGCAACCAGCTGTATTAGTAACTGTTGCAATATATGCACCTGTAGCCGACACAATAATTTTCTTTGTAGTTGCACCTGTTGACCAAAGATAGCTTACACCACTGTTTACGGATAGCTCAGTAGTATTTGGCGGGCAAATTGAAGCAAAAGTTGCATTTACGTTGGCATTAGGTAATGCATTTACAATTACACCAACAATACTGCTAGTAGCCGATACGCCACTATAATTTGTAATAAATACCGAGTAATTGCCTGCCGATTTTACAACAATGCTTTGTGTTGTTGCGCCATTAGACCATAAATAACTACTCATCGAATTATTGGCTGAAAGTTGAACACTATCGCCATTACAAAAAGTAGTACTTCCTGAAGGAGTGATAGTGGCATTTAAGCTACCACAACTCGTAATTGCATTGCCTAATATAGGTCCACTCGTTTGGGTCAATAATATTTTATCTACTTGTATGGTACTTGAACAAGTTAACTTTAGCTGATGATTATCAATTGATAAATTAGTAAACTGAATTGGTTGTGCACTGTTACTATGAATTCGGTACCAAGTCCAATTAGTATCTGATATACACTTTATTGCACTGGTGGTTCCATTATCCATTTGAATATCAATTTGCCCTGACGAACCAAAGTTCCTGGCCCGTACCCAAAAGTAATAGGTTGTAGTAGCCAGTGCTCTTACTGTAAAGTTATACCGTGCTTGAGTATTGTTTGCATTAAATGTCAAATAACTTGTAAAATTTGTATAGTCGCCAGCAGCAGTTCCATTAGGCGTTTGCGTTTTAACAGCTCCATTTACTGTATTATCATGTAGTTCGGCTTCAAATTCAAAATCCTTTGTCCAGTGGCTAGGATGCTTATAGTCATGCCAACCATCTAACATATAAAATACATTTGGAGTTACCGACTTATCATAAAAATAGGTACTACCTTGCCTTCTGACCTTAAATTTTACAACTTGTCCATCTAATGTTATTTGTGCAACACCCTCTAGTTCAGTTGCTCCAATCATATTAGAGTTAGGCTGCAAAGTTCCGGTAATTGCATACTTATTACCCGTATTCGATTTTCGAATCACAACCAATTTTCTTTGATCACCGGCTTTAAAAGAAAAACCTTTTGGTCCGTTTGGATTGCTTGCCACTAACGGCACATCACCTTCTAGCAAACTACCATTTCTAAATAAATCCTCATAACGAGTAGTGATGGCTTGGGCTATTGATGGCATTACCATCTGCCATGCATAATCACGCGGGTTTTGAATTTGTTGTGTGCCTACGTTTAAAACAAAGTATGAAGGGAAGAAAAATTCAGCACCTGCCATCGCATACGCCTTACACAACCCAAGCCATTGGCCAGGTCTAACATTTAACTCTTCATCTAAGTCCCAGCCAGCACCAACCGCTGGTGCACAATACGGATCACCAGCTGCAATCTCATTAATACGAGAATCTACAAACCACTGCCAACCGTTCCAAGCACTTATGTTGTAGCGCCAATTACTTGGCCAGCGCGTGTACATACTTGCCAATGGGTAGTTTTTGCCATTTATATGTGTTTGATTATTTCTTGACTCTGTATATTTAGCACGATAAAAATCATGTCCTTCAGTCTCATAAAGTTGATAACGTGTGTTTGATAACTGTGGCAAACTCAACATCGTATCTCTATAAGCTTTTACTAAACGCGCATGTTTGTTGCCAAAATAAGTATTCCAATCCATGCCACTAGCATTTTTATTGTTAACTACATTAGGATCCATTTGTAAACCCGCATGGCTTGTATTAAAAAATTTTAAATTTTCACTTTCATCCAAAATATAATTTAGAGGCCTGTTTAGCTTTTTAAAAAGTTTATCAAAATAAAAACGTTGGGTTCTTCCATCTAAATAAATCGAATCAAGCGGAGTGATTGGTGATAGTACTTTAGTGCTTGTAACATTGCCCAACTCATTAATAAATTGACCATTACTATTTCTCAAGTAAGAATTTGATGGCAAACATTGACATGTTGTGTATGTCTCATAAGAATTAAAGCCTGCCATCTGGGGAATTACATGCGGCCATGCTGTTGATATGGTACTGGGTATTGTTGGGTTATCATTTGCTAATTTAATCCACGCTCCTGAAAACTTATTTGTATCGCCAAATTGAGCCCACTCTGTAGTTGCACCAGCTACCTGAATCGGAAAGTTATAATTTTTGAACAGTATAGTTTGAATGTCAACACTACGCTTAACTGCTTGCGCATAACTTGTACCCTGAAAGTAATAACCTGCTAAGTATGCATAGTTTATAAGTGTACCATTTGGCAACAGAGAATGGTTCGGTTTAAATCGAGCCCCAGGAAATGTTTTAAATTGATCAATAACATCCATTGAAACATTCGGATGGCCAACCCCAAACTCTTCAATATCAATACCAGCTGTAACTGGTGATGGGGAGGGCGGTACAGTATTACTATGTTGGTATGAATAATGTTGCTTATTACTAAAGTTCAAATAGTGATTATAAATCACATTTTGATGTAGATCAATTTCATAGGCTGCAAGCTCATCAATGTCGCCTTTATAAACTAAAAAACTATTATTGTTATTAATATAGAGAGAATTGAATTGGCCTGATTGCATTTGCAAACCATTGGCCAGGGTTTTTTGAAATCCAGTAGGTTTCTGACCATCTACCCATACTTGTTTTATACCTGTGCTAGCATTATATTTGAATACTATATGATGCCAATTACCGTCTATGTAATAGCCATATGATTTACGACCAATTTCATTTAAATCAATTTTAAACTGATCATAAACCGAAACATTAGTCGAAGTATAAGCTGTAGTATTAAATTCGATAAACGGGTAACCCATTCTAACACTAAAACACCCATTCTGAGACCATAAAATACTTTGATTATCAAATTGCGAACCCGGTCTAATTAAAAACTCAATAGTCATAGCGTCTGACGGA
This sequence comes from Bacteroidia bacterium, assembly GCA_016788165.1. GTDB lineage: Bacteria > Bacteroidota > Bacteroidia > AKYH767-A > OLB10 > JAEUTH01. The sequence goes on along the minus strand of JAEUTH010000024.1, from coordinate 2,089 downwards.
GTAAACTCACCACCTTTAATTATCGTTGAATTAGCATAAGTAGTTAAGAATTTGCCGACACCGGTAGTAGCTATATTTGTCCCTATCGTATAATAACTACTATAATAATTAGGATTCAAATTACCATTTCCAGAAGAGTCAGATAATGGATTTAAACCATCAAAAGTGTAATATAACTGTGGAACGTAACTCTGTGCATGTAAATTTTCAAATTTTAGATTTAAACCTAAAAATAAAAGAACAAAACAAAAGGTGCACCGAAGGCGGGCAGGGGCTAACCCGAATGATGATTTGAACATATTAAATAATTTGTAAAAAAATTTCAAAATAAACAGAAGTAAATAGTATGACTCTCTTCAGATATTAGAGAATTCGTATTCTTTTACAATTAAACAATAACAAATTGTTGAAAACAATATAAAAGCATTCACCTAATAATTTTGTCAATTCGCCAAAACTACAAAGAATTCAATAATTTCTATAAAATTCTACAACTGTTTAATTAAACCTATAATATTCAATTAATTAAAGTTTAATCTTAGAGAAAAAACAGCAATAAGTTACCCTCATATTTTGCCAATTCACCAAAAGTAAATATCTTTTAAAACAGAGAAACTAACAATGATATCATGTAAATAAATCTCTATTTACACGCATAATATTTTGCTAAAAAAATTAGAAACAATAAAATTTTGAAGTAAATAAAAGTGGGTTCTGTATATTAAATACACGAATTTTCGCAATACAGGTTAGCTCACTCAAAAAAGCAGGGCTCGGGAAGTTGAATTTAAGATAATTGTTAGAAAAATTATTTCTAACAATAAAATTTAATTATTACTTCTTATGCTTCTGTTTATTGCGCTGATTGACTTGATTATTATGTTGCCTTTTTGCCGATTTTTTCGATTTCTTCCGAGCAAATTCATCTTTTGACCGCATCTCAAAACTATCATTAAGTTTTATTCTTTCTAAAAAATCTACCTCAATAACTGCAAAATCTTTTACATGTTTTAAAATTAACTCGTTACTGACACTGTCTTTATTCCATAAAAGATACTGCATTTTCATAAAATTAGCAGCATTTTTTAGAAAGTACTCTTGTTTTTGAGAATCTTGTATCGAACTAATTGTTGAAATTAGTTCCTCCAAATAGGAACCATAATATTTAAAAGCGATTTTATGTTTTGGATACTTGATAACATTTGGCTTATTCTTAAGCTTTTGATTATCACCTTTGATATAAGGCAACTCCAGGTTAAGTTTACCCTCAGTCATTTCTGAAAAATGTTCCCAAATCGTTTGCATGGTTTCATTCGAATCTTTTGTCTGAATAGAAATGGTAGCCATAACATTCACTATTTGTTCGGAATAGTTCTTTATTGCAACTGCATCTTTTAAATCAAAAAGATTTTTTATCATCTTCTGTACTACTCTGCCATACTCAGGCTTTATTAATTCAGGACGCGAGGAATTGTACTCCATTTTTTCTGATTTTAAAAAAAAAGCCTCATCAAATGATGAGGCTTTATGATATGGCATCGACATACTCTCACACGTAAACCGCACTACCATCTGCGCAATTGGGCTTAACTTCTCTGTTCGGAATGGGAAGAGGTGGACACCAATGCAATAGACACCATAATTATTCTATATTCTTGACAATATTTGAAAGAAAACAAGGTAGAAAAAGCTAAATTAAAGCTTACGGGTAATTAGTATTGCTCGGCTTTGCCATTACTGACTTTATACCTGCAACCTATCAACGTCATAGTCTATAACAACCCTTGTAAAGAAATCTAATCTTGAGGCAAGTTTCGTGCTTAGATGCTTTCAGCGCTTATCTTAACCGAACGTAGCTACCCTGCGATGCAGCTGGCGCCACAACAGGTACACTAGAGGTTCGTCCGACTCGGTCCTCTCGTACTAGAGTCAGGCCCTCTCAAATTTCTAACGCCCACAACAGATAGGGACCGAACTGTCTCACGACGTTCTGAACCCAGCTCGCGTGCCACTTTAATGAGCGAACAGCTCAACCCTTGGGACCTTCTCCAGCCCCAGGACGTGACGAGCCGACATCGAGGTGCCAAAC
>JAEUTH010000013.1 GCA_016788165.1 Bacteroidia bacterium | reverse complement strand
TACTTAAAACCATAACGATTAACGAAAAAGGCCCAGGCAGTATTTTAATTTATGGCAGCCAATTATCAACTGGCATTTACACCTACACATTAATTGCCGATGGCAAACCCGTTGAAACCAAACGTATGGTAAAGGTGAAGTAATTAAAATGAGCGTTTCAGTTGCGTGCAGAAACCAACATGAAGCAAACAACTTTGCTTTAAATAAAAATTTGTTTACGGATTATAATAAAAAAGGGCTATCCACAGCGGACAGCCCTTTTTAATTGGAGGTCGCGAGCAGATTCGAACTGCTGTACAAGGTTTTGCAGACCTCTGCCTAGCCACTCGGCCACGCGACCATTTTTTGAGTGCGCGCAAAATTAACAAAATTTCATTCCCACAAACTTTTTGTTTTTCAAGTTTCGCAAATAGTATTTCAATTTTTGGGAATACTATAAGTACCATCATAACAATGATACTGTACGATGCCTTTTTAAGAAATCTTATAAAGTTTGATTAAGTATTTGCAAGACAGATTAGTTGCTAACAAGCTATTAATTAATGTTTAAAAGGATGGTTTTATTAACATTAATTAACCTGTTATTCAGGTATTTTAGTTAAAAAATATATAGTTATGTATTGAAAATCAATAAGATAATAACTATGTGAAAAAGTCAATAGTTAGCTGCTTATTGTTAAAAAATAGTGCTTCTACATTCGCCCTTGTTATGGCTTTACATGAATGTATCTCGAATCATAAGCTTTTTAAACCATCAACTTAAAAGCTTACGTAACGAATTAATCATTAAAAACAACACATAAGGACTTAATTATATATCCATAAAATGATAGCAACCCTAACGCAAAGAACTGTTGGAATCGTACCTTTTCGCATCGCCATAATTATGAGCTGGCTTTTGTTTCTCTCGTTGAAGAGTGTATATGCAAGCGACAATAAGCAGATTATAACCATTAGTACCCAAATTACACATAATGCTTGTGCTGGTGGTAAAGATGGCTCCATAGACATCAGTGTATCGGGAGGCTTGGCGCCCTATTCATTTTTATGGTCGCAGGGCAATACAACTGAAGATTTGTTGTTTGTCGAAAGCGGTACCTATACAGTAACTGTTACTGATGATGCCGGTATTGTACAAACAGCAGTCGCTACCATAACTGAACCAAGCCCTGTTGTGATAAATTTGGTTAACCTAAGTAATGTAACTTGTTATAGCGCAGGTAATGGCAGTATTAATATTTCGCCAAGCGGTGGTGTATCTCCTTACACTTATTTATGGAATAATGGTTCAACCGTAGAAGACCGTGTATCATTAGCACCCGGGCTTTATACCGTTTTAGTTACTGATGATAATGGCTGTAGTACTAATGAAACGTATCAAATTACCGGCCCTTCATTACTTACCTGCAATGTTTCAACTGTAAAAGCTATAAGTTGTTTTGGATTAAGTAATGGCTCGGCAGTAATAAATACCAATTCAGGCGGCACACAACCATATACCTATACCTGGTCAAGTGGGCAAACCACACAAACAGCCACCGGATTGGCGGCTGGCTTAACATTGGTAACTGTAACCGATGCCAATGGCTGTAATTCCATTTGTGGTATAAATATGCAACAACCCACATTATTAGTGGCCAACTATACGCAGTCAAATGTTACAACAACGGGCGGAAGTAACGGTTCAATTGATGTTACGGTAAGCGGAGGCTCACAACCATATACCTATTTGTGGAATGATGGAACAACTACACAAGACAGAAGCGGATTGGTAGCATCAACCTATATACTAACAGTTACCGATGTGAAACTTTGTACAAAGGTTACAACTGTAATTATAACAGAACCCAATCCAACGGTTATTGCATCGGCTTCTGGCACCAACCCAACCTGCAACGGTTATGTAAATGGAAGTGTAACTGCTTCGGCCAATGGTGGCAGTATTCCGTATTCGTTTTTGTGGAGCACGGGTTCAACTAACATGACTATTATTAACCTGCCGGCAGGCACATATACAGTAACAGTTACCGATAATGGAAACATTACCTCATCAGCTTCTGTAATTTTAACCGACCCTGCTCCGTTGCAGCTTAATGCTAACTTAATAAATCCACTTTGCTTTGGCGGAAATGACGGAAGCATAACCATTACACCCACCGGAGGTACAGTACCTTACAGTATTCAATGGCTTTCAGGGTCAACCAACTTTAGTATTCAAAATTTGGTTTCTAACGATTATACATGCACCGTTACCGATGCCAATGGTTGTACCATCACACAAACGTATTTTTTACCCGACAATCCTGCTTTGTCATGCAGCGTAACAGAAGTTACGTCCATAAGTTGTTTCGGCAGTGGCGATGCCGAAGCTCTTGTTCAAACAATTGGCGGCTCACCGGGTTATACATACTTATGGTCTGACGGTCAAACTACGATTAATGCCTTAGCTTTGGTACAGGGCATATATACAGCAACAGTAACCGATTCGAAGGGATGTACAACCTCATGCCAGATTTCAATAGCACAACCTCAGGCTTTGAGTATTGGCGAAACACATACGGATGTTACCGTATCAGGAGGAAGTAATGGTACAATTACTACCAACGTAAGTGGTGGTGTAACCCCTTACACATACCTTTGGAACGATGGCGAAACAACGGAGCACAGAGCCAATCTGGTATCGGGAACCTATACAGTAACTGTTACAGATAACAATAATTGCACGGCCAGTGTAGTTGTATTTATTGCACAACCTGGTAATGCACCTACGGTATTTTGTGCAGCAACTAACATAAACTGTGCAGGCCAGTTATCAGGTCAGGTTAATGCAACCGTAGCTGGTGGTGTTTCGCCATACACTTATTTATGGAGCAATGGTAGTACAACTGCCAATATTTCCGGTTTGCCGCCTGGTACCTATACGGTAACAGTTACAGATGCAACCGGTGCAACCGTAAGCGGACAAGCAGATGTGCTGGAGCCTTTTTTCTTATCTATTTTTGTGCTGCAGGTAACCGATAATCAATGTGGTAATGGCAGTACAGGCGCTATAGATATTGATGGAGATGGTGGCGTGGAACCGTATAGTTTTTTATGGAGCACTGGTAGTGTAACTGAAGATATTACGAATGTTACAACAGGCATTTATACAGTAACAATTACCGATGCAAATGGCTGCTCTGCAACTACAACAGCAACTGTTGGCGGCCCTGGTGCAATTACAGTTAATGTTACAGCAACGCCTGTATCGTGTAATGGATTATTGAATGGTGGCTTAAGTTGTAGCGCCAGTGGCGGAACTGTTCCTTTAAATTATTTATGGTCGAACGGCAGTACAACTGCATCAATAAATGCATTAGCCGCTGGAAATTATACAGTTACCATAACCGATGCAGCAGGCTGTACTTTATTGGTAAATGCATCTGTTACCGAACCTGCTGCTTTAATTGTAAACGAAACACATGCGGATTTAAGTGCTGTAGGTGCTAATGATGGCATAATTAATATTAATGCAACTGGAGGTACATTAGCTTACACCTATTTATGGAATGATGGCTTGACCTTAGAAAACAGAAATGCTTTACCTGCAGGTGTGTATACAGTAACAGTTACAGATGCAAATAGTTGTTCTGCTTCGGTAAGTATTGAAATAGCAGCACCCACATGTACCATTGCAATAAGTGAAACGCATAATGATGTTTCTGCTCCAAATGGTTCGGATGGCAGTATTGATATTACCATAACCGGAGCAACAGGCAATGCCTCATTTTTATGGAACGATGGCACAACTACCGAAGACAGGAGTAATCTTAATGCGGGTGTTTATTCTGTTTTAGTAAATGATGCAATTAACTGTACTTCATCAATTACAATAACTATAACGGCTCCTAATTGTGGTATTAATTTAACAGCAAACCAATCTAATGTTACGGTACCTAATGGTAATGATGGCGCTATTCAGATTACTGTTACGGGGGGTGTTTCGCCAATGAGTTTTGTTTGGAATGATGGGAATACAAATCAAAACAGGAGTGCTCTTATGGCTGCAACTTATACAGTAACAGTTACTGATGATAATAATTGCACAGCCAGTAAAGTGGTTAACATAACGCAACCTACATGTGCTTTATCAGTAACCGAAACGCACAATAATGTAACCATGCCAAACGGCAACGATGGCAGCATTGATGTAACAACAAATGGAGGTTTTGCACCCGTTACGTTTATGTGGAACGATGGCAATACGAATGAAGACAGAAATAATTTGTCAGCCGGAACCTATACTGTAACTGTAACAGATGCCGGTGGCTGCACGGATACGTTAAGTATAACAATTAATCAACCCGGCTGTGTGCTGGTGGTTAATCAAAATCATACAGATGTTACCATTCCTAATGGAAATGATGGCAGTATAGTTTTAACTGTTAGCGGGGCATTTAATCCAGTTACATACATCTGGAGTGATGGAAATACTAATAAAGATCGCAACGGACTCGTAGCAAATACCTATACCGTAACAGTAACTGATGCAGGTGGCTGTTCAGCACTAAAGCAAGTTACAATAAATCAACCATCTTGTGGCATATTGATTTCTGAATCGCATACAGATGTTACCATACCAAATGGCGCTGATGGTACAATCAATATTTCAGTTAATGGAGCATTTAATCCCGTAACTTATGTTTGGAATGATGGTGTAACTACCCAGAACCGCATTGCTGTTGCAGCAGGTGTTTACACAGTTACAGCCACTGACATTGGCAATTGTACCGCTGTCGAAACGATAACCATTATAGCTCCGCTCTGTGCACTTGGGGTAAGTGGCAATGTGTCAAACGTAACGATACCTGGTGGCAATGATGGTACAATAACTATATCTGTAAGTAACAGTAACGGGGCATTAAACTTTATCTGGAGTAACGGAGTTACAAATCAAAATTTACAAAATATGGTAGCCGGTTCTTATACAGTAACGGTAACCGATGGAGCAGGCTGTACAGCAACTTATCAGGCAAGTATTACACAACCTGTTTGTGGTTTAAATATCTCAGCAAACCATACCCAAGTAACTATTCCGAATGGTAACGATGGTTCGATAGATATTACTGTTTCAAATGCATTTGGTTTAGTAACTTATCTATGGCATGATGGTAATACAAATGAGGATAGAAATAATCTTACTTCCGGTACTTATACTGTAACAGCCACAGATGCCGGTAATTGTCAAAACTCAGAAACCATTATAATTACAGCACCTGCTTGTGCGCTAATTTTATCGCAAAATCATACAGATGTTACTATTCCTAATGGAAATGATGGTAGTATAAATGTGAGTCAAACAGGAGGATTTGCTCCAATAAGTTATTTGTGGAGTGATGCAGTTACAACTGAAGATAGAAGTAACTTGATAGCCGGAGTTTATACCGTTATCGCTACCGATGCCGGAAACTGTACAGCTTCTAAGCAGATAAGCATCTTGCAACCTTCCTGTGGTTTGATTTTAAGCAGTAGTCAATTAAATGTTAGCATACCGGGAGGAAATGATGGTTCTATCTCTATTTCTCAAACAGGCGGATATTTGCCATTGACATATTTATGGAACAATGGCAGCTCAACAGCTTCTTTAAACAATCTTACAGCAGGCGTTTATACAGTAACGGTTACAGATGCCGGCACATGTACAGCAAGTTTAACGTTAACAATTACAGAACCTGCATGCAACTTAAGTGTTAGTGGTAATTTAGCGCATGTTAGTATTCCCGGTGGTAATGATGGCACAATTGTAACGCAGGTTTCAGGTACTTTTGTTAGTGTGCAATATTTATGGAGTAATGGTAACACCAATGCAGATTTATTAGCGTTATCCGCTGGAACCTATACAGTAACAGTTACTGACCAAAGTAACTGTACAGCGCAAGCAATATTTGTTATTAATGAACCCGCCTGTGTTTTGCAACTTTCAGAAACACATACAGATGCCACATTACCCGGAGGTAATGATGGCTCAATTAATATTGCAGCAACCGGACAGTTCGGACAGGTACAATACATCTGGAATGATGGAAATACCAATGAAGACCGTCAATTACTTAACGCAGGTGTTTATACGGTTACAGCCACAGATGCTGGTAATTGCACAGCCAGTAAACAAGTTTCCATTCTGGAACCTCCTTGTGCTATATCAAGTTCAATTATTCAAACGAATGTTACAGTACCAAATGGCATGGATGGCAGTATTGATTTAAGTATAACCGGAGCCTTTGCGCCAATAAGTTTTATTTGGAATGATGGAAATACAGATGAAGACAGAGGCGCACTTGCAGCCGGAACATATACGGTAACTGTAACAGATGCCGGAAACTGTACATCTGAACAAACAATTATTATTACCCAACCATTATGTCAGCTTTCTTTATCCGAGGTTCATTCAGATGTTACTACACCAGGCGGTACTGATGGAATAATTACGATAACCGTAAATAATGGCATTGGTACTAGTGTGTTTTTATGGAATGATGGCGCTACAACATCAGACAGGATTAATATTGGTGCAGGTACCTATACGGTAACTGTTACTGACTCTGTTGGATGTAGCCAACAGTTAACCATAACTGTAAATCAACCGGGTTGTGCCATTGCTTTAAACGAAACACATACTAATGTAACCCTGCCCAATGGTACTGATGGTGCTATTGATGTTGTTGTTACGGGGTCGTTTGGTAAAGTTGATTATTTGTGGAATGATGGCGTAACAACACAAGACAGGAATAATATTGTAGCAGGTACCTACACCCTTACCGCAGCCGATGCCAGTAATTGCATAGCCAATATAAATATAACCATAACCGCGCCACCATGTGCTTTGTTGCTAACACAAAACCATACCGATGTTACCATTCCTAACGGAAACGATGGAAGTATAAACACGTCACAAACAGGGGGCTATCAACCGATATCGTATGCATGGAGTGATGGCGTATTTACAGAGGATCGTAATAATCTGGCAGCCGGCATATATACTGTTATTGCCACAGATGCTGGCGGATGTACTTCAAGCAAACAAATTACCATTACGCAACCGGCTTGTAATTTATCACTGTCAGAGGTACATACTGATGTAACCCAGCCTAATGGATCCGATGGTACTATTGATATCACATTAAATGGTGCTTTTGCTCCGGTTACATTTATTTGGAATGATGGTGCTACACTTCAAAACAGAGTGGCATTACAGGCAGGCACCTATACAGTAACTGCAACTGATGCCGGCAATTGTACATCATCTCAAACAATTGTTATTGGTGCACCTCCATGTAATATTACTTTATCCGAAACACATGCAAATGTGACTGTACCAAACGGTAATAATGGTAGTATTGACCTCGCTGTTTCTGGCAGTATGGGTGCTGTTACTTTTGTTTGGAGTAATGGCGCAACAGCCGAAGATATAGCACAACTTACGGCAGGTACATATACGGTAACAGTAACCGACCAGAATAATTGTTCAGCAACTACATCGGTAATAATTTCGCAACCGGGCTGTGCTTTAAATGTTGCTGCAACAGCTACACATGTAAGCATACCAAATGGCAATGATGGAAGTATTACACTTCAATTAAATGGTGTGTTTGGCCAACCTGATTACAACTGGAGCGATGGGGCTACAGTGGACAACCGCATAAATTTATCTGCGGGTATTTATACAGTAACAATTACCGATGTTGGATGTATAACTAGTACATCTGTTTTAATAACACAACCGGCATGTGCATTAAGTTTAAACCATGTGTTTACAAATGTAACACAGCCAAACGGAAGTGATGGAAGTATTGATATTACAGTTTCAGGTGCATTTGGTGTGGCTCAATTTGTTTGGAGTGACGGAAATACAAACGAAGACAGAATTAGCCTGATAGCAGGTACATATACAGTAACTGTTACAGATGCCGGAAATTGCAGCGAAACCAACACAATTATCATTACCATGCCAAACTGTGGTGTTTCTATTTCAGCAATAGTTAGTCACGTTACCGTACCTAATGGCTCCGATGGCGAAATAAATTTGGCAATAGCAGGCAGTAACGGAACAAATAATTTTATTTGGAACGATGGAAATATACTTCAAAACCGAACCGGACTGTCGGCAGGTACATATACTGTAACTGTAACAGATGCCAATAATTGTTCGGCATCGGCTGCAATCACGGTTAATCAGCCGACATGTGCCTTATCAATTACCGAAACGCATTCTAATGTATCGCTTCCAAATGGAAATGATGGAAGCATTGATTTAACTATTAATGGGGCGTTTGGTTCGCCACTATTTGTTTGGAATGATGGTAACACCAGCCAAAACCGCCTGCAATTGCAGGCAGGTACCTATACAGTAACAGTAACTGAGTTTGGCTGTATAACAACAACATCAGTAATAATTACTGCTCCGCCATGTGCCTTAATCATTACACAAAATCATAGTGATGTAACCACCCCCAACGGTAATAACGGTAGCATAAATGTTTCGCATTCGGGTGGCTATATGCCCGTGTTGTTTGCTTGGAGCGATGGTGCAACAACTGAAGACAGAAGTAATTTAACCGCTGGTGTATATACAGTAGTGGCAACCGATGCAGGCAATTGTACATCAAGTAAACAAATTACAATTACGCAACCCGTTTGCGGTATTGCAGTTTCCGAAACACATGTTGATGTTACTTTACCAAATGGAAATGATGGAAGTATTGATATAACAGTAAATGGTGCATTTGCACCTGTTGTTTACATGTGGTCGGATGGTGCAAATACCGAGGATAGAAATAATTTGCAAGCAGGCATTTATACGGTAACGGTTACTGATGCCGGAGGTTGTACAAACGATATTGCAATCAGCATTCAACAACCTGCATGTGCAATAAGTATTTCAGCAACTCAAACCAATGTTTCGCTTCCTTATGGATCGGATGGAAGTATTGATGTATCACAAACAAATGGTTATTTGCCTATTGTTTATATCTGGAATGATGGAACAACAACAGAAGACAGATCTAATTTACCGGCTACAACATATACGGTAACTGTAACAGATGCGGGTAATTGTACAGCCGAACTAACTATAATTATTACCGAGCCGGTATGTAATATGTCGGCTACCGAATCGCATACGGATGTGTCTGTTCCGGGTGGTAATGACGGTAGTATTGATATAACCGTTTCGAATAACTATGGCCCTTGCATGTTTTTATGGAGTAATGGCGCTACCGTAGCTGATATCAATACACTGATGTCAGGTACATACACCGTAACTGTAACCGATAGTATTGGTTGTGTTGTCAGCGAAATGATTACTATAAATCAACCTGGTTGCAGCATTAGTTTGTCAGAAGTACACAATGATGTAACCATACCTAACGGAAATGATGGAGCAATTGCCTTAACAATAACCGGAGCATTCGGATCGGTAAATTATTTGTGGGATGATGGTAGTACTATGCAAGACAGAAGTAATTTGCCAACAGGTACATATACAGTAACTGCAACTGATGCAAGCGGTTGTATAGCAACAACCAGTATTTTTATTAATGAACCTTTATGCCAGCTTGTGTTAACTCAGAATCATACAGATGTTAGTTTGCCAAATGGTAGCGATGGAAGTATTAATGTTACGGCAAGCGGAGCATATCTGCCAATTAACTATTTATGGAGCGATGGTGTAACCCTTGAAGACCGGAATAATTTAATTGCCGGAGTTTATACGGTAACAGCTACTGATGCTGGCAACTGTACAGCCAGCAAACAAATTACAATAACCCAACCAGCTTGTATCATTTTGTTAAACGAAACGCATATTGATGTTACTACGCCCAATGGCAGCGATGGTTCTATTGATGTTACGCAAACTGGTGCATTTGTAAGTGTATCATATATATGGAATGATGGCGATACAAATGAAGACAGGAATAATGTTTCTGCCGGCACCTATACAGTAACTGCAACTGATGCTGGTTCATGTACTGCTTCAGCAGTTATTGTAATAAACCAACCCGGTTGTAACATTTCAATAACTGAAACACATACTAACGCTACATTGCCCAACGCTGCTGATGGTTCTATTGACATAACTGTTGCCGGAGGCTTTATGCCGGTAACTTATTTGTGGAATGATGGTGATACAAATGAAGACCGTAGCAATTTAATTGCTGCAAACTATGAGGTAACTGTTACAGATGCCGGAGGATGCTCAGCATCATTGCAGATAAATATTTCGCAACCACTTTGTACAATTGCACTAACTGAAACGCATTCTGATGTTACAATCCCGGGCGGTAGTGATGGAGCAATTGTTTTACAAGTTGCAGGCAATGTGGGTTATACAAACTTTAATTGGAGCAATGGAAGCACCAGTCAGAATATTTCAGGTATCACTTCAGGTGTATATACAGTAACTGTTACTGATAGTATTGGTTGCAGTGCAGTATTAGTTGTTGCGATTAATGAACCCGGATGTGGTTTAAGTATAATTGAAACGCATACAGATGTCAGCATTCCCAATGCAAATGATGGCAGTATTGATATAACCGTAACCGGAATGTTTGGTCAGTTAATTTATAATTGGAGCGATGGCAATACGAATGAAGATAGAAGTAACCTGCCGACAGGCACCTATACGGTAACTGTTACAGATGCCGGTAACTGTATGGCGCTAATAGCCATTAATATTTTACAGCCACCATGTGCATTGGTGCTAACCCAAAACCATGTGGATGTAAGTACACCAAACGGTAATGATGGCAGTATTAATGTTACACAAACAGGTGGTTTTCAGCCTGTAGGTTATATATGGAATGATGGAAATACGAATGAAGACAGAGTACAGCTTACGGCCGGTGTTTATACGGTTACTGCAACCGATGCAGGCGGATGTACAGCAGAAAAACGAGTTACTATTGACGAGCCAGCCTGTGGATTAACTATTAGCGAAGCACATAATAATGTGTCGTTACCTGGTGGTAATGATGGCAGTATAGACATAATAGTTGGCAGTGCAATTGGTACGGTTGCTTATATTTGGAATGATGGTAACACAAATGAAGACAGAGCGCAACTTATTGCAGGAACTTATACAGTAACAGTAGCCGATAGCACACTTTGTAGTGCCATGTTAACCGTAACAATTACCGAACCGCAATGTTTTTTAACTGTCAGCGAAACGCATACCAATATTAGTACAGCAGGCGCAAATGACGGTACCATTGATTTAACGGTTACAGGTGCTTACGGAAATGCAAATTACTTGTGGAATGATGGTAGTACGATGGAAGACAGAAGTGCATTATTGCCCGGATTTTATACCGTAACAATTACTGACTCGTTAACTTGTACTACATCAATACTTGTTGAGATAACAGAAGTAATTAACCCTATGACTTTAGCTTTGCAGGCAAGCGATGTAAATTGTAATGGATTGGTGGATAGTATTTGGATTAACCTAACCGGTGGAAAACCGGGTTACAATTACAATTGGAGTAATGGCAATACCACTGCTTATTTAACACAGGTAGCATCAGGTAGTACTTATTCCCTTACAGTTACCGATTTTACAGGCGCAACCATTACCGATTCCATTACGGTTTCAAACTATCAACCATTAGCAATAACGGTCAATAAAATTCAACATGCACATTGTGGAATAGACTCAGGTGCTATTGATTTACAAATTGCCGGAGGTGTGGGTACGATATCTTACTTATGGAACGATGGAGCAACTATTTTAAGTCGCAATGCTTTAAGTGGTAACATGTATTCAATTACGGTAAGCGATAGCAAAAATTGCAACATAACACAAACGTTTACTATTCAAAGTTCGGCAGCATTGCAGGTACAATTAGTACAAACAACTGCAATTGTGTGTAACGGAGCTGCACAGGGCGAAATAACATCAACAGTAACCGGAGGCACCACACCATACTTGCATCTATGGTCTGATGGCCAGATTAATAGTATCGCCAATAATTTAGAGGCAGGCACATATACCTTAACTGTAACAGATATTAATGGCTGTCAGGCTATTGATTCGATTACTTTAACCGAACCTGCACCATTAAACATTACAGAAACACATGTTGATGTGAGTAATTTTGGTGCATCTGATGGTAGTATTGATGTAACGGTTAGTGGAGCAACCGGGCCTTACATCTTTGTTTGGTCTGATGGCAGCACTACGGAAGACTTAAACAATTTACCGGCCGGCACCTATACCGTAACTGTAACAGATGCCAATGGCTGTTTCGATATTACAACCATTCAAATATTAAATCCACAATGTTTGATTGATGCTTCAGCTACTTCTACAAATGCAAGTATTCATGGCGCAGCTGATGGGGCGGTTACCCTTAGTGTTATAAATAATATGGGTGCAGTTACTTATGTATGGAGCAATGGTGCAACCACACAAAATTTAATGGCAGTACCTGCCGGTATATACACTGTTTTGGTAACGGATGCTGCCGGCTGTACAACAGGCGAAACCGTTATTGTTAACGAACCTAATTGTGACATTCAATTAGCAGTTAGTACAATTGATGTCAGTATTCATGGCGCAGCCGATGGTAGTGCCGATTTATCGGTAAACAATGCATACGGTTTGTTGAGCTATGACTGGAGCAATGGCAGTACTTTAGAAGACCAAGTAGCATTAACTGCCAATTTATATACAGTAACAGTAACTGATGCAGGTGGATGTACAAAACAGATTAATGCCATTATTAATCAACCAACTTGTGCCGTTTCAATTTCTGAAACACATACAGATGCCACATTGCATGGGTTAGCTGATGGCGCAATTGATATCACCGTTAGCGGACATTTTGGAGCATTACAATATAATTGGAGTACCGGAAACAGTACTGAAGACTTACAAACAATAGGTGCTGGTACATATACGGTAACAGTTACTGATAATGGCGGTTGTACTGCTTCACTCATTATAACAGTAAATGAGCCACCTTGCAATATTGCCATATCAGAAATGCATTATGATGCTACCGTTAATGGTGCCAGTGATGGATTTATTGACTTAACTACTGCCAACACAGCCGGATTTGTAACGTATTTATGGAGCAATGGCGAGTTAAGCGAAGATGTTTATAATTTATATGCAGGTGTTTATACCGTTACAGTAACAGATGCCGGCAATTGTTCAGCTACATTATCGGTTACTATTTCACAGCCGCCTTGTAGTATTACTTTATCCGAAACGCATAGCGACCCAACAATGCATGGCTCAAGCGATGGTTCTATTGACTTAACTGTAACCAATGCAAATGGCACCTTAACTTATACTTGGAATGATGGCGCTTTTGCCGAAGACAGATTAGCTGTTGCAGCCGGAACATATACGGTAACTGTAACAGATGGCTCGGGATGTACTGCTGAGTTAACTATTGTATTGGTTGATCCGGCTTGTGCTTTAACGGTAGCCTATACAAAAACAGATGTTACTTCTATTGGTGCAAACGATGGCAGCATAGACATTACTGTAAACAATGCATACGGAAATATTTATTACTTGTGGAATGACGGAAACATTTTCCCCGATAGAAATAATCTGGCTCCCGGAACCTATACACTAAGTGTAACCGATGCCGGTGGATGCTTTGGTGCTGTTACTGTTATTATTGGTGTAGCAACTGTTATGGATGTTACACTAACCTCGACTGATGTTTTATGTTATAACGACAGTAACGGTAAGGCAACCGCTTTTGTTACAGGAGGTGCAGCACCGCTTACCTATGCATGGTCGCATGGTGCAACTACAGCATCGGTGCAGGGTCTGCCGGCCGGAACATATACGGTAATAGTAACGGATGTTAATGGTGGTATTGATAGTGCAACCGTAACAATTAATCAACCCGTTAAATTAAATGGCAGCAAAGTAATAACCTACACATCATGCTATGGTAGTAATGATGGTGCCATTGATTTAAGTGTAACAGGTGGTGTGCCTGCCTATACGTATGCATGGGATAATGGTGCCACTACCGAAGATTTAACACACCTTACTGCCGGATTATATAAAGTTGTGGTTACCGATCAGAATGGATGTAAGGATAAATTGCGTGCGCGCGTTAAACAGCCTAAAAAAATACGACCATCGGGTGATGAGGTGGATGTAACCTGTTTTGGTGGAAATGATGGTTCCGTAGTTTATACGATTGGGGGTGGTGTACCGCCTTACACATTCTTGTGGAATGATGGCGTTACAACAAAAGACAGAACCAATATGGCAGCCGGTACCTACACACTTTCTATAACCGATGCTACGGGTTGTGTTAGGGTAACCGAAAAAACAATTACCCAACCTGAACAGATAGTTATTACTTGTTCACCGGTTGATGTAACTACAGCTTGTAGTAATGATGGGCATATTTTTACGCAAGTTACCGGGGGTTCCAATCCATTTGATTATTTATGGAATGATGGTGCTACCGTAGCTAATCGTCATAATTTAGCAACAGGTTCCTATACAGTAACTGTTACAGATAAAAAAGGATGTAGCTTAATTCAAACGGTAATGGTTGGTGGCCAGGCACCGGTTACTGTTAATGGTACCGTGCAACAAGTAAGTTGTAGCAATCCGTTTGGAGGCAGTATTCAATTGGCTGTAAACGGAGGCACAGCGCCTTATGATTATATGTGGAATACAGGTGCAACTACCGATGCGTTAAACAATGTTGGCGTGGGTTCTTATACAGTAACCATTGCCGATGAAAATAATTGTACTGTATCGGCAACATTTATATTAAATGCGCCCCCTGCACCTACTGCTATTACTTCAGGCAGCAATATTACTTGCTTTGGTTTAACAGATGGTAATGCTACCGTCATTGCGTCAGGGGGTACATCTCCTTATACTTACTTATGGAACAACGGTAGTACCAATACAAACATTGTCGGTTTAAGTGCAGGTAGTTATACGGCAACAGTTACTGATGCATTGGGTTGCACGGCAATAAGTTCTGTAACTATTATTGAACCTGCTAAACTGATTCCGTTACGTAATAAAACCAATGTATCATGTTTTGGTGGCAACGATGGCTCTGTTGTATGGCAAACGTATGGTGGTACACCATTGTATGGTTATCTGTGGAGCGATGGTTCAACACTATCAAATAGATTTAACTTAACGGCACTACTATACACCATCACTATTTATGATGCAAATGGTTGTACCGATACGGTTTCAATTAAAATTAATCAACCATTAAATGCTGTAACTGCACAACTGAATGTTACAAATCAATCATCATATTGTGTAAATGATGGAAGCATTGAAGCAATTGGTGCCGGTGGTGTTCCGCCATACAGTTATTTATGGAGTAATGGTGCTACTACCGCTACGGCAACGGGTTTAAGTGCCACTTTATATACCGTAACCGTTAGCGATTTTAATGGATGTACCTATCAGGGTTCGGCTAATGTTAGTAGCCCTAATGGTATGAGTGTTTCGGCAAGTATAACAGGAACCTGTACGGGTGCATCAACCGGTGCCATAGCAATTACAGTTAATTCAGGTATGCCGCCTTATACCTTTTTATGGAATGATGGCAGTACGCTTCAGAACCGTTCAAATTTAGCTGCTACAACCTATATAGTAACTGTAACAGATGCATTGTCATGTACAACAGGTGGATCGTTTGTAGTTACGGCATTGCCCGAACCACAAATTACCTGGGCCGAAAACCATGTTACTTGCAATGGCCTTAACAATGGAACTATTGATATTACTGAAGGTGTAGCAGCACCGTATCAATATTTATGGAATAATGGTGCAACAAGTCAGGATGTAAATAATCTGATACCTTCAAACTATACGGTATCTGTAACCAATGTATTGGGATGTACAGCTATGTTTGGTTTTACAATTTCCGAACCGGCTGTTTTAGATGGAAATAAAACCAAACAAAATGTGAGTTGTAATGGTGGTAATGACGGTAGTATTTCGTTTAACACAACAGGTGGTACGGCACCATATACTTACCAATGGAGTAACGGGTACTCCACCTCATCAGCTAATAATTTAGAGTATGGCAATTACACGGTAACAATTACTGACGCTAATGGATGTACTATTTCATACAGCACCAAAATTAATGAGCCAACTGCAATAAGTATTTCAACAATTAGTACTGATTGCTCATCGTATGGCAATAATGATGGTACAGCTACAGTTACCATAAATGGTGGTGGTGTAGGGCCTTATACTTATATATGGAGTAATGGGCAAACCAATGCACAAGCCAATCAACTGATATCAGGCACCTATACAGTAACTGTTACTGACGCAAACGGTTGTACTAAAACAGCAAATGCATTTGTAAATGAACCGGCACCTGTTTGTTTGGGTTTTGTTACGGGCCATGTTATTACCTACTATAACCCGCCCAGTGGAAGCGACACTTTAGCCAATTATTTGGATAATAATTTCGGAAGTGTATTTAACGATTCGTTAGTGCTTGGTTGCAACACAGGTTACACATTATCATTTACCACAGCACAAGCTGTTAAAGACTTTTTACCTTCTAACGGTAATCCAAAAGATTTAGATCAGTCATTTGTAAACCCCGATACGGTAAGTCTTCAAAACACCTTAGCTGCACAACTAGTAGCATTGGCATTAAACATCCGTTTCGATTTAACCAACCCCGATTTCGCTTCAATGAGCACGGTTAATTTCCGCGATTTAAATATTGTGGAACCCGGGCCATTTTATGGTTATACAGTACAACAATTGTATGATGAAGCAAACAGTTTTCTGGGAGGTTGTGGCAGCTTAAACACAGGTGCACAAATTCGTACCATGGTTAGTGTAGTAAACTCATCTTGGAATTTGGGTACACAAACCAATACAGCTTTGGCTTGTCCGGGTGCGCCAAGTGCAAAGTTTGAGTTTGGAAAATCAGCAAGCGATGAACTAAACTTAAATGCATATCCCAATCCAAACAGAGGCAATTTTAATTTGAGCTACTATGCAGTAAATACCGAGCCGGTTACCATAAAAGTTATGGACGTAACAGGCCATCAGATAATGCATTTTGCAGCACATTCGGCAGAAGGCTATAATAAAATAAACCTTAATTTAGGCGAAGTTCCCAAAGGTGTTTACACACTTCAGTTCTTAATAAACAATCAGGTTCGTAATTTGCGGTTGATTGTACAGTAGTAATTAGTTACGCTTTCAAAGCCCTTGCCTAAATGGTAAGGGCTTTTTTTATGTATATGTTTTGAAGCGCCAAATTTTGCAGTAGTATTATGCACTTTATTTTTTGGTAACCGATGTTATTTACAGTTTACACGCGCCAGCAATTATTAAAATGTATCCAAACAGCCCGAAGCAGTGGTAAAAAAATTGGCTTTGTGCCTACTATGGGTGCTTTACATCAAGGTCATATTGCATTAATTAGGCAAGCAAAAGCATCCTGCGATATAGTGATATGTAGTATTTTTGTTAATCCAACCCAATTTAATAATCCCACCGACTTAGAAAAGTATCCACGCACCGTTGCTGCCGACAGGGCATTGCTTTATGAGGCTAATTGTGATGTTTTGTTTTTGCCCGAAGTTTCTGAACTATATCCTGATGGATTGCAACTAATGCCCATAAATTTAAATGGTTTAGATACCGTTATGGAAGGCGTTTTCAGACCGGGTCATTTTGCTGGCATGGTAACCGTAGTAAACCACTTATTTTATGCTGTAATGCCCGATGTTGCATTTTTTGGTGAAAAGGATTTTCAACAGTTAGCCATAATTAAATATATGGTTAACGAGTTAAATCTTCCCATTTCAATTGTTGCTTGTGCCACCATACGCGAAACCGATGGCTTGGCCATGAGTAGCCGCAATATCCACTTAACAACAGAAGAAAGAAAACAAGCTTCAGTTATATTTAAAACAATGGAAGCCTGCAGCAAACTCAAATCAGATAAAACACCAGGCCAATTAAAACAGTGGGTAAAAAATGAAATTGAAAGAAGCGGCATTTTTGGATTAGAGTATGTTTCATTTGTAGATGCGGCAACGCTACAACCGCTGCAACAATGGCAGTTAGCGCCCCAACGTATTTGTTTGGCTGTAACTACCAGCAAAACCAGGTTAATAGATAACATGGCTTTGTAGCAATTGGCAAAAAACTACTTTTGCACCGATGAATATTCAAGTTTTAAAATCGAAAATCCATAGGCTTGCCGTTACACAAGCTGATTTGCATTATGTAGGCAGCATTACCCTTGACGAAAATTTAATGGATGCCGCCAACTTAATTGAGAACGAAAAAGTACAAGTGCTCAACGTTAATAATGGCGAGCGTATCGAAACCTATGTAATTAAAGGCGAACGCGGCAGCGGGATTGCTTGTTTAAATGGGCCGGCAGCACGCAAGTTTATTGTGGGCGATATTATTATTGTAATTTCATACGCAAGTATGGATTTTGAAGCTGCAAAAGCTTGGCGCCCCGCTGTTATTTTTCCGAATGCTGATAATAAGCTATAATCTTTTTGTGCTTCAAAATGATAAAGCCAACTATTAAGTTTTGAATAAAACATTTTTACAAGTTATTAAATACGGTACCATGTTTGCCATTGGCCTTTTGTTGCTATGGCTTACTTTTAAAGATGTTGATATCGAACAAACGTGGCAAAAAATAAAAAATGCAAATTGGTTTTGGGTTTGGCTGAGTGTAATATGTTCGGTAGCAGCATACTTTAGCCGAGCCTATCGTTGGAATATGCTTATTGAAACTGCCGGATACAAACCCCGTTTTATGGCTTCGGTTTATGCAGTATGTATAGCTTATTTTGCTAACCTAGCCTTACCCCGTATGGGCGAAGTAACCCGATGTGGCACCTTGGGTAAAAAAGAAAATATTCCATTTGATGTATTATTGGGTACCGTAATAGTTGAGCGTGTAATTGATGTATTAACACTGTTAGTGGCCATGTTGTTTTTACTGCTTTGGCAATACGATTTAATGTATGCGTTTTTAACCCAGCATGTGCTTAAAAATAAGCCACTTGAATTAGATACCATACAATGGGTTTTAATTTTTACAGCCACTACGGTTGTTGTTTTTTGTGTTTTTAAATGGATAATGCTGCCAAACAATGCAATGGCAAAAAAAGTCAGAGGTTTTATTGCAGGTGTGTTTACCGGATTGAAGTCGGTTCAGAAATTAAAAAATTTACCGCTATTTATTTTTCATTCTACATTTATTTGGGTGCTATATCTGATGATGGTATTTGTTGGCTTTAAAGCTTTACAAAGTACTTCCATGCTCACCTTTAATGCATCGCTTTTTATTTTAGTAGCCGGTGGTTTGGGTATGACTGCACCTGTACAAGGTGGCATTGGTGCCTATCATTTATTGGTGTCGGCTGCATTGGTTTTGTTTGGTGTAGCTTACGAAGATGGTTTGGCATTTGCCACTTTGTTACATACTGCACAAATGTTGCAAATAGTTGTATTGGGTTTATTGGCATTGCTTGCTTTAACCTTAATGCCGCAAGCAACCGGTAAGAAAACGGTGGTTTAAAATGATGCTATTTTATTTTAAATGGTTACCGGTTGGTGGTATCGTGTTATTCCCTTTTGTTTTAATGCACGTTTCACAAAAACATAATGCCATCACATTAAATCATGAACGCATACATTACAGGCAACAATTAGAAATGTGCATTTTGCCTTTTTACATTTGTTATGTGTTGCATTATTTTTATAATTTAATTCGCTATAGAAAACATCAGATGGCCTATACCCAAATTTGTTTTGAACGCGAAGCGTATGCCAATCAAACCAACCAACGGTATTTGGAGCAACGAAAGTTTTTTGCCTGGTATAAGTATATATAAGTTTTAAGCATAAAAAAGCCTCCGTTATGGAGGCATTTTTTATTCGGTTTCTTTTAACGCTT
This sequence comes from Bacteroidia bacterium, assembly GCA_016788165.1. GTDB lineage: Bacteria > Bacteroidota > Bacteroidia > AKYH767-A > OLB10 > JAEUTH01. Next base: position 57,122 of record JAEUTH010000013.1, on the reverse strand, counting down.
TGAGTTTTTGTTTTAAACTGTCAATTTCTTTTTTGGCAGCAATAATTTTGTCTTCAAATTCTTTACGTATAACATCTGCATTTTTTGATTTGCTGAAAAAGCCAATATTATTTTGCCATACCGTAACCTCATTTGCAAGGTCACTTATTTTCGAGCTAAGCACTCCGGTTTCGGTTCGTGGTTTGGCATTGTTTTGTTTATAGCTACGATTTTGAGCATCATCAGTCTGATATCGTGATCGCATTTTCTCGCGTTCGTCTATTTTTAAATGATCGTAAAGTTTATCAATAGCTTGCCTAAAACGTTGATGTACTTCGTCTTTCTTTTTTAATGGCACCAAGCCAATAGCCGACCATTGACGTTGAAATTCTTTAAGCTGATCTAAATTAGCTTGATTGTTTTCGCCCAGATTAAAAAGTTCAACCGATTCAATCAGTTTCATTTTAGCTGTATAATTATTTTCCTGTTCGCTATCGAGCGAAGAAAAATGCTGGCTCTTACGATTAAAAAATGTATCGCAAGCAGTTTTAAAACGAAGCCATAATTTTTGATTCACTTTATCATAAATATGGCCAATTTTTTTCCATTCATCCTGTAAACGAACTAACTCTTGCGAGGTAGCTTTCCAATCTTCGCTGTTTTGTAAACCTTCGGCAGCAATACACAATTCGGTTTTTAGCTGAATGTTTGATGCGTTTTCTTTTTTACGGCTTTGATAAAACTCGTTTTTGTTTTTGAAAAACACATCGCATAACGCTTTAAATTTTGCCCATGCTTCTTCGTTTTCTTTGCGCGCAGCATGGCCCACTTTTTTATAAGCATCGCTTAATTGCATTACTTCTTTTAACGCATCTTGCCATGCCTGATGTTTTTCATGCACTACATCTACAAGCGGTGCAATTTTTTCAATCAGTTCGTTTTTAAGTTTTAAGTTTTCTTCATGCTGCCCTTTAAGCGATTCTTCATGTTCGCGTTTGCGTTCAAATACTTTATCAACTGCACCTTTAAACCGTTTCCAAATTTCGTCTTTCTGATCGCGAGATACAGGGCCTATGTCGCGCCATTCGTGCATCAGGTTATTGATCGAACTTAACGAGCGGTTTATACTGGGTTCAAGCATTAGTTGCTCGGCACGCTCACAAACATTGATTTTTAGAAGCAGATTTTTTTTCTGATCAAGCGCTTGTAATTCGCGGTTTATTTTTACGAAATCGTAAAAGCGGTTTACGTAAGTTTTATAGTTTAACTGTAGTTCGTTTGCTTGTGTTGTTGGCACCGAGCCTGTATTACGCCAAAGTGTTTGTATCTCATTAAATTCAGTATATGCTTTCTGCATATTTTCCTCATGCTGAATTAAATTTTTTAACCGTGCTAATAAGGCTTGTTTGATTTCTAAATTTTCCTGCCGCTGTTTTTCAGCCTGTGCTGTTTGTGCAGTTATTTTGTTTTTATATTTTTCATATAGGCTTTCAAACGTAGTGTCGTCAGCACTTTTACGGCTCTCGAAATCATTTTTAACGCCACCATCTTCAATAAATTTAGCCAATGCTTCGGCACGTTCCTGTGCGGTTAGTTTTTGGTAGGCATCGCGTATGGCATTGGCTTTTTGCTTTTGCGATAAGGCGTCATCCGTTTCAACAACAGGCTTAAGTGCATGTATCAATTCCACTTTGTTCATTTGCTCATAATGCTCCAAATGTTCTGCGGTTTCGGCCACATGATGGCTAACTGCTGCTAACAATATTTCATGTTCGTCATCGGTAGTTGCATGGCCTTGCGGGTGTAGTGCATCGCCTGTTGCTTCTACTATTTTTTCAGATGCTATTTGATGTTGTGATTGATCCAAGGTTATTTCTGCATCTGTTTCTTCGCTAATGGTAACCATACTTGTTTCGGCCTGTGCTTGTGCTGTTTGTTCTAAAATTTCGGCAAGCGCATTTGTATTGCTTTCATGTAAGGGTTGCACACTATCCGGTGTTTGTTCGTTGGCAGTTTCTTTATTTTCCATCATTCAGTTTAATTAAGAGGCGTAATATATACGCTTTGTTTTTAAGTGCTATACAAAAGTGTTCCGCTTTTATTTTATGCAGTTGCAGCAAGCAAAGTAAGTGGTTTTTTATAAAGTGTTTATCTGTAAAAACAGTAAAGTGTAATATCTTCTTAGTAGGGGTATATTTTCTTTTATCATCTGATAAAATGTACTTGAAAAAGTTTCAATTAAATCAAAAAAAAACCCTGCAACATGCAGGGTTTTTTATGGGCAATAAATTTAAATGTTATTAGATAATCATACCTGCTCCAACGGTTGAGTTGGTAGCTTCATCAATTAAAATAACACTACCTGTAATACGGTTTTTACGATAGCTGTCATAAAATAACGGCACGGTAGTACGTACATTAACGCGGCAAATGTCATTCATCTTAATGTTTTTGTCTTCTTCGTTACGGTGGTAGGTATTTACATCTACTTTGTATCTGATATCTTTTATTAAACATTTTGCTTCGCGCGATGTATGTCTGATGGTGTATTTACCACCAGCTTGCATAGGGCTGTCGCCTAACCAGCACATCATCATTTCAATATCCTGGCCTACATTGGGTACATTGCCTTCGCGTACAATCATATCGCCACGGCTAATATCAATTTCATCGGCAAGGGTAATGGTGCAACTCATAGGCGCAAAACCTTCTTCAACCGGGCCTTCAAAAGTATCTATTGATTTAATGGATGTTGTAAAGCCTGATGGCAAGCACAATACCCTATCGCCCGGCTTATAAATACCGGATGCAACACGACCTGCAAAGCCACGGTAGTCATGATACTCCTGTGCTTGGGGACGTATTACATATTGTACCGGAAAACGGCAATCAATATGATTTAGGTCGGACGATATGTGTACATTTTCAAGTAAGTACATTAAAGTTGGGCCATTGTACCATTTCATGGTTTCCGAACGGTCAACAACGTTATCGCCTTTTAATGCGCTAATCGGAATAAAGTGTACATCCTTAATATCTAATTTAGAGGCAAGTATTTTATAGCCTTCAACAATTTCGTTGAAGCGTGCTTCGCTATAGTCAACCAAATCCATTTTGTTTACACATACTACCAAGTGCGGTATGTTAAGCAAACTGGCAATAAATGAGTGGCGGTTGGTTTGTTCGATAATACCGTTGCGGGCATCAATTAAAATAATTGATAAGTTAGAGTTGCTGCTACCAGTAACCATGTTGCGCGTGTACTGAATATGGCCCGGTGTATCGGCAATAATAAATTTACGCTTAGGCGTTGCAAAATAGCGGTAAGCCACATCAATGGTTATACCTTGCTCGCGCTCGGCACGCAAACCATCGGTAAGTAAAGCCAAGTCAACATGCTCATAACCTTTTTTGTCGCTGTATGATTTAATGGCATCCATTTGATCTTCGAAAATTGATTTCGAGTCATAAAGCAAACGTCCGATTAATGTGCTTTTTCCATCGTCAACACTACCTGCCGTAGAAAATCGTAATAATTCCATGATTTATATTTTGTTTTTTTTATTGATAAATTGAAGTGATTGGGGAGTGAGTTTGATTAAAAGTAACCGGCTTTTTTACGGTCTTCCATTGCAGCTTCGGTACGTTTATCGTCAGCTCGGGTGCCGCGCTCAGTTGTACGCGATACCGATACTTCGTCAATAATCATATCAATGTCAGAAGCATCAGAATATACAGCACCGGTACAGGTCATATCGCCAACGGTACGGTAGCGTACGGTTTTCATTTCAGGTTTTTCGCCATCACGTAATGGAATAAAATCGCTGGTAGAAAGTATCATACCATCGCGTTCAAATACTTCGCGTTGATGTGAGAAGTAGATAGATGGAATGGGAATGTTTTCGGATTTGATGTACATCCATACGTCCATCTCAGTCCAGTTACTGATAGGGAATACACGAAAATGTTCGCCAACCGATTTTTTGCCGTTTAGTAACAACCAAAGTTCGGGGCGTTGGTTTTTAGGATCCCATTGACCAAACTCGTCTCTGTGACTAAACATACGTTCTTTGGCACGTGCTTTTTCTTCATCACGTCTGGCACCGCCCATGGCTGCATCAAACTTATGTTTTTCTAAAGTGTCTAATAAAGTAACAGTTTGCAAGCCATTACGCGATGCATTAGGGCCTTTTTCTTCCTTAACACGTCCGCTGTCAATCGAGTCTTGTACCATACCAACAATCAGGTTAGCACCAATCATTTTCATATACTCATCACGGTAGGCAATTGTTTCCGGAAAATTGTGTCCGGTATCAACGTGAACCAACGGAAACGGAATGCGTGCCGGATAAAATGCCTTACGAGCCATCCAACTCATAACAATCGAATCTTTACCTCCGCTAAATAATAAGCAGGGGTTTTCAAATTGAGCGGCAGCTTCGCGAATGATGTAAATCGTTTCGCTTTCCAGCTCTTTTAAATGGTTTAAATTGTAATTAATCATGTACGTTCTTTATTTTTAAAATTACTTGCTGATATATTTCTTCAATGCAATCGCTAACGTTGCGTTGCGCTGTTTGGATATTTACTTCGGGGTTTAGCGGGGCTTCATAAGGTGAATTGATGCCTGTAAAATCGGTAATCTCGCCTGCGCGTGCTTTTTTATATAAACCTTTTACATCGCGTTGTTCGCATACTTCAATAGGTGTGTTTACAAACACTTCAACAAAACGACCTTCGGGTAATAAATCGCGCACGGCTTGCCTGTCGGCAATAAAAGGCGATACAAAAGCAGTAAGTACAACAATTCCGGCATCAACAAAAAGCTTTGATACTTCGCCAATGCGTCTGATGTTTTCCTTGCGGCCTTCATCACTAAAATCAACATTTTTATTTAAGCCAAAACGAATGTTATCACCATCTAACAAATAGGTTTTAATACCATCTTGCCATAAACGTTGCTCTAATGCATCGGCCAAAGTGCTTTTGCCCGAACCGCTAAGGCCTGTAAACCACAACACCAACGGTTGTTGATTTAATAAAGCAATACGGTTTGCTTGGGTAATGCGGTAATTGTGTTTTACAATGTTGGCGTTGCCACTCATATAATAATAGCCTGCTTTTTAATTAGGCCGCGCGAAAGTAAAAAAAATTCAATACATAAATCTATAATCTCTATAGGTTATTATGTTTATTATGCCTGCTATGACATGTTAATTTATTCAAGTTTAGCCTGTTTTTAAACCCATTAGCCATGTAAACTGCCATCAAATAAGCGTTTAAAGGGTATGTGAAATAACATAACCGTAAAGTTTTTTTAATTGTAAGATGTATTTATAAGTGCTTTTGTTATTTGAATAAAGGTGTATTTTCGCAGCCGCAAAAAAAATAGGACACCTTAATACAAACATTAATATGAGAATTTTTATTACCGGAGTAGCCGGATTTTTGGGAAGCCATTTAGCCGACCGTATGTTACAATTAGGCCATGAAGTAATTGGGAACGATAATTTTATTGGCGGTTACCGCGATAATATTAATCCAAACATTGAGTTTCATGAAGTAGATTGTATGGACTTGGCAAAAATGCGCGAGCTTACAAAAGGTTGCGATATTATATATCACTGTGCCAGCACCGCTTATGAAGGCTTGTCGGTTTTTTCGCCTCATTTGGTTTGTACCAACACCTATCAGATTACCATGAGTATGCTTAGTGCAGCTATTCAAAACAAAGTAAAACGTTTTGTGTATTGCTCGTCAATGGCACGTTATGGTTACCAACCGGTTTATCCTTTTACCGAGGATATGGACCCAAAACCAATTGACCCATACGGTATTGCCAAGCGTGCAGCCGAAATTACTATCGAAAACATGGCCCGCGTGCATAAATTCGAATATGCCATTGCTGTGCCTCATAATATTATTGGTGCCCGTCAAAAATATGACGATCCGTTTCGTAACGTGGCCAGTATTATGATTAACCTGATGTTGCAAGGTCGCCAGCCTATTATTTATGGCGATGGTATGCAAATGCGCAACTTCTCATTTGTAGGCGATTGTATTGATTGCTTAGAGCGTATGGCGTTTCAGGATAATGTAAATGGCGAAATCATAAACATTGGTCCTGATGATGAGTTTGTAACCATTAACCAGTTGGCTGCTACTTTAGGTAAAATTTTAAACTTTGATGTAAAGCCTATGTATGTTGCCGACCGCCCCATGGAAGTGAAACATGCAAGCTGCTCGGCCGATAAGGCACGTAAGCTTTTAAATTACAAACCGCAAATGACATTAGAAGCCGGTTTAATTGATATGATTGATTACATCAGAAAACGCGGTGTGTTGCCTTTCGAATATCATTTAGAAGTAGAAATTCAAAACGAGTTTACGCCACGTACCTGGGCCGATAGATTATTTTAATAACATAATCCTACTGATAAATAATCTTTCAATAAATAAGAAACCCGCAAAAAACTTGCGGGTTTTTTTTTCTTTGCCGCTTTAAAATTCAATCGTTTTATAAATGAAAATAGGCATTATAGGTACGCGTGGCATACCCAACAATTATGGTGGTTTAGAGCAATTTGCCGAGCGTGTTTCGGTGTTGTTGGTTAAACGTGGTTATGAAGTGTTGGTATATAATCCCGATTTTCATCCCTATAAACAAAACAACTATCAAGGCGTTACCGTAATACATAAATGGAGCCCGGAACAAAAGATTGGTACGGCAGGTAATTTTATTTACGACTATTTATGTTTGAAAGATGCCATTGACCGTAAATGTGATATTGTACTGGCTTGTGGCTACACAACACAAAGTATAACCTATTTTGTTGCACCCATACATAAAACCAAACTTATAACCAATATTGATGGTATGGAGTGGTGGCGCAGTAAGTACTCGGCAACCATACGTAAGTTAGCCAAATGGTTCGAAAAAGTGGCTATCGAAAAGTCGCTGGCATTGGTAAGCGACAACCGTGGTATTGAAGATTATGTGCAGGAAACCTTTGGCCTTAAAAGTTACTTTATTCCGTATGGAGCCGATAAAAATGATAAGGTTGACGAATCGGTTTTAAAACAATTTAACCTCGAAAAGTATAAGTATAACATTATGATTTGCAGGCTTGAGCCTGAAAATAATATTGAAGTTATTTTAGATGGCGTTGCACTGAGCAAAAGCCCAACTAAGATGTATGTGGCTGCAGGTACCAATCACAAATACGCACAATATTTAATCAACAAATACAAAGGCGTTGATAAGATTGTATTTTTAGGATGGGTATCAGGACAGGAATTACTAAACAACTTACGCAACTTTTCGGCCTTATATTTTCATGGCCACAGTGTGGGCGGCACCAACCCCAGTTTGCTCGAAGCCATGGCCGGTGGCGCTTTTATTGCGGCCCATGGCAATAAATTTAATAAGCATGTATTAGGCGATGATGCTTTGTATTTTATGAATGCCCAGGAAGCCGCAGCGGTAATTGATAATTTTAATACGCTTAATCAAAAGCGCAGCACCTTTGTGGCTAACAACATACATAAAATTGACACTTTTTATAATTGGGAAAACATTGCCGATATGTATGCACGTATGTTCGAAGAAGTAGCTTCGGGCAAAATGACTTACACTTGTTAAGTACAACAGGCTAATTATATAAACCGACACCATTTTTATTTGCCCGGTTTTTATTTATTCAAGTATGTAAGCAACAAAATAATATGGTTATGCATTAAACGTGCAGACAATAAAAAAGCCACCCAAACAGGTGGCTTTTTTATTGTAACTGTTACTATATGGGTTATGGAAACTGCAAACCTTTATAACTGTTTACATCAACCTGTTGTATGTTACAACCATAGTGTTTATTTATTACTTCGATATAATAATTGGCTACCATTGCATAGCCACGTTGGTTGGGGTGTACACCATCTAAACTAAATGCGCCACCTGTTACAAAGGTAGTTGTATAGGTTATGCCATTAAAAACAACACCGCTTGTAAACGATTTAAAGAAGGTATTAAAATCGGCATGAGCCAAATTGTAATCAGCAGCAACCTTGGCAATAAACGTGTTGTATTTTGAAGTATAGGTTTTAATGTTGTTCACTTCGTTGGCATCTAAAACATAATTAACCGGAATAGGCTTTTGCGAACCCCAACCCGCACACTTTATCGAATCTTGTGGAATGGTAAGCGTAATATATTCGCCCGTTTTAATTTGGCGGATACCACCTAAAGGCGCATACTGTGGCGATAAATCCTGTATCACAAAAGCATTGGCGCCTAATGCAAAAGTAATAGGCGGCAAACCTAAAGCTGCAGCACCGGTGTTGTAAACGGTATAGGCTGCGTTTAAAGCATCCACATTAGCTTGCGCAGTAAGGGCAAGGCCTTTGGCGGGTACAGTAGTAAAATACGGAATGTTTGTAACATCAGGTATATTACCCACCACACCTTTAGCACCATTAGCAGTTAATGCGCGAACTGTATTAATAAATGAAGAGTCGAACATGGCTTCGTGGGTAATATCGTTAGGGTTGGTGCCACCTACAGCACCACTACCACCACTGGTTGCATAGCCCAGTACATCATTGTTTCCAATCCATAAGGAGAAAAATGTTGGGTTACTTGCCAAGGCATCACTAACAACGGTAGATGTGCCGGTGGCGCTTACATCGCTTGCAAAACGATAGTAAAACGGATTCATGGTTAAACCTAAAACACCTAAATCATGACGAAGCAAATCGAACGATTTAACACCCGGAATTCCCATGTTTTGATAGTAATTGCCAGCTTGAAATATGGGTGTATAAAATGCAGTATTGCTTAAATTAGGCGCTGTACTTAATACAGGCGAAAACCCGCTTACACCTTTGCAATCGGCTTTAATGCCTAATATTAATTTAGGTGTTGTAGCTTGTAAGCCTAATGTAAAGGCAGGGCTAACACCATAAGTACCATTATCGCCAGTTAAAAAAGGTGTATTAAATACGGCAGCACCGCCAGCTTTTTTAAATTGTTGTGCTAATATAGCGGGGTAAGCATTTTGTTGGCCTTCTAAGCTCAAAGCATTATCGGCATAACCTGCCGTTAGCGAATTGCCTAAAGCCACATAGCGTGTTAAGTCAATTGGTGCAGCGCTACTTTTTGGTTCGTCAAAAGAGGTTTCGCAACTGCTGCTGGCTAATGCGGCCAGTAGTAAAAAGTAAGGAGTTATTTTTTTCATTGATTGTTTTTTTAATGGGAGTTGAAATACATTGGGTTTAAAAAGCATAGTTTAATCCTACACCGAAAACATGTACGCGCGATTTGTAGGAGCCTGAAAAGTTTTCTTCTTTATAAGTACCATTTCTTTCATCTAAATTTTCATACATATAGCTGGCATCTATGCTAAATTTTTCTGTTAGCATGTAACTGATACCGCAGGTTAATAACTGTTTGTTGGCATCGGGTAAATCGGGACCTACATAATCATCCTGCACTGGGGTTTGGTCGAAACCGGCACCAATACGTGCTGTTAATTTGGAAGTGGCTTTGTATTCGATTCCCAAACGGAAAGCGGAACTGTTCTTGTAATTACGTGCATTGTTTGAGTTAAGTGATGTGTAATCAGGAAACTCAAAGTTTAACGAATCATACACATCCCAACCGGTATAATCAAATTGTAAAGTGGCCATCCATTTATCAGTAATCTGATAGCTGGCACCCACACTTAAAACACCGGGTAAGGTAATGCCTGAGTTAAACTTTGTACTTGCTGGCAATTGCCCTGAGGCTAATAACGATGCAGGCACATTGGTAAATGTTGCATCGCCATCTTCTAAATCAATTTTAACCTTACTTCTATAGCTAATGCCTACACGCGTTTTGTCGCCCAGTTTGCCAAACACACCTACATTAAATCCAAAACCTATACCACCGCCTTCGAGGTTTGCATACACATCATTGTTACCTGCTTGCGATGCTTTACGTACCGTAGCGTTACCGGTTGTAAATACAAAACCTGCACCCACACCAATGTTTTCGGTAATGTTATAGGAAGCAGTAGGTTGTATATATATGGCTTGTAAATGTACTTCTTGTGATAGATAGCGTCCGGTCCAGTTATCATCCCACTTGGTACCTAAGCCATAAGGTGCATTTACACTAAGGCCTAAGGATATTTTTTCGTTTAACTTGTAGTTGCCATATAAATGTGGAACAAAAAAAGTTTGACTTTCCATATCTACATTGCCGCCATAAGGATTGAGGTAGCTGGCTTTAGGCAGCAGTAATGAGCCGCCCAGTGTTAATGAACTTTTATCTAAAAAGCCCATTGCGCCCGGATTAAAAAAAGTAGCCGAGGCGTCTTTACAAATACCGGCATAAGCGCCTGCCATACCTACACCTTTAATACTTTGTGTATTGATTTGAAAGCCTCCGGCTAATGCCATACCCGGCAATAAACAGAGCCAAGCCATTGTTGTTTTTTTTAATTTCATTGGTATTAAATTTTGGGGTTAATATTTTTTTATGCGGTAACAAGAAATAAAAATTTAATGCTGTTACCATCGGTAATACAAAATTTATTTAAGCGGATTTGTTTGTAATATGGTTTCAATTTTTTGCATCAACTCTTCGTTAAGTTTGGCAACAAATGGCAATGCATTTATATTTTGCTGAAGCTGTTGCAACGTGCTGGCTCCTAAAATAACCGTGGTTACGTTAGGGTTTTTTAAACACCAGGCCAATGCCATTTGTCCTAATTGCATTTCGGTTTTGTCGGCCAGTTTTTGTAATAGTTTTATTTTTCTGAGTTTGTTGTCGAGTAATTCTTTATCGCGCAGCCATTCTAAACCTTTGGTATCGAAACGTGAATTTTTAGGTATTCCGTTTAAATATTTTCCGGTTAACATGCCTGAGTTTAGCGGACTCCAAATGGTTGTACCCAAGCCCGTGTTTTTAAAAATGGGCAAAAAATCGCGCTCCATTTTGGTTCGTACAAACATGTTGTATTCGGGTTGTTCTACTACAGGGCCTTGTAAATTATTTTGACGTGCAACGGCATGCGCTTCCATAATTTCGGCAGCACTCCACTCGCTGGTACCCCAGTATAATATTTTGCCTTGCTGCATTAAATGGTTCATGGTAAACACCACTTCGGCCATAGGTACATTGGGGTCGGGGCGGTGGCATAAGTATAAGTCCAGGTAATCTACCTGCATACGTTTTAATGCAGCATGGCATGCTTCTACAATATGTTTGCGCGATAAACCTTTTTCATTGGGCTTATTGTTATCGCCTTTGGTGCCGTAAAAAACTTTACTGGATACTATGTAGGAGCTGCGTTCCCAGCCGGCTTTTTTTAAAATCTGTCCCATCACAATTTCAGCCTGTCCACCGGCATAACCTTCGGCACTATCGAAAAAGTTGATGCCATTATCGTATGCATAATGCATCAACTTTGATGAAAATTTAAGGTCAACACTTTTGCCAATAGTAAGCCAACTGCCTAATGAAAATACACTAAGTTGTAAACCGCTTTTACCTAAATATCTGTATTGCATAAATGGGGATGTGCTTTCAAAAACTACGTATATAAATCAGGTTATTCCAAATACTCGGCATCATAAACCAGTGTTTCGCCATTGGTGGTAACGGTGTATTGAAAACCTTTGTTTAAACTATATGCACCCACCGTACCATCTTTTCCAAGAGCAATAAAGCAAGCTTGAAAATCTTTATAGTTTTTATATTTTGAACTGATACGCAGGCAAGCTGCTTCGCAAGCTTCTTGTGGCGTACGTCCATTACGCATGCTTTCAACTATTAAATGGGCACCACAAATTTTTATAATGTATTCACCTAATCCTGTGCTGGTTGCAGCACCAATTTCATTATCTACAAACAAGCCCGAGCCGATGTTGGGCGAGTCGCCCACGCGTCCATGCATTTTATATGCCCAGCCACTGGTGCTGCAACATCCCGATAGGTTGCCTAATTTATCTATGGCAATCATGCCTACAGTGTCGTGATTTTTTTCGTCCATTGGGCGCGGTTTGTAATTGGTTTGTTTGCACCATTTTTCCCACTCTTCTTTAGCTTCGGTAGTAAGCAGGTTTTGTTTTTTAAAGCCTTGCTCTAAAGCAAATTGCACGGCACCTTGGCCGGCTAAATAAACATGTGGTGTTTTTTCCATTACCATACGAGCCAATTCTGATGGATGCAAAATTTCTTCCACAAAAAACACACCGCCACAATTGCCTTGTTCATTCATCACGCAGGCATCTAAGGTTACGTGGCCATCTCTATCGGGATAACCGCCTATGCCTACACTGTGATTCGTTTCGTCAGCTTCTACAACTTTTACACCTGCAATGCAAGCATCCAAGGCCGAGCCTTTTTTGCTGATCGCATTCCATGCAGCTTCGTGCGGGGCTTTACCAAAATCCCAGGTTGATACGATAACCGGCATTGCACTAAATGGCGGGTTATGCGATTTTGATATTTGGGGTAAAGCTAAACTGCCTGCTGCCAGCAAACTGCTTTTACGTACAAACGATCGCCTGTTCATAGTTGTTTCGATTTAGGAGAGATGTTATTGTTTGATAGCTAATCGGCCTTTATGTCTTTAATATTTAGCTGCAACGTTACTTTATTATTAAAACTGTTTTCTTCAATATGGTATGCAATACTAAATGGTTGCGTGTTTTCGATCAAATAAAAGCAATCGGCCATATTAAATGCGATACCATCTTTTTTATGATTACATCCTTTTTGCATAAGTCCCAACTTCAGGTGTTTATTGGCAACAATGCGCGATGAGCCTGAGTTATATAATCCGGTTGAAATAAATGTGGGATTCATATTGCCCGGGCCAAAAGGTGCAAATTGTTTGAGTATGCGGTAAAACGAATCGTTTATGTCATCTAACAACAACGCATCGTCAATATCAACTTCACGGATAAGCATTCTGTCTTCGATAGTGCTGCTAACTATGGTTTCGAATTTTTGAATAAATGCATCTACATTTTCTATTTTCATGGTAAGACCTGCAGCGTACATGTGGCCACCAAACTGGTCTAACAAATCGGCACAGGCTTCGATGGCATTATATACATCAAAATCTTTAACGCTGCGGGCACTACCTGCTACATGGCCGTTTGTTTGTGTCATTACTACGGTTGGCCTGTAATATTTATCGGTTAGGCGCGATGCAACAATACCAATAACACCTTTATGCCACTCGGCCGAATATACTACAGTAGATTTGCGGTCACTAAAAGTTAAGTCGTTTTCAATTTGCTGTAGCGCTTGTTCCGTTATGTCGGTATCTAACTCTTTGCGGTAGGTATTGTGCTCGTTAATTTCGTCACATATAATACGTGCTGTTTCAAAATCGTTGGCAGTAAGTAAATCAACAGCACGGTTGCCGCTTTCTATACGTCCGGCAGCGTTTATGCGTGGTGCAATAAAAAATACCACATCGCTAATAGAAAGTTCGCGGCTTACTTTTGATAAATTGATGAGTGCATTTATACCAAAGCGCGGATGTGTATTTAGCAGTTTTAAACCGAAATGGGCTAACACCCGGTTTTCGCCCATAATATCTACAATGTCGGCAGCAATGCTAACGGCAACCAAATCTAAATAAGGTTCTATTTGTGCAAAAGGGATGTGATTGTTTTGCGCAATTGCCTGTACTAATTTAAAGCCTACACCACAACCCGATAGTTCTTTGAAAGGATAAGGGCAATCGTTGCGCTTAGGGTCTAAAATAGCCAATGCCTCTGGTAAATCATTTCCGGGCCTGTGGTGGTCGCAAATAATAAAATCAATTCCGTAGCTATTGGCTAAGGCAACTTTATCATGTGCTTTAATACCACAGTCTAAGGCAATTATTAATGTATATCCGTTTTGCTGTGCAAATTCTACACCTTTAAACGATACGCCATAACCTTCATGATACCTGTCGGGTATGTAAAAAGCAACCTTTGCATACAAACTTTTTAAGAATAAATACAATAACGAAACAGCCGTAGTACCATCAACATCATAATCGCCATAAACCAAAATTTTTTCCTGGTTGGTTAATGCTTTATTTACCCGGGCAACGGCAACATCCATATCTTTCATCAAAAACGGATCGTGCAGTTGTGATAGCGAAGGCCTGAAAAATTGCCGTGCTTCTTCAAAAGTAGTTATACCGCGTTGTACCAATAGTTTGCACAACGATGGGTGTATTTTTAATTGTTGCTGCAATGCATCCACTTGTGCTTGTTGGTAATTCTGATTCAGGTTCCAGCGCTTGTGCATGTATTGGTTGTGATATTATGGTGGTGTACAAACCTACATGTTATATCTACTATTATCAATTTATTTTTTAGGGTCTTATATGTTTGTTCAAATTAGCAGATGGTAAAACGTAATGCCAATTAAATTGAAGTTTAACGATATTTAGTAAGTAGGTTTTTGCATTTGGTTACATTCGCCAGCGTTATTGAAGTTTAACGATATTTAGTAAGTAGGTTTTTGCATTTGGTTACATTCGCCAGCGTTACTTAATTTTTATTTGCTATGAAGAAACTACTTGTATGGTGCATGTTTTATATAGGCGTTTTAAATGTTTATGCCGAAGAAGGCATGTGGCTGCCTATTATGTTAAAACAGATGGAAGCGCAAATGCAAAACCGCGGACTTAAAATAAGTGCCGAAGCCATTTATGATGTAAACAACACATCGTTAAAAGATGCTGTAGTTTTATTTGGAGGCGGATGTACAGGCGAAATTATTTCGAAACAAGGTTTACTGCTTACTAACCATCACTGTGGTTTTGGTGCCATTGCCGGATTAAGTACCATTGAAAATGATTATTTAAAAAACGGGTACTGGGCCTATAATCAAACACAAGAGTTGCCGGCACCGGGTCTTACAGCCACTTTTATAATCAGGATTGAAGATGTTACCGCACAAATTGCACCTTACCTTACCCAAGGTATGACAGAGGCCGAACGTAACAGCAAAATAAAAAGTTTAGCTGCAGCAATTGAAAGTAAAGCTATTGCCGGTACACACTACGAAGCATCGGTTAAGCCTTTTTACAGTGGTAATGATTTTATATTATTTGTAAGCGAAACATTTAAAGATTTGCGTTTGGTAGGCGCACCCCCAAATGCCATTGGCAACTTTGGCGAAGAAACCGATAACTGGATTTGGCCACGCCATACCGGTGATTTTAGTTTGTTCAGAATTTATGCCGGCCCCGATAATAAACCCGCTGCTTACAATAAGAATAATGTACCATTTGTGCCGCGCAAACACTTACAAATTAGTACAGCCGGTATAACTGAAAACGACTTTACAATGGTGTACGGTTTTCCGGGTCGCACACAACAATACTTGCCCAGCGATGGTGTAGAGTTGATTCAGGATATTCAGGATTTAAACCGTGTTGCCATTCGCGAAATGCGTATAAATATTACCGAAAAGTATATGGCCGGAAACGATACCGTTACACTTTATTATGCCCCTAAAATCAGAAACTTAGCTAACTATCATAAAAAGTGGAAGGGCGAAATGACCGGACTGCGTAAAAACAATGTGGTGCAACTAAAACGTAAACAGGAAAGTAATTTTCAGTATTGGACAACTATGAATACCGAAGGCAAACCATACACAAATATATTGTCTGATTTTAAAATGGCTTATGCACAATACAAACCTATATCCAATGCTGTAGATTATACCAACGAAGCCGTTATGGGTATTGAACTGATGAACTATGCAAAACTTTATACCAAACTGGTAAACCTTAGCAGTACCGATAGCGTTGCCGATAGTGTACTAACAGCCGAAGCCCATAAAGTTTTAAAAAACTCAGAGCCGTGGTTTAAAAAATATCGTACCCAAATTGATGAAGAAATTTTTGCAGCCATGCTTAAAATGTATGGCGATAGTGTAGCGCAGGCATACCGCCCTGAGTACTTTGATAAAACGTTATATGGAAAATATGCAGGCAACTATAATAAATGGGCAGCCGATGTATTTAAAAAATCGTTTATGACTAACTATACCTCGGTAGAAAAAATGCTTGCTGCATATAAACGAAGTAATGCCAAAAAAATAAGTAACGATATGGCTTATCAGTTAATGTATGCAATAACCACCCAGTACGACCAGGTTATTTCGAAAAAAGCGGTATCCATAAATCAGCAAATTGCGCAAATACAACGCAGCTATATGCAAGCCTTGCGTTTGTTTAATAAAGAAAAAACACTGTACCCCGATTGTAACAGCACACTGCGTGTAACCTATGGCCAGGTTAAAGGCTACACACCACGCAATGGTATTTATTACAACTATCAAACCTGGTTAAAAGGCACCATCGAAAAAAATGAAACCGGTAATGCTGATTATGTAATGCCCGTAAAACTGCGTCAATTGATAGAACAAAAAGATTTTGGTCCTTATGCCGTTAATGGCGATGTGCCCGTAAGTTTTATTGCAACCAACCATACTACGGGTGGTAACAGTGGCAGCCCGGTGCTTAATGCTTATGGCCAGCTTATTGGCACCAACTATGACCGCGTTTGGGAAGGTACTATGAGCGATGTGTATTATGACCCAAGCATTTGCCGAAACATAACGTTAGACATTCGCTATACATTGTTTATAATTGATAAGTATGCAGGTGCTGCCAACATTATAAATGAATTAGATATTGTAAAGCAATAAACTACGTTTATACAGTAGGTTATTAAATAATTACAATTGAATATTTGTATGAGAAGCTTTGATGATATTTACATGGATTTGGCGCAAAACATTGCGCTTAAATCGCATTGCGTTAAAACCAAGGTAGGCGCAGTTTTAGCTAAGGATACGCGCATTATTTCATTAGGCTACAATGGCCCGCCTGCCCATACCCATAATTGTGACGAAGAGTGGCCCGGTACCGGTTGCCAACGCTCAATAAAAGGCGGTTGTTCATTGGCACTGCATGCCGAAGAAAATGCAATACTTTATGCCGCTAAAAACAAAGTTGATTTAGACGGAGCAACGCTATACGTTACCCTTTCGCCTTGCTTAAGTTGTGCCCGTACGGTTTACACTATGGGTATTAAAAAAGTAGTGTATTTAAACTCTTATGCAGCCTACAAAGGACATGGGGTTGAAGAAGGACTTGATTTTTTATTACGCTTCGGTGTAGAGGTATGCCAATACAAACCACAAAGTATTACAGCATAAAGTTTTAATGCCAAACTTAAAACTATGCAAACGCGTCAATTAAAGCAGCACCAAAACAGGCCAGCTGCAAAAACGAATAAATAGTAATTTATGAAATACATTTTGCAACCTTTAATTTATGCAGTGCTAATTGTGGCAGGCATTTTTATTGGTTTGTTTTTATTACCAAGCCCGCAAGGATATACATCCATAAAACGAAGCGAATTAAACTCAGGCAAAATTGCCGACATCATACAGTTTATACAGAACGAATATGTAGATACTGTAAACACTACGCAGTTGGTTGATAATACCATCGAACAAATGATGCAGCAATTAGATCCACACTCGGCTTACATACCTGCAAGCGAACTCAAACAAGTTAACGAACCTTTGCGTGGTAATTTCGAAGGCATAGGTATTGAGTTTCATATTAGCCGCGATACCGTGATGGTAGTAAACGTAATTGCCGGAGGCCCTTCGGCTGCTGTTGGATTAATGGCCGGTGATAGAATTGTAAAAGTTGATGGCAAAAATTTTTATGGCGCACAAATTACAAACGATACAGTTTTAAAAACACTACGTGGTCAGGGAGGTACAAAGGTTAAACTATCAATACATCGTAGTGGTACTGGTAAACTAATTGACTATACAATTACCCGGGGCAACATCCCCATTTACAGCGTTGATGCCGCTTACATGGCCGATAGCGAAACGGGCTATATACGCATGAGTCGTTTTGGCGAAAAAACGTATGATGAATATATGGAAGCATACGAAAAATTAAATGGCCAGGGCATGCAAAAACTCATTTTAGATTTACGCGGCAATGGTGGGGGCTTTTTAGAAATAGCTCAGCAAATAGCCGATGAATTTTTGCCCGATGGTAAAATGATTGTTTACACAGCAGGTCGTAAGCAGCCACGTAAAAATTACGAAGCAACAGCTAATGGTAAATTCGAAACGGGCAAGCTGGTAGTACTTATTGACGAAGGCAGTGCATCGGCCAGCGAAATTGTGGCCGGTGCCGTTCAGGATTGGGACAGAGGCACCATTGTAGGGCGCAGGTCGTTTGGCAAAGGATTGGTGCAACAACAAACCGAGTTACAAGATGGCAGTGCACTTCGTTTAACCATAGCGCGTTATTATACACCCACCGGACGCAGTATTCAAAAAGCATACAATCAGGGTTATGATGATTATGAAAATGATTTAAACAACCGGTACGATCATGGCGAGTTATTAAATGCCGACAGCATTAAATTTGCCGATTCGCTTAAATACAAAACACCATCAGGCAAAATTGTTTATGGCGGTGGAGGCATAATGCCCGATGTATTTGTGCCATTAGATACTGCAGGCCGCAATCGCTTTACAGATATACTTTATGCAAGCGGTGCCTTAAATGAGTTTTGTTATAAGTATGTTGACGAAAACCGGAATGTTTTAAAAAGCAAATTTTCTGAAACTGCTTTTTTAAATTCATTTCAAATTGATGCCACTATTGCTCAAAAGCTGAAAAGCTATTTGCGAAAACAAGATATTACAACCGATGACGCAACCTTTAATAAAGCCTTAACCCAAACAAGTAATCAAATGAAGGCAATTATGGGCAGGCAGTTATATAACAATGAAGTAATGTATAAAGTATTGCAACAAGATGATAAGGCTTTAAAAAAAGCACTGCAAATACTAAATGAAAAATAATTTTTTAAAGCAGTTTTTAAATGGTGGCCAACAGCAATATCTGTTCTTTTTTTGTATTGTCCTTCTATCGCGAATACCATTTATAAATGCAGGCTACGGTGCCGAGGAAGATAGCTGGGGAATGATGAATGCCATGCAACGTATGGCACTTACAGGCAGGTTTGAAATATCGCGTTTCCCTGGGCATCCCATACCCGAATTTATTTTTGGCCTGATGCCGTTTACACCCTATTATGTAATAAATATTTGCACCGCTTTTTTAAGTGCATTGGCAGCAGTTTTTTTTGCAGCAGTACTGAATCAGTATAAAATTAAAAAAGCTTTTTGGTATGCCGCTGCTTTGTCATTTATACCGGTTATTTTTATTAAGTCAACCGATAATATGGACTATGTATGGGCCTTGGCGTTTATAATTATGGCCTGGTATTTTTTTCTGCGGCAATGGTTGGTGTTGTCTGCTGTATTATTGGCACTGGCTTTTGCATCGCGCTTTACGTCTATAGTGTTTTTACCCTCGGTTTTAATGCTTTTATATTTTGAGCACAAAAAATGGAAGTCGGTTACTACTTACGCACTTGTATTTATAGTAACTGTTATAATATGCTATAGTCAAATCATAATACATTATGATAGTAAAGTTTATGTAGTGCCTTATATTTTAGGTTTCCCCGATTTGCTAAAAACTTTGTACAAGTCTTCAATTGGTGTTTGGGGTTTATTGGGATGTGTAGCTGCATGTGGTATGATTATACAAATAGCAGTTGGCAATTGCATTATAAACAGGCAAAACAAAATGGTTGTATGGTTGGCTTTGGTTTTGGCTTTGCTGTTATTTATATGGCAACCACATAAAGCAGCATACTTAATTGTAGCATTACCTTTTTTAGTTTTTTTATGGGCTGTTTATGGTAATGGTAAGTATGTTACATCAATCACCTGTTTATTAATTGCTTCAAATTTTTTGGGCGGCTTGTACTTAAAGGATGCATACCGCACAAAACAACCCGGAAGCATTGAACTAAAAATAGCCGGCCAACCTATTTTATTCGATGTATGTAAAGGCCCGTTGCTTGCCGAGCATGAGAAACGATTGCAAAAAATAGATTTTATAAATACCGTTTTAGATACGCTGCCCCTGTTAAAACAACCCGCCATAATCTTATCAGGCTGGTACACCAACGAGTTAGAAGTGCTGGCACGTAGGCGGCACATAACATTAAATTGCATGTATTTTATGGAGCCGCAACTGTTAGAAAAAAATTGTGCACAACATATAACGGTTTATTTTTTGCCACAACAGGATGCAGTAAATGACATACGCTGGAAGGTAAGCAACCTTACTAAAAACTTTTCGCAACCTTTATTTAAAAGTAACACACCTTTTATTTTTTAAACATGGGCATGGCAACAACAAAACTTCTGAGCAAATTAAATAGTAAATGGCAGTTTGCATTTTACTTGTGGTATAAACTGCCTGCAGCATTTTATTGTGGTGTGCGTTTACAACAAGCTGATTTAAATGGTGCCACGGCAACCGTTCCCTTTAAACGCAGGTCGCAAAATCCTTTTGGCTCAACCTATTTTGCATGTTTGGCCATGGCAGCCGAGTTAAGTACCGGTGTACTTTGTTTATTAGCTGCATCGGGCATTGATAAAAAAGTTTCGATGTTGGTAGTTTCTATCGAAGGTGTATTTGATAAAAAGGCAACCGGTATTACATTTTTTACCTGTAATGATGGCCAGGCAATTGCAGCAGCTATGCAACAAGCGCATCATCAACCAACAACCATAACATGCATCAGCAAAGGTTATAATGCAGGACGCGAAACGGTGGCAACTTTTAAAATTACCTGGAGTTTTAAAATTAAAAACAGCTAAGGCTTATTACTTCATCAGCCTGTAAAATTCGAACTTACGTTTTATAAACATAATGAATTCGTACTGTGTTGCATTTTGCATAAATGCATCGCTTACATTACAGTAGTCAATAAAGTGATCAAACTCATCGTCCGATAAATTTATTACTTCATTGGCAACATATTTTGCCAATAGCTCTTTTAATAATTCACGTTTTTTATCTTCATTACGCAGTTGGGCAATATGCCTGCGGGCGCGTTCGCGCTTGCTATACTGGCTATACAAAAAGGTTATCGGACTGCTTAATGCATCAGCACCGCCAATTACATAATCGCTTTTTTTATAACCTAATTTTTCAATATCGCGTTGTATATCGTCTAAGTCGCGTGGTGCAATTATCCGCACTTCCTTTAATTGTACTTGTAAGTGTTTTAGGTAAATACGTACAAAATAATCTGTTTGTAATGCGCTGTCTTTAAAACAAAATACAGCATTTTGGTAGCCGGTTGCAGCTATAATAAGTGTATCGTTTTTGCCTGCATTTATTGCAAAACTGCCCGATGCACCTGCAAAAAAACCTTGTTGTGTGGTTTTGTTAATTACCATCAGGTTATTGATGCTTATTTTACTATCGCCATCGTAAACCACTCCGGCAATTTGTATGCGCGGTGTTTCATCAGTTTGCGCTGTTGCAAGCAAAGGAAAAAGTAAAAAGTAAACGGAAGTCTTAATTTTTGACAAGTGCATATTTCAAATTAAGACAGGTCATTATTTTTAAGCAATGGGTTAAAGTCATCTAACAGTTTTTATTAAGTATGGCCGATTGAATACGGATACTTTCATCATGTATTTGAATAAATAAATTCTTTACAAAATCGGCATGCAGGCCTAATGTATCAGCTTGCACAAGTGCCTGATCTAATATGCTGCGCCAACGCTCTATCTGAAAAATACTTACCTGTGCTGCATCTTTCAAAGCTGCAATATCTGTTACCAACTCCATACGTTGGCTTAGTAATTTTAAAATTTCGGCATCAATGCCATCAATTTGAAGCCGCAATTGTTGCAAGGCATTTTTTAGCGTTACATCTTTAAAATGTGGTTGTCTGTATTTAAGTGTGCTTAATAAAAGGTGTAACTGCTCCGGGGTAATTTGTTGCTGGGCATCGCTTTTAGCTTGTTGTGGGTTAAAATGTGTTTCTACCATTAAACCATCAACATTTAAATCCAATCCTTGTTGTGCAACTTGGGCTAACAAAACCGTATTACCTGCAATATGGCTTATGTCACAAATAACCTGCAAGTCGGGTTGCAGTAACTTTAATTCAAGTAGTAATTCCCACCGGGGTGTATTACGATACGCTGTTTTTTCATAGGTGTAAAATCCTCGATGCACAGCCGTTATATCATCAATGCCGCTTTTTTTAATTCGCTCTATGGCACCTAACCAAAGTTTAAGGTCGGGGTGCAAAGGGTTTTTTACCAATACAGGAATTTTAACGCCCTTTAAGGCCTGTGCAATTTCCTGTACAAAAAACGGGTTTACCGTTGTGCGCGCACCAACCCAAACAACATCAATACCATATTCCAATACTTTTTCAACATGTTTTGCAGTTGCAACTTCGGTAGCTACTAACAAACCGGTTTGTTTTTTTACATCGGCCAGCCAGGGCAATGCATCGGTACCGGCCCCTTCAAATAAACCGGGTACAGTGCGCGGTTTCCACACACCTGCTCTAAAAATGGCATGCGGGTAGTTTGCTGCAATTTGATATGCGGTTTGAAGCAATTGTTCCCAACTTTCGGCACTGCATGGCCCCACTACAAGTTTCTTGGCTGTAACTTGTGAAGTAGGTAAAAGTGTTGGTGCCTGCATTTTATTTAGATGCGAATTATATTTTGACAATATCAAAGTATGCTTGTAAACGCACAAAGGTTAAAAATGGTTTCGACATTGAAACTATTTTTATTGATGAAGCAAAAAACCGTTTTTCATTTGATTAACAATGATCGGTTATAAGTTTAGTTTTTAAATTGAATATGTCATGCAAGGCAAAAATTATATTTGGCCAAACCATTGTTATGAAAAAACCATTGCTTTATGTAACTATCATTATTTATTGTGTAGCCGGCATGCAAAAAAAGGGTAGTGCACAAAATAATTTGCCCATACCAAAGCATTTTGATGAGGCTGTAATCAACAATTTCAGAACCCATAAGGGTGTGCCGGGTAGTGCATATTTCACCAATTATGCGCATTATAAAATGGATGTAAAACTGGATATTAATCAAGCATCGGTTTTTGCAAATGGTATTATCAGGTATTTTAATGCATCGGCCGATACGTTACATAAACTTAGCTTTAAACTTATACAAAATGTGCATCAGCCTGTTGCGCAACGACAAGTAACCGTTAACAACGATTATCTGACCAATGGCATAAATATTACGCAAACCACTGTTAACGGCATGCCCCATACCTTACATGCCGACCCGGGTAACATCACCAATGGTACTTTGATATTAGATAGACCTTTATTGCCACATGATAGCCTTACTATAACTTTAAAGTGGCATTATCAGCTTAACCGTGTAACAGACGATATACGTGAGGGTGTTGTTGATAGCAATTCGTTTTTTGTAGCTTATTGGTATCCGCAAATTGCTGTTTACAACGAGCGCAGATGGGATAAAACGCCTCATACCGAACAAGCCGAGTTTTTTAATG
Source organism: Bacteroidia bacterium (assembly GCA_016788165.1). GTDB lineage: Bacteria > Bacteroidota > Bacteroidia > AKYH767-A > OLB10 > JAEUTH01. The sequence continues at coordinate 33,639 of JAEUTH010000013.1, read as the reverse complement.
AATTTGCTAATTACGATGTAAGCATAACCGTACCACAAAACTACCTGGTGGTGGCAACAGGCACCTTACAAAATGCCAACGAAGTTTATACGGAAAGTATAGCAGGACGTATTGAAGAAGCGGCCACCAACGATGATATTAATTTATGTGTTTTGAAATTTGATATAGATAATAAACAGGTTACCCAACCCAAAGAAAACACATGGCATTTTTTAGCCGACTCGGTTACCGATTTTGCATGGGGTACCAGTAATCATTACTTATTAGATGCTGCCAGCATCATGGTTGACAGCATTACCAAACGAAGGGTACTTATACAAGTAGCTTACGATACCAGTGCAAAAAATTACAGCGATGTTTGCTTTTGGTCGCAGCAAGCCTTATCATACCTTAGTTTTCAGATGCCGGCAGTAGCCTATCCATACAATAGTTTGTCGGTTTTTCAGGGGCATTCGTTTATGGAATATCCGATGATGGTAAACGATGCTGATGATACAGATACGAGCAATGCACAATCAACCACCTTACACGAAATTGCTCATGGCTATATGCCTTTTTTAATGGGCATTGACGAATCGAAATATGCTTTTATGGACGAAGGTTGGGTTACTTTTTTTGAATTGATGGGCAATACACAATGCTACAAACAACCCAACGGGCAGCAATTATGGAAAAACTTTTATTGCAAAGGCAAGCGTGCCGAAAACACAACACCCATAATGATTAACTCTTTTGAACTTGCCGAATCTTACAGCTTTAATGCTTATGGCAAACCAGCTTTGGCTTACTATACATTGTATCAATATTTGGGCGAAACAAAGTTTAAGAGTGCCTTACAACATTACATAAATACCTGGCGCAATAAACACCCTTTGCCCCTCGATTTTTTTAATGCAATTAATCAAAGTTGCAATATGAATTTAAACTGGCTTTACAGGAACTGGTTTTATGAGTTTAATTATTTCGATTTAAGTATTACATCTGTAACACAAGCAGCCAAAGCCGTTGTAATAACTATTGAAAATAAAGGTGGCAAAATGATGCCGTTTGAGTTGGTTTATACCTTTGAAGATGGAAGCACAAAAACCAGCAGCCACAGTTGCGCCTTATGGAAATTGGGTAATAAAAGCGTGGTAACACAAGCCTTTTCGAAAAAAATAAAACAAATACATTTAAATACAGGTGTATATCCTGATGCCGATTTACAAAATAACAATTGGCAAACTAAACAGTAAAAAACGAAGCGCTTCTGCATACTTAAAAATGGCTATTGATAAATATTGGCTAATTGCATAACAGATGTGGCTTTGATTATTGTGCAATGCTTTTATTTATCTAACATTGCGCCCGCTTTTTAAAGCTGATATGTCTGCTCAAAAAATTAACGCTGCCCTTATTTCTGTTTACCACAAAAATGGCCTTACTCCGGTTATCCAAGCCTTGCATGCATTGGGTGTAACGCTGTATGCAACCGGAGGTACACAAACATTTATCAGCGAATTAAACATACCCGTAACACCGGTCGAGTCTATAACCAATTATCCCGAATTACTGGATGGCAGGGTAAAAACCTTACACCCGGCTGTGTTTGGTGGCATTTTACACCGCAGAGATTTACCACAACATTTAACCGATATACAAACCCACAACATACCGGCTATTGATTTGGTTATTGTTGATTTATATCCATTCGAAGCCACCGTAGCCGCCAATGCTGATGCCCAACAGATTATTGAAAAAATAGACATAGGCGGCATTTCGCTTATCAGAGCTGCGGCTAAAAATCATGAGCATGTTCTAATTATCCCATCAATGGCTGATTATGACTGGTTGCTTCAGGTTTTACAAAATCAAAATGGAACCACTACATTATCGCAAAGGTTAAAACAAGCACACAAAGCTTTTGGGGTATCGGCACATTATGATATGGCTATTGCACAATGGCTGATGCAACAAGATAATATCAGCCCGCAACCCATAACGGTAAACGCACCGGCTATGCATTTGCGCTATGGCGAAAATCCGCACCAACAGGGTGTTTATTATGGCGATTTTAATGCCTTGTTTGATAAGCTTTCGGGCAAGGATATTTCGTACAATAACCTGTTAGATATTGATGCAGCCATAAACTTAATAACTGAGTTCGATACAACAACTGTAATAATTTTAAAGCATAACAATGCATGCGGTTGTGCCAGCAAACCTACACTTATCCAGGCTTGGCAGGCTGCTTTGGCTGGCGACCCTGTAAGCGCTTTTGGCGGTGTTATCATTACAAACACCTTGGTTGATGCAGATGCAGCAACCGCTATTAACGAACTGTTTTTTGAAGTTTTAATTGCACCCGGTTACAGCACAGAAGCATTACAAATTTTAACAGCAAAAAAGAACCGCATCATATTAAAGCAGCATACGTATCAAAAACCGTTGCTACAATACCGCAGCGCATTAAACGGCTTGTTGCAACAAGATACCGATTTGCAAACCGAAGGTGTGGCGCAAATGAAACTGGTTACCACAACTGCACCAACAACTACACAACTTACCGACCTCGCTTTTGCACTTAAAATATGCAAACACAGTAAGTCAAATACCATTGTGCTGGCACAAAACAATCAGCTATTAGGCAGTGGCGTAGGTATGACCAGTCGTATTGATGCTTTGCAACATGCCATCAATAAAGCAAAAGCACAAGGCTTCGATTTGCAAAATGCCGTAATGGCAAGCGATGCATTTTTCCCGTTTCCGGATTGCGTTCAAATTGCCCATCAAGCAGGCATAACAGCAGTAGTGCAACCGGGTGGTTCTATAAAAGATGCTTTGTCAATAGATTATTGTAACAAAAATAGCGTTGCAATGCTTACAACCGGTGTCCGACATTTTAAACATTAAAATTTACCTCCTATAAATAATAATAAGCAAATTTTCTCATGGGACTTTTTGATATACTAACGCAAGAAATTGCCATTGACTTAGGCACAGCCAATACCCTAATCATTCATAACGATAAAGTAGTTGTTGATGAGCCATCTATTGTAGCTATTGACCGCACTACAGGCAAGGTGTTGGCCGTAGGCAAGCAGGCACAAATGATGCATGGCAAAACCCATGAAAACATAAAAACCGTACGCCCATTAAAAGATGGCGTAATTGCCGATTTTGATGCAGCCGAGCACATGATACGCGGCATGATAAAAATGATAAACCTGGGCAGTAAGGTTTTTCAACCATCGCTGCGCATGGTTATCTGTATCCCATCGGGTATAACAGAAGTAGAGAAACGTGCCGTACGCGATAGTGCCGAACATGCAGGTGCCAAAGAAGTGTATCTGATACATGAACCCATGGCAGCGGCCATAGGTATAGGTATTGATGTAGAAGAACCTATGGGCAATATGATAATTGACATCGGTGGTGGGACCAGCGAAATTGCAGTTATTGCTTTAGGCGGTATCGTTTGCGACCAATCAATACGCGTTGCTGGCGATGGTTTTACAAGTGATATATGGGATTACATGCGTAGGCAACACAATATTTTAATTGGCGAGCGTAGTGCCGAGCGGATTAAAATAGAAGTAGGCTCTGCACTGCCGGAATTAGATAATCCGCCACCCGATTTTGCTGTACATGGCCGCGATTTAATGAACGGTATCCCCAAAGAAATTACCGTGTCCTATACGGAAGTGGCGCATGCATTAGACAAATCAATTTCAAAAATTGAAGAAGCTATTTTAAAAGCATTAGAAATGACGCCACCTGAGTTAAGTGCCGATATTTACCGTACCGGAATTTATCTTACCGGTGGAGGTGCTTTATTACGTGGATTAGACCAACGCATCAGCATGAAAACAAAATTACCCGTACATGTAGCCGAAGACCCGTTACGTGCTGTTGTTAGAGGCACCGGCATTGCGCTTAAAAATATTGGCCGTTTCAAATTCCTGATTCCTTAAACCCGTTATAGCTACCCGTTTTTAGAAGGCATAAAAAGCCCTTATTAAAAATGATAGCTTGTTAAAAAACTACTTCATAACTCATTTGTCAGTTATATAAGACAACCTTTTGTAGATTAATTTTAACCCCAAGCTTTATTAAAAAAATAATAACGCGTAAAAAAAATCTGCTCCCATTTAAATACTTAAGCTGCAACAGCCACCGTGCGTAATTTAATTCAGTTACTTTGGAAATACAATTTCTTGTTGCTGTTTATACTGCTTCAGGTGTTTTGTTTTTATCGCATTATTGACGAGCAAAAATTTCATAAAGCAGCCGTGCTTAATTCGTCAAATGCAATGGTGGCTAATGCCATGCAAAAAGTAAATGAAGTAAAAGACTACTTGTGGTTGCGCGAAAACAATGCATACCTGGCTGCCGAAAATGCACGACTAAAAGCATACGACAGTACGCTGTTTTTTGATTTAAGTACGCATAAATCAGGCACGGTTGATTCGGCCTATGCCATACAATACCAATTTATTGTAGCCAAAGTGGTTAATAACACCATCCATAACCGTAATAATTTTATTACCGTTAATAAAGGCTTTGCAAATGGTATCGAACCGGATATGGGCGTAATAAGTGCATCCGGTGCCGTAGGTGTGGTAAAAGATGTATCGGAACATTTTAGCACCATACAATCATTATTACATTCAAAAACAAGGGCCAGTGTAAAACTAAAATCAGGGTTTTATGGTCCGCTAACCTGGGATGGTAGCCATCCGCAACGCGCCACACTAAGCGAAATACCGGCCAACGTAAAAGTAAATGTGGGCGATACGGTTGTAACAACTGCTTTCTCAACCATTTTTCCTGAAGGGGTAATGGTAGGTCGTGTACTGTCGGTTAAACCGGGCAGCGGAGGCGATTTTTTAAAAATTACAGTTGCTTTAAGTACCAATTTTTCAAACCTCAGTCATGTTTATATTGTTACCAATAAATTTAAAATTGAGCAAAAAACATTAGAAGCAAAAACCGACTCAATAGATAAAAATGGCAATTGAAGTAATTAAAATAATACTCAGGTTTTTGTTGCTGATTGCAGTGCAGGTGGCTGTGCTTAATCATATCGAACTAACAGGCTTAATAAATCCGTATTTATATGTAATGGCCTTACTTGCACTGCCGTTTAAGATGCCAAAAGGAGCCGTAATGATTGTGGCATTAATTACCGGTTTTGCTGTAGGCGTTTTTACCAATAATGCTGGCTTGCATGCTTCGGCATGTGTTATGCTTGCATTTGTACGGCCCGGTGTTTTTAAATTATTATCGCCCCGCGAAGGTTATGAAAGCGACACATCGCCCAGCGTTAAACACATGGGCTTACGCTGGTATTTAATTTATGCCGCACTATTAATATTTGTGCACCATGCTACTTTATTTTATTTAGAGGTATTTAGTTTTAATGCCTTTTTCACAACGCTTATCCGTACTTTTTTAAGCACTTGTTTTACCTTGTTTCTCATAATAATTGTACAGTACCTTTTTTCTAAAACCAAAACGGAACGATGAGAAGCGATTCGGGAAATCAACGCACCGTCATACTGGGTATATTTACCATTGTTATTTTAATTTACATCGTAAGGCTTTTTTATATTCAGGTTATTGATAACAGCTATGTTGCATCAGCCAACAACAACGTATTACGCTATGTAACCCAGTACCCTGCCCGTGGTTTTGTACTCGACAGAAAAGGAAAAATGATGGTATTTAATCAGCAGGTGTACGATTTAATGGTTACGCCACGCATGGTTAAAAGTATTGATACTACTGACTTTTGTAATATCTTACAAATAAGCAAAGACGATTTTATTCGTAAAATGAATAAAGCCAGGCAATACTCGCGTTACAAAGCATCAATATTCGAAAAACAATTAAGTGCCGTAACCAATGCCATGCTGCAAGAAAAGATGTATAAGTTTAATGGCTTTTATACAGAAGCACGCAGCATACGTATGTACCCCCAAGCCACTGCAGCGCATTTGCTGGGTTACATAGGCGAGGTTGACGACAAGTTGGTAGAAAAATATCCGTACTATAAATCAGGCGATTACATAGGCATATCAGGTATAGAGCAATCGTATGAAGAAGCGTTACGCGGTAAACGCGGCTTAAAAGTGGTGATGGTTGATGTGCACAATAATGTAAAAGGCAGTTTTCAAAACGGGCAATATGATAGCACGGCCATAGCGGGCGAAAATTTGGTACTTAGCATCGATGCCGACCTGCAAGCTTATGCCGAAAAATTAATGGCGCATAAACGTGGAGGTATTGTAGCTATTGATCCTTCGAATGGCGAAATTTTAACCATGGTATCGGCACCGGCCTACGACCCTAATTTATTGGTGGGTAGGGTACGCGCACATAATTATGGCGTTTTACTTTTTGATAAGGAAAAGCCATTGTTTAACCGTGCTATGATGGCTTACTACCCACCCGGTTCTACTTTTAAATTAATAAATGCTTTATGCGGATTAGATGCAGGTGTTATTACCTCGGAAACACGCTTTGGCTGCCGCGGTGGATTTGGTATTGGAAGTGTATATGTGCATTGCCATCCGCATGCCGGACCTGTTGAAGTGCGCACAGCCGTAGCTGTTTCATGTAATTCATTTTATTGTCAAACCTATCAGGCGTTTTTAGGTAATGCCAATTATGGTAATACCGAAAAGGCATATAATGAATGGCGCAATTATGTTTTAAGTTTTGGAATTGGTCGCAAATTGCATGTTGATTTGCCTCATGAGCTAAAGGGCAATGTGCCTACATCGGCTTATTTTGATAAACTGTATGGCCGCAATCATTGGAAATTTAGTAATGTAATTTCCTTGTCAATCGGGCAAGGCGAGTTAGGTATTACCCCATTACAAATGGCTAATACAACAGCAATAATTGCCAACGGGGGTTATTACTACATACCGCATGTAGTACATGCAATAGGCAATCGTAAATATTTGCCTAAAGAGTTTACAACACGCCAATATTGTAAAGTAGCCCCCGAACATTTTTTTGCTGTGCAAGATGGCATGCAAAAAACAATGGAAGCAGGTACAGCGCGCGGGTCTGCGGTTAAAGGCATTGTAATGTGTGGCAAAACCGGTACAGCTCAAAACCCGCATGGTAAAAACCACTCCGTATTTGTTTGTTATGCACCACGCGACAAGCCAAAAATTGCCGTTGCCGTTTTGGTTGAAAATGCAGGGCAGGGGGCATGGTTTGCTGCACCTATTGCCACTTTAATGATTGAAAAATATTTAACGGATAGTATTTGTCAGGCAAGCAAAGCCAAAGAGAAAAAAATGTTAGATGCAATTATAGTTCCTTTGGCAAAAGACACAGCTACAAACATTGACGATTAATTTTAGTTTAAACCGTGCGGCAACAAAAAAGCATATTTGATAATATTGATTGGCCAACCGTTTCCATTTATATTGTAATGGTATTGTTTGGTTGGCTTAATATTTTTTCGGCTGTTTACAACGAAGCCCATCCCAGTATTTTAGATGCAACACAAAACTATGGAAAACAGTTAATGTGGATAGCCGTATCGGCATTGTTTGCCATTATTATTTTAATAATTGATGGTAAATTTTATGAAGCATTTGCCATACCCTTTTATGTATTGATGATTGCCCTTAATATTGGCGCCATATTTTTATCGCGTGATGTAAAAGGTGCGCATGCCTGGATACCATTAGGGTCGTTTAATTTACAGCCATCAGAATTTGCAAAATTAGCTACAGCGCTGGCTTTGGCTAAGTATTTAAGTTCGCCATACATACGTATTGCCGAAAATAAAACCAAGATAATTGCAAGCTTTATGATTTTGTTGCCAATGGCCATTATCTTATTGCAAAACGACACCGGGTCTGCTTTGGTTTTTGCTTCATTTTTATTTGTGTTGTATCGCGAGGGGTTGTCGCAAAACGTTTTGATTTTTGGCTTTATAGCGGCACTGCTTTTTGTGCTTTCGTTAATGGTAGCCAAAGTTTATCTAATAATTGCCATAGTTGTTGTTTTGGTGCTTACCTGGTTTACTTTACGCAGAACCTGGCGAAACTTTTTAGCGCTAACCGTTGTAGGTTGCCTGGCCATTGGTTTGGTTTATAGTGTTGATTATGTTTATAACACGGCATTACAACCACATCAGAAACAACGTATAGATGTACTGTTAGGCAAAAAGACCGATTTAAAAGGAGCCGGTTATAATGTGAATCAAAGTTTGATTGCTATTGGTTCGGGCAGCATTACCGGTAAAGGATTTTTACAAGGCACACAAACCAAATTTGATTTTGTACCTGAGCAGAGTACCGATTTTATTTTTTGTACCGTAGGCGAGGAGTGGGGTTTTATTGGTACCAGCTCTGTATTACTGCTTTTTACAGTGTTACTTTACCGTATTATAATTATTGCCGAGCGTCAAAAAAATGCATTTGTAAGGGTATATGGATACGGTGTGGCTTCCATTTTATTTTTTCATGTATTTATAAATGTTGGTATGGCCATTGGCTTATTGCCGGTTATTGGAATTCCGTTTCCGTTTTTTAGTTACGGTGGCTCATCGTTAATCTCATTTACGTTACTTCTGTTTATATTGATAAAGTTAGATAGTTACCGCATGTATGTATTGCGTTAATTATCGTGCAAGCCAAATTTATCCAGGTATTTCCGATACAACTGTTTTTGAACATTATCTAAATCAACAGGCTTGCCTGCAATAAATGCCCACGATATTTTATTGGTACGCATATCCAAAGCATCGCCTTCGGAAATAAACAAGGTTGCATCTTTACCTTTTTCCAAACTACCACAACTTGCGTCAATACCTAAAATTTTAGCAGGGGTGTAGGTAATGGCTGTTAATGCTTCTTCGGCAGTTATGCCATAAGCAACCGCTTGCCCTGCCTGGTAACCTAAGGTACGTACTTGCCAAAACCCTTCAACACTTATACAATAGGTAATACCGGCTTGCTGTAACAATGCGGGTAATTTATAGGTAGCACGTATGTCTGTATCGTCAGTAGCAGGCAACGTATGTGTGCCTTTAATAATAACAGGTATGTTATGTTTTTTTAACAAATCGGCTACCATGCAACTTTCAATGCCTCCAACTATTACCAAGGATACACCATACGAATTACCAAACGCTACAGCGGCAATTATTTCGCGTACTGAATATGCTTCAACATAAAGCTTTTTTGAATGATTAAACAAACCACACATGGCATCTAAATTTATATTGCCGCTTCCTTTCGACATATAATAAGCGCGCGCTTCATCAAACAAATTTTTTAACTGCAACAACTGGCGCTCCGTACGTTGCTGTTGCTCCTCGGGTGATGAAGCCCACCAGGCGTTAAACAGCATCATACGAGGCCAGTGTATGATAATGCCTTCGTCTATTTTATAAGCTGCATCTTCCCAATTCCATCCATCCATTTTCATTACACTTGATTGTCCCGAAACCAAGCCCCTTTGTGGTACAACCTGGCACATTAAAACGCCATCGCAGCGCACGGTTGCAATACTTTTATTATCGGTATTATAGGCAATAACACTGCGGGCACTGGGGTTAATGTCGCCAACTTCGCCTGCATCAATTGTAGCGCGTACGGCTTCAATTTCAACCAAACCCATTTGCGTGTTCATGCCAATAAAGCCGGGGTAAATATGTTTGCTGCCACAATTTATTACTGTATCGTAATCGTTTACGGGTAATTTTGTATCTGTTCCTATATAGGTAATTTTGCCGTTTTTAAAACCCAATGCAGCAGCCGTTAATACCTCACCACGGCCATTGTGAATGGTTGCTTGGGTAAATAAAATTGATTTTTGGTTTGCCGTAAGCGTTGTGTGGTTTTGTGCTGTTGCTTGCATACAAGCAACAGTTAACAGCCAAAGTATAAAGTGTTTTTTCATAGTAGTTTAATTTTAATGGTTGTCAACACCCATGCATCCTTGTAATACATGTACACCAAGTGTTACTTTTTGTGTTTTCTCGCCACGGCCCTTGGCTTCAAGCATTTTAGCAGTTAATCGGGCACGTTCGGTTTTTAAAGCTTCGCGTTTGCGTGCGTCTGTAGCTTCGTCAAAGTAACAGGTGCCATCTACATAGGTTTGTAAAGCGCGTGCATACACGCTTAGCGGGTTGTTACTCCAAATAACTATATCGGCATCTTTGCCGGCTTTTAAACTGCCAACGTATTTATCAACATGCAGCAACTTGGCCGGATTAAGTGTTACAAACTTTAAGGCTTCTTCTTCGCTAACGCCACCAAATTTAACAGCCTTTGCAGCCTCTTGATTTAACCTGCGGGCCATCTCTGCATCATCACTATTATATGCAACGGTTAATCCCATATCATGCATTAGTTTGCCATTGTAAGGTATCGCTTCATATACTTCATATTTATAAGCCCACCAATCGCTAAATGATGATGCACCAGCTCCGTGTGCTTTCATTTTATCGGCAACCTTATAGCCTTCGAGTATGTGTGTAAATGTATTTACAGTAAAGTTAAACGAGTCGGCTACATGCATCAGCATATTTATTTCGCTTTGTATGTATGAGTGACAGGTTATAAAACGCTTGGCATTTAAAATTTCAGACAGGGCATCCAACTCCAAATCTTTACGCGGCATCTGGTTCGATTTTTTGGAGTTAAACAACTTCCATTCGTTTTCGTATTGCCGGGCGCGTGTAAATGCATCTACATAAACCTGCTCTACGCCCATGCGTGTTTGCGGATATCGTTGTCGTGCATTATCACCTGCATTACTTTGTTTTACGTTTTCGCCTAAAGCAAACTTTATAAAACCAGGCCAGGTGCTGCCTTTAGCATCAAACTTTAAATCGTTTGCAGTGGCACCCCATCTAAGCTTGATTAATTGCGTTTGACCACCAACCGGATTGCACGAGCCATGCAGTAAATGTGAGGAGGTAACGCCACCTGAAAGTTGCCGATAGATGTTTATATCGGTTTCGTCAATAACATCGCCAATGCGTACTTCTGATGTTACGGCTTGTGTGCACTCATTTACATCGCCACTTATGGCAATATGCGAGTGCTCATCAATAATACCGGCTGTAATATGTTTGCCTGTTGCATCAATAACAGCGGCACCGGCTGCATTTAAGTTTTTACCTACAGCTACAATTTTGCCATTGTTGATGTGTACATCAGCGTTTTGCAAAATGCCTTCGGCTTCGTTAGTCCACACCGTTGCATTTCTGAATACCAGATTTTGTGTTTGAGGTTGTTGCAAATTACCATAAGCCATATTGGGGTACCAGAGGTTGCCAATATTTACCGTGTCGGGCTTTACGGTATCGGTTTTTAGGTTTGTGTACGATGAATCGAAGGTGGCTTGCCAGGTCAGCAAATCGCCCAACGCATTGGTACCCGAGCCGCTAAACATTTTTAATGAATCGGTAAAATATCCATTTAACTTGATGGCATCTTTTGGTATTTGTTTGCTTTCGTATGAGAGCAGGTATTGATTAAAACTTTCGGAAAATGTTGCGCTGATTTTATTCGTGTCTTGCAATACCAATATTTTATAAGCTGTCGGTTCGCCTGTAATTTGTAATTGGCCTGCATTGGCTCCATTTATTTTTAAACTATAATAGCCACGCACATCTTTAGTTGTTTGGTTTATAATGGTTGGTATGCCTTTACACCAGTTTTCGATGATGCTGCTTTCTTTATCAAACACCGGTTTTGATGTAATAATAAAGTTAGCAAACATGCCCGGGTTTAAACTGCCCACCCAATTTTGCAGTTGAAGCAATTGTGAAGGTGTATGGGTTAATGCTTTTAATGCATCGGTATGCGAAAGGCCATGTTGTATGGCTTTACGGATGTTTTTAATGAAATCTGTTTTTTCCTTCAATCCATCCATAGTAAAGGCAAAATCAAAACCGGCTTTGCTTAACAGCGCTGCATTGGCAGGCGCCATTTCCCAGGCTTTCATTTCGGCAAGGCTGGCCAGGTTAGCATCCCATGGGTTGCTTAAATCATAGGGTTTGGGATATGTCAACGGTAAAATAAATGCAGGCTTTTGTTTTTTAAAAGCTTCGATATTTTGATACTCGCTGCCATTGCCTTTTAAAATATATACTTTGTTAAATTCAGTACCTATGTTTAATGCACGCAATTGATTTTGCCAGTTACTGCAATCGAATATTTGCGGCAAATTTTGTTGTTCATTAAATGCACCTAATGATAAATTGGTTTGGCTTTTTACACCGGCATACCATTGCGCATCTAAATATGTTTGACGCAACAATGCAATACAACCCATTAACGAACCCGGATAATCTTGCGATGACGAACCTTTGCTGAAACTTAAACCGGCAGCGGCTTTTTGTTTAATTATAACTTCCTGACTTTTTAACGGTGCAAGCAAAACTGCACATGCAGTGCCACGCACAATGCCATCTTTATTAAAACTACAAATGGTTCCGAAGCCGGCTTTTAGCAATGATTCAGCTTGCGTTTTATCGCTTGCAAATTGATTTACTGCATTTACTTCGGCCCTGATGGCTTGATTCCAGGCGTATGCACCCTTGGTGTTTGTAAGAAATTGGTTTTCGTTGTTGGCTTCGGCTGCAATGGTTTTTAATAGTCCCACTCCATAATCGCCATAAGGTTCGATAAATGATGGATAAATGTATTTGCCTTTTGTATTACTTATTACAGCACCTGCCGGTATTTGAACGTTATTGCCTACAGCTTTTATTATGCCATCCTGTATGATAAGTGTAGCATCGGTAAGTACGGTTTTATAGTCGGTATAAATAGTTGCATGTGTAAAAGCATAAGTAGTGTGGCGTTTATCGGTAATACCATTTACCGGAAAAGTTTCTTGTGCCCAGGTTGCTTTGCAAATTAGCAGCAGCAGTAATGCTTGTTTAGTTTTCATAAAAATAAAATATGTGCCAAAGTATAAATTAGCGCAAACGTTGTTGTGTGCTAAATAAAGTTTAACAGCGTAGTTACATCCACTTTATGTAATAGATGTTGGCCATTTACTTTATGCATTTGTGCATTTGCAAACCAGTTGGTAGCGGTTTGGGTTTCGCTAAGGGTTACCATGTTATCATTATCGCCAACTAAAATGGTAACGGGTATAACAACCGGATTTAAAATTTTGTCGGGCAAATATTTATTCAAACTAATATCATGCATCAGTGCTGCTGTAGCATTTACAACCTGCATCCATGCTGTGCCATATTGCGCTTGTAACAAACCGGCAAAGTGTGGTACTTTATTTTCAATTAAGTTGGGTTGTAATTTTTGTGTTTCCAGTAATGCAGCTTCGGGGCTCCAGTTAAATTTGGTGCCGTAGGTTACTATTTTTGAAAAAACAGGTTGTATCTGTTGTGTGTATAAAGCTAAATATCCACCCATGCTATAACCAAATACTTTGGGCTTGATTAGGTTGTTTTCGGTTATAAAATTTAAAAGTGCATTAGAAAAATGTGGTATGGTAAATTTATTTAATTCAACAGGCTTGCCATCATGATACGGACATTGAAAACAATAAACATCATAAACTGATTTTGCATTTTGTGCAAGTACATCCATTTGTAAAGCATTGCCTAATGCACCATGTATAAGTATAAGCTGCGGTTTATTATTTACCATAATTGAAATTTGTATTTATTTGTTTTCGTTGTTGAATTAAGCTATTAAAATTCGAAAATGCCTACACCGGTTGTAATAAAAGCCATGCTGGAAAAGTTTGATAACAAGGGCGAAAAATCGGGCTGGACTTACATTTATATAAAGGCAACTATTGCCAAAAAAATTAAAAACACAGCACGTTCGTTTAATGTAAAAGGCAGTTTAGATGCACATATTTTTAAAGGCAAAGCGCTAATACCCATGGGCGGTGGCAATTTTATTTTTCCCGTTGATGCAGCCATGCGTAAAGCTATTGGCAAGGTGTATGGTGCCAAAGTTGATTTGGCAATTGAAACGGACGAAAGTCCTTACCTGCTAAATGCTGATTTGATGCAATGCTTGATTGATGAGCCTGAAGCATTTCATTTTTTTAATTCGCTTACTCCATCGCATCAGCGCTATTTTAGTAAATGGATTGACAGTGCAAAAACACTTGATACCAAAGCCAAACGCATTGCCATGAGCGTTACAGCATTTTTAAGTAAGCAAGGATATCCGGAAATGTTGCGTGCGCAAAAAGCAAAAAATAAAATGCGGTAAGTAAAATTACCGGGTATATTTTTTATCGTACTTCCAATGCCGGTGTTTGCCTTGCGCTATTAAAACAATGGCTTCCTGCATTCTTTTATTTCGTGTTGCATCGGTCTTTGCTTCGGTAAACCAACTTAAATATTCGCGTTGTTGTGAGGGCGACATTTGTTTGAAATTATCGGCAACCGATAAGTCGGCTTGCAAAAGTTTTTTAAAGTCGGCAGGTATTTCTTTTAGTGGCGATGGTTTTTTAGGTTGTACCGGCAGTTTAATGCCGGCATCGTTAAGTTTTTTGGCTTGTTTTAATAAATCGATTATTACTTTTTTGGGGGGCAATTGTTGCATTGATTCGATACGACCTAAATTACCCATTGCCGGGCCACCATGTGCTTTTACAGGTTGAAGCACCTTGTTTTTATCAATCAATAAATCGCTTTTATAAAAACCTGCTGCACAGTGCTTTTTAAATGATGCCATGTAAAAGTACGGCCCTTTGTATTCGAATGCAGGCATACCCCATTTTATGTTTTCTACAACATCGGGGCAGGCTTCGTGTACGCATAGGCGTAGGTATTCCAAAATGGGTTGTGCAAACGGGGCTGCTTTTTTAATAAAAGCATCAACTCTAATATCTGTAGGCATGTGTGTGGTTATTTAAAATCGGGTTGTGGCTTATCATCATCGGTGTTTTCGTTTTGCTGGTGTTTGTAGTTTTTAATTGCAGCTACCAAGTCGTCAAAAAATATTTTCACACCTAAATTGTACGTAAGTGTATTAAAATTTTGTTGATGTTCAGGGTTGGTTCCTAAAGTTGATGCAAATGAAGTGCCTGCACCAATGCCAATCCAACTTACAATTTTATAATGTGCGGCAATACCCATAGTAAAAATTGCCGCATGGTTTTTTGTGGTTTTTTGTGCTACACCGCGCTGTTTAAAGTACTCGTAAAAACTATAGCCGAAACCAATGTTAGCAGGTATGCTGGTTTGAAATTTTTCTGTCTTAAAAAAAACATATTCTAAGTTGGCTGAAACAAAACGATATTTTAGTTTACCGGGTATAAGGGTGTCGTTACCACTTTCGGTAACGGTTTGTATATCGGTAACCCTGTCGCTGTTAATGCGGTAATACCCCAAACCATAGTATAGTCTTTTATTTTGTACTACACCGCCTCTAAAACCAAACACATCGGCACCAAATTTACCACCAAACGATTTGCTGAAATCTAACGCAAAAAAAGGTTTGCGCGGCTGCTGCCAACTATAAGTAAGCGTGTCTAACAATTGTGCCTGTACATTAAAAATGAGTACGGTTATGCAGCATCCAATTAATAAACCAACTTTCATTTACCCATTCAAATTAGCGCGAATTACCCATGCCTCCACCCATGCCTCCGTCTTCGCCTTGTTTTAAATCGTCATTACGTATTTTTTTGCGTTTGTTATTAAAATCAACCTTGCCAAAGCGATAATCAAAACTAACACGAACGCCCAAGAAAAAGAATTTATTGGTACTGTTAAAGGTAAAATCCTGGCCGCTATAATTGTTTTTAAACTTCAAGTAAGGGGTTAAAAAATTATCTAAACCAAAACCAATACCGCCCTTTTCGTTTTTAAACTCGCGCCTTACCGATGCATTGTAAAAGAAAAAACTGGTAGCCTTACCCTGAAGCGAATATTTAGGACCGGTAAAATTTCCGAATACCTGTACACCCCATTGCGTATTAAATTTATAGCTGCTAAAAATACCAACGCTGTAGTTAAGCCCTTCATTACTGAGGTTGGCCGTTTTGCTTTTAACGGTATAGTAAAAGGTATTAAAGTTACCGCCAACAACTAATTTTTTCTTATGTATAATATTAGCACTTACACTTAAACCCGTAGTAGTGTTGTTGCCTAAGTTTGCATAAGTAGTATTGTAAACATTGTTCGAATCGGTAAAGCGTATGCTTTCAATTGAATTATCAGTAAACCGGTGATATACCGATGTGTTAATTGAGCCGAACTTGCGAAACAAATTATATCCTACTTCAAAAGCATGACTCACTTCCGGTTCAAGCTCGGGGTTACCGTAGGTGATGTTGGTTGGGTCGCTTTGATTTACAAATGGATTTAAGTAGGTAATGCTGGGTCGTTGTATGCGCTGTGTGTATGATACCTTTGCTGTGTACTTACCACTTTCGGTATAGGATACCGTTGCCGATGGTACCCAGTTATCATAGTTACTTGCAAAGGGTGGCTCTTCTGTTGTACGTAAAAATTTACCTTCAATCTCTGTGGCTTCATACCTAATACCGGCTTTAAAGCCAAACTTACCTACCGATGTCGAGCCTTGTAAATAGGCTGCATATATATCCTGATCATATACAAATATGTTATTGCGTAAACTGTCGGCTTCGAACTGTTGTGTGTTGAAATTGTAAATGTCATAATGATAGTCGCTTTCTACATTGCGTATGATGCTTTTTGCACCGGCCTCTATGGTTGTTTTTTTAGTTATTGGATGCACATAATCGGCCTGAAAAGTGGCTTCTTTATTGTAGCTTTTATTTAAGCTCTCTTCGCGATAATAAATATTTTCAAGGGTGTCGCGCTCGGTTTCATAATCCGTATTGGTTTTGTTATTGGTTAGCTGTGCCGATAAGGTAAACTCCTGATTTGGTTTTAAAAAAGTTTTTTTATAGTCAATGTTGGCATCATAACCCAAACGGTTGGTATGTACATCTGATGTGTTTGTAAACAACGGATTGTATAAAGCATTGTCGAATGAAAGGGAGTTGTCGGTAAATCCTTTGGTGCGGTTAAAAAATCCATTTAATCTGAAAGAAGCATTTATGGTGTTTTTGCTGTTAATGTCATAGTCGGAATTAATTTGTACGAAGGGCCCCATGCCATATACACTGTTATCGCCTGCTTGTTTCAAATAGCTGTACGCTCCGTTTGGGTAATCGGTACGCAAAGCATTTAAATTACCATTGCCAAAAAAACCAAAGCCACCCACACTGGTACCAATACCAAAGCGGCCCTGCCTGTAATTTAAGTTGCCAAATAAGTTGCTGCTGCGGGTACCCAAGCCTGCATTAACCGAACCGCTAAGCCCTTGCATGTTTTTACGTTTGGTTATAATATTGATAATACCTCCGGTGCCTTCGGCATCGTATTTAGCCGAAGGGCTTGTAATAACTTCTACCTTTTCAACTTCATCGGCAGGTATCATTTTCATGGCATCGGCAACGGATGCAGCCATAATGTTTGATGGTTTGTTATTAATAAGCACACGTACATTTTGTGTACCACGTAACTCCACATTGCCATTTAAATCAACTGTAACCATGGGTACATTGCGCAATACATCACCGGCATTACCTCCTTTAACTGTAAGGTCTTTACTTGCATTGTAAACTATTTTATCAATTTGCGTTTCAATAAGTGGCGCTTCTTCAACTACATTGGCCTGCTTAAGTGTTTTTGATTGCGTATAGAAATTAATATTACCTAAATCAACAACGGGTTTTTTATCGGTGATATGGATGGTATCGCTGCGGTAGGCGCTGTATGCAATAAAACTGATAACCACTTTGTATTTGCCGGGCTTTATGTTTTTAAGTTTAAAAGCGCCTTTTTCATCGGTAATGGTGCCATCGAGCGGCTTAATACTGTCGTTTGATTTATACAATGCAACATTGGCAAACTCAACCGGTTTTTTATTTGCTGCATCTAATACGTTGCCGCTAATTTTACCATCATAAATTTTTGTGCTTCCACCGCCTAAGCCTGCCGGCATTTGTGCCATAAGATTGTTAGCCCATACTGATAAAATAAGTAGTAAAATCTTTTTCATGTTTCGATACTAAATGTAAAATGTTTTAATGGCAATACCATTTAAGCTACACCATTTTGCCACTTCGATGTGTTGTGTTTTTAATTGTTACAAAAAGTTTCTTAAAAAAAGTAAATAGTCATTTGTCAAAAACATGTAACATATAGTAGGGTAGGTGGTCTATTAAACATTACGTTTACCACATGTTATTTTTTAAATTATTTAAGGAGAGTATTTGGTTTGCCTTACATGCTTTGCGTGTAAACAAGCTGCGCACTTTTTTATCTTTATTAGGCGTAAGTGTGGGCATATTTGCCATTATAGCTGTATTTACTTTCGTAGATGCCATGCAAAAAAGCGTAAGCGATAGTATAAAATCATTAGGCGATAATACATTGTATGTACAAAAATGGCCATGGACCTTTACCGACCCTAACTATGCATGGTGGAAATACTTTAAGCGGCCACTGCCCGATATTAAAGAAGTAGCACAACTTAAACTACGCACCACCAGTTTTAAGGCCTTGGTTTTTCAGGCATCGAGCAACAACCAAATTGTTAAATTTAAAAACAATACAGTTGAAGGCAGCAGTTTATTATTTGCCGACTATGATTTTAATCAGGTTAGCTCATTTGAAATTAGCAATGGACGATACTTTACACCCATTGAAAGTGATGCAGGCCGGCCTGTGTGTATTATCGGATATGAAATAGCCAAAAACTTATTTCCATTTTCAAATCCGGTTGGGCAGCAAGTACAGGCAAAAGGACGTAAGCTCACCGTTGTTGGTACATTTAAAAAAGCGGGCTTAAATGCTATGGGTGAAGATTATGATAATGTACTTTTAGCGCCTATTAATTTTGGCAGTAATATTTTAGACCTAAAATCAGAAATGTTAGACCCATTTATCTATGCAAAAGGCATTGATGGAATAAGTAACGAAGCCTTAATTGACGAGTTGCGTGCCGCTATGCGCAATGTACGCAGGTTACGCCCTACTGACGAAGATAACTTCGCTATTAACGAATCGAAAATGCTGATACAAAGTGTAACCGGTATTTTTGATGTATTGCAACTTACAGGATGGATTATTGGAGGCTTTTCAATATTGGTAGGAGGTTTTGGTATTGCCAATATTTTATTTGTATCGGTAAAAGAACGCACCAGCTTAATTGGCATTCAAAAATCGTTAGGAGCTAAAAACTATTTTATCCTGCTTCAGTTTTTAATCGAAGGTGTGGTGCTATGCCTGATTGGTGGTATAGTTGGTTTGGTTTTGGTTTACCTATCTACCATGGGCTTAGCTGCTGCCGATTTTTTACCATTCGAAGTTTCACTTACCTTAAGCAATATTGTTTTGGCATTAACGGTATCAACACAAATTGGTTTGTTGGCAGGTTTTGTACCGGCATACACAGCATCGCAACTCGACCCTGTTGAAGCCATCAGAAGTAATTAATCGAATAAAATATAATAAACCATGGCTACAGTTTTACACAAACGACCTTTACTGCTAAGCGTAGTTTGTATTGTAAATTTTGTATTGCTGGTAGCAGGCTTTATGTTGGTTTCTTCGCCATTTGTACGAAACTTAGGTGTTTGGTTTCCGGCAATTTACGGCACACTGGTACTAACAAAGTTTGCCGGTACTGTGGGCGTGTGGTATCAAAAAAAATGGGGTGTATGGTTGTTTGCTGCCTCCTATATTGTAACACAATTTGTTGATGTATTTATTGATAATGTATCCTGGTTTGGGCTTTTTTATTATGCAGGTGCTGCCATAATATTTTTTTGTTTTTACAACAAGATGGATGGCAACTTGTAAATTTTAAGAAGTGAATTTTTAGCAAACAAAACATAAAGCATTTACTTAAAATTTACTTTCGTGCACATTTTTAATGCTGCTTGCCTTAGGGCAGTTTTTGGTGGCTATAATGCAATTTACACAACTGTAAAATGTTAAACATGCAAGTATATAAGTTTGGTGGTGCATCGGTTAAAGATGCAGATGCGATAAAGAATGTAGCAGCTATTGTATCGGCAGCAACACAACCTTTGGTAGTAGTAGTATCGGCAATGGGCAAAACCACCAACGGTTTAGAAGCTGTGGTTAATGCCGGTTTCTATAAAAATGGCGATTCAAAAAGTTTGCTCGATGCAGTTATAAAATTTCATCAGGATATTTTGCAGCAACTGTTTGAGGCAACGGATGATGTATTTACGAAGGTAAATAACTTTTGGGTAGAGATAGCCTGGGCACTAGAAGAGGAGCCACGTAGCTATGGTTTTTTATATGATCAGATTGTAAGTATAGGCGAGTTAGTAGCTACTACCATAATTGCAGCATACTTAAACCGGCAAGGTACTGCCACACAATGGTTAGATGCACGCAGCTTAATTTTTACCGATAATAACTACAGGCAGGCTCAAATACAATGGCCGCAAACAGTTTTACAGATAAATCAAATAATAGCACCGGTTTGTAATCAAAACAAGGTTGCGCTTACACAAGGTTTCATTGGCGGTACCAGCGAAAACTATACAACAACACTGGGGCGCGAAGGCAGCGATTATACAGCAGCAATAATTGCTTATTGCTTAGATGCACAATCGGTAACTATTTGGAAAGATGTGAGTGGCGTGTTAAATGCCGATCCTAAATTTTTTAGCGATGCACAAAAGTTAGAGCAACTTAGTTATCACGATGCTATTGAACTTACTTATTACGGAGCAACGGTTATTCACCCAAAAACTATTAAACCATTAGAAAATAAAGGTATTCCGCTTTATGTAAAATCATTTGTAAAGCCCGAAGGAGTAGGTACTGTTATTGGTAAAGATTTACAAACCAAACCCTTTATACCGTCTTATATTTTTAAAAGCAATCAGGTGCTAATCAGTATTGGGTCGAAAGACTTTTCATTTATAGCCGAAGCCGGCCTAAGCCACTTGTTTGGTTTATTTGCTGCAGCGGGCGTAAAAATTAATTTAATGCAAAACTCGGCCATCAGCTTTTCAGTATGTGTTGATGATGATGCTTTTGCATTACCTGCATTACTCGAAAGTTTAAAAGCCGATTATCGTGTTTTGTTTAATAACGGTTTGGTGCTTTATACAATCAGGCACTACAATCAATTTACAATAGATAAACTGCTGCAAAAGGGAACACTTATACTTGAACAACGCTCGCGCAATACGGCCCAATTAATTATGTATCCGAATGCCGATTAAAAGGCAACGCGTTACTGCGCTTTAAGTTTGTTTATTCAAACCTTTCAATTTATTTCTATGCAAACCAACAATGCTAAACCCGCCATAACATCATCGCAACGTGCATTATACTATTGGCTTTTAACAGGCTGCTTACTTATTTTTTTAATGGTAGTTATTGGTGGTATTACCCGTTTAACCGGTAGTGGCCTTTCAATAACCGATTGGAAAATTGTTACCGGTACTTTGCCTCCATTAACCGATAGCCAATGGCAGCAAGAGTTTATGAGCTACCAGCAAACACCACAATATAAATTAGTTAATGCACACTTTACTTTAACCGATTTTAAAGGCATTTACTGGTGGGAGTATTTACATCGTTTAATAGGCAGGTTAATTGGTTTGGTTTTTATAATACCCTTTATAATTTTCTACAAACGCAAATGGGTTTCCAGTAAATTGTTGCCTCATTTAGTTGTTATTTTTTTAATGGGCGGTTTCCAAGGTTTTTTAGGTTGGTATATGGTTAAAAGCGGCTTGCTTAGTCAGCCCAGTGTGAGCCATATCCGCCTGGCCATGCACTTGCTAAATGCATTGTTAACCTTTGCCTATACGTATTGGGTTGCTTGCATGGTTAAATTTGAAAACGCAAAGCATGCTAATACATGGCCCATTGCCAAAGGATGGATTTACGCACTGATGTTTTTTTTACTTTTTCAGATAACCTATGGCGCTTTTGTTGCCGGCTTAAAGGCAGGTTTGGTTTACAATACCTGGCCTAAGATGGATGGTATGTGGATGGCCGAATCAATACCTTTTGCTTTTTCAAAAACAGGTGTGTCGAGTTTAATTTATAACCTGGCATCGGTGCAGTTTATTCACCGCATTTGTGCTGTACTTTTATTTTTAACCGTTGTTTTTATCTGGATTAAAAGTATGGGTAAACAGCTTGATGCCGGTTTGCAAAACGCAATAAATGTATTGTTGCTATCGGTTTTTATTCAATTTGTATTAGGTGTGCTTACGCTTATTTTTCAGGTACCTTTAGTATTGGCTGTACTGCATCAGGCAGGCGCTTTTGTGTTGTTAGGCACCGCTATACATGTTTGGTATTTACTAAAAATGGGTGCAAAACAGAACTAACAAATTTTTTGCCTTGTTTAGATTGATGCAATATTATTTTAATGCAGCACCATAATTTTTTTAGTGTGAAAACCATTTATGGTATAGTAATAAATACCGGCCGGCCAGTTGCTTACATTTAATGTTAACCGCTGATTTTGACTAAGAACTGCATCATACATAAGCCGACCATCGGTAGCTTTTATTTGCAGAGATGCTTGGTTGCCCTGGTGCGTTATGGTTATTTGGTTTTGGGCCGGGTTGGGTAGTACCGTTGTATTGAAATTATTTTCAGGCATACCAACCGTTACATTGGTATTAATTTCAATATCATCTAAAAACACACCATCATATTCAACAAATCCATCACTTACAAATACATATCGTATCCACACATTATTTCCTAATAAGGGCTGCAAAGAAATTTCCTCATTCAACCATCCGCTTGTAAAACCATCATAAACAGGCTGGCCAAAGTCCTGGTAAATCGAACCGGGTTTAGTGTATTTGCCGCAAAGGGGTATCCAAGTGATGCCATCCTTACTGCCTTGCACTTGTGCATAATCAAAGTCGGGTTCTACATCTAAATGCAATTTAAAACTAAGCATACCGTAAGATGCATTGGTAAGATTAAATGGCAAACTGGTAAGCGTACTGTAGGCATTGGGTACATACTGTTGGTTGGGCGAATCGCTTATGCTTGCCGGTGCCGATACATAATTACTGTTATCTACACCCCAACCCAAAGCATTTAAAGCATTTAAATTACTGCCATCATTACTGTAAATCAAATTTAATGGTGTATATATTTTAGTAATGGTATCACTAAGTATAAAGCTACCGTTATCAACCTGTAACAAATAGGTTACCTGGCTGCTAAACGGAATTACATTAAGTGTGTATGCAATTGAATCGGTTTGTATTTGTCCGAATGCCAAATTGTAAACTTTGCTGCTGCCCACGTTTGCAAAACCGGTTAGAGGTGTAACACTTACTGTAAATGTGCCGGTTGAATCTAAACCAATGTTTTTAATTTGGTATTTCAAATAGCCGGTAATGTTGCTTAATGTTGATGGGCTTTTATCGGCAAGATGTGCATAATGCAAAGTTGTAAGGGCTAATTGCATATTCATGTTTAAGGTTTGTTTGCACAAATCTTCAATTTCAGATGGGTCGGGCCAAAAATCGGGGCCACACTCCGGTGTAAAATCAAATATTTTGGGCTTACTTACCTGCTCGCCATACAACCAATCTACACTGCCACCGTTTGATGTGTAGTTAACGGTTTGATTGGGTGTGCCTGCTAAAAAATTATTTTCAGCAGTATAGGTTTCGGCCAGGCTGCGAAATATAAGCGAGTCGGGCGTTTCAAAATCGGCAATATGACCATAGGGATAAATAAGCAAATTGCCATAGCTGTGATAATCAAAAGCAGTTACAAACTGATGTGCATTTATAAAGTTATTAATCATCTGTATTTCGGGTTCGCTGGCCGGCCCGATGCCTCTATAAACTTCGCTCGATGTACTGGGCGATGAGCCATTATCATCAAAACCCCAAAACATACTATAGTTACGGTTTAAGTCAACACCAAAAGAACCATCGCCATTATCTCTGCGGTTTTTACGCCACAAACCACCACCACTTGGGTCGGTAAATTCATTATACAAATAACCATCAGGATTTAAACAGGGTACAAAATACAACTGACAATTATTTACGATGTGTTGTACGTTGGTGTTCGAACTATAATTTTCGAGCAGGTACCACATATAAAAAATAAGTTGTTGCATGCTTAATGGTTCGCGTGCATGATGCAAAGCCGAGTAATAAATTTCAGGTTCGGTTTCGGCCACATTCGGATTATCACTTATCTTTACAAAATAAACAGGTCGTCCTTCAATGGTATGGCCCGTATCAACAGGCATACGCAGGGTAATTAAGTTTGGATATTTTGATGCCATGCTGTCTAATGCATCTAACATGGCACTGTATGTTAAAAAACCACCCATTGTGCCCAGAGCAAAATTGGCAGGTGTATTAATATTGCTTGCACCACATACGGCCTGCACCTTATGTTGATTGGTTTTATTTTGATAAGCAACTTTTGCATCGGCTTCAATAACTTGATAAGTTAAACCACTGGCTGCAATGGCCTCACATTCAAGAGCATTAAAAATGGCCGTAAAACTGTAGTTGGTTTTACGTATGCCGTGGTCAATACAAACACCGGCTTGTGCCAATTGTTTCAATTGCTTGCCTGATGCATAAATTTTAATTTTTTGATAGCCACTTTGTGCAAACAATGTGCAGGTAATACAAATAAAGCTTAGGAGTGTAATAAAACGAATCATGTTGATTTATATAAGCGCTGCTAAGTAATTACAAATTGTTTTTGAATAAGCATACCAAAGTCAGCTATTGGTAATCAAACAAAAATTAGCTTTTGTAAATGTGTAGCAATTTATACTTTCGGCCGCCCTTAAAACAGGGATACAATAATTGTTTTATAAATTAAATACCAAATAAAAATGAAAATTACAGTAGTAGGTGCAGGCAATGTAGGCGCCACCGTTGCCAATGTTTGTGCGCATAAAGAATTGGCAAACGAAATTGTTTTACTGGATATTAAAGAAGGCATTGCCGAAGGCAAAGCGCTGGATATCTGGCAAACGGCACCCATCAATTTATACGACTCACGCGTAAAAGGTGTAACCAACGATTATGCTGCAACAGCTGGCAGCGATGTAGTTGTTATAACATCAGGCTTACCACGTAAACCGGGCATGAGCCGCGATGATCTTATAGCTACCAATGCAGGCATCGTAAAATCAGTTACCGAAAACATTATCAAACATTCGCCAAATACCATCATCATAGTGGTTTCAAATCCATTAGATGTAATGACGTACTGTGCATACCTTACAGCTAAAATAGATGCAAGCCGCGTATTTGGTATGGCAGGCATTTTGGATACAGCGCGCTATCGTGCATTTTTAGCCGAAGCATTAAACTGCTCGCCTAAAGACATACAAGCGGTTTTAATGGGTGGCCATGGCGATACGATGGTGCCACTGCCACGTTACACAACCGTTGGCGGCATACCTGTTACCGAATTGATTGATGCCAAAAGTTTAGATGCCATTGTTGAACGCACTAAAAAAGGCGGTGGCGAGTTGGTTAACCTGATGGGTACTTCGGCATGGTATGCGCCCGGTGCAGCTGCTGCACAAATGGTTGAAGCCATTGTGCGTGACCAAAAACGCATATTCCCTGTTTGTGCATGGTTGCAAGGCGAATATGGTATTAAAGATGTGTACCTAGGTGTGCCGGTTAAATTGGGCAAAAAAGGTATCGAACAAATTATCGAATTAAAACTTACCGCTGATGAACAAAAATTAGTTGACGAATCGGCTAAAGCAGTTAAAGAAGTAATGGATGTATTAGACAACATGCCAGTTGCCAAATAATACCGATAAAGAATTTTAATAAAAGGCTGCTTCCAATACCGAAGCAGCCTTTTTTGTGTAAAAAACTACCATGCCAGTAATCAAACTAAAACAAATTAAATGGCCTCCCAATGGATTGCATTTATGGGCCGAAATTTTAATCAATAACCATAAACTTTTTGCAGTAGTTGATAGCGGTGCCTCGCAAACCGTTGTTGATGCACAAATGGCCGAAACATTAAACTTAAAACCGGTTAAAAGCAAGCATGTGGTAAGCACCGGAGTTGGGGGCCCCGTAAATAATAGCATGGCTGTAATTTACAACTTACAAATAGGTAGTGTACAGTTACAAAAAGTAAAAGTGGTGCTTATTGATTTTACAACCATTAACGAGGCTTATGCAGCTATAGGCAAAAAAAAGGTGCATTGCATTTTGGGAGGCGACATTTTAAAGCGAACAGCAGCCATAATTAACTACCAAAATAGCACTTTAAAAGTAAGTTTGAAAAAATAATAAGTTGCAGCCTTTTATAATTTAACCGATTAATTACTTTACACCACATACAATATTTTATGGAAAGCATTGAACATAATTTTAAAGAAGCAGCATCAACACTTCAAACATTTATTGACAACCCTGCTAATTTTAAGCGCATTGCCGATGCAGGTAACCTGATGGTTGAAGCATTAAAAAATGGCGGCAAAATAATATCGTGTGGCAACGGAGGCAGCATGTGCGATGCCATGCACTTTGCCGAGGAACTTAGTGGCCGCTTTAGAAACAACAGACCGGCTTTGGCTGCCGTAAGTATTAGCGATGCTTCGCATATTTCATGTGTGGGTAATGATTATGGTTACGATAAAATTTTTTCGCGATACATTGAGGCATTGGGCAAACCCAATGATGTATTGTTGGCAATAAGTACCAGTGGCACCAGTAAAAATGTTTTGCAAGCAATTGAAGCAGCCAAAGCACAAGGCATAAAAGTAGTTGGCCTTACCGGTAAAGATGGTGGTGCCATGAAAGATTTATGCGATATTGAAATACGCGCGCCACATAGTACCTATGCCGACCGTGCACAAGAAATACACATTAAAATAATTCATTCGCTTATACATTACATCGAACTGAAATTACAACTGGCATAAACGGCTTTAATTTCTGAACTAAAATTTCTGAACCATGTTAGTTAAAACCTTTGGCAGTGCAGTGTATGGAGTTAATGCCACTACCATTACCATCGAAACCAATGTAAGCGAAGGCATTAAATTTTATTTAGTGGGTTTGCCCGATAATGCTATTAAAGAATCGCAACAACGTATAGAGGCTGCATTAAAGAATATCGGTTTTAAAATGCCCGGCAAAAAAGTAGTAATAAACATGGCCCCTGCCGATATCAGAAAAGAAGGATCGGCTTATGATTTAACCATTGCTATAGGCATTTTAATGGCATCAGAACAAATAATGCAAGCCAACATTAACGAGTATATTATAATGGGCGAGCTGAGTTTAGATGGGGGCTTGCAACCGGTTAAAGGCGCGTTGCCCATTGCCATACAAGCCCGTAAAGAAGGCTTTACAGGTATTATCTTACCCAAACAAAATGCACGCGAAGCAGCCATAGTTGCCGACTTAAAAGTGTATGGCGTTGAAAACCTGCGTCAGGTAATTGATTTTTTTACCGGTGATCTTACTATTGAACCAACCGTTGTAAACACGCAAGAAGAGTTTTATAAACAACAAGCCTCAAACGAATTTGATTTTAGTGATGTACGCGGACAAGAAAATATAAAACGTGCGCTGGAAATTGCAGCAGCCGGTGGTCATAATGTGATACTGATTGGTCCACCGGGTGCAGGTAAAACCATGCTGGCCAAACGTTTGCCAACCATATTGCCGCCATTATCATTGCAAGAAGCTTTGGAAACAACAAAAATACACAGTGTTGCAGGCAAACTTAAAAAGGAAGCAGCTTTAGTAAGTGTGCGTCCATTCAGGTCGCCACATCATACCATTAGCGATGTAGCTTTAGTTGGCGGTGGAGGCATACCACAACCAGGCGAAATAAGTTTAGCACATAATGGCGTTTTGTTTTTAGACGAGTTGCCCGAGTTTAAACGCACCGTTTTAGAAGTAATGCGCCAACCTTTAGAAGAACGCAGTGTAACCATATCGCGCGCCAAATTTGCTATCGAGTATCCGGCAAGTTTTATGTTGGTTGCCAGTATGAACCCATGCCCTTGTGGTTATTACAACCATCCCGATAAGGATTGTGTTTGCGCTCCGGGTGTAGTACAAAAATATCTGAATAAAATATCAGGCCCGTTGTTGGATCGTATTGACCTGCATGTGGAAGTAACGCCCGTTGCATTTAATGAACTAACGCAAACACGCATATCAGAAAATAGCGATACCATCAGGCAACGTGTAGTTAAAGCACGTAATATACAAAGCAACCGGTATCAGGATTCGGCTAATACGTTTTGCAATGCGCAAATGAGTACCATACAAATGCGGCAGCTTTGCAAACTCACACAACCGGGTACAGAGTTACTAAAAACAGCCATGGAGCGCTTGGGACTTTCGGCACGTGCTTATGATAGAATTTTAAAAGTAGCACGCACCATTGCCGACTTGGCCGAAAGCAATCAAATAGAAACCGAGCATTTGGCCGAAGCCATACAATACCGCAGCCTCGACCGTGAAGGGTGGGCCGGTTAAGTTTTTTGCTGGTAACTACATAATAACCTTAGCTTAAAAATGTAAAAACAGTTTAAAGGTTATTTAGCAGCAATAAAATTGTAATACCATGCTATGTCCACGCTGCAACAACTATTCTTATCGTATTAAACGTAAGCCCAACGACCGCCTTTTAAGTTTGCTTACATTAGGTTTGTTTCAAATAAAAAGGTTCAAATGCTTTTACTGCTATTGGGAAGGTATTATTACAGGCAAAAAAATGCGCATGAGCAATTCGTGACGAAAACAAATTGTAAACCGCAGCAGCAATATTTTGTATAAGTTTTTTTATTGGTTGCGGCTAATTTATTTTATGTGATATAGATGCCATGCGTTTAAAAGCATTCGATTTTTTTTGATGTCAAATCTTTAATTTAAAACGAATATCTGTTTTATAAAGTCTTTTACTTTTGAGCCGGTAAAATATTAGTGTAAGTACATTCGATAAAGATGGCTGTAACTAATGTAGCCATAATGCATAAAGTATGATATCGTATAACACCAAAGACTGGTTCGTTTTTATTTTCAGATTTCATAAAACGGATACATTTCGTCAGTTGCTTCCTTTGATAATTACCATTAGCTTTTATAGTTATCTGGTTGCCTGGATTGAAATGGACTATTTGAAATTAAGTGCCGATAACCGAATTAAAAATTTATCGGTAATGCATACCATGCTTACTTTTGTTATTTCTACGTTGCTGGTTTTTCGTATAAACTCAGCCTATGAGCGCTGGTGGGAGGGCAGAAAATTGTGGGGTAGCCTGGTTAACAGTTCACGCAACTTATCGCTTAAAATTAATGCACTGTTGCCCAGCCAATTACAAAACGAAAGAATATTTTTTGCCGAAACAATTTCAAACTATGCATTTGCTTTAATGGGGCATTTGCAAAATTTAAGAGAAACTGCGCATATGGTAGATGTTGGCACATTTAAAAAAGAAGATTTGCATTTGCACTCACATATGCCAAACTATATAGCGTCTTTACTTTTTACAAAAACATACGACCTGCATCGGAACGGTACAATCAGTGGTGAGCAATTAATTATGCTCAATGCCGAGCTTAACAATTTTGCTGACGTTTGCGGTGCTTGCGAGCGAATTAAAAACACACCAATTCCATATTCATACAGCGCATTTCTTAAAAAATTTATTTTCTTTTTTGTGATGTCAATGCCCATTTCATTGGTGTTTTCATTGGGCTATTATTGCATACCGGTAGTGGCATTTATTTTTTACGTGTTAACCAGCTTAGAAGTTATAGCCGAAGAAATTGAAGACCCATTTGGCAAAGATGCTAACGACTTGCCCACATTAACCATCAGTAAAAATATTAGAAAGAGCGTGCACGAAATTTTGGGAACAACACCCCATACGGAAGCATAGTTTGTATGTAGTTCTTGTATGAGCTAATAAATGTTTTAGTAACTCACAGCACGTACGTTTCTGAAATTAATAATAGCATCATACCTTTTTGCGGGCACAAAAGATACTTTACGTCCAAACTCAGCTTCGTAACCCATCAAGGGTGTATTTAACAGTTTGTATTTATTTGAAACTGATATAAAGGTTACCGGAAACAAATCGCTGATGTTTTCGATATCGTTTGCTTGAATGTTATTAAAGGTTCTGATGTCTTTAGTCCACCACCAAAATAGCGATCCACTTTTAGCATATAAACCGATATGGTAAGCATCGGTTTTTAATTTTTTATGTATGTAATATCCCATACTTTTATTTATGGCATCAGTACCACCTTTATCAATATGGGTATTATGACCCCAAATAATTATTTTTTTATCGGGAAATATTTCATTGGCTAACCAAAAAATATTTTCGGCCATTAAACTATCTCTTCGCTCTAATGGGTTTTCATTTTCCCAATTAATATTCAATGCTTCTTTATGATTAATCAGCGACCGTTCTAAGAATTTAAAATGCATCATGGTTATTTTACCTTCATCAAGCAAGTTGCTTTTTACAGTTTGCAACATATTAATAAGTTGTATTGCTGATGATAAAATGGTATCGGCTAACATCGTAACAGGGCGCTTGTCTGTTTGCCAAGCTAATGTTGCTGTTTGATTATATTTTTGTAAGTTGTTTACTAAACTATCGGCTGTGTTGCCATAGTGTGGTTGTAATAACGATTTAATGAAACTAAGTGAGCTGCCGTGGTCTTGTGAATCGAAACCATAGAATTGTAATCTTTTTTTTGTTGCATTTTTCATGTATTCAAACAATGGTTTCATTTCATTGCAACTTTGGTTGGCATACAAAACATCTTTCATCATTTGGCTTGAAGTAATTGTATCAAACTGAAGGCTTGTAGTATATGTATCGGCCATGCCACATTCCATTGCAAGTACATCGAAATGGCACTGTTGATGCAGAAATTTAATGATTTTTGTTTTTAGCAAATAGTAATCGCTAATGGTATGGGAACTCTCACCCAATAGAACAATTCTTTTGTTTTGAATTTCGGCTTTCAAAAAATTTAAATCATCAAAATTATCTCCGGTTATATGAATTATATTATGTGCAAAACCTGAAATTGAAACACTATCAGAAATTTGACCGGATGTTTTTAGGCTACCGGCAACAGTTAGTATAACAAGGCCTTTAATAATATTAATCATAACTTAAAATTTATGCGCTGTATGAATTGAAATTTATAAAGTTAAGTATGGGTTTCGCTTTACTTAAAAGTTTCAAACAGAAAATTATTTTCAATAACATTTATAGTTATAAAATAAAACACGGCTACTTATGCTGCATATTGCCGCTGCGATGTTAGTATTTGAAATTGCAGTAATAAAAGTTCGGACAAACAATACAGCGTAAACATTAGCTTTTTCTAAATAGTCAAAATAATATTCAGTATGCTTTAGCCTAAAAAATTTGCGTATTTGTGTATGTAAATGTTTTCGAGTTTGTACTGAAATTAATTCGCATTAATTTATTTTTAAACCTGAATAATACTACGCTGCATACAAATTGTGACGGTTTTTACCTGGCAAAGTTTGGGTTTGGTGCTGTTATTTTTTTTGTCCAACAATTAAGTAGCGCCAACACAACTGTCGGCCTAATCCAAGCTTGTTTATTGCTTTCTCTAAATAGTTTTCAGTTGTTAATATTGTATTTTGTATAAGTTTACTGTTTGGAACAAAGTTTACACCAACATAGCCACCGCTTAGCGGCAAACTGTATAGGGTGTTAAAGCTGCTATGAATTACTTTAAACCCCATATCATTTGTAGTTTTTAATGCCGATTCATAACTGCACTCTTCGTCTTTATGAAACGAAATTTTTCGCATGGTTTTCAGCATAAAATTAACGTTCGGATCAAAAAATATGATGCGCATATCGGGTTTGCCAACACGAAGTATTTCCTGTTTTACTTTTTCAAAATCAGCCTCGCCATAAAAGTGATGTAAAGCGTCTCGCAATATGATGGTATCAAAAAAGGCATTATCAAATGGAAGTTTTTCTGCATTAGCGGTTTGATATACAGATGCCGGATATTTTTTTTTGCAAATTTCAATGGTGTCAGAATCATAATCAATACCCATGCAATTAAATCCCATTTTCGAAACGTAGTCTGTAGTTGTGCCTAAGCCACATCCCATATCCAAAACATTTTTACCTGTTAAATAGGGAGCAAATGATTTAATGTGTTTTTTATCTACTGCTCCCCAAAACTGAAGGAGCCGTTTTTCCGGGTTTTTAATTTTCATATTTAGTTGCTTTCATATAACACTTGTCATATTAGCGAAGTTATAATTTTCGAAGTAATTAGTGTCAATGAAACGCTGTCTTTGTTGAAACATCCCGTTATGATGCGCACGCAAGTAACCTTATTAAATGTAATTACAGTTTTAATAAAATATCGGCAAGTTGTTTTGGCTGTGAGAGAAATGGTGAGTGTCCGGCTTTTAATTCAAACGTTAGGTCAACAGGAACCTTTTTTACCATTTTCTTTTGTAGCTCGTATGTGATTGTATTGTCAAGCGTAGTATGGATATACGCTTTAGTAACTGTACCGTATTTGTTATCGGTAAGTGTAAGTGGTGTTGCAACCGGTGCGTTTGGTTCTTTAATAAGTAAGGAGGTACTCAAAAAAACATCTTCCTCTGAACAGTCATTATAAAACGCCTCTTTATAAATTTCGTTTTTTGGTATATGCCAGCCCTCCTGCTCATTAAATATCAGATTTGATACCATTAGCGAAGCCGTGTCAGTTAGCGCTGTGGCAACCATTGGCTCACCGTTTGGAATTAAAAAAGCACAGAGGTAAACTAATTGTTTAATTTTATCAGGCATATGTTCAGCTACTGACGAAATAATAATGCCGGCACGGCTGTGTCCAATCAGCACAACGGGTTTGTTGTATTTTTCAAGTACTTTACAAACAGCATCAACATAACTATTAAGTGTTACTGCGCTTATTGGAGTTGTATCAGGCCCATGTGCCGGTAAGTTAATGGCTTCAGATGTATTCCCATTTTTATTTAACAGTGGTTGCATTTTATACCAGCACCACGCTGCGTGAAATGACCCCGGCACAAAGACAAAGTGTTTTGGTTTTTGATGAATATCCATACTTTTTAATTTATTGAATTTCTGAATTGATATAATTATCGAAGTTATAATAAATTAAAGTAGCTGTTTTGTGCAAAAACCGATGAAACTGACCACCCGTTGCCGTGGCCGATGCAATTCTAGATCGGATAATACACCAGGCACACCGTATCGAATTAAAAGGCGAATCACTACGCATAAATAAACTCAATCAATACACTAAAAAATCTAAATTTGTTTCACAAAACTAATGAGCCAAAACTATGTACTCTTCGCCAGACAAAATGGTTTGTCAATGTTTTAAAGTTCAAATTTTGGTCGTCTGTTCGATGGTTGCAGTGTCGCTTTACCATTGGCTATAACGCCCTTGCGGATAAACCGCAGTAGCGTTGCGAATTTATTCGCACAAAGCTACGAAAGGTTTTAGACGCCATTGAGTTTATCCGCTGTGCCTGTTGCACAACTATTGCATCCCGCTGCACAGCGGGATACTCAAAAC
>JAEUTH010000035.1 GCA_016788165.1 Bacteroidia bacterium | reverse complement strand
AAATGCTTTTCAATAGGTGGTTGTGAATAGCTTTTAGAATGTATCTTTGAAATAGAGCTAACAACAAGCTGCACTAAAACCTGTAATATCAATCTGTTGTGAATAGCTTTTAGAATGTATCTTTGAAATAGAGCTAACAACGTAAGCTGCACACCAACGCACATGGCCATGGTTGTGAATAGCTTTTAGAATGTATCTTTGAAATAGAGCTAACAACGGGTTTCTAAAAACATAGTTTAATTGGTGTGTTGTGAATAGCTTTTAGAATGTATCTTTGAAATAGAGCTAACAACAAATGTTTTCGTTTATATTGAAGTCTGTACGTTGTGAATAGCTTTTAGAATGTATCTTTGAAATAGAGCTAACAACCGTACGATCCACCGGTATTATATGCATGCAGTTGTGAATAGCTTTTAGAATGTATCTTTGAAATAGAGCTAACAACTTAAGGTGGCAATAGTTGACCCGCCTTATGGTTGTGAATAGCTTTTAGAATGTATCTTTGAAATAGAGCTAACAACACGTGCAATTTATAGAAATGCAAACGCTTGGTTGTGAATAGCTTTTAGAATGTATCTTTGAAATAGAGCTAACAACACAAAGCGCGGTTAGTTGCACAGGAGGCGGTTGTGAATAGCTTTTAGAATGTATCTTTGAAATAGAGCTAACAACCACCGTGTAGTTTGGTAACATCACCTACCTGTTGTGAATAGCTTTTAGAATGTATCTTTGAAATAGAGCTAACAACCGATTAATTGTTAATCAATAGTTTAAGGCCGTTTAAAGATTAAAAAACAGGTTTCAAAGTCATAAAAATCCCGCCTCCTTGCGGGATTTTTTATTTCTAATCGCCATAGGCTGTCTCATCATAATCATCATAATACATACGGGTAACCGTTCCGTTATGTAGCTGTATAGTAACATATTCAGGTTCAAATAGTGTAGTGTGTGGCAACACTTCACTGCCTGCCTGTAACAATGGTTTTTCTTTTAATGCATAAACGGCAATGGCCACATTTTCCCAACGTTGAGCCTGCATTTGTAAATGTGTTAATTCGGCCATTATATCCAACAATTGTGTATCAATAAGTTTGGTAATAATTTCATTACTCTCGGCCGGCAAATAACCCAGTTTAATTTCGTTCAGATAAACGGCAATGGCATAGTCATCATATTCATTATCGGGCTCGCGTTTTAATTGCAATAACTGACCTACCTGCAGGTTATTTAAATTGGCCGGCCCGTCTTAAAATCTGAACCCACGAATAAACGATTGCAGTAAATACACTTTTTGATATGGTTTAATCCAGTTAAATGTTTCACCTACGGGCAGTGAGCCTAAAGCCAGCAGGTTTTTTATAAAATCGTTTCGTTTCATGTATTAAAATAATTCTAATTGCTGCGGCACATTGGGTAAACTTTGCACCTTTTTACCGTAAAATATTTGCATCTGTCCAAATTGTTTATCGGTAATTTGCAATATACCCACCTTGCCCATTTCGGGTAAGGCTTTTTTTATGCGCCTTTTATGTACAAGGGCATTTTCGTTACTGGCACTGTGGCGTACATACATACTAAACTGAAACATACTAAAACCATCGGCCAATAAATCTTTTCGAAAACGGGCTGCGGCTTTGCGCTCGGCTTTGGTTTCTGTAGGTAAATCGTACATTACAAGTGTCCACATAATTTTATATGCGTTAAAGCGGTGGCTTGAAATCATTTATATGAATTGTAAATTGAAAGTTGTAAATTATAATGCAAAATGATACCGGCAGTTAGGCAGGTTAATGCATTAATTGGGTTTTGCTTTGCAGGTAAATAGCTTCTTCGTTATAGGCACTAACCGTTGTAACCGATGCAAACATTGCTTTGTAAGCACAAATTCTGTTTTTACTTACAATGCTATAAACGATAAATAAATATTCAATGGGCATGCAAACTATTTTGTTTTAATATCCTATTCATTATCTGTAATAAAAATTGTTTCCAATTAAACATGCAGCTTTTACAATTAAACATGGGCCAAAGGTTAAAACTCCGGATACAGCGGTTTACGTAATTCGCCTGCAAAACACTTTGATATACTAACAGCCGTGCGTTGCATGGCATTCATAAGCGGACTGGTTTCGCCATCCATCATCACATCTAAAACCGGTATGCCTAATAAAGTTGTTTTTACATCTTTTGATATTTCATCGCTTACACCGTTTTGTTGTATAATATTAATAACTACGGTATCAACCCAGGGGCGGTAGGGTTCCATTAAATCATCGGCCAAACAATAGGCATTGTATTTATTGGCATGATGAATACCCAATGTTGGCAACAGCCCTGCGCCTACAATACAACGCGCCATAGTTGCACGTAACAAAGCATAGCCATAATTTAAATAATTGTTGGGAGGCAGTCCTTGCCTGTCGCGCTTAAAATTTTCGATATTATAGGGTTTAAAAACATGAAACCAATAATGCGATGCTGCCGTAGCTTCTACGCCATCGCTATCGCCACTTTTTACATTACGGCTCAGGTTAATAAGGTAATTAGCATCCATACCATGCCGTTTAAAAACAGATGCCTGATTTTTAATTTTTTGTGTAATGGTAGCTGCCCATAACTGTTTTTTTAAAGGCTCTGTTGCTTCTATTTGTGTGCGGTAACGTTCGTTTTGCAAGGTATTGCCATTTAGTGGCAACATTAAGCCCATTGGATGGTGGGTGGCATCGCAACTGATAATAGCCACATTATTTTGCTGCAATGCATTAAGTACACCATGTGTAACGGTAATTTGCTGGTTATCTAATAACACTATGCCAATGTCTTCAATGGGTATAGTAGCCTGGGCTTCTTTTTTAAAAGCTTCGGTAACAGTATTGTTTTTAACTACTTCGGGCAATCTGATTATTAATTGATTGTCTTTTAAACTCAGGTATGCCGGGTTGCCGAAGTAAAGCGTGCGTTTAATCATGTGGTTAGTTAATTATACTGCAACCATCGCATCAAAAATTTATCATATACCTCGTAGTAGGGTGTTTCTACTGCTGCGTTATAAAAAATAAGCTCTTTAATAAGCAAGGCATCTATACCGCGCTTTACCAATGCCGGTGTGCCCAACTGGTGTTTATGAATAAATGTTTTAGCCTGCGGCTGAAATACTTGCTCTTCATTGGCAATTGCTTTTAATAAATTCCATTGTGCAGCGGTTACTAAATTTCTATACTGAAAGAAGGTACCTTCATTTAATTTTAAAATGGCAAGAGCCGTTTCGTGTGCTTCTTTTACGGTGTAGGTTTTAAGTGTTTTGTTAAACAGGGTGGCGCAGAAATACTGTGTGTAAAAGGTATGCAGCTTGGTCCAATTGCAAATAAAATCCAAACATTCATTATTCATTGTGCGCTTGTGTTCTTTGAATTTTTGAATAATAAATTTCTTATAGTCAAACTCGGCAATGTAATCTAGTTTTATATTGGTACAACTGGCAAAGAATGGTCGTTTGGCGGAGTTAAATATTTCGTGCATCATCTTTTGATTGCTGCCACAGAAAATAAAGGAAGTATTTTTTAGCTGCTGCATATACGTGCGCAAGAGTGCTTCTGTGTTTTTTTCCGGATATTCTAATATTTGCTGAAACTCATCAATGGCAATTACAATTTTAATATTCTGTTTATCCAGAAAGGATAATATCTGCCCTATGGTATTTTCTTTTTGGGCTTTTGTTTCTATGGTTAAGCTAAGCGAAGGAGTGCCGCTTAGTTCATCAAAACTAATGACGGGTCTGAACCGCTGAAACAATTCCATAATTTTTTTTCCTATTGCTTTTTGAGGAGGGAAGCGATTATATACAGCCGTTGCAAGATGGTTGGTGAGGTCTGCAATATTTTTGGTAGCTAAAATATCTATATAAATACAGGCAGCTTTTTTATGATTACTATACGGATAAAATACATGATGAATGAGTCCTGTTTTTCCTAAGCGCCTTATCGCAAACAACGTAACGTTCATGCCGCTTTGCATAAGCCGGGTTAGTTGCTTGCTTTCTTCGGCCCTGTTGCAAAAATAAGCGGGGCTTTTGTAAGCGGTTAATAAAAACGGGTTGTTCAAATTTTCCATAGCCCAAATGTACTAAACAAAATGTATCATACAAAATGTATCATACATTATGTATGATGGATATGTACGATAACTGCTTTCAACTTATAAGGTTCTCTCCTATGCTTACTTAGGCTTTTGATATGTTGCCGAGACGGTTAGTATTTAGTTTGATGCAAACTCATTTTTTTAATACTCTCCAACTTTTACAATTTGACCAATATGATTAATACGAACTTTAACTATATCTTTTATCGCAGTTAATCCCAATTGTGGTTTATATGCAATGTCTTTTAACTCTTTCTTTTCTTCAACGGTTGTTTCTAAATGGTGCCTAAAGAAATAGTTTTTATTGGCTATCTTCTGCACCCTAAACAAATTAGGGCTTATTAGTTTGTTGTTTTTAGGGTCGGTTAAGTCTATTTCTTTGGGGTTGAAGCCTGTTTTTTCATTTGGAAAAACAAAGTATTCATTTTGTTTCATAGTAAATAGGAACTGCCAGCCTATGCCTCTGTTATATTCTTTATCAATAACAGGCAAGCCTGCATTTACTAATTGAATAGCTTCAAATAATGAAACCACTCTGTCCTGTAAATTACCTGCCTCATCTTTGTATATAGCCACATGGTGGTTATTGCCTGTGCTTACAAAATCTACAGGAATTTTCTTACCTTCTTTATCCAGTATTGCCTTTCCTAAATGATCTTTTTTATAGTGCAATGATTCTGCATTACTAACTCCACTTATTGTTACTCGCTTAATAGAAATACCTTTTGCTTTGTTTAGCCAAATCGGATTCTTATCTAAATCAACAAATGCTTTTTTTGCATCACCTCCAAATTCTTCTAATCGTCTTTCTAATACTGCTTTAACAGCACTGTCAATTACTTTATCAATTTTTAAATCAGGGTTTACATCCTTACGGATTGTATAATTATCTTCAAAATAAATTGTTTTTATTTTTTCAGGTAATGTTTCTGTTTTAGCATCATCAATGTAAATAGGATTTTTTGAAAGTGCATTTTTTCCGGCAAATGCTTTTTTAGGGTCGTTATTGTTTTCTTTCAAACGTTGTAATAGAAGCTCCTTGAATTGTGGATTTGCAACAGTATTTATTTTTTCTAAATCAAACTTAGCCCCTACTTTTTCTTCTGTTATAACAGGAATTTTAATTTTCCCATAAACGGTTTCTTTATGAAGTTGTCCTCTTGGAGTGAGTTTGGTTTTTACTTTCTCACCTTTTTTTGATTTCGTTTTATTTTTGTTTTTCGTTACCACTTTATTCTTTGCCTTATGCGATACCAGCACATTTTCCAAGTGTTCTTTGGCTACTTGGCGGAAGTTGGGAATAGGTAGATTGAACACACGATTGCTGTTTCCTTTATCGTCTTTCACAACATGCGTTTCGTTGGTTTCGATTCCTTTTATGTTCGCATGAAACTTGTGTGTTTCATTATAACGTGCATTTAAAAAGTTTAGATACTGAACATGGCTGTGTTTGGTAAATGCAACCGTGAGTGCGTCCATAGCATGATGGCGATGGTCATTGCGTTTGCTCCAGTCTATAATTCGCTCTTTGAATGTTCCGTCTTTTTTTTCTACTTTTTCAGTAAGTCCTAATTTTTGATACTTGTCGAAATTGAGTTCTTGCATGATGTTTATTAATCCCCAATCTTCTCGTAGGCGATCGGTAATACTTCCGGAGGTGGAAAGAACCGAGCGAGAAATTTCAAACAACATTTCTTTTGCTTTTTTGGCAATGTATTGGCTGTCGCGCAAATCACGCTCAATAAAGCCATCGCCAATTTCTGACTCTCTTTTTTGCAGCTTTAAAGATTTTGTTTTAGAAATTCCTTCTTCGCTATTCTTTTTGCCTAAGTCAAATAGTTTCTCAACACGTTGGATAAAAAGATCTGTTTGTTCTTTGCCATATTCAGCTTCTATAAAATCAATGGCAGTACGGTTTCCTTTTTTTAAATTATCTTTACGGAAAGCAAGTGTTTTGTTAGAGTAACTATCGTCAAACAAACGTGCTTGAGGAATGATATGGTCAATATCTATTTGTTTACTAAATAAAATTTCTCTTGCTATATAGGTATCGGTATATAAATCTTTATAGCCATTGTTTTTTAATTCTTCATACAGTTTGTAACGAATAATATCATTACGGCTTGGGTTTTTTACTCCAAATTCTGTTTGAAGAAGTTTGATAATTTTTTCATGCACTAGTTTTGAGGCGTTGATATTGCTTGTCATTTCTGCACGCTCTTTCGCATTCTTTTTTAGCTCTCGGGCTAGTTCAATTCTTATTTCATCAAATTTGAAGTTAGGATCTTTCGCTCTATTTGTTTCAAGTAATGTGTTTACAACATTCACCATTTGATTGAGGATTTTCTCTACTACAGGATTGCGCAAACTGTTTTTCCTCAGTAAATCCAATTTGTCTTTTAACTGACGATTGGCTAATTCTTCTTTCGTCAACGACAATGCCGAATGTCTATAACCTGCCAATTCACACGCTTCACTGTATTTATGTTCTTTGATGAACGGATAAATTTTGCGCATGGCCTTCGTACTTAAATTGCCATAATCATCGGAAAGCGTTATGTTGGCTAATAGTTGCGAATATTCTCTTTTGAACCTGAATTTTTTTGCCATCAATTCATACAACTTTTCGTTTCCACTTTGTGAATCATCACCCTCGTAAGAATGTAATAAATGCCATAACTGATACGACTTTTGTTCTTCATAAGCTTTGCCGTCTATATCAGCATTAAATTCTAAAACTTCGGTATTGATGTTGAGAATTTCAAAAGTGGATTTTACCATTTCTTTGATTGCCGAAGCGGGAACATTCAAATCTTCTAGTTCAACTTCGTCTTTGTTGGATTTAACTTTCAGTAAGTCCTTTACATCGTAACCCTCCAAATCCAAAATTTTCAGATACGCTTCAAATAGTGCTTTGTTGGTTCGGTTGCCTTCTATTTCGGAATAATTCAATTCCCAATCGCTCGGTTTGTAACCCAATAACTCAATGATTTTAGCGGCTTTTAAATTGCCTTTCAAATTCAGTTCATTAAACAATGTTTGCTTTGCTTCCAAATCAAAAGCAAAAATTTCTGCGTCTTCATTTTCCGAATCGGTTGTAGCTTTTGCAACTCGTTTTTTGCTGCCCTTCTTTTTAATCAAAACGTTATTCAACACCTGCCAAATCTTAAACTCCTGAAACAAAGGCGAAGATTTTGGCGCAACTTTCAACCCGATAGTTTTCTTTTTGCAGTTCACCTCAATCTCCCTGTTTTCAAATTCACATAAGCTGATTAACCCTTTTTGTGATTTTAGTTTTCGTTGATAGAATATGGTAATATCTCGAATTTCAGATTTTAATTTATCTGTTAATTCCTTATGATGTTTAGACTGTTCTTTCCAAATGGCTTCAAATTCATCCATGTAATCCTGACGATAAAACACTTGGCTCTTTAAGCGAGTATGAGGATTCTTTTTTAGCTGATTGTATAGATATTGTCCAACTGTTTCTTTATTAAAATAAAGTTCCTTGCTTCTATCAGAAATAGCTCCTAAGTAACCACTTGAATTGTTGAGGTTGTTATTTATTTCGGTAAGTACATAAGCAACTTGTTCTTTTTCTAATTGCTGCGAAATGGCGCGACTACGCCAACTATATGCTTGATATTTTTTTTTATCTCTTGGGCTTAGCTTAATTGTATTTTCATTTTTTAAATTATCATCAAGGTCTTTTATTTCAGCTGTGTTAAATTTGTATTTGCCCCAAAATGAAGCAGAAGTTGCACGTTGTCCCTTCCCTTGTAGTTCCTTGTAAAATTCATCAGTAAAAATTTCGGGGTAAAACTGCTTTTGAGTGTTCCACACTTTATCAAACTCTGCTTGCAAATCGGAGCGATAAAAATCAGGAAGATGCTTTTTGCCTTCTTTCAAGCGTAGAAAAACCAATTGCCCTGGTGTAAGGTTTTCTTCATACAACTGTTTGGCTACCGCCATTCCGTCAATCGCTTGTCCTTCATCTTCGTTCTTTGCTTTGCGGCTGCTTTTGTAACCACGCTTTTTATTGATAGCCAAAAACACACGAGCTAACTCGTCTTTTTCAATTTTTTCGGTAACGGCTTTTGCCCGCAGATACCATGTTTGAAAAGTAGTCTGCTTTCCATCTTCGGCAAGTTTGGTTTCATCAGAAA
Source organism: Bacteroidia bacterium (assembly GCA_016788165.1). Taxonomy (GTDB): domain Bacteria; phylum Bacteroidota; class Bacteroidia; order AKYH767-A; family OLB10; genus JAEUTH01. The sequence goes on along the minus strand of JAEUTH010000035.1, from coordinate 37,878 downwards.
CAATATGGGCATCTTTTAATACGTCAATCAAATTATCCCTGCGAAGTTGGTAGCGGTCAAGGTTTCTTCTTTGCCCTCGTTTTAAGGTTCTATCAGCGTTTACAGAAACTGGTTTCCCTTTTTCGAAATTGGTTTGTTCATCGGTTGTTAATGGGTTTACACGAACCCCGATTCTTTCAATAGATGATTGTTCCATTGTATCACCTTCAATTACATGGGCAAAGCCGATAGAAGTAGTTCCCAAATCGAGTCCTAAAATATTTTTCATAAATTAATTATTATGGTTAAACATTAAAATTGATAAGAAATAATGTTTGCTATAATAATAATTTAAATACTTTTATCGCACATTCTAAAGCTATTCACAATAAGGATTATTCCGTTGTGAAAACATTTAAGGCGGCCCCGAAGCAATTCGTGGTCGTTTTTTTTTGTGTGAATTTTTGGACATAATAAAAGCGCCTCCAACCCATAGAGGCGCTTTACACGAAATACAAGTAAAACCAACATTTTACATCTTAAAGTTTGCTGTCGTTAAAAAAACATGGCAGCCACTTTTTTTATCTCCTGCCAAACACCCATACTTATAACGGTTTGTGGCTTGGTGCAGTACATTTTATTTTGCCACAGGTATGTGGTGCCGGGTAATGCTGTGGCTAATACAATAACCCATGCAATGGTTGCAAAAATATACATCGCTTTGCTGTTTAAAGTTTGTGGTTAACGGTCTTTATCGGTTTTAATGTTTACACCATTTTTATTTACATCAATGGTAACGTTGTGGCTAACGATTGTATCCTTTTTTGTGGCAATGCTTATACCGTCAGAGTCGATTTTAATTTGCGCATCGTTAGGCGTTTCAAATTGCATTTCGTCCGCTTCGTTATCATCATGTCTGTTATTATCTTTCAGGTTACAACCTATACATTCCAAGCCTTTGGCAGTCATAGTCCAGGTGCGGCCCAGCATATCATCATCCCAGGTATTGGTAACATTTTCGATATCATAAATAATGGCTTCCAGGTCTTTACCCAGATAAACGCTTTTGCCTACAGGTAACTTCAGTACTAAACGTACATCCTGGCCACGCTCCATAAAATTATTGGGCAATGCAAAGTACTTGCTAAACAATAGCGTAGTATCGTGCTGGTTAATGCTATATTTTATGGTTGAAGCCGTTTGGTAGGCTTCCTCTTCGGTGCGGCCGTTTGCCGATGTGGTTTTAATCAGTTTAATCTCATTGCCATTGGCACGTTGTATATCTAACCGCACTTCCTTTTTTATCATTAAACGTTTGGCATTGCCATTTTTATCCCAATGGCTGCCGGTACCAATACCCATGCTGTAGTTCCACGATACTTCATCTAAAAGCGGGTCGTCAATCAAACCTAAGTATAGGGTATCTGTTAGCGGTTGGGTTATGGGTATAAGCTCTTTATAGCTGGCCTCTTTGCTAAATTCGCTGGCAATATTAATTATCATAATAACGCCCAACACAATGCCTAATATCCAAAAAACCAATGCTCCGGTACGTAACATGGGATGGCTGGTTGTTATATTAAAAAGCATTTTAATAATGCGGTAAACAATAAAGAATACCGGAATACCCACAACTAAAACTATGGCCAATACCGTTAATATTTGTTGCGTAGGACTTACAAATACATCAAATAAACCATCGGGGTGTAATAAGCCCGGTGCGCCCAATGCAGCTAACAACAACAGGAATAATGAAATAAGTACGGCAATACCAGTTAGGCCAAATATACATGCGAAAAAATATACAAATGCTTTAAGTATGGTTATAAATATTTGCCCCAGGCTATCGAAAAAACGGGTAACGGTATTGCGGCCGCTGTAGTTTATGGTATCAGTTTGTGCCTGATTTGCCAACGAACCCAGGTTAACAGCTTCGCCACGCATTTCAATTTTTTGAGCATTGGTAATTGCTTTGGGCACAACAATGAGTAATAAGATATAAACCCATAGCGATACACCTCCGCCCCAAATAAGTGCAAAAAACACCAACCTGACCCAAATCGGATCCATATTAAAACGATGAGCTATACCTGCACAAACCCCACCTAAAACTCTGTCATCCACATCGCGGTACAACCTGCGTTTGCCGGTATTAAAGTTATTGGGCGTATTAAATGTTGCCGTACTTTTTGCATCGGCATCCGGTGTATCGGAAAATTGCTCGGGTTTACCCATTGCGGCAGCTACGGCTTCTACATCATCCACTGTAATTACTTGTTTGTGGTCTGATATACGTTCTTGCAACATTTCGGCTATGCGGGCTTCTATGTCTTGTATAATTTCGTCACGCCCATCGGCAGTGGTAAAGTGAATTTTTATTGACTCTAAATATTTTTTTAGAGTTTCGAAGGCTTGCTCCTCGATATGAAAAACAATGCCGCCAATGTTTACGGTTAATGTTTTATTCATGGCTTTGGGTATTGATGTTTGCGGTTTGGTTTACGGCAGCTACCAGTTCGTTCCAGGTAGTGTTTAATTCTTGTAAATAACTTTGCCCTAACTCGGTTAGTGCATAATACTTGCGGGGTGGGCCGGCATTGGATTCAATCCAACGATAGCCTAACAACCCTGCATTTTTCAGGCGGGTTAATAAGGGGTATAATGTGCCTTCTACCACTATCAATTTAGCCTCTTTCATTTTCGAAATAATGTCGGACGGATAAATTTCGCCCTTCGAAATAATTGATAGAATACAAAACTCTAATACCCCTTTCCGCATTTGCGCTTGTGTGTTTTCCAAATTGCTCATGATGCAGTTGTTTTGGGTTTATATTCATTTAATTATGGTATATAGCTATACCTTATATCTTGCTTTACAAAGATAGAGTTATTAAACAGTACCTTGTTACACATAGTACTAAATTATTTTATATTATATTGATTTTCAGTTACTTAAATTTATAAGTACTGTATTAAGCAATCAAATTAAATGACCTTTTGATTTACATAGGTTATAAAAACAGCAAAAAACTAATCCTTAACCTGATAATTAACTTGAATAACGGTTGTTTGATTTTTAGGTTTTTCGGTTTGATAGTGATACACAATTGTTTGCAAAGGTTGCAATGCCGTTTTGCTTTGTAAATACTTTTGCAGGCTAAAATGTATGTGTATGGTTTCATGAAAAACTACATGTAAACCGCGGTTTAGTGTCTTGTTATATTGCAGTAAACTTACTAAACGCAATGCTTCATCATCGCATCCAAATCCCAGGCTGTTTACCAAATGTGCATCAAACACAACACCTTTGTAATTGATATTAAATTTAACGGTTACAGTGCCGCTAATTTTTGCATCAATGGCAGCTTGTGGATAAATTAAATGATCATCGAAAAACTGGCGCAACGCTTTAAGACCTCCCGGAAATGAAGTACGTTTTATAAAACTGTTTTTGGTGATTTTTTTCATTTCGATTTACAATGTCGAAATATACAGTTTGTTATTGGCAACAAATAAATTAATGAGCAGCAATTAAAACTAAAACTGATTAAAATTTGGCTGCTAAAAAAAGACTAAATCCACTGAGGTTATATTTTATCTGACCATCAAAGTTTTCGCCAATGGGTAAGTCATCAATACGGAAAGCCAGAAAATTAACAGCAGCACCCACACCTAAATTTTTAATAAAATAGTATTCAAGCGATAAGTTATTGTCGATTACAAAACCTCTGATGCCTTTAATTGAAACAGAAAAGTAATCAAAACTGCATCTGAACATTAATTGCTCATTTAAGTATGCATTGCCATATAAGCCAAAAACCGGTGCCGGTGCTGCTATCGCTACTGACTCGTCAAATTTTGAAAAGTTATTTGTTTCGAGCTTTGCACCTGTTTTAATTCTGAGGAAACGAATACCAAATGCAGCGCCTGCATCCCAGGTTGGCTTAGTAAAAATATTATACTTATAACTTAGCGATAAAAAGGTTGTATTAAAAAATACATCCAGGTTAGCACCAACATGAAAGGTGGTGTCAAAAATATTTATGTCGCGGTCAATATCCCAGGCCGACTTTCGGTTAAGGTTTGTATAGGTTAACTTAAAAGCCGAGCGCTTTGTTATAGCAGCATAACCATCAACTTTAAAAAGCCAGGGTCTGTCTTCAAATCCCAAATCATCTTCTAATGAAATTATTGTGCCCGGTGTATATTGATTATTTATTTGCAACGATGTAGCAACATAAGGTCTGAAAATACCTGCATGTAATACATACCTATCGCCAACTGGCTTATGTGATGCATGTTTAGTTTCTTGTGCATAAGCAGGCGAAACAAAAACGAAAAAAACTATGATTTGAAAAATTTTGATTTTTGATTTCATCAATAAAAAGTATTTCACCAAATGTAATATTGTTGGTAATAGTAATAGTTCGATATTTATCTACTAACCAATTAAGCGGCTAATGGCGGTGTACCAATAAAAAAAAGCCTCCCTAAACAGGAGGCTTTTTTTATATTAACGATAATGCAATTACTCGCTTTTCAATACTTCAAGTAATTCAACTTCAAAAATCAAAGCTTCGTTTGGACCAATTTTACCACCGGCACCACGGTCGCCATAAGCTAAATCGGCTGGTAAAAATATTTTCCATTTACTGCCGGTATTCATCAATTGAAGGGCTTCCGTCCAGCCTTTAATAACTTGGTTTACGCCAAACTCGGCAGGTTGGCCACGCTCTACCGAACTATCAAACACATCGCCATTAATTAATGTGCCGTGGTAGTGTACTTTCACTTTATCGGTTGCACTTGGCTTGGGGCCGGTACCGGTTTTTATTACTTCATATTGCAATCCACTTGGTAGGGTGGTTACTTCTTTACGTTTTTTATTGTTTTCTAAAAACGCACCACAACGTGCAACAGCTTCGGCACCTTTTTTAGCTTGTGCTGCTGTCATATAATCCTGAATAATTTGATTGGCTGTTTGTGCGTCAACAGCCGTTTTTTCGCCTTTCATAGCTTCGGCTAATCCTTTCGAAATTAAATCGCTGTTTAATCCGTCAAATCCACCTGATTTTAAATTGTTACCTACTGATACGCCTATGGCATAGCTCACCGAATCGGCTTGTGTTTTTAATTCCATTTTTTGTGCATTTAAATTTAAAGAGGCAATAACTGCTACTGTGCTTGCCATTATTGATATTCTGTTCATTGAATAAGTTTTAAGCTATTAAAGCGGTTAATTTTAAGGGGGGCGAATGTATAAATTTAAATATGCTTCACATGAATATTTAAATTTTGCCTTTTGCTTTACACTACATGCTAACCATCATTTAACCAAAATCAATTTTTGATTTACGGTTTGACCATTAATGCACACAAAAACATTGTAAACACCGGCCGGTGCATGTATAGTTAAGTTACGTCCATCAAGTGTAAATGCTTGTGCTATGCCTAAAACATTAGTTACGTTTAAAAGACTCACCTCGTTTGAAAATATAAAATCAGCAGCAGATGGATTGGGATAAACCGAAAAATAGTTGCCTAAACCGACTTTTACCGCACTATTGTTACAGGTTACAGTATAGCTGCCGTTGGCAAACCTTGTTTGTGCCGAGTTGCCGGCAATGTTAAATGCAACAGGTAACCCTATAGTAGGCCACGTACCATTCCACCAAGTTGGTGTATTGTTCAGGTAGTATGAATTTACCGTAACGTTAGCTGTATTAGCAGGTGTTACCGTACCTTTTACACGGTTACCAAACTCAAAATGATTGTTACCGGATAACGAATAATTACCTTTTAAAAAACCGGTGTTAGTAATATCGTTGGCTATTATGTTTTGATTGTTGGTAGATATACTGCCCGATGTAATAATTAATCCATAACCATCGGCACGGTTGCGCATAAAGGTATTATAAGGGCCATTAGGACCCCAGGTTTGATCGGCCTGTATGTTTTGGCAGATATTACCTTCAAATAAATTTAAAAACGGATAATGGCCATGCAACAACAAATCGGCACCGGCATCGGTCGGAAACTCAGTACGAGTTGGTTGCGTAACATAATTATAAGCAATAACATTTCCATTTGCGCCTTGTTTGCATGTAATGGCATGCCGCAGTTTTTTAAACACATTGTTTTCAATTTTATTTTCGCATGCATGTTCGTTAATTAACACACCGTAGCCATGTGTGTTACTTCCATCAAAACTATAAGCATCGGTTATATAACTTCCGGTAATTTCACATCGGGCCGATGTAGTAATACAAACATGGGCGCTTATCATTTTTTCGATGGTTACATTCTTAATCCAACAGTTATAGGCTTTGTTTAAAAAAACACCGTAATTGTTACCGGCAGCATTGCTATCGGTACGAGTAATCTTTAAACATTCAACACCTACACTTTTTCTGGGCTTTAAACGTGCTACTTGCGGTTGTAGAAGTGTATCATAATCAATCCGCAGTTTTTCATGAAAATATAGTTTATCATTTTTGATACTATCCACATATAAAATTTGCCCCACAGCATACTGTGCCCATGCCACAGGTTGGGTATCCCAACTACCATTTAGTTGCCGCATCTCAAGCAAATCGCCCACTTTAAAACTTGTTATAACAGCAGGTTTAATCCACTTACTGTTTTTGCGTAAGCCACTGCCTACACTTACCCACCCGCCCATTACTGAACCGCTTATAGTTATACAATGTTTTGAAGCGTTGTTAAAACTAAAAGTTAGTACGGTATTAGTTCCACTGCCACGTAATATTAAACTATCGCGTAAATTAATGGTGTTGTTAAACAGATAATTGCCGGCAGGCAAATATATTATGCCGGGCATGCCATTAAGCGCATTAACTGCTGCAATAAGTGCAGCATCATTAGCAATGGCACCATTGTTATTACCACCATATTGCAGTATATTAACTGTAAGTGATGGCTCGAAGTAAGCGCCTATATGTTTTGCTTTTTTCCAGTTTGTGGTGCGTGTAGTACTTAACACTTGTGCTAAGCTACAATTACCGGTTATTAAAAAAACTATCAATAGTAAAATGCGCATGTGTTATGGTTTTGGTTTTTAAATAAGTAAAAACAGATGTATAATTTGATAGTTGAAATATATAAACTATTTACTATGGTAAGGACATCAGAATGTTTCCATTTAAAAAATTAAATTTAGTTGCATTGATAAGGGTGCCGATAAACAACAAGACTTTTTTGTGCAACACGGCTAACTTTAAGTCATAGTGATTAACTTCGTTGTAACACAGCCATGCCATCCTATGCTTTTACACATTATTACGCTGCCTAGCAAAAAAGCTAAAAACATTAATAGGTTTTATTATCTCATTGCAGTGCTGTTGCTTTTGGCATCATGCACAAACAAAAACTATAATACCTACACCTACAATGCCGATTCAATACAAACAAATAAATACAGCCCACCCGAAATTATTTTTATTGATAGCTGTGCGCCACCAGCGGATGCATTAATTGAAAAAACAGCGCATAATCCTACATCTTTAAATCCACCAGAAATAAAACCTGCCAGTTTTTATCTGACAATGCCCGTTTACAATAACGATAACGGATTACCACTTAACGCAATACTTTGCAGCTTTTGTGATGCAAAAGGAAATATGTGGTTTGGCACCGATGGTGGCGGTGTTTGCAGGTTTGACGGTAAATCATTTGTAACCTATAGTACAAGTAATGGATTGGCAAACAACCATGTTTGGTACATAACCGAAGACAGACACCATAATATTTGGATTGCCAGTAATGGTGGTGGTGCAAGTTGTTTCGATGGCAAATCGTTTAAAACTTTGAACGAAGGAAACGGCTTGATTAGTAATTATGTAAAATGTATTTTAGAAGATAGAGCCGGCCATATTTGGATGGCAACCGATAAAGGCATTACCAAACTTGTAGCGCCTTATAAAGGCCTAAACTTCGCAAATTCCATAAGCGTTTGCAAAAAAATAAGCATGCCATTTTCTGATGGGGTTACAAGTATGGCACAAAGTAATGATGGCAATATTTGGTGTGGTACGATACAAGGCGCAGTTTGTATTGACGCAAATACAAACGGTGCCGAATTGAAAATTAAAAGCACTTACACTATTGCAAACGGTTTACCGAATAATTACGTTACATCATTGTATAATGATAGCAAAGGCAAATTATGGTTGTCAACTATTGCGGGGCTTAGCATGTTGGCAAAAAGCGACCATGCTAATCTGGAAGATATTGATAAAAACAAATTTATAAACTATAATAAATCAAATGGCCTGATTGATAATAACATTACTTCCATTGCCGAAGATTTGGAAGGAAATATCTGGTTAACAAGCAACCAGGGTGTAAGCTGTTTTAATCAGTATAAATTTAAATCTTATACTACAGCAAATGGTTTATTATCAAATTATATAAAAAATATAACATGCGATAAGCAAGGCAATTTATGGTTTGCAACCTATGGCTTAGGTGCTTGTTGTTATAATGGCAATACATTTGAATTTGGTACAACCAATGAAGGATTAATTGACAATAACATTACTTGTTTAAATAACTACTTTAATGGCAGTTTGTGGATTGGCACCAATGCAGGTTTTTCGGTTTTCAATGACAACGATACTACCAAGCCTCCCATGTTTACAAACTATGGTACTATGCAAGGTTTGCATGGCAATCTGGTTCGCTGCATATTTCAAAGCAAAAACGATCATGTATGGATAACAACCATAGACAGTGGCCTGTCTGTATTTGAAGTTAACTCCTTACATGCCAATTCAAAGCTAAAAGCAACTTACAGCAAATCAGGCTCTATTACGTATAACCATCAGGTTATGCAATCAACTGCTTTAGCAACATTCAATATTAATGTTGGTAACTCAAAACTAAATTTAAGAACCATTTTCGAAGACAAGGCCGGCAACATTTGGATTGCATGTAACAATGGATTATTGTTTCATAGTAAAGCCAACGATACCTACCCGGACTATAATGAAGCCATCAATAAATTAAAAATGGTATGCTATACTAAAGCGCAAGGTTTGCCCGATAATTTAATTTATTCGATAACGGAAGACCATACCGGTAACCTTTGGTTTGCCAGCCAGAAAAATGGAGTAAGCAAATACGATGGAAACAGGGTTAGTGCAATAAAAAACGGAAACACACCTGACAACACTACCGGTTTAAAAAAAATAAATCAAAAATTTGCGGCAACTTTTACCAATTACAATACCAAGCAGGGCCTGGGCCATAATTGTGTTTTCAAAGTGCGCACCGATACCTGTAACAACATTTGGCTTGCAACATACGGAGGCGGTTTAAGCCGGTACCACCCATCTGAAAAAGGTAAATTGTTTTTAAACTTTACTACTGATAACGGTTTAGCCGATAACGCAGTATATGACTTTGTATTTGACCATAGTGGCAATATCGTTGCCGGAACTAATTTGGGGTTTTCGGTTCTTACGCATTTTTTTCTGAAAAAACAGTATAAAGCAAGCTCTGCACTGCCACCTAATTTACCCGTTATTAACAACCTGAACAATTTTGACTTAGAAAAATACTATCAGCCCGTTTTCGAAATATTTAATAAACATACAGGCTATCCGATAAAAGACATTGTAAATGGTTCGATGTATTGCGATAGCAATGGCATCGTTTGGGCCGGCAGTGGCGATGATAAGCTGATACGATTTAACAGAAGTGCTGCATTAAAAATCAAGTTACCGCCACAGGTAGCCATTCAACAAATAAAAATAAATGATGAAAATATTTGCTGGTCGTGTATTGATGGCAATAACTTATACAACCAAACAACACAATCCAATGAGCAAATGCTGGTTTACGGCAAACAGCTAAATACGTTTCAAGCTGATTCTATTAAACATACTTACAAACAAATTAGCTTTGATAGTGTTGCCCCGTTTTACCAAATCCCTTATAATCTGGAGTTAGACTATAAGCATAATCAAATCACTTTCGATTACACAACCATCGAACCGGCATCGGCATCGTTGGCAAAATATCAATATATACTTGAAGGGTATAGTAATGGCTGGCATGCCATCACTAATAAAACTACTGCAACATTTGGCAATATGCATGAAGGCACCTATACTTTTAAACTTAAAGCGCTTGATACCCAGGGGCAATGGAGCAAACCCGTAAGCTATACTTTTAAAGTTTTGCCGCCTTGGTATCGTAGTATTGGGGCATACATAAGCTATGTAATCCTATTTGCATCTGCAACGTGGGGTTTTATTCGCAGGCGTGAATTAAAGATTAAGGAAAAATCGGATTTTGAAAAACGCATTGCCGAAGTTGAGATGCAGGCATTACGAAGCCAGATGAATCCACATTTTATCTTCAACTCATTGCATGCCATCAACAAATACATGTTGGATAACGACAAACAAAATGCTTCTGCTTACTTATCACGCTTTTCGCAATTGATGCGATTGATTTTAGAAAATTCGCGACAACAGGAAGTACCACTCGAAAAAGATTTATCGGCTCTTGAATTATATATGCAATTAGAGCAACTACGGTTTCAGCAGAAGTTTACTTATGCCATTGAAATAGATGCAATGCTTAATGCCGAAACAACACTTATTCCTCCGATGCTATTGCAACCCTTTGTCGAAAATTCAATTTTACATGGATTTAAAGACAAACAAAATGGCTTCATACAAATTACCATTAATAAAACCGAAAACAACCTGCATTGCATTGTTCAGGATAACGGCATTGGCAGGCTTAACTCAATAAATGCAAATGCATCAAACACAAAAAAACATGAGTCGCTTGCCATGAAAATAACACAAGAACGGTTGCACATTATTGAACAATCGAAAAACATAAAAACAAATTTAAGTTTGATTGATATGAATGCTGCCGGAAGCGATACCGGTTTGCGTGTTGAACTTATATTACCTTTTGAAGAAGCATTTTAATGGTTGTCTTTTTTTAACTTCGTACCATGATTAAAGCAATTATAATAGAAGACGAAAAGCATAGTCAGGAGTTGTTACACGAAATGATTAAAACCCATATTAAACACATTGAAGTAATGGCTATTTGTTCGAACAAAGCTGAAGGAATTTCGGCAATAATAAGTTTGCAACCCGATTTGGTTTTTAGTGATATTGAACTGGGCAACGACACTGCATTTGACATGTTGCAACAACTACCCAAAATAGATTTCGAAGTAATTTTTACAACAGCTTTTGCCAAGTATGCCATACAAGCAATTAAGTTTTCGGCATTAGATTATTTATTAAAGCCATTTAGTTTGGTCGAATTAACTGAAGCTATCAGCCAGTATGAAAAAAAGCAAAATAAAAAGCAATCGGGTCATCAGTTCGAAGCGCTTTTTCATAACCTGAAAAACCTGCAAAAAGATTCGAAAAAAATTGCCTTGCCTACACTTAACGGATTGCTTGTGATACCGGTAAAAGAAATAATCCGCTGCCAGAGTGATGTAAATTATACCACCTTTTATCTGATTGAAAAAAACAAAATTGTGGTTTCAAAATCGCTCAAAGAGTTCGAAGAACTTTTAAATGAATATGACTTTATACGCATACACAACTCCCATCTGATAAACCTGCGCTATGTAAAAAATTACACCAAAGGCGATGGCGGCATTGTAACCATGAGTGATGGAACCGAGGTGGATGTATCGCGCAGAAAAAAGGATGAATTTTTAAAACGCCTGGCCGAACTATAAGTTTACAAAACCACTTTTCATCAAAATTCGCCCATTTATACATTGGTTTAAGCCACTGGTTTTTACAATGGTTTCAGTTTAAATTATAGTAAACCTATTACCAAATTTATACTGATTGCTACTCAATAATAAGTCATTGCAGCCAATTAAACATTTGGCTATCCGGCACGGTAAAGTGCATGTACGTTTGTTATGCGTTTAATAAAATACGCTGCATACAAAATCATTTTCACTTTTAAATCCTTATCGTCATGAAAAAGCTACTACTAAAAACAGTCATAAGTTTGTGTACCGTATGCTGGTTAAATACAACAGCACAAAACCAAAATCCTAAAACAATTGCAGAAACACAAAACGCAGCAAATCCCGAAAAAGTAACCTGTGCCTTTAGTTTTAATGATGTAACAGTAGATTCAATTGAAGGTTGTTCCGGCCCTTTTGCTCCATATACGCTTACTGTGCATTATACCGGTACCTGCCCCAATGTTACCATGCAAATTAAATATAATGATATGAATGGTAATGACGCATATATGCCATTTAATAAATCCGGCAACGACTTTAGTATTAACGTAGTCAATGATGCAACCGGTCAGGATTTGGTTTTAATTGGCACTGATGGCAATAGTAGCGATAGTATGCTGTTCGAACTATATACGATACCTTGTGAGGTTAGCATCAGCTACAATGTTTTATATACAAATTGTGGCGCAAACATATACAGCAATTTTAGCAGTAACTTTTGCTGGCCATTAGACAACTATTTCAGACTTAAAAAACTGAATAGCAATACAGAAATAATAAATACAACAAGTTCATCAATTTACAGCGTGCCAAATGGAACTTACCGAATTGAAATACATGATATTGGAGGCTGCAGCACCGGTTGGGACACAATTGTTATTGCGGGCCCTGACAGAGCCGCACCTACAAACCTTTCGGCAGTGCAAGTTGGTAGTCAAAACAAAGTAAAAATTAAATGGGAAGATAACTGCGGTTACTCAGATATACCATTAGATTTTTTTCAGATTAAATACAGAATAAAAGGAAACAATACATGGAGTTTTAAAATTATAACACATCCCAAAAACACCAACAGTTGGGACAAGTATTATACAAAAATTGACAACATCATCCTTAACACCGTTTATGAGTATCGTATCTCATCAACTGTATTGGATGATAAAAGTCTTTGGTCGCCCATACATGAGTTTTGCATTGGTGGTGGCTGTGCTGCACGCACCGTTTCAGAAACGGATGTTGATGAAAGCAATGATGCAATAGCCGTATTTCCCAATCCGGCAAAAGATGTTATACATTTAAAATTTGAAGAAGCACCTGAAAGCCCTGTTGTTTACACCATTTACAATCAGTTCGGCAAATTGGTGCTGACAAACAATATGGATGTAAACAGCGATGTAATGCAGTTAAACGTATCATCATTAAACAATGGTTTGTATTTTATAGCTGCAATGGTTGATGGTAAAAAACATACAGCACGGTTTGTTATAAATAAGTAGCTTTTTGTAATGACCTTGTTTTTTTTGAAGCCGTCAGGTATTGCCTGGCGGCTTCTGCATTTATTTAGAACAACTGCCAGCCGAACATGGCACTTTAATAAAATGTTGCTACCAACTTTAGTGCATTAGCTACCAAAAAATAGTTGAAACCTGCTTGTTACATATTGGTAAATTAAATGGATGGTGAATTGAGTACGTTCGACAGATGCTAACAAATTTGCACTAATTCCATTCATCATTTACTTAAAACATAAAACATCATGAAAAAGCTCCTACTTATAATTCTGCTCTTTATAACTGTTGAACAAGCACAGGCACAAATTGATTATTTCCACTCTTCAAATCACACTACAGGTGGTTGTAACAACGGAAGTTTGCAAATAACTATGAATAATCCATTTTTAGGATATGCTAAATTTTATTTATATAAATTACCAAATTTGGGCCCGGGGCAACATATAGCATATATCTGTTGCTTAACTGCATCACAACAACATACATTTAGCGAACTTTCACCCGGTACTTATGTAATATCGGGCATACAAAATGCAGTTCCTTTTACATTTTACGATTCAAGGTCATTTACCATTAATGCAAGCAGTTGCAGTTTCACAGCATCCATTTCCAGCACCCCGGCTACTGCACCCAATAATTATGGATGTGCATCAGGCATTATAACTCTAGATCCAAGCACCAATGATGATTATACTATTTCATTAACTAATCTGAATACCGGACAGACAGAATTTCTATACGGAAGTGCAAATACTTATACTTTTAATGTAAAGGCCGGAAACTACTCGGCAACCATTGTGAACAATACCCAATGCGACTGCAGCCCTTTGGTACTGACTGAAACTGTACTGGAAACACCATGTAACACAGGTATAAATGCATATGCTTTAAGTCCTATTCCAGGTTGTACTACGGGTAGCATTTATATGCAAATACAAAATTCCCTTCCTGGAAGTTCTTATGTTGTTTCTATAATTGGACCCACGTATCAATATCACCCAAATTCAACTGTCTTGATTCACCAATTTAATAACCTGCCCCCGGGTGATTACACAATTAGTGTTTATGAATTTCGCGCTGGTGGATCAGGTTGTTATTGCTTCACGCAAACAATGGTAACCGTTGGCCCAACATCACCTGTTTTTTTTAATGCACTGATCACAACTCAGGCTCCTGTTGTGCAGGGGTGCAATAACGGTTCTGTTCACGTTGAAATTAATAACAATGTTCAGGATTTCTTTTTCTTAAATTATTGGAATTCATCATGGCAGTCGGTTTACTCTGCATATTTATATGATACGAATTGGAATTACATTAGCAATGCAACCGGCATAAACGATATTTATTTGTATAACCTTGCTCCGGGCAATTATAACATGATCATTTCAGGTGTGCGTTTCGATGCACAATCATGTCCCAGTGTGCAGGTCATTCAAAATATTGTTATTAACGGTGCGCCTTGCTTAACTTTAAGCACGAGCGCCACAGGGCCAACAAAAAAATATTGCAATGACGGAACCATTACCGCTTGCATAGATTTAGTTAGTTATCAATGTAATCCTCATATTTATTTACGTGATAGTTTAAACAACATTATTGACCAGTGGGATCCCATTTTTGATGGACCGTGTCCTGTAACATTTAGCGGACTACCAGCCGGTGTGTACTACATTGAAGCCCTTAGTGGCTCTTGTTCTGATATTGATACAGTTTGGGTTAATGATGGCCCATGCGTATTCAGTGCAAATGATTTTCAAATCGGACATATCGTTGGATTGCATGGTTGCAACAACCATCAACTTCTTCTGCAAAAATCCGGTACGTCATGTGGCACCTATGCATTTAGTTGTACCAACACTGACCCTCCGTATAACAGCGAGCCATTCACATACAACAATTATACAGGACAGTACGAAACATTAGCCGACTTGCCTCCCGGCAATTATGTGGTTTACGGTGCAAATGGCAATTGCACCGATAGCTCTGCTTTTACAGTTTCGGATCCTGCCTGTTCAATAAGTGTTACAGCTATAGGATCGAGTGATGTTACATGTAGTGGTAATGTGGCAGGCTCAATAATTAATTTTTGTCCGCCTGTACAGGTTGAACTTAAGCGCACCTCTGATAATGCATTTATAGGAACTGTTACAAGCAACGATGGCAATTTTGTTTTAAACTTGTTAAAAAATGGCAACTATACAGTAACTGTAACCGACAACAGCGGCTGCACCAACAGTACATTCGCCTCCGTTACTAATGTATTTTGTCCTGTACCAACGGCACTTGGATTTTCACAAGTTGGCACTCAGAAAAAAGCAAATATATTTTGGGATGAAATATCCTGCGCAACGGGTTATACTTTACAATTCAGATTAATAGGTCTAACAACCTGGACTTCATTTAATCTTACCGGTGCAACATCAAACTCAAAAACTATTTCTGGCTTAAACTATGGCCAGGTTTATGAATACCGTGTACGGACCAAATGCACCCCTACACTTAATTCTGCTTACAGTGCCATTCAAACATTTTGTATTGGTGGTGGTTGTGCTGCACGCACCACAGCTACTTCTATTGAAAGCAACAACTTTGAAATGACTATTTATCCAAATCCAACTACCGAGGTAATAAATATTGACTTTGATGTTACATTGGAAAACCCTGTAGATGTTTATGTTTACAATCAAATGGGCAGTATTTTATTAATAAAAAATAATGTGAGCATTGATGGCTTGCAGTTAAACGTATCGTCATTAAGCAATGGTTTGTATTTTATTGCTGCAATGGTCGATGGCAAAAAACACACAGCACGGTTTGTTATAAATAAGTAGCTTTTTGTAATGACCTTGTTTTTTTTGAAGCCGTCAGGTATTACCTGACGGCTTCTGCTTTTTTAATTATTACCGGCTGCCCGTAAATAATGTTTGGCACTTACTATTAATGTGTTTTAAGTGATTATAAAAAAGTAACTTCACATTTCAACGCTAACTCTAAACCTTAATCATCATGAGAAAACTCCTGCTAAAAACCGTCCTAAGTTTGTGTAGCGTATGCTGGTTAAATACAACAGCACAAAACCAAACTCCTAAAACAATTTCAGAAACACAAAACGCAGCAAATCCCGAAAAAGTAACCTGTGCCTTTAGTTTTAATGATATAACCATTGACTCGCTAACGGGTTGTGCCGGGCCCGGAAGCGAAAATTGTTTTACAATCCATTATAATGGCTCATGCACCAATGTTACCATGCAAATAAGATATTTTAAATGGTTGTTAAATACAGAAGTTACCATACCTATTGCGGGCAATGGAACAACCTTTAGTGTATGTGCATACGATACAATGTATTTGACATCTAAGGGCGTAATGCTATTTGGCACCGATGGATCGAACGTTGATAGTTTATACTTTAAGCCTAATCGGATAAAATGCAATCGTAATTTTACTTACAATGTTTCTTACGATCAATGCGGAGCCCAAATCTCAGGTGTAAATTACCCCAGTGGGCATTGCAATCCGCTCGATACCTGGCTAAAGCTCAAGAAGATTTCAGACAATAACGTTGATTTTGATTATTACTACGACATTGCCTCCCTACCTAATGGAACTTATCTTATTGGTGCAAGCGATGCCGGCTGCAATTCAAAAATAAAAACCTTGGTAATTTCGGGTGCTGTTAAAGAAGCGCCAACCGGTTTATCGGTAAGGCAAGTGGATGGTATGAATAAAGTTAAAATTCGTTGGAAAGATGAGTGCCCTTACTATAGCACATTTGATGTTGAATTATATCAAATTCAAATAAGACCACATGGTAGTGGTACATGGCAAGTGTACAAAATAGCACAACCTAATTATTCGTATCCACACTACTATACGATAATTGATAGTATTAGTTTAGGTGTTGAATATGATTACCGTATTCGCACGTGGTGGGCTGGCGATAAAAGTAAATGGTCATCGATAAGACACTTTTGTTTTGGTGGTGGCTGTGCAGCACGCACTGTTTCAGAAAACGATGTTAATGAAAACAATGTAGCACTAACTGTTTATCCCAACCCTGCGAACGATGTTATAAATTTTAATTTCGAAGATGCAGTTGAAAACCAAGTTGTTTATACCATTTACAATCAGTTAGGCAAATTGGTGATGACAAATAATACGCATGTAAACAGCGATGCCATGCAGTTAAACGTATCATCATTAAACAATGGTTTGTATTTTATTGCAGCAATGGTTGATGGTCAAAAAATAACTTCGCGGTTTATAATTAACCGTTAGAAAAAACACAAAATGAATATTGTCTTACTGTCTGATACACATGGCTACTTAGACAATTCGATACTGCAACATATTAATCAAGCTGACGAGGTGTGGCATGCCGGTGATTTTGGTGCCGGTGTAGCCCACACCTTGACATTAATAAAACCGTTGCGCGGTGTGTTTGGTAATATTGATGATAATGAGATCAGAAAAGAATACGGGCGCTATCAGTCGTTTAACTGCAATGGCTTACAGGTTTTAATGATACATATTGGTGGCTATCCACCTGCTTACCAAAAAGGCATCATACAACTTATAAAAGAACATAAGCCACAATTATTTATCAGTGGCCACTCACATATTTTAAAAATAATACGCGACACCAACAATCATCTGTTGCATATAAACCCCGGTGCAGCCGGTAAACACGGTTTTCATTTAATGCGTACTATGGTAAAATTCGAAATAACAAATGCACAAATAAAAAACCTTTGTGTTATCGAATTAGGTGCGCGCAATGCAACTTTATAATTGTCGTTATTTGTGCTATGGCAATAGGCACGGTTTTTAATATAGATGCCTAAACACAATACAACATTATGAAAGCTTTAAAAATTACAGGTTTAATTTTAGCCATCGTTATATGCGCAATAATTCTAATACCCATCATTTTTAAAAATAAAATAGCCGAAGCGGCAAAAACACAGATAAACCAATCGTTATTGGCAACGGTAAATTTCAGTGATTTTGATTTACATCTGATTCGCAGTTTTCCGAACCTTACTTTTCAAATAAATGATTTAAGTGTTGTTGGTACAGATGTGTTTAAAAACGACACAATAATTTATGCGCAAACTCTGGCTGTAAAACTTAGTATATGGGAGGTGTTATGCAGCAGCAATTATAAAATTCAATCGTTCGAATTAGAAAATGCATTGCTTAATATTAAAATTTTACCAAACGGGCAAGCCAATTATAACATAGTAAAACCAGATAGCAGCAGTGCTTCCGAAAGTGATGCATCAGCATTTAAGCTGGCATTAAAAAAGTACAGCATCAACCACTCGAATATTAACTATAACGATGCACAAAGCCATATTTATGTTTCAATTGAAAATGTAAACCATAAAGGCAGTGGCGATTTTACACAGGACGTTGTAAACCTGATTACACAAACCGAAATAGAAAAAATGTCGGTTACAATGGACAAAATAAATTATCTGAACCGCGTAAAAACCAAAGCCGCTGCCACTTTTAATATTGATATGAAAGCCGGTAAATACACTTTTGTAAAAAACAGCATATCGCTTAACGATTTAATGATGCATTTTGATGGATCCCTGACGCTGGCAGAAAATAATATTTATGCTGATTTAACCTGGGGTATAGATAAAAACGACTTAAAAAGTTTTATGTCGCTTATCCCCAATGTGTATCAAAACAATTTTAGCAACCTTACTTGCAGCGGTAATTTGGCTGCAAAAGGTTTTATAAAAGGAAACTATAACGCCAATCAAATACCTGCATTCGACTTCAGTTTAAAAATTGATAATGGCCGTTTTAAATACAGTCAATTACCCAATGAAGTAAAAAATATAAACGTTGATTTTGTGGCCATTAACAATAGTGGTATTGAAAACGAAACCATTATTAATTTAAAAAAGTTTGAAGCCAATTTAGGTGGCGATGCCATTTCAGCCCGATTAAAAATAACTACACCTGTTTTACAACCCTACCTCGATGCTGCCTTAAAAGGAACTATTAACCTTTCTAATTTTAAAAGCTTTATGCCTTTGGCAAAAGATGAATCATTAAGCGGCATCGTGTCGGCCGATATAACTGCCAATGGATATTATACGGACATAGAAAAAAGCGCCTATCAAAAATTTAATGCAGCCGGTTACATACAGGTAAACGATTTAAAATATAACAGTCAAGCTTTAACACAGGCAACTACAATAAACCGGTTAAAGCTGGTGTTTAATCCGCAAACGGCCATACTTGAATATGCCGATATGCAGTTTGGTGAAAGCGATTTTAAAGCGCAGGGGCAACTCAGCAACTTTTGGGGTTATTACTTAAACAACCAAATGTTATCAGGCAAATTACAAGTGCAATCACAAAAAATAAATCTTAACCAGTTTGCCGGCAATACAGCGAACGATACGGCTACACAAAGCAGCACAGGTATTATTGAAGTACCTGCAAATTTACATTTCGAACTTTTGGCAAATGCCGGTAATTGCACCTATAATCAAATAAACATCAGCGACTTTGCAGGCAGTATTAAAATTGCAAACCAAACAGTGCAGTTAAATCAAGCAAGTTTTAAAACATTGGATGGTGTTGTAAACATGTCGGGCAGCTATTCAACTCAAAACATAGACGCACCAAACATCAGTTATAAACTCGACTTAAAACAGATAGATATAAAAGCAGCTTGTAAAACATTTAACGAAATTGAAACCATGGCACCTATTGCTGCTTATGTGCACGGCAAAGTATCATCACAGTTTAATGTTATAGGCGCATTGGATGCCAACATGCAACCCGTGCTTAAAACACTTACCGGTTGGGGTTCGTTAAGCACACATCAGTTGGGTACTTCAAACATGCCACTATTAAATGAAGTGGCCAATTCATTAAAAATGCCTGTTTTAAATAACCCAACAATAGGTGATGTAACGCTTGCTTTTAAATTTGTAGATGGCCGCTTACTGGTTGACCCATACAGTATGAAACTTAACGACTACAAAGCCAGCATTAGTGGTAGCAATGGGTTTGATAAAACCATTAATTATTTTTTAAAACTAGAAGTACCTAAATCAAAAATTCCGGCTTCGGCAATGGCAACCGTAACTAATTTGCTCCAAAAAGCCAATGCACAGTTAAACACACAACTAACGTTGCCCGATCCGGTGCCCATTGATATCGAAATTATTGGCAACATTTTAAAACCGCAGATAAAAACACAACTTGCGCAAACGGGCAAAAACATGGCAACTACCCTTACCGATGCTGCTACCACCAAAGCAAAAGAAGAAGCACGCAAACAAGCAGACAAACTATTGGCCGAGGCCGAATTAAAGGCAACACAATTAAAAGCAGCAGCTAAACAAACTGCAAATATTACCCGTACCGAAGGTTATGCCCAGGCCGATGCATTAATTAAAAAGGCAGGCAACAATCCATTGGCACAATTGGGTGCCAAAAAAGCTGCCGATACTTTACGAAAAGAAACCGATAAAAAAGCGGCTCAAATTGAAACCGAAGCAGCAAAACAAGCAGATGCATTGTTAGCAGATGCCCGCAACCGTGCTGATGCTTTACTTAAGTAGAAAAGGCCAATTCGTTTATAAAACACGAATCTGAAACTTGAACTTATAACCATTTTTAAATCATGGTTACCAGTTTATAATACGGATTAATTATAAGTATACCTTTGGTATTATTTATATAAGACAAAAATGATTTGCCATGCACGTGCATTGGTATGTTGTAATATCAGTGCACAGCATTTTGTTTATTTTTTACGGCTACGTTTTTTGTCTTTATCGAAGCCTTTTCCATCACCGAACTCCGACTTAAAAAAATCCTGATAAGGTGGTTTATTAATTTCGGTATTACCCGATTCGGTACGGTTGTTTCGCTTTGGCTTATCGCTTGCATAACGATCGCTTCTGCTTCTGTCATAACCTTTATCGCTGTTTCTGTCATTATAAAAACCTCTATCACCGCCTCTATCGCTACGGTTGTATGCACTACGGCCTCCGCCAAAACTACGGTTTCGGCCACGGTCTTCATAAGAGTTGCCACCACTGCGGCTACCGCTGCGGCTACTACTTCCTCCACTTCGATTACCACCCTGGTTAGTACTTATATCGGCACGTACTTTACGACCTTTAAACACCTCGCCATTAAATTTATCTAATGCAGCGGGTATCATATTCTCTGTCATATCAATAAAGCTATAAACACCTTTAATGTTAATATGACCAAAAGTATCTTTAGGCAATTCAGTTACTGTGCATAAATAACTCAGCATTTGAGCCCTGTCAAAACCATCAACCGAACCTAAATTAAGAAACAGTTTTTTCCCTTCGCTTCTGCGGCTGTTACCGTCTATATTCAAATCTTCGGCATTGCGGTAGTACTCTAAAAACCGGTTAAACTCTATACTAACTATACGTTTTATTAATTCTTCTTTGCTTAGTTCGGCCAACTCATCATTTACACCAGGTAAATACTTTGCTATCGCAGCATCATTTACTTCAACCTTATGTAATTTTTTTATCAAGCCCATTAATTGGTTTTCTACCACAACTACACCACTGGGCACTTTACCCTGCGTAAATTGTTTATTGATTACTTTTTCAATTTGGCGAATTTTAGAAACATCACGTGGGCTGATAATTACAATAGATTGACCTGATTTGCCTGCACGTGCGGTGCGGCCACTACGGTGCGTATAGTTTTCTATCTCATCCGGCAATTGATAATTAATAACATGTGTTACATCGCTAACATCAATTCCACGCGCAGCAACATCGGTTGCCACTAAAATTTGTAATGATTTATCGCGATAGCGCCCCATTACTTTATCGCGTTGTTGTTGACTTAAATCGCCATGTAACGAATCGGCATTGTAGCCATCTTTAATAAGTTTTTCGCTGATTTCCTGTGTTTCAATTTTTGTACGGCAAAATACAATACCAAAAATATCGGGGTGCGAATCAACCAAACGCTTCAAAGCTGCATACCTGTCGCGGGCGTTAACCACATAATAAATATGTTCAATATTATCGGCCCCCTGATTCTTTTTACCTACGGTAAGTTCAATAGGTTCGAACATATAGTTGCGTGCAATTTCACGTACTTCCTTAGGCATGGTAGCACTAAACAACCAGGTGTTTTTTGTTTCGGGTGTATTGTCTAAAATGCTGTCTATCTCTTCTTTAAAACCCATGTTCAGCATTTCGTCTGCTTCATCTAACACACTAAATTGAATGTGACTCAAATCAACCACATTACGGTTAATCATATCATTTAACCGCCCCGGTGTAGCTACAATAATTTGCGCACCGCGTTTAATTGCGCGTATTTGGTCATTGATACTTGCGCCACCATAAACCGGCACAATGTTTAAGTGCCCCATGTACTTGCTAAACTTAACTAAGTCGTTACAAATCTGTACGCATAACTCACGCGTTGGTGCCAATATGAGTGCTTGTGTATGACGTGCATTTGCATCAATCAAATGCAATAAAGGCAAACCAAATGCAGCAGTTTTACCGGTACCTGTTTGAGCAAGTGCAATTAAATCTTTGCGCTCCTTTAGTAATTGCGGTATTGATTGTTGTTGGATAGGCGTTGGTGTTTCAAAGCCTAATTCGAGGATTGCACGTACAATAAACTCGTGCAAACCGAGGGTTTCAAAATTGTTCATCATGTTTAAATTGTGTCAACCTTATAACGGTGATCAACTTAACCTCATTGACAAACACCCATCATAGGATAACTATTTTTTTTGCGCGGCAAATGTATGTTTATATCGGTTACAAAAAACCAATTTTGGTTTTTAGAAATTTACAATGCCTCAAGACCGTTGGAAACACTGTAATTTAAACCGGTTTATAACCATACTGTAACATATTTACAAATGATTTTTTTCAGATTACAAATTGTAAACTGCAAAAATTTCAACCGGCTTTTACCACAACATACCGGTTGAAAATTAAAAAGCTTTTACAGCGTTAAACTTATACAATGTTTAATATTGCAACATCCCATAAGCAAAACAGACTGAAAAAACATTATATAAAGCCAGAAGCATAATCATGATTATTAAAAAAATAAATTCTCTGTTAAGTGCATGTTTCATTTTAGCAAGCACCGGTTGTATTAATAGCCAAAGTCAGGTGCCGGTTAAAAAATCAGCCATAATAGAGCCAACTATGTTGAAACGTGTTGTTGTAAATTATAACGATACAGTTATCATGCATTTTGTAAATAATGCAGCCTTGTTTAATGAGGGATGGGACACCTTGGGTCAGGCTAAATTTTGGAAACAGATTATACACCTCAATCCCGATTCGAGCATTATTAATGTTGCTCAAACGCGTCAAACAATAGAAACCATAAGTGCACAAAAATGGATGCAACAAACCGAAGATGAAAAAACACTTGCAAAAGCATGGGTTTGCCAGATGAATAATTTGGATTCGGGGACATGCTTATATGTGAGTATTGGGCGGAAAGATTTTTTTGAGCATCGTAAATCGTTAGCAACCATTGATAAAGCTATAAAAGTATTTGAACAAAATCAGGTTGACCCCTGGTATGCGCAAACTATTTTATTGATTGAAAGCCCCGGTAAAAATGCGCAACGCAGTTGGGCAGGCGCAATTGGCCCTTTTCAGTTAATGCCCGATGTTGCCAGGCGCTATGGTTTACGCGTTACCAAAACCGTTGATGAAAGAAAAAGTATTGAGCGATCTGCTTATGGTGCATCGCAATTGCTGGGCCGTTCATTTATACCACAGGTAAGGCAAATGCTCGACAAACGCAATATAGCCTATAACGAAACCGATACTTGGTTCAGGTTATTGGTGCTACACACTTATCATGCAGGGCCGGGCAATGTTGAAGCTGTTTTAAACGTGATACAACCTACGCAGGGTAACATGAACCTTATACGTAGTATGTGGAATACGGAAGCGCGTGGTTTTAAAAACGAATCACAAAACTATTCGCAAATAGCTCTGGGTTGCTTATTAAATTTTTCTGATATCATTGGCAATAGCGACACCTTATATACCATACATGGCGATGTTGCCTATAAAAAGGTAAAACAATTAAAGCCTCAGGCAGCAGAAGCGGTAATAAAATATACGCAATGTATGCTTGAATATGAAAACGATTTGGTTGAAGGTGTAATTCCGTTTGGTTATTTTATGGATAGAATAAACACTTTAAAAAACGAGATGGCTGCATCGAAACTGCAAGCCAGGCAAGATCAAAATCCGGTGGCCATATTATATCCTGTTGACGAAACGCATTATTTAAGCATCAGCAAAATGTTATTGCGCAAACGCGATATAGAAAATGCAAAACAGTTACTAAATTATAATGCCGGTTTATTTCCCGATTCGAAAGCAGCAACCGATAGTTTATTGGCAGTAATCCAAAAACCACCAGTAAAAGCAAATCCTGCTAAAAAGAAAAGCGGTAGCCACGGCAGTAAGATTAGAAGCAAGCGTTGACATTTTGTATTAGTGCAAGCAAAAAAAAGGGTGCAACATTTTGCACCCTTTTTTTTGCTTGCTTAACCTTAATGTTTTACAATATTTAAAACCGCATTTGTATTTTGATTACTGATATGTAAAAGGTACATGCCCTTGTTTAACAAACTACAATCAAGCTCATATATACCTGATTTGCTGTCAATTATATTTGACATTATAAGCCGGCCGGTAATATCACGTATTTCAAAAGTAAATGCACCGCTTTGATTCAATTTAATATTTAATACATCCGTCAGCGGATTGGGATATGCTTTTACTATTAAATCATTGTTATTGGTTACTACCTTATGGGTAGAAACAACCGGCAAAAAGTTTTCATAAACCATAAAGTTATCTACACCACATTCAATTACATGGTCGGCATTTTTATCACGCACATAAAACGACAATTTTATTTTTTTGCCTTTAGTCATATAATCCAATAAACGGAAACTTTTATCAACCCAAGCACTTTTGCCCGGTGTATTAATATCAATACGTTCTAACTCAACAGTTGTATTACCTTTTGTTAAGCGGACTATAAGCGTATCCTTACTACCCGGTGAAGCAAAAAACCAACGGCTATATTGTATCACAGGGTCGGCATATACAGTAAAGTCAATATTAGGCGAAGTTAATTTGGTGTAGCCCGAATCAACATCATCAAAACTGGCAGCACCACCACCATTGCCGGTTATATAACACTTATCAAAACAATCATTATTTACATCGGTATTTGGATTGGCGTCATTGGCAACAGGATAAGTGGTACCAACAGGTTGTTGACGTACCCATGCACCTGTGGTTAACGAATTTTGAGTTTTCCAGTTAAAATCAAAGGTAAAATCGTCAGCATAACCCGGATAAAGGTTTTGATTTAGTACATTGTTGTTGCCATCCAGCAAAATAGTTCCACATTTAGTTTTATAACCCCAAACACCACATGCATAATTGTAGTTGCCGGGTGATACATTGTTTATCATCAGGTCGCCATTACTATCGGTTAAACCGGTGTAGGTATTATAATTACTTTGAAGTAAAATCTCACAATTGGCAACACCTGCATTGGTGTATTGATTTTTAATTGTACCGGTTATAGCAATACCCGGTAAATCTAAAGCAACATTAAGTAGAGAAAGTACACCATTGGCAAGTGTAACCGAAACCGTTTTGGTTACGTACCCAACTTTAGTAACTGTTACTGTATAGGTACCACTTTGATGTGTACCGGTTTTGTAATCGCCTGTTGCATTGGTAGTTTCATTTAAGCCCGGTCCGGCAACTGTAACGTTTGCACCAATAATGGGCAAACCGTTATAAGACGAAGTAACCTTACCTTCTAAATAGCAGCCGCGCACATAGTTTGGTGTAACAACATGTAAACCAGTTTGAATATCAGATACAATTAAATTGCCTGATGGTAAATACGGATAAACACCCCAGCAGCCATTAAACCCACTACCACTGTATGCTGGCGATGAATCATACTGACCTACTTTAATAAGGTTATCGGGCTTGGCTGCATCTACCACAACAATACCTTCGGTATAGTAAGAGCTTACTGCATAATCGTTATGCACATAGGTATTATGAATAACAGCACCATTACCGGGTGTTGATTGAATTTTATCTAACAACGTAATATTATTCACATCACTTACATCATAAGCAGCTAAGTATGAGTTCGAGTTTTCGTCTGTAGAAAATAAGGTACGGTGGTTATCGCTTAACCAGGTATTGTGTGTAAAATTTGTAGGTGTGTTTTGTGTTTCCAATAAAACCGGTGTGGCTTTATTTGAAACATCAATTGCCGAAAAATAACCTCCATAAATATGTGAGCCCCACAAAGTATCATTAAACACACAACCATCATGTATATAATTACTGGTAACACCTACGGCACTTGTATTACCGGCATAAACCGGATTCCATGGATCGTTTAAATTTAAAATAACCGCTGCACCCGAAAACAAATTGGTACCGTATAAATAACAGTATCCATTATCAATATGCAGTGCATGTGCTTTATTGAGTAAATTATTAATAGCGCCATCGCCTTTATAATATTTACTGCTTATGCTTGCTGGTAAATTGCTCAGGTTTACAATTTGTAAGCCTAGTGTACCTCCTTCTGTTGTTACATAAGCGTACTTGCCATGGGTTTTAATTTCGCGCCAGGCTGATGTGGTACCGGCAACGGTAAACACTTCGACCGGTGCAACCGGATTGGTAACATTTACAATTGACAAACCTGCACTGGTACCCACCAATGCATACTCATTACCCAGCGTATCTACATACCCCCAAATGTTTGCTAAATTTTTTCCCGGATAAGTAAGGTTACTTTTAAACGTCATGTTTAAAGGTTGCGTCAATCCGACCGATGCCAAAAGACAAAACACAAATAGTAAAATCGTTTTTTTCATATTTCAAATTTTTATCAAAGTAAAAAAAAACAGTTTAAGCATCACAATAGGTTTGGCTTTTATCAGAAACGAATATCCACACACATATTTTCAGAATGATAGAATGATGCAGATTTTACAGTTGCGAAATACCTTGTTAAACTATTCTTAATTCAGCAACCAGCATCTTATTGTTGTGTTAACCGCTTGCAGGTACTTTGCTTGAAGCATTATTTTGAAACAAATTGCAGAGATTATGGAAAATGAAATTAACGAACCGCTATATTTTAGTGCCGATACGTTGGATGCATTAACTGATTTCGAAAGTCAGTATATAAAGGGCGTTATCTATACGTATTGGGTTAACCGTGTGGATGTACATAATCCAATAAAGCTTTTGCAGTATATAACTTTTACGTTTATTGATGATACACAAATAATGCTTGCAGCTAACGATGACCTGAATGCCATTGAAATAAGCGCAGTAAAAATTGCTGAAGTTCAGCAAGAACTCCGTCAACAATTTAATGAATCCATATTATTACTAAGCACCGATGTTACTAAAGAAGCCAATTGGCAAAGTGCCATTACATATCCGGTTGCACAAGTAATTTTTGAAAGTAACGGAGCCGGTAAATTTTATAGTGATTTTATTGTAATAGACTTTAGCTTACATCAGGTAAACATAAACATATCAGACATGGGCTTGCAAATAAATTTCGAAAATCAAAACACATTAAATAACTAAACACATGCTTTTTAAAAACGCTATTATTTGTCTTACATCGTTTATAGCTTTTGCAGGATGTACGGGTAATACAGAACAAAAATTTATGGCAACTAAAATTACCTACCCTGCCACCGAAAAACAAAATGTTGCAGATGACTTTTTCGGAACCAAAGTTGCCGACCCATACCGCTGGCTCGAATACGATACAGCAGCCAATGTTAAAGCTTGGGTTGATACTCAAAACAGAATTACGTTCGATTATTTGGCGCAAATACCCTATCGCGAAAAAATTAAAAAGCGGTTAAGTGAAGTTTATAATTATGCACGATACTCATCACCGTTCAGAGCCGGAGACTACTATTTTTTCAGCAAAAATGATGGTTTACAAAATCAAAGTGTAATTTATTTTCAGAAAGGATTAGAAGGCAAACCCGAGGTTTTTTTAGATCCCAACACCATGAGCAGCGATGGCACTTCGGCTGTATCGCTCTTAGGCAAATCAAAGGATAATAAATACATGGCTTATGCCATAAATAAAGCTGGAAGCGATTGGCAAGAAATTTACATAATGGAAATTGCAACAAAAAAATTATTAGCCGATAAATTAGAGTGGGTTAAGTTTAGTGGTGCCGCCTGGTTTGGCAATGGTTTTTATTACTCGCGATATGATAAGCCCGAAGCAGGCAAAGAGCTTTCAAACAAAAACGAATTTCATAAAGTTTACTACCATACCTTAGGTCAATTACAAAGTGACGATAAATTGATTTATGAAAATAAAAAGTTTCCCTTACGTTATTTCTGGGGACAAACAACTGAAGATGAAAAATTTTTAATGGTGTATGAAAGCGAAGGTACTGATGGTGTTGCCATACATGTAAAAGATTTAAGTAAGCCCGGCAGTACGTTTGACGAAGTATTAAAAGGATTTGACCACAATGCATCAGTTATAAATAATGTAAACAATCAGTTACTCATTCAAACAGATGCAGCCGCACCTAATCAAAGATTGGTGTTGGTAGATCCTAAAAATAGTGCAATGGATAAGTGGCAGGAAGTGTTGCCCGAAAAACCGGAGTTGTTATCGTCAGTAACTACTGCAGGTGGTAAAATTTTTGCCGAATATTTAAAAGATGTTACCACAAGGGTTTACCAATATGATATGGATGGTAAAAACCAAAAACAAATAAACTTACCGGATTTGGGTTCGGCTAATGTTTTTGGCGGCAATGCCGATGATGCTGTAGTGTTTTACAGTTTTACATCATTTATGTATCCTTCTACAATCTACAAGTATGTTATAGCCAACAACAAATCAGAAGTTTGGCAAAAATCGGATGTAAAATTTAATGCTGCTGATTATGAAACCAAACAAGTATTTTTTAATAGTAAAGATGGTACCAAAGTACCCATGTTTATTGTGCACAAAAAAGGTATAAAGCTTGATGGAAACAATCCAACTTTACTGTATGGTTATGGCGGTTTTAATGCATCATTATCGCCAACGTTCAGTACTTCGCGTTTGGTTTTGCTTGAAAACGGAGGTATATTTTGTTTGGCAAACCTGCGTGGTGGTGGCGAGTATGGCGAAACGTGGCATGAAGCCGGTATGTTGCTGAAAAAGCAAAATGTATTTGATGATTTTATAAGTGCAGCGCAATATCTGATAGATAATAAGTACACCAGTTCCGAAAAGTTAGCTATACAAGGTGGCTCTAATGGTGGGCTACTTGTAGGTGCTTGTATGACGCAACGCCCCGAACTTTTTAAAGTTTGTTTTCCGGCTGTAGGCGTAATGGATATGTTACGCTACCATAAGTTTACCATTGGCTGGGGCTGGGCTGTTGAATATGGATCGAGTGATAGCTTAGTTCACTTTAAAAATTTATACAGCTATTCTCCATTACATAACTTAAAGCCCGCTAAGTATCCTGCAACCTTGGTTACCACTGCCGACCATGACGACAGAGTGGTGCCTGCACATTCGTTTAAATTTGCAGCTACACTTCAGGAAATGAATAAAGGAGATAACCCTACCTTAATTCGTATTGATGTGAAGGCAGGTCATGGTGCCGGAAAACCCACCAGTAAGGTTATTGAAGAACAAGCCGACATTTGGTCATTTATGTTTAAAAACATGCAAATAACACCTATATACAAGTAGGTTATCCAAACAAAAAAGGCAGCTAAAAAGGCTGCCTTTTTTGTTTGTAATTTTATAGAAAAAGTTTTATGGTTTCTACCAACTCATGCATGCCATAAGGCTTAGCTATATACTCATTCATACCGGCCTCTAAAGCTTTTTGTTTTTCGATAGATGATGGGTATGCCGATACAGCAATTACCGGCAAGTTGCGTAAGCATTCTGTATCGCGTATATGTTTGGTAAGTGCATAACCATCCATATTTGGCGTTTTTATATCGGTAATTACCAAGTGATACAGGTTGCAAGCCAACAACTTTTTTGCCTCTAAACCATCATTGGCAACATCCACTTCAAAGCCTGCTTTTAAAAGCATCTTTCGACTTAGCATCTGATTTACTCTATCGTCTTCTACCAATAATAGTTTTTGCATTGATTTTGGATTCTGAGCCTGCTTTTCAACCGGAATTGAAAAATCAGGTACCGGCACTATTGACATAACTCTTAAATGATTAGATTAGAAACATCGAATATTAATACCCATATAAATATTTGGCTAAAGTAATAGTATTGTTTATTAACACAACAATTTTATGGGCAAAATTTTAATGCAGTACTTTAAAATTGCTATTTCACCAATAAACCGATAAGCCAAATTACTAATGAAAATATACCCGCCATTAATATTGACCTTAAAATAATGGTTACCGCAACATATTTATGCGCGTTTATTTTATCAGTATTTGTTTGAGGTTGCTGTTTGCTGTTTTTGGGTTTTAAGTTTAATGCCTTTGCAACACAAAACACATTTCGAAATTGATACCAATTTATTACCGTAAATGTACTTGCAAGTGCCAAAGCAGCCAACAACGGGTATCCCCCATAAACAAGGTAGCGAATGGTTAAAAAAAACACTACGATTACGCCTATGGCAAAAGCAATTTTTCGGCTAAATACACCTTTGCTATCTATATTGCACATGCCCATTTTTTGTTTCGGATAAAACATTTTTTTAAGTTGATTAATCTTAATAAAGAACCATGTAAACATGCAACTTTTTAAAATTAATAGACTCATACAATGACAATGCACACAAATGTAAAATGGCATACTTTAAAAAGAGCCTCCATTTTATTTTTTACATTTGCTTACCCACAAAATAAACCCTGATTTGATTCAAATGAAAAGACTATTATTTCTATTATTACTTACATCTTGTTTTTTGCAAAGTAGCGCATCACATTTAATGGGTGGCGAAATTACCTGGCAGTGTTTGCCAACTGGCGAGTATCGTTTTTTTATGAAGCTTTATCGCGATTGTAACGGTGTTTCTTTTCCTACAACTGGTATTAGTCTTGACGTATCAAATAAGCCCGGTCTTACAAGTATTCCGATGACTATTATATCACAAACCGATATATCACCCGACTGTAATGCAAACTCAGGCGTACCTATCACCTGTGCAGGTGCAACCGGTAGTACAGCTGGCGCAGTTGAAGAGTTTTATTTTCAATCGAACCCCATAATTTTAAACGGTGTGCCACCTGCTGCAGGTTGGATTTTTAGTTATTCAAACTGTTGTCGCAACTCGGCAATCACCAATTTGCCCAATGCGGGTGGATTGGGTTTTACATTAAGGGCTATTATGTACTCGTTCAACCTTCAAAATGCAAACCCTTGTTTCGACTCAAGCCCGTTTTTTGTTGAATCGCCAAACACCATCATTTGTAGTGGCTATCCTTTTACCTATAATCCTACTGCTATTGACCCTGAAATTGACAGTTTGGTTTATAGTTGGGCTCAGCCTTTAGATGATTTTACAGGAGGTGCATGGACAGCTTCAAATCCGGCACCTATTGGCTTTAGCCCCGGGTACTCTTTTACTTCACCATTACCCGGCCCGGCACAAAATCCAAACAATGTTGCCGCTACCTTAAACTCAACAACCGGTGAGGTTAGTTACACTTCATTTACAAATGGCGTATTTGTTACAGTTAATAAAGTATCGGCTTATAAATGTGGTATTGTGATTGCCGAAATATTTCGCGACTTACAGATAACACTAAAAGTTTGTAACTCACTTAGCCCCGGTGTACCTAATTTACCGCCTACTGTAACCAAACCATTTATTGACCCTGTTACCGGAAATTTTACACTAACAACCGATACCGTTTATGCAGGTGAGGTGGTTAACTTTTTAATGAGTGCTACCGATTTTGACTATCATCCGCTCTTAGCCACAAACGATCCGTCTTCAGGTGGATTTCAGCGATTGGTGTTTGTAGCCAATGGTGCCGAGTTTGGTGCAAATTATACCAACCCCAATGCAGGTTGTATTATTCCACCATGTGCTACATTAAGCCCACCACCACCGCAACCACCGGTTTTAGCTGCAACAGCGGTAACTTTTAATTGGCAAACCAGTTGTGCCCACTTAGGTTATACCAATGGTTGTGTAAACTTTAGTAATGAATATACTTTTATAATTAAATCGCTGGATGATTTTTGTCCGGCTCCGGGTATAACCACTACAACTGTAAAAATAGTAGTGTTAGCCCCGCCACAACTAAATTCTCCCATTATAAGGTGTACTGATGTTTTAGCAAATGGCGATGTAAGCCTAACCTGGACACAACCCATTGATACCGTTGGCTCTTTCGATGCTTATTTAATTTATCATAGCACCAACGCTGCCGGTCCGTTTACTTTAATAGACAGTATTTTTAATTTAACCACTACAAACTATTTACATGTAGGGGCCAATGCTTCTAATGCACCACAGTACTATCAAATAGTTACACGCGATTTGTGCAAGGCATATCGTTTTTCAACACCCAATCAAACCGCTGCTTCAATCCACTTAACGGCAAGCAATTCAGGAGGTAATGCCTCGCAACTTAATTGGAATGCCGTAAATACACCTTTACTTAGTTCGTCAAGTACCATGTATTACATCTACCGCGAATATCCGGCAGGTACATGGACACTTATTGATTCGACCAGTGCCCTAAATTATTTAGACCCCATAAACATTAATGCCTGTAACGATTCTATAAATTACCGAATAGAAATACGCGATTCGATAAATTGTATTTCGGTTTCATCAATTGATGGTGCCTGGTTCCAAAACATTACCCAACCCGATCCACCCATTATGCATTGTATTGAAGCAGATAATAATGGAAGTGTTACCTTATCATGGGTAGCGCCTGCCGATACCGGTTTATCATTTAATGGATATTATATTTATAGCGCAACAAGTCCGGCCGGGCCGTTTACAGTTATTGACAGTATTTTTAATTACAACAATACCACTTACAACCATGCTACAGCCAATGTGCTTAATACACCACGCTATTACTATTTGCGCACATTCTGTGTTTGTGGCTTGTCATTCTCCATCAATTCCGATACATTGCAGGCAATACGTTTGGTGGTAAATAATGTTGGCGGAATTGCCCAACTTACCTGGAATCCGATACATGTGCCGCCATTAGCTTCATCGGCACCACGATATCATATTTACAAAGAGTACCCTGCCGGAGTTTGGGCTTTGGTAGATTCAACAGTAAATACCAGCATCAATATACCTATCTTAGTTTGCAGCGATTCTATAAACTTCAGAGTGCATCTGAACGATGTAATTGGTTGTGTTTCAAAATCTACTATTGATGGCGCTACGTTTGTTGACAATTCCGTGCCTGACCCTCCTTCATTACGATGTGTAACTGTAAATGGTAACGGCAGTACAATACTTAGTTGGATTGCTCCTGTTGATACCGGCTTAGATTTTAACAGCTATCATATTTACTGTAGCAACAATGCAGGCGGGCCGTTTACTTTAATTGATTCAATATTCAACTACAATACATTAAGCTATACACATGCTACGGCCAATGCTTATGCTACGCCATTGTATTACACCGTTAAAACACGTACCGGTTGCGGTGTTGAGTATTCGTTCGATAGCGATACGCTGCAAGCCATACGCCTTGATGTTACAAATCCATTAGGCGGTCAGATTGCAAACCTTAACTGGAATGCTATGCATGTGCCCAACCTGCCTACTTCGGCTGCACAGTATAATGTGTATCGCGAGTTTCCGGCAGGCACCTGGACATTGCGGGGCACTACTGCTGCACTTAATTATTTAGACAGCAACCCGGTTTGTGTGGAGCTTATTAATTACCGTATCGAACTTACCGATGCAAGCGGTTGTGTTTCGGTTTCTACCATTGATGGCGAAACCTTTATTGACAACACCGTACCCGATGCACCTTCATTGCGTTGTGTAACTATAGATGCAATTGGACAGGCGCAGCTATCATGGATACAGCCTGTAGATACCGGTTTAGATTTTAATAGTTACCATGTATCTTATAGTACAAGTGCTAACGGCCCATTTACTTTAATTGATTCGATTTTCAACTACAATACCACCACTTATCTTCATACAGGCGCAAATGCCAATACAACAAACATTTATTACTATGTGCAGTCACGAACCGGCTGTGGTATCGAATATTCGCTACCCAGCGATACGTTACATGGCATAAAGCTAAATGTAACCAATGTGGGTAGTACCGGAATTGCTAATTTAAACTGGAATGAATTACACAATCCGTTATTGCCTTCAAGCGAAACTCATTACAAAGTGTTTAGAGAATACCCAACCGGTAGTTGGACATTACTGGATTCAACTACGCAACTTACTTACGTTGACACCATAAACTTATGTGATGCATTTATTAATTACCGCATTGAAATTGGCGATGCAAGCGGGTGCAATTCCGTATCAAGCATTGATGGTGATCAATTTGAAGACATGACACCTCCTTTGGTAACGGTGTTCGACTCGGTAAGTGTAAATCCCATAAACGGAAATGTAAATATATCATGGCTTCCCAATGCTTCAGGCGATGCAGTTGGTTATATAATTTACTTGTTTAATGGTGCCAGTTGGGATTCGATAGGCAATGCACCTTTAAATCAGCTTTCTTATTTATACACAACATCAAATGCAAACACTACCAGCGAAATTTACAATATAGCTGCTTACGATAGTTGTAGTAACCTGGCACCATTAGGTGTATTAAACAACACCATTTTATTACGCGATAGTTTAGATAAGTGTAATGCATCAATTGTATTACGTTGGAATGAATACCGAAACATGACTGATGGTTTGCAAGAGTATCAGATTTATATGAGCCAGAATAATGGCCCATACAATATTATTGGAACGGTACCGGCAAACACCTATATTTTTGAGCACACCGGTATTAAAAAAGACAGTTCATACTGCTACTACGTATCGGCTGTAAGCAATACCAACAGTCGTAGAGCAAGTAGTAATTTAAGATGCCGTGTAGCCGATGTGCTTGTAATGCCCGAATTCCATTATTTAAAACGCGTAACAGTTGACCAACCCGGTCAGGTATTAATTGAAAGTTATGTTGATACAGCCGCTGATGTTTCGCGATACGAGTTACTTCGTAGTGATAATGGCGGTACCTCATATACTGTAATTGCACAGCAATTATTTGCCGGCCAAACTGAAATTTCGTTTATTGATAACACGGCACAAACCGATGGATTAAGCCATTTATACAAAGTGGTTGACGTTAGCACTTGTAATAAGCCGGTGTTCGAAAGTAATATTGGCCAAACCATATTGCTTAAAACAACACCATTCGAAAATCTGGTTAACAAATTGGAGTGGAATGCCTATATTGATTGGAGTGGTGGCGTTTTGCAGTATAATATTTACCGTTACTATAATGGAATTTGGAGTGCTGCGCCTATTGCCACTGTACCTGCAAGCAGTTTATCGTACTTTGATAACATATCGAGTTTTATTGATGGAACCGGTGAATTTTGTTATTTGGTTGAAGCAGTTGAAGGCTTAGGCAATATCTATAACTACCAGATGAAGAGTGAGTCGAATGAACACTGTGCTGTGCAAGAGCCTCATTTATATTTACCCAATGCATTTACACCTGATGGCTTAAACCCTATTTTTAAACCCTATATGATTTACTACTTACGTGATGGCTATCAGATGCAAGTGTTTAATCGTTGGGGGCAATTGGTATTCGAAACCGGTGATACGGAAAGTGGATGGAATGGTAAATTTAAAGGTGAGCCGGCTCCTGCAGGTGTATATGTTTATCACATAAAAGTAATAGGCGCCAACGGAAAAATTATAGAGAAACGTGGTACCATTTCACTACTCAGATAATTGAGATATAACTTTTAATTTAAACAGCAACGGCTGCCCAAGGGCAGCCGTTGCTGTTTGATACTTTCCCCTTTCAACTCCTTTTATATCGTTACCACTTTCAAAACCAAGTTTCCCCTAACCCTTTAATTTTATCTATTATGAAAAACGTATCAATTATGAAAAAATCACACACACAACAAAAATCAGCAGTTGTGCAAGTAAAATCTTATTTATTATAATGCTGATGGCAATGCAACTGCAAGGCCAAACGGCAGCATTAAGTCATAATAACTTTACTTGCGATAACCCGCAGGCCGTTACCTTAACAGCCAGCAATGGCAGCATGCACAGTGAGCGCTTACAAATAATTAAAAACTAAAACGCAAAGCCATGAAATCATTTATCTTAATGGCTTTGCTTTTGGCCGGCATTACACATGCATAGCATACACCGAAACAATGGGTATTTGGACCCGGTATTTCAAATAATTTTTTAGATTTTAGCAGTGGTACATTAAACGTATCATCCTGTAGCCCTGCACCTAACTTTGCTTTTGCCAGTGCAGTCATAGGCAGTGCCAATAGTACGCTGCGTTTTTATACCATTGGCGTTTCCGTTTATAACAGGCAGCATCAAAAAATAATTGATGGCGATGTTTTTACAGGCAATCCAAATAATGTGAAATATTATGTTGATGCCATTACCTTTTTACCCCATCCGGGCGATACCAGCAAAACCTACATTATACAACAAGCCATTGATTCTACTTATACTATCTGCCCTATAATACCTTTGGCAAGTGCGCTGTTGCAATTGCGGTACAGTATTATTGATAATAATGCAAACAATGGGCAAGGCGCTATCATATCCAAGCACAATGTATTGCTGAATGCTGCTTTTAATATGGGGATATTAACCATAAAACATGGCAATGGCCGCGATTGGTGGATTATTGTAAAGCGCTTTAACACGAACTTGTTTCAACGCTTTTTATTAACACCCAATGGAATTACAGGGCCTACGGCACAATACTACGACACAGCACGCTGTAGTGACTACTGGAGTTGGCGGTACAGCACGCTTACGCAAAAAGTTGTGGGTTTCAGGGGTGATGGAGTTTATCCTACCACCCGCTATATGGATGTTTTTGATTTCGACCGATGTACGGGCTTGTTTTCCAATCAGCAGTTAATAACCATCAATAATTATTTGCCTTTACCTTATTCTGGGGCCTGCGAAATTTCGCCCAATGGCCGGTTTTTATATGCAGGCGTTTTGGATGAGTTGCATCAATTTGATTTAACCGCACCAAATATACAAGCAAGCGCTGTGGTGGTAGATACGCTTGACAGTATAAATTTTTGGAGCTTACATAAATCCTGGTTTTTAATGCAAGCTGCCCCCGATGGTAAAATTTATGGAGTAAGTTTTTTTGGTGATACTTTTTTAAATGTAATACATTACCCCGATAGTGCAGGCCTTGCCTGCATGGCTGTGGCCAAAAGCATTTCATTGCCCAATAATCCAAATTTTGCATTGCCCCATACACCCCTGTACGAGTTAGGGCCCTTGCCCGG
>JAEUTH010000011.1 GCA_016788165.1 Bacteroidia bacterium | reverse complement strand
TGCTGCAAATTTACAGCATACAAACAGCTCTTTTATGTTGATGAATAATAAGTTATTCGTTAGTTTTGAGT
Source organism: Bacteroidia bacterium (assembly GCA_016788165.1). Classification (GTDB taxonomy): domain Bacteria; phylum Bacteroidota; class Bacteroidia; order AKYH767-A; family OLB10; genus JAEUTH01. Next base: position 55,021 of record JAEUTH010000011.1, on the reverse strand, counting down.
ATCCCGCTGTGCAGCGGGATGCAATAGTTGTGCAACAGGCACAAGGTATTGCCAAAATGGCGGCAGAAGTACTTCTTTGAAACATTTGTGCAAGGTTCAAGTTTAGTTTTTCAATTGAACATTTGTGCTAAAAATCCGCCACAACGCGCGGCTCGCTTTATACAACTGAAGTAAGTATAAATCAGCGCGGTTTCTTTTTCGGGTTTTCATATTCAAGTATATCACCGGGCTGACAGTCTAACACCTTGCAAATAGATTCCAATGTGCTAAAACGGATGGCCTTTGCTTTACCGGTTTTTAAAATAGACAAGTTTGAAAGCGTTAGTTCAACATGTTCCGATAACTCGTTAAGCGACATTTTTCGCTTGGCCATCATTACATCTAAGTTTACAATTATGGGCATAGCTTATACGGTTAAGTCGTTTTCGTTTTGTATAGTAATGCCGGTTTTAAAAATGGTTGCAATAATATAAACCACCGCTGCCATTAAAATAAAGGCCTGGCTATCGGCCCAATACGTATTTAAAACGGCCGTTTCGATACCCTGATGTTGCAAATTGCCGGCATAATGCCTTGCCATGTAGCTTAACAAACCAATTACAAGTGTGTAATAACTTATCAGCATAATTTGCTTGGCAACAAAATCACTAAAGGGTTTTGCTAAGTCTAACCGGAGTAGTAAAATAATTACGAGGTAAAACAAAATTGCTTTTAGTATGGCAATTATCAGTATAAAGGAATATACAGCATAAAAGGCAAAGGCGCTTTGTTGATACATGGCCATCAAATTAAGCTTGTTGTAAAGCCGCGAAATCATGTCGGGATTGTAAATACTGAAAACAAAGTTGACCAATAAGCCACCGGCTTCAATACACAAGCCAATAAAAATAATCCAGGCCACAATTTGTAAACCCGTAAAAATGAGGTTGTTTGTTTTTTTCATAATATATTTATGTATGACTGAGGGCACAAACATAATATATATTTATTGAAAAACAATAAATATATATTATTTAACATTAACTATTTGCCATGTGTAAAAAACAGCAACCGCTGGTTAATAAAATATAAATGAGAAAAAGCTATTGGATGCCTTTAATACTTGGTTACTTTATGAGTTAAAACAGCGCCACTTACCGATGTTGCCTTTACGAAGTAAACGCCTTTGGCAAAAGTATCGGTATTTATTTGTAACAATTGCTTTGGTTCGGGTATATTAATTTGGCTGTATATCTCACGGCCGGTTGGGTCAACTATTAATACAGATGAAATGGGTGTAACAGACTTAATGTTTAAACTCGACATAAATGGATTTGGAAAAGCATAAAAGCTAACGGATGATGCTGTTTCGCTCAATGCAAGTGTTGGATCGCAAACACCAACCTGAAACGCATTGCTGTTATACGAAGTGTTGGTTAATAAAGTAGTACTGTCAGTAACTATTAAACGTATGTAACAATTGCTTGAAGTTATACCGGCAGGCACAGCCCATTGAAAATTGCCGTTGTTAGGCGCTGCATTGGCTATGGTAGTCCATGGGCCTGTGTTACCTGTTTCTGAAAATGCAATTTGTACTGAAGATTGGTTGCCTGCAGGCACACTGCTTAGCCATTGAATATTTCTGATGGCGTTATTGGGAAAACACTCGCCACCGGAAGGGAATTTATGATGAATATTTAGGGTTGTTGCAACGGTGTTATTTCTGAGCAGTGTAAACTTATTGATGGTACCGAAAATACCGTTCGGGTATTGGGCCACAAATAAAATATCGTCATACCCATTATGATCTACATCGGCAATATTAATATCCTGGCAAAAACTTAAACCTATCATCGGAATAGTTACAACAGAAATCCACAATCCACCACCATTGCCCTGAAAGATTTCTATTTTACCCGTTGTAGCTACAATGGCATCAGAAAACCCATCATTGTTTAAATCGGCTAATTTAATGCACGATGCCAAGCCGGTAACGGTAAGCCCTGCCGATTGGTTTACCCATTGTTGGTTTGTGCCATCCCATTTATAAACGCGGGGTGTGCTGTTATTATGTATAAAACCAAAATCGGCATCGCCATCATTATCAATATCATCTAAAGCAACATCATAAAAACCCAGGCCAATACTTAAGCTGGGTAAGTTTGCATGTTGGTTGGTAAAATTACCGGTGCCGTTACCAAAATAGGGTGCACCGTTTTGATGACAGGCAACAAAATCTAAGTTACCGTCATGGTTAAGGTCGCCACATTCAACATAGTGTTCGGTATTGCCATTTATGTAGCCGTATGAATGTTGCCACGTGCCAGTACCTTGATTTAAATAAACATGCGTGCCTGCACAACAACCAAACGAACCCGAAACCACATCTAATAAACCATCGTTATTAAAATCGCCAAATTCTGTTCCAAACATACCCCAGGTTTCGCCTGCTGTTGCTAATGAGTCGTCATAAGGTGTCCAGTTAATACCTGTACCATCGCCTAATGCAACTTCAAGTAGTTGATCGCCAAAATCGGTTGCTGCATAGTTGTGATGCATGCCATAGCCCACATCTAAAAAACCATCATTGTTTACATCGCCAACAGCAATACCACCATAACCAAAATCACCGGTTTGCGCTAAGGTCCAATTGGTGCCTGTGCCATCTCCAAAAAAAACACTAATGCCGTGTTGGTTTGTATTGATATATGGACTGCCATGGTCGCCAATAAGCAGTAAGTCTAAATGGCCATCGTTATTAATGTCGGCAAACTGAACTTCGGTTTGGCCACCTTCTAAAGTTAGTGCGTTAAAACAAGTAGCATCAATAGTAAATGATGGATTTTGCGAAAACAATTTGCAAGACAAAAGCAGCAAGCAAAAAAGAAAAAGTTTATTCATAGGGGTTAAGCATTTATTGTTTTGGCAATGTATTAATTTTTTAAATGTTATGATATGGCCGATACTTAACAGCTAATTGCAAACACAAAAAGTTTACATTGCTTAAAAATAAACGCTATGAAAACGAAATTGATAATTGCACAACTGTTTTTGTTTTGGGGAGCTTTTGCACAAATAAATTGGCAACAATTAAGTGGGCCTTATGGTTGCCATGTGGCACAATCAATAGCGCATAATGGTGCCGTATATATAACTACCAACGATGGACAAGCAATAGGCAGCATTTACAAAACCATTAATCAGGGTATAAGTTGGAGTGATGTTTCGGGTCCATTAAAGCGTCCATACCTACGCAACTTTGCAGCTATTGGCAATCAACTATTTATTGCAGCCGATACCAGTGTGTTTGTAACCAATAACGGTGGTGCATCGTGGCAGGATGTAAGTAATACCCTGCCCGATTATTTTCCGATAAGTCGCATTACAAGTTTTAATAACAGACTTTTGGCAACCCTTTACGATGGCAATGGATATGAAACTTTATATTATTCCGATAACGGTGGTGCGCAATGGCATATTACTACAGTGGTTACACCTGTTAATGCATCGTTTCGCAACTTTTGTCAGGATGGTAACAAACTGTGGGCTGCTACTTTACAAGGTGTAATGCTTAGTACCGATAGTGGTTAAAGTTGGAGTAGCATGAACAACAACATTGCATTTGGAAACAGTATAATAAACATAATTGCACAAGGCGATACACTTTATTGTGGCACCAATAATGGCATATATTACAGTACTGATGGGGCTAATTTATGGATGGCTGCCTGGAGTGGCATAATCAATCAACAAGTGCGTGGCAACGACTTTGTTAAAAGTGGAGATACATTATTTGTAGGTACTGGCGAAACGGGCGTAATAAGTACAACCTGGGGCAATACCAATTGGAGCGCTAAAGGGAGCTGGCCTTTTTACAGTTATATAAATAACATTGAACTAACCGGCAATACTTTATGTGTGGGCATGTTTGATGGATTTTATACTTGCCCGTTAAGTGGCAACGTTTGGTCGTTAAACGTAAATGGGATTAACGAAGCCGATATACGTGCCGTATATGCCGATGATGATATCATGTTGGCATCGGTAGGTTATATACAAGGCGTGCAATACTCTACAGATGATGGCCTAACCTGGCAACCAACTTCATTAGGCAACCAAACCTACATTTCCGGATTTACCAAAGTGGGCAATTATTTTTATGCATATAGCAGCTTAGGTGGTTTGTATCGCTCGGCCGATGGGATTACTTTTACGAGCACTTCGATAATGGGTACAGGCATTAATCAGATTACTTGTTATGCAAACAAACTTTTTGTTGCAGCTGGTAATGGCCTTTGGGTAAGTAATGATGATGGCCTAACCTGGACACAAACAGCCCCAGGCACATTTACAGGAGGAGTTTATGCAATTGTTACAAAAGGGATGTATTTGTTTGCAAGCGATGGCAGTAAATTTTTATACCGATCGGACGATGACGGAGATAGTTTTATTGCAATAAACAATGGAGCACCAATTAGTTTAAACATTAACCAGATAGCCGTTGCCGAACCTTATTTACTCACCATGAGTTCCACACACATTAGAAGAAGTGTTGATGATGGTAATACTTTCGAACAAGCTAATTTGCAAATGGCCGGTTTATCGCAATGTTTAACCTATGGCAATCATTTATTCGCCTTACAAAATAAAGTCCTTTTTTCGTCAAACAATTATGGCAAAATGTGGTTGCCATGGCTGCAAACCACACCCGATATGGGCTATACCAATAATATAGCTTTTAATAAAAATGTGTTGTTGGCGGGCACCTTAAATAGTGGCATATGGAAAACCGAATTACAACCGCAACTTTCAAATAGCTATGCAACGCAAACATTATGCGCTGGCAACAATGTAACACTTACTATAAATACCACTGCTGCTGCAGGACAAATGTATTATGTGCAATTAAGTGATAGCAATGGCATTTACAGTAATCCGGTAACAATTGATTCGGTTTTTGCTTATCAGGATACTACATTACAAATTACAATACCATCCGGTTTAACCGCAGGCACCTATAAAATGCGAACCATTGCCACCCAACCGTATTTACTATCGGTTAACGGGCAAAATGTTTTAACGGTAAATAGCAAACCGGCTATTAAAGTGCAACCCGTTAGTCAAACCAGTTGTGGTTCAAATGGCGCAGGGTTTTATGTGGGTGCTACCGGAAGCAGCATACAGTATCAATGGCAGGTTGATAGTCTTACTGGTACATTTACCGATATAAATAATAACAGTATTTATTCAGGCGCCAATAACCCATTATTACTAATTGCCTCCACAGCAACCGGAATGAATGGCTACAAATATCGCTGCGTAATAAGTGGAACGTGCCAACCGTCAGTAATTACCAATGCGGCTACTTTGCAAATACTTTCGGGTATTACCATAAACACACAACCCAGCGATATCACCATTTGTCATTTAGGTTCGGCAAGCTTTAGCGTGGCAGCAACAGGTGCAGTCAGCTACCAATGGCAAATACGTAACAGTGCCGGCTTTTATACCGATTTGCAAACCAATAGTACTTACAGTGGTGTTAACACACCTACGCTGTCGATATACCTTGCCAATGGATTGTTAAACGGCAGCAAATACCGTTGCTTATTGTCAGATTGTTATGCCAGCAATGCAGCAACGCTAACGGTAAATGGCGCAACCATGATGTTTGGCAGCTCTGGATATAAAACAGTATGTCAAGGCGGTACGGCTACATTTAGTGTGATAGCAATCGGTGCGGGTGTTACCTATCAATGGCAAGTTGATACCGGCACCGGTTATACAAATATTGTTAATGGCGGTATGTATAGTGGTGCTCAGGACTCTGTACTTATTATTACCAATGTTTCGATATCAACCCTGGTGTTTAAAGTTCAATGCTTTTTAACCCTTTTATGTGCACCATATGTACTAGTGCCACAAGTTGGCGAATTACATATTACAGGCCCTTCTACCACTATCAATATGCAGCCCGTAGCAACACCGGGATGTTTGTTACAGCCTGCTCAAATTGCTATTGGTGCAAGCAGTGCAGGCGCTTCAAGTTATAGTTGGCAAGTTAATAATGGCACCGGTTGGCAAATTTTACAAAACGACAGTATTTATAGTGGGGTTAACAATGATACATTAACCATCAATAAAACAAACAGTGGCATGATGCATAACAACTATCGCTGTTGGGTTAATGGTTGTGCTGTGTCCGACACATGTAGTTTAAAATCGAAAGCAGTGGGAGGCGGTTCTTTAAACATTACACCACCGGCATTTTGTGTAAACCAGCCACCGGCAACTTTAAGTGGAGGCTTGCCTGCCAACGGGTATTACACCGGCAATAGTGTTTGCAATAATATTTTTTATCCGGCATTAGCCGGAGTAGGTCAACACACTATTACCTATTTTTATAACGATAGTAATGGTTGTTTGCAATCGGCAAATCAATTGGTAACAACGGGCTATTGTACCGTACAAGGCATTGATCAAACAGCAGCACCACAGCCTTTATGGTATCCAAACCCCTCAGCAAAATGGGTTACATTGCAAACTGCTGTTACCGGCAAATTAAAAGTGTACAATTTAATAGGCGATAGTTATTACAAAGGCAATTATACGGGAGGTACAAATATTGATGTAAGCCAATGGCCAAAAGGCATTTATTTTTTCGAACTGCGAATGCCTGATAAAAAGTATGTAAGTAAGGTTATGGTTATATAATTTGCTGTTATGCAATCGCGAGCTTTACTGAAGCAGATTTGAGTTGGCGTAAAACTTACGTTACAATCCAATTACTATGATTAGATATGCGGCTTAAAATTATGGTTGCTATTAATCTGAAAACAGTAATGGGATTATAATAGCAAGGTCTTGATTAAATAGCGTTGTCGTTATGTTTTAATCCTATTCAATCATGCACTAATTCAATGCTATGTTTTAAAAACCAAAACACTTCTGCTGTGTTAATCCCTGTAACAGTTAACTCAACCAATTAAATAATCGTTTAAAGGATCAAACACCATATCAATCCATCCGTTTTTGCTGTTGTTTAATTCTTCATCATTGGGCAGGTTACTATGGGTTAGCGAGATAAGGGTGCCTGCCTCGTGGGGTTTAAAAAGCAAATTTACAATAGCCGGCTGCATTTTTTTACCCCAAGTTTTTGGTTTCCAACTTAACTGTAAATGTGTGTTTGGTTCATATATTTCAATAGTACCGCTTACCCAATCAAACCATTGATAGGTGTTTAATTTTGTATCGAACACAGCCTTTTGGCCACTCCATTTTTCGATAGCATCAACTTGTGTGAGGGCGTTAAAAACCTGTTTTGGATTTCCATAAGCAATCCAGTTAAGTGTAAATTGTAACATGCCGCTTTTTATTATTTGTTGCCAAAGGTATTACATATCGTACATAGCAAACACTATATTAATCTAATACAAATGCTGCCATGCCTACTTTTGTGATAAAGCAGTTTTTGCAGCAGCTACAACTTTGGCTGTGTTGCCTACAAAAATGGCATCGTTTACTATAATAACCGGACGTTTTAAAAAAGTATATTCCTGTAAAATGTATTTGCGATAATCTTTTTCGGTAAGTTGCATTTGATTTAAACCCATGCTGCGATACTTTAAAGCAACCCGGCTGAAAAGTGCTTCATAACTACCGGCCAATTTTTTCATTTCATCAATTTGTGCAGGTGTTATGGGTTCGGTTTTTATGTCTTGCAAAACCACATCTTTTTTAGGTTTAATTTCTGACAAGATGCGTTGGTTGGTACTGCAAGTGCTGGAATGATAAATTTTTTTCATAAATTTTTTAAGCGGTTTTTAAATCCAAGTGATAATAAAAGTGCTGCAAATTAAAGCTACAAGTGTTATTCACAAAACAGGCTACTTACCAACATGGATAAGGCTAAGCACAATTTTTATTTGTTTATTTGGATGCAGGCCAAAGCAGCTTTGGGCTAAGTAAAATTTTAAAAAATGACGACTGATAATTATTTCGAAATAAAGCTTCCGGTTTTTGAAGGCCCTTTTGATTTACTATTGTTTTTTATTGAGCGCGATGAGTTAGATATACACAACATACCCATTGCCAAAATAGCCAACGATTTTTTAGACTACATGCATCATCTCGAAAGCATGAACATGGAGCTTGCCAGCGAGTTTATTTTAGTTGCCAGCACCTTAATGCGGATAAAAGCTAAAATGCTTTTGCCTCGTTATAAAAAAGATGAAATGGGCAATGATATTGACCCGCGCCAAGATTTAATTCAGCAATTGTTAGATTACAAACGATACAAAGAAGCTACAGAAACGTTTAAGCAAAAAGAAGAGCAACGCATGATGCAAACAGAGCGTGGCAATGTGCAGGCAGAGTTAGCGCGTATTGCACTTCAAACACAAGAAACCAATTACCAAAGCGAGTTAGAAACATTAACGCTTTATAAATTACTAACCACATTCGAAAAGGTGATGGAGCGTTTTCAAAACAGCTCACAAAACAACCACCACACCATCCTTATTGCCCCCTACAGTATTGACAAACAAAAGGACTACATCGTAAACCTGATACGCTCGCGTAACCGGTGTGCCTTTGCCGATTTGTTTGGCGCTTGCGAAAATAAACTGCATGCCATTTTTAATTTTTTAGCATTGTTAGAAATGATTCAGGCCGGTTTAGTATTATTGGTGATTGGTGAGGGCTACAACAACTTTTGGATAAGCAGCCCCGAAACAAATTTTTATGCAAACTGATGAAACTTCGGTTTTAAAACAATTTAGTACTACCAAATTTTTATTGCCTGTAGGCATCGGCTTGTCAGTTGCTGCCTTTATGATTTGGCGCAACTTTGACAGTAATGCCTTTGATAAAATTACCTGGACCTGGACTTCGTCACTATGGATAGCGTTAGCTTTTGTAAGCGTGTTGGTGCGCGAAATGGCTTATATGATGCGCATCCGTATTTTAACCGATTCGCACTTATCATGGTATCGTAGTTTTATTGTAATAATGTTGTGGGAGTGCTCGTCAGCATTGGCGCCCGGCATTATTGGTGGCGGTTTTTTCTTTGCCATATTTATTCTTAGCCGTGAAGGGGTTAACGTAGGTCGCAGTATTTCGGTAATCACATTCTCAAACTTTTTAGATGGTGTGTTTCTGGCATGCATGGTGCCCATCGTATATTGGATTGCCGGTGCCGATGCTTTGTTTTCGGGGGTTCAATTACAAACGGGTTTAGGTAAAAGTTTATACTACTCGTTTTGGAGTGTGTATTATATTATGGTTGCCTATAAAATATTTGTTGCCTATGCGCTTTTTGTAAATCCGTATTTAATTAAACGCATGCTGGCAGCAGTGTTTTCATTGCCATTGCTCAAACGGTTCAGACGCGGTGTAATTGAAACAGGCAATCAATTAATTATTGCTTCCGAAGATTTAAAAACTAAAAACTTGCGGTATTGGACAGGAGCCTTGGTTACTACTTTTATTTCGTGGACTGCGCGCTACTCCATAGTTAACTGCATCATACATGCATTTCATGGTACAGCCCCATTGGCCGATTTTGTGGTGTATGGCAAACAAGTAATTATGGGCATTATATTATTTGCCAGCCCTACACCCGGCGGTAGTGGTTTGGCCGAATTTATTTTCAGCGATTTTTTGGGTCAATACATACAAGTAGGTTTAGCACCCTCGTTAGCGTTGTTGTGGCGGCTTATTAGCTTTTACCCTTACATTATAATTGGTGCAGTTATTTTACCCAGGTGGGTACGCGCCAAAGTGTTTAATAAATTGTAATCAGTAACCAGTACCGGCATGGCATAAAAAAAGCTGTAAGTATTTACACTTACAGCTTTGTGGTTAGTAACTTATAGTTTTTTAAACTTGGTTGATATATTGTATCAATTCAGTTATACTGCTGCTAAAAGTAAACTCGGGGTTTACATTAAAGTAACGGTGTTGGTCAACGGTGTAGTTGTATGCAAACTTTGCAAAGTCGAGTTTATTGCTTTCAAACGTAAAGGTGCGCATAATGCCTGCTACCTGTTGTGTGTTTAAGTTGCGGCCTTGTATAGCTTGTTTGGCAATAATCAATTTGGTGTCATCAAAACTTTGTTGCATCAACATCTGGCATAAGCTGTTATAGTCGGCATTGTTCATTATATACGCAGGTACTGTAGTGCCACATACAGGTATTGGGTTACAAACAGGAGTTGGCATGTTGTTAACAGGTGTTTGTGGTGCATGCGCAATGGTGTTTACAATTTTAAATTTACCAAACTGAGTTACTACAGCCATTAAATCAACTGCACGTGGTATATAAACCTTGCTGCTAAAAACCAATTGTGGCATAGCATAACGATGTGCATTTGAAACCATGCTGTATATTGCTATTTGCCTGTAACCTTCGGGTATGTACTTTACCGACACCTGATTATCGGCAGCGCTTAAGGGACCATTGTCAACAGAAACGGCAATTGGAAAATGGTTCGACTTTACAATAAGTTCCGAAGCATAAGTAGTTGTAATAATCAAACTACAAAACAATAAAGCGGTAAGTGTTTTTAAAGCTTTCATAATGTGTCCTCCTTTTAATTTTAAGTGTATGCAGTGGTAATTTCAATACCAATGCCAAAACATTTTTATAAAACGGTTGTTCATCAATCGTTCACAACAATTTTTCGACTGCATAAAATTATTTTCAATTGCAACCGACAATAAATGCGGCTATGGTTGCTCAAACCATTGCATTACGTACCTTTGAAAACTCATTTTAAAACATATCAATCATGGCATTCGAATTACCCGCATTACCTTATGCAACAACAGCTTTAGAACCTCACATTGATGCACGCACCATGGAAATACACCATGGCAAACATCATCAGGCATACGTAACCAATTTAAACAATGCATTGGCCGGTGCCGATACAACTTCTATTGAAGACATTTGTAAAAACATTTCGAAATACCCGGCAGCCGTGCGCAATAATGGTGGCGGGCACTACAACCACAGTTTGTTTTGGGAGATTATGGCACCCAATGCAGGTGGCGCACCCACCGGTAAATTAGCCGAAGCCATCAATACGGCCTTTGGTAGCTTTGATGATTTTAAAACCAAATTTGCACAAGCAGGTGCAACACGTTTTGGCAGCGGATGGGCATGGCTTGTTAAACTTGACGATGGCAGCTTAGCTGTAACAAGCACAGCCAACCAGGATAATCCACTAATGGATGTTGCCGAAGTAAAAGGCTTGCCTTTATTGGGATGCGATGTATGGGAACATGCATACTATCTGAACTATCAAAACCGCAGGCCCGATTATATTACGGCCTGGTGGAATGTGGTTAACTGGGATGCTGTATCGAAACGATTTGAAAAATAAAATGTATTAAAACCGGCTATGCTGGTTTTTTTATGCGCATTAGCTATCGCTTATATTTAAAGTTAAATTTCAAAGCGTAATATGAATGGTTTAATTATTAAATTAGAACATTCAATTTTAAAACCATTGCTATGAAAAAACAACTACTTGCTATTACATGTATGCTTGTTACATTTAGTACACAGGCACAGTTACTGGGTCAAGGTGGAGGCTCATATCAAATTTCACATGCCGAATGTATAAGCCCTGCACAACAAAAATTAATTTGGCAGGATGTACAACAAAACATTAAAACGCTTGAACTAAAAGGCGCTTTGCAAAAAAGTTTAATGGCACCACCTAAATTCAGGTGGCCTGTGAAGCAAGCTGGTACAACCTACAAATATGTGTATGGCATAGGCAATTATGTGGACCACAACCCTGCACAAAATGCCTTGCAAGATTATAACTGCGGCACACGCACTTATGACATAACGGGCTACAATCACCAAGGTATTGATATATTTTTATGGCCATATCCATGGAAAATGAAAAAAGAAGGTGCGGCAAATATAGTTGCTGCTGCCGCTGGAACCATAGTAGGTAAGTATGATGGCAATGCTGATAACAACTGTGGCTTTGGCAGCGGTAATTGGAATGCAGTGTATGTACAACATGCAGATGGCAGCATTGCTTGGTACGGCCACATGAAAAAAAACTCATTAACCAATAAAGTGGTAGGCAACACAGTGGCCATTGGCGAAAAGCTTGGTAAGGTAGGCAGTAGCGGTAATTCTACTGGCCCGCACCTGCATTTTGAAGTGTACAATGCATCCAATACACTTATTGATCCTTATCAGGGAGCTTGTAATACCTTAAACAATAACTCTTGGTGGAAAAATCAACTACCCTATTACGATTCGCATTTAAATCACATTGCTACGCATAGCACCCCTCCGGTATATCCGTCATGCCCTACCATCGAAACCACCAATGAGGCCACATCATTTGTACGTGGCAACGTGGTTTATTTTGCCAGCTATTTTCACGACCAGGTTAGTGGCAGCGTTGCCAGTTATCGTATAACACGACCCAATGGTACCACCTATAGCAGTTGGAATAATACATTTAGTGTTCATTATGCAGCATCTTATTGGTACTGGTATTTTACCATTGCGTCAAACGAAGCGGTAGGTACCTGGCAATACAGATGTATTTACAATGGCGATACCATTGTACGTAATTTTAATATTACAGCCACAGCACGCACCGTGGCCGATGAACCGGATGCAAACACATGGTTACACATTTATCCAAATATTGTTACCGACCATTTACATTTTGATTATAGTATAGAAACAAACACCGAAGCTCACATTATTGATGCAACAGGCCGATTGATTAAAACAACTACGCTTAATGCAATGTTTACCGAAACTGATATAAACGTTTCTACAATTAAGCCGGGTGTTTATATGCTTATAGTAGCTAACGAAAAACAGCGTTTTATAAAGCAGTAAACAATAATACCATATTGTTTACTGCTGAAGAAACAAACCGAATGAATTGGAGATGTTCCATTTCATTTCTGAGTTTGATATAAAACAAATGCAATACTTTAGTATCATTGTGATGGTGATACAGCAAAAACATATACGCATAAGTATAGCCTGTTTTTTAACAGGCATTATATTGTTTAATGCTTTGGCTGCTACCATTTGTTACCCATTGGCATTGTTTAAACACTATAAAGACGTACGCAGTAAAATGCCTGAAAAGATTGTGCAATTTAGCTTAGGTGTTGCAGCATTTAAAAAGGCAAAAGTTAATGCACGTGAAATTTGTTTAAACAAACAGTGGTTCGATTTAATAACGGTTAAAGTACAGGGCAATCGGGTTTTTGTTACAGCCATTGCCGATACAAAAGAAGCTGCTATGCATCAGGCATATCAACTCATGCATCATGCTAAAAAAGGAATAAGTTTAAAAGCGGTAGGCATGTTTATTGGCACCGTGTTTAATGCATTTAATTTTGAGCGTATGCCTTTAATGCGCCTTACCCTGTTTCAGCCATGCCAAACAAATACTATTTCGGGGTTCTATGGGCTCATTGTGCCTCCACCTAAAGTGGCTTAACTAACAGCATTTAATTAAATCCCTAATTATTATACAAAAGCAGCTTTGTAAAATGGCATTGCTGTGCTTTTGTATTAACCCATATTTTATATTCAATGAAAAAACCAATCATAACTATATTATTATACGCAAGTTGTTTGCAATTGTTTGCACAACAAGCACCAGATACAACCAATAAAATTATCGAATTTAAAGAAGCTGTAATTTCTGTAAATAAGGTTGAAGAAAAGCGCAAAGAAGTAGTGCAGCAATTTAGTACCATTAATGCTAAACAGATAAAAACCCTCAATGCGCAAAACACGGCAGAATTAATCATGCTAACCGGTAATTTAAATGTGCAAACCAGCCAGCAATGTGGCGGAAGCCCGGCTATCCGTGGTTTTGAAGCAAGTCGTATATTACTCACGTTAGATAATGTACGGATGAATAATTTAATCTATCGTTCGGGCCATCTCCAAAATATACTCACTTTTGATCAAAATGTTTTTGAACGGGTTGATATATTGTATGGGCCATCGAGTACGGTATATGGAAGCGATGCTTTGGGTGGTGTTATACACATGCATACGCGCAACCCGCAATTATCAAACGATAAATTACTACTTAATGGCAATGCCTACGCACGTTACGGAAGTATTAACAATGAAAAAACCGGCCACCTCGATTTAAATATAGCCGGCAAACGTTTTGGTTCTCTCACTTCGGTAACTTATAGCGACATGGGTGATCAGAAATCGGGGCGAAACAAATTGTTTCAGGATTCGGTTTTTGGTATGAGACCTTATTACATCGACCGTATCGAAGGCAAAGACAGTATAGTGGCCAACAACGATAAATGGATGCAAAAGTTTAGCGGATATAATCAGGTAGATGTTTTGCAGAAATTTTTATTCAAACAAAACAAGCATCTTACTCACGTAGTAAATTTGCAATACAGTACTTCGTCTGATATACCTCGTTATGACCGGTTAACCGAATTGAGTGGAAATGGGGATTTGGCATTTGCCGAATGGTACTATGGACCGCAAACACGTTTGCTTGCCGCTTACGAAATGCATTTACAAAATCAGGAACATTTTTTTCAAAACATTAATGCAAATATCAACTATCAAAATGTAATTGAAAGCAGGCATAACCGCAGGTATAAAAGCAACAATCTCGGGCATCGTACCGAAGAAGTGAATATGCTTGGATTTAATGTTGATTTTAGTCGGAATACTGATAACAACAATTTCAGGCTGGGTTTCGAAGGACAATACCAATGGTTAAACTCATTTGCACGCAGAGAAAATATTGTAACCGGAGTTTCAACATCGTTAGACACACGTTATCCGGGTGGCGATAATACCATGAGTAACTTTGCTGTATATGTTACAAATACATTTAAGTTAAATAAGACACTTAGTATAAATGCAGGCATCAGGGCGCAAGCCATTCATTTGTATTCGGAGTTTACCGATAAAACATTTTTCCCGTTTCCTTATGATGATGTAACACAAAACAACACGGCTTTAAGTGGTAATTTGGGCTTGGTTTATTTGCCAACGGAACAATGGAAATTTTCGGTGTTAGCAAGTACCGGTTTTAGAGCACCCAATGTTGATGATTTGGGTAAGGTTTTCGACTCGGAACCGGGCTCGCTTATTATTCCCAACCCCGATTTAAAACCAGAAAAAACGTACAATACCGAATTAAATATAACCAAGTATTTTGGCAAAACGGTACGCTGGGAAAATGTGGGTTTTTACACCTGGTTTAAAGATGCCATACAAACAGCACCTGCCACACTTAATGGTGCCGATAGTGTAATGTATGATGGTGTACTTAGCAGAGTTATGGCCAGCCAAAACAATACCGAAGCATTTATTTATGGATTTAGCAGCAGTATTTATGCTGACTTAGGCACAAATTTTACGGCCACAGCATCGGTTGCCTATACCTATGGACGCATAAAAACCGACACTACTGATATACCTCTTGACCATATACCACCATTGTACGGTCGTTTAGGCTTACAATATCAAAAATCGAAATTTAATGCCGAGTTGTGGACAAACTTTAATGGTAAAAAAGCGCTTAAAGATTATAGCAACAGTGGCGAAGACAATTTAGAATATGCAACTGTTGATGGCATGCCGGCATGGCTAACAATAAACCTGCGTGCTGGCTATCAGCTTAATAAAAGCCTGATGCTACAAGCCGGGGTTTTAAATATTTTAGACACACAATACCGCACCTTTGCATCAGGCATAAATGCAGCAGGTCGTAGTTTTAGTTTTACAATCAGGGCCTCATTTTAAAACTTTTTGTAACATCGCTTTTACAGGGCGTAACCTCGCAAGGTTGCGCCCTGTTTATTTAGTTTTATTTTTGTTGTACGTATGAATTTTAGACTGTTTAAATGTTTGTTATTTTGTTGTGTGTACCTGATGGAGCACACACATGGGGTGGCACAAACCGACAGCTCTTTTCAATCACTGATTAATCGTATCGAACAGTTTCCAACTGATACGGCATGCGCCAATCAATACCTTTATTGGTGCCACGAAAAAACCAAAGCAGCATTATACATTGAAGCCAAACAATTAGCCGATTCAGCTTTAGAAATAGCCGTTCGCACTTCAGATAAAAACATTGAAGCCGATGCCGAAGCGGCCTTAGGCTATTTATACTGGCGACTAAAAGATTTTAAAAAAGCATTAGACTATCAACAGAAAGCTTTCGATATCTACCGGATTAAAAACGATACAGTGCGTTTAACCCAATGCCTCCAAAACATTGGCCATTGTCAGGCCGATTTGTTTTTGTGGGATGAGGCTATGCAAAGTTTTCGAAAATCGTTGGCAATCGGAAACAAGCAATCTGAAGTTATAACCGATAAAAACTATAACCTGATTGGTTATGTACACATGCGATTAGGTAACTATGACTCAGCCCTGTATTACTACAACATTTCTTTAAATACATTAAACAAGCACCCAAACGATGCACATTATGCCGGTTTGTACCATGATTTTGCGATGGTATATGGAAAAATTAACCAGTTAGACAAAGCTGCAAACTATGCCGAACAAAGCGTTGCCTATGCGCTAAAGTCGAAAAGCGTTAGTCATATTTTCGAAGCCTATGAAGCCTTAGAGTACACGGCATTACTAAATAAAAATTTTAAAAAAGCATACGAGGCACGTAATTTTAAGGATAGCATTTACCTGTTTCAGAACTTTAGCGAAAACAATGCAAAAATCAGCCAAATTCAAATGGCACATAGTTTCGAAAAGCAGCGCCAACAAACCATTACAACACAACAATTAAATCAAGCCCAAGCCGAAAGTCAATTACAAAAACAAAAGCTTATACGTAATTTTTTTGTGGTTAGCTTTTGCCTGGCATTACTATCGGCATTTATCATTTTTAAACAACGCAATAAAATTGCTGATGAAAAACGCAGAAGCGACCAACTGCTTTTAAATATTTTACCTGCCGAAACTGCTGATGAACTGCGAAAAACAGGAGCAGCCCATGCTAAGGACTTTAAAGAAGTAACCATACTTTTTACCGACTTTAAAAACTTTACAGCTTTAAGCGAACGACTAACAGCACAGCAATTGGTAAATGAAATAAACTATTGCTACAGCGAGTTTGATAAAATAATCAGCAAATACGGTATCGAAAAAATTAAAACCATTGGCGATAGTTATATGTGTGCCGGAGGGTTACCTATTACCAACACATCGCATGCTGTTGACTGTGTGCTTGCAGCATTAGAAATGCAAGCTTTTATGAAAAAGTTTGCCGAACACAACCTGGCACTTATTAATAAAGAACAAAGCCAACCAACCCTAAAATGGGAGTTACGTATTGGCTTGCACACCGGGCCCGTTGTTGCCGGTATAGTAGGCATTAAAAAATTTGCTTACGATATTTGGGGCGATGCCGTTAACATTGCTTCGCGCATGGAGTCGAGCAGCGACCCCGGTAAAGTTAACATTAGTGGCAGCACGTATCATTTGGTGAAACATGAATTTACCTGTCAGTATCGTGGCAAAATAATGGCAAAAAACAAAGGCGAAATAGATATGTATTACGTGCAACAATTACAATCCACATCACAAAATGATTCACCAGCTTAGTTATCAAACCACCGATTTGCAGTTACTGCCACTGCAAAAAGCACATGCCACTTTTATTAAACTACTACTTAACACCACAGGTTGGCTAAACAATATTGGCAACAGGCATGTTTATACATTAAACGATGCACACCGATATATCGAAAAAACAGAACAAATTCCGGCTGCATATTATTGGGTAATTTTTCACAAACAAACACAACAATGTGTTGGGCTAAACACCATGTTAAAACGTAACTACCTACCCCATGCCGACATTGGCTTTGCACTGCTACCACAATTTATGGGTAAAGGTATTGCATACCAGTCAACACAAATATTATTACAAAAACAGCTACCCATTTGGGGTACCATTGCCGGCATTACACTGCCAGCTAACTCGCCCAGCATAAACCTGCTTACAAAATTAGGCTTAGTATTTAAGCGTAGCATGCAACAAGACAATGAATGGCTGCTCGTATTCGAAACGGTAAACTCATAGCCCGTAAGTTTTTAGCGTAAAAAACACCGCTGTTTTTAAAATCAAGCCAAAGGCTTGACCTTTGTTTAGTCAAAAAACTTTTTTCAGAAAGTTTAATTTATACTTTTGCGCCCGAGTTTTAAAAACCCTATCAGCCATAAACATGAAAAGCCTTGTAGCACTAAGCATTGAGAAGGTATTAAGCCTTAAAACCCTTGTTTTAATTGTGTTTTTAGCCTGTGCTAACGCTGTATGCCTTGCCAGTTCTGAATCAACAGAACATACTGACGCAAACAACCATGCAACTGAGACAAGCCATGATGCAGCCGGCCATGCAACTGAAAAGTTTAATCCGGGCAAAACAATCATCGATCACGTAATTGATGCACACGATTGGCACATTGCCGGTGAAGGTGCAAACAGCATTACCATTCCGCTACCAATAATTATTTATAGCAGTCAGCGCGGTTTGGATTTTTTTATGAGCAGCCACTTTCATCATGGCCATCAAACTTATAATGGCTACATGTTACAAGGTCATAAAGTGGTAGCTGTAAATGAAACCGAGTCAATTGACGCTCACCACGCAACCATTGACCAGGTAACCACCGATGCCCTGTTAGATTTCTCGCTTACCAAAAATGCATTCAGCATTATGCTAAGTTGCTTAATAATGTTCTTTTTGTTTTTGTCGGTAGCAAAAGCTTACGGCAAACGTACCGGACAAGCACCAAAAGGACTACAATCGCTTATGGAGCCGCTAATATTATTTGTGCGCGATGATATAGCTAAAACCAACATTGGCGAAAAACATTACAAACGTTTTCTGCCATTTTTATTATCGGTATTCTTCTTCATTTGGCTTAACAACCTGTTAGGTTTGGTTCCTGTGTTTCCGGGAGGTACCAATATAACCGGCAACATTTCTGTTACCCTTACTTTGGCTGTTTTGGTATTTATAATAACCACCTTAAATGGAACCAAAGATTACTGGATGCACGTATTTGCAATGCCCGGTGTGCCAAAAGGGGTGCTACTCATTTTAACACCAATAGAAATTCTAAGTATATTCCTTAAACCATTTGTATTGATGGTCCGTTTGTTTGCTAACATAACAGCAGGCCACATTATTGCCTTATCATTCTTCTCATTGATTTTTATATTTGGTGAGATGAGTGCAGCGGGTGGCTATGGCGTATCGGTTTTCACAATAGCCTTTACCATTTTTATGGGTGCATTGGAGTTATTGGTTGCATTTCTTCAGGCCTATGTATTTACCTTATTAACCTCATTATATTTTGGTGCTGCACTCGAGTCGCACGATGATCATGCACATGCACACGATGCACATTAATTCAATTTTAAATAAACGATTTTAAACACTTTAATACTTACACATTATGTTATCATCAATTTTATTACAAGCTGCCGAAACTGCATCAAACATTGGTATCGGATATGGTTTAGCCGGTTTAGGTGCTGGTTTAGCTGCAGTAGGTGCCGGTATCGGTATTGGCCGTATTGGTGGCAGTGCTATGGAAGGTATTGCACGTCAGCCCGAGGCTGTAGGCGACATTCGTTCGAACATGATTGTTGCTGCCGCTCTTGTTGAAGGTGCTGCATTCTTTGCAATGGTAATTGGCTTATTGGTTATTTTAACCAAGTAATACAAGCTTATTACGGTAAAACACAAACCTCATTTGTAACGCTTGGTTACAAATGAGGTTGTTTTAAGTAATCACACAAGTGTTTCAAACAATAAAACAACTGTCAAAAAAATAAAACATGGAATTACTCACGCCCTCATACGGACTCATATTTTGGATGCTAGTTTGGTTTGGCATCATGTTTTTTCTGTTAAAGAAATTTGCCTGGCCTGTAATTTTAAACGGATTGCAGGAGCGCGAGCGCTCAATTTCTGACGCATTAGATGCAGCTAAAAATGCCAAAGAAGAAATGGTTCGACTAAAGTCGGATAATGAAAAAATATTGGCCGAAGCACGCAGCCAACGCGATACTTTATTAAAGGAAGCCCGCGATACCAAAGAGGCTATCATAAACGAAGCCAAATCAAAAGCCCAAGCCGAAACCGACCGCCTGCTTACCCAAGCGCGCGAAGCCATAATCAGCGAAAAGAATGCTGCTGTAACCGAGTTGAAAAATCAAGTATCGTCACTGGCAATTGAAATTGCTGAAAAGGTGATTCAACGTGAATTAAACAGCCCCGAGCAACACAAAGCCTTGGTTAATGATATGATTAAGGACCTAAAGTTTAATTAATAAACACACTGCTTAAAGTTAAACAGCATGAGTGCCACACAAATACCCTACCGCTACGCCAAAGCTTTATTTGATTACGCAAAAACCAATCAACAGCTCGACCGTGTGTTTGCCGATATGCAACTGATAAATAAATTAGTTGACGAAAACCGCGAACTCGATCGCGTGTTTCATAGCCCTATTTTAAAACCTACCAAAAAAGCAGAAGTATTTAATGCCGTTTTTAAAAACTTGCTATCTAAACAAACATTAGATTTTGTGGATATGCTTATTGATAAAGGCCGCGAAAACTACATGGAAGCAATTGCCGAATCGTTTATGCAAATGCACAATGAGGCAAACAATGTAATTGAAGCACAAATTACTACTGCAGTTGCAATTGACGAAAAATTGCGTAGTGAGATTAAAACAAAATTAAAAGCGCAATTAAACCGCGATATCGTTTTGATAGAAAAAGTAAATCCTGAAATATTGGGAGGTTATATCTTACGTGTTAATGATAAACAGGAAGATAAAAGCCTTACCTCTAAACTAAATAATTTAAAACGCGGCTTCGAAGCCAACAGAATGAATGCCCGTTAAAGGCAATAATTAATAAAAACGCTACCAGTAAACACCAAACACTATGGCAGAAATAAAACCGGCTGAAATTACAGCCATCTTGCGCGAGCAACTATCAAACTTTAAAACCGCAGCCGAACTTGAAGAAGTAGGTACTGTACTACAAGTAGGTGATGGTATTGCCCGTATTTACGGATTGGATAAAGTACAATCAGGCGAACTTATTGAATTTCAGAACGGTGTTAAAGGCATTGTATTAAACCTGGAAGAAGATAACGTAGGTGCTGTATTACTTGGCCCTCAAGGTAATTTGAAAGAAGGCGACTCAGCCAAACGTACCGGCTTAATAGCCTCTATTAAAGTAGGCGAAGGTATGTTAGGCCGCGTAGTTGATGCTTTAGGAAACCCTATTGACGGCAAAGGACCCATAACAGGTGAAGTTGTAGAGATGCCTATCGAACGCAAAGCGCCCGGTGTAATTTTCCGCCAGCCTGTTACCGAACCACTACAAACGGGTATTAAGGCTATTGATGCCATGATTCCTATTGGCCGTGGCCAACGCGAATTGGTTATTGGCGACCGTCAAACCGGTAAAACAGCAGTTTGTATTGATACCATCATAAACCAACGCGAGTTTTATGACAAAGGTCAACCGGTGTTTTGTATTTATGTTGCCGTAGGACAAAAAGGTTCTACCGTTGCACAAATAGTAAAAACTTTGGAAGAACGAGGTGCCATGCCCTATACAGTAGTTGTTGCAGCAACTGCAGCCGACCCTGCTCCCATGCAGTTTTATGCACCAATGGCAGGTGCTGCAATTGGCGAATATTTTAGAGATACCGGCCGCCCGGCTTTAATTGTTTATGATGATTTATCAAAACAAGCTGTAGCTTATCGCGAAGTATCACTTTTATTACGCAGACCACCCGGACGCGAAGCATATCCCGGTGACGTATTTTATTTACATAGCCGTTTATTAGAGCGTGCTGCAAAAATTATCAATAACGATGAAATTGCAGCCAACATGAACGACTTACCTGCACCACTTAAAGGCAAAGTTAAAGGAGGCGGTTCATTAACAGCTTTACCTATTATCGAAACACAAGCCGGTGACGTTTCGGCCTATATCCCCACTAACGTAATTTCTATTACCGATGGTCAGATATTTTTAGAGGCAAACTTATTTAACTCAGGTGTGCGTCCTGCTATTAACGTAGGTATCAGCGTATCGCGTGTTGGAGGTAATGCCCAAATTAAATCCATGAAAAAAGTAGCCGGTACTTTAAAGCTCGATCAGGCACAGTACCGCGAACTAGAAGCATTTAGTAAATTCGGTAGCGATTTAGATGCCACTACTAAAGCAGTTTTGGATAAAGGTGCGCGTAACGTGGAGATATTAAAACAAGGCCAGTATTCGCCTTTGCGTGTTGAACAACAAGTAGCAATTATTTACTTAGGTACTAAAGGATTACTACGTAATGTACCTGTAAATAAAGTGCGCGAGTTTGAAGCTACCTTCTTAGGCGTTATGGAGTCGAAACATAAAGATGTATTGGAATTATTGCGCCAAGGCCAGTTAACCGATGCCGTAACATCAACCATTGAAGCGGTTGGGAAAGAGTTGGCAACATCGTACGCAAACTAAATTTAAAATTAAACCGTAAGGCAAAATGCAGTAAGCAAAGTAGCCAGCAAACCAGCAAATAATAACAGCGTGGCTAACTTAAAGGAAATACGAATACGCATTGCATCGGTGCAATCAACACAGCAAATTACCAAGGCTATGAACATGGTAAGTGCTGCCAAATTGCGTAAAGCTACCGATGCGATTATGCAAATGCGTCCCTATGCTAATAAACTGCAAGAGGTTTTGCAAAATGTTTCGGGTACATTGGATGCAAGTACCGGTGGTGCATTTGCAGCCGTGCGACCGGTAAAAAAAGTGCTTATTGTTGCAGTTACCAGTAATCGTGGATTATGTGGTGGTTTTAATGCCAACATTATCAGGTCGGTAAACAATATCATAGCCGAAAACTATGCACCACAAGCCGCTGCAGGCAATGTAAAAGTGATGTGCATTGGAAAAAAAGCAGCCGACTTTTTCAGCAAAAACAAAAACCTGTTTTTATCAAGCCATAGCGAAGTATTTGCCAATCTTTCATTTGACTCAGTTGCACCCATTGCCGACCATATTATGGACGAATTTGCAACCGGTAATTATGATAAGGTTGAAGTGGTTTATAATCGTTTTAAAAATGCAGTTGTGCAGGTTGTTACTCGCGAACAAGTATTACCCATAGTACAAGCCGAAACAACAGATGCAAAAAAAGGCATGATAAACGATTATATTTTTGAACCGGATAAAGAGTCAATCGTATTAGACTTAATCCCTAAATCAATAAAAATACAATTGTATAAAGCCACACTTGATTCGCATGCAAGTGAGCACGGTGCCCGTATGACAGCCATGAGTAAAGCAACCGATAATGCAGGTGAGTTGCTACGAAGCTTACGCATATTTTATAATAAAGCACGTCAGGCAGCTATTACAAACGAAATTCTTGAAATTGTTGGTGGCGCAAATGCTTTAAAAGGTTAAACGTTATCATAAATAAAAAAAGGGCTGTGATTACAATCACGGCCCTTTTTTTTGCTGCATACTTTTAGTTTTAATGCATTAAATTATTCAGTTGGGGCTTTTTTACCGCAAACCATCATTTCGTTTACAACAATTTCAGTTATATACTTTTTAGCGCCTTCTTTATCGGTGTACTGACGTTGGGTAAGGCGGCCTTCAATGGCTACTTCACTGCCTTTGGTAAAATACTTGGCTGCATAATCGGCACTTTTTCCCCATGCCACACAGGTATGCCAGGTTGTGTCAACAACCTTTTCGCCTTTCTGATTGGTGTATGATTCGTTAGTGGCAATATTGATGCGGGCAACCTTACCACCTTTTTCAAATTCTTTTAACTCGGGATTGCTACCTAAATAACCGATTAAGCGTACACTGTTTCTTAAATTGTTCATGACTTTACTGTTTTAAATGATTTATAATTTTTATTGTTTGATGCCGACAAATGAAGCACCAACCATAATACCAAGTCGGACGATTTCCGTTTACTTCTGATAAAAAACGGATTTAACCGTTTGTAATCGGTCTGTTGCCTGCAACCATTTGGTCGCCTATTAACATTGAACTGACGGACTTTAACCGAACACTTTTTTGAAAACTGACTTGACGACCAGACCGCTTCTAACAAACAGCACAACGTTTCGTGTTTTCTTCTTCTTCATACAATTGTTCTTTGAGCGTGGTAACAATGCCATGAAATCGTTTCTCTTTTTGGTCGTTCTTAGAGAATGTTTCATGAAGATAATCCAATGAAACTTTAAATAGTTCTTTATCCAAAGCCAAAGCCACTTTATGTTCATGCTCTGGATAATCTATTTCTTTTAATGCTGCTTTTCTGATAAAAAACGGCAGCGTTAATCCCTGAATGGTTAGGGTTAAAAGGATTACAATAAAGGTGATAAACAAGATTAAATTTCTTTGCGGAAAATCGCTGCCATCTTATAAGTATAGTGGAATAGAAAGTGCAGCAGCTAATGATACTACACCTCGCATACCAGCCCATGTGATCTATGTAAATAAATGGCCCTACCATGCCGTTCTGCCGTATAGGAAGTTGTCAGCCTACAAGAAATTTACTGATGTGGGTTATACTTTATTCTATTTTAAATTTGTGTTTTACATATTGCACTTGCGATTTTTATTTAGATTTTCAATTTATCAATCAAACTTGTTGCTGTGCTATCTGAGTATATTCCATAGGCATTTACCAAAAGACCTTTCATGTTATTTTTCTTGGAAGAGATAACGTATAAGATGTCTTCATTATCAACATCGGACATGTCCTGAAACCGATACACCCTTTCAATTTCAAACTCGCTTGGTTGAAGTTGAACTTTACTTTCACCACATTCAATACAGCTTTGATTTATGTTGAAGTTAGTGATATAACCTTTTTTTGTTAGGTCGTTGATCGCTTCTGATAGTGTTGTGTATAATTTCATTATTCAGAAATTTTAAGGTTCGTTTGGTAAAAGTGCAACAATTTATTTACTATTTCTGAAACATATTCAGGCTTTTAACAGGTTCGAATATTGGTTTCGCCATTCTCCACAAACAAGTCTTTATTTTTGTTCCCGAAGCTTTCGCAAATGCTTTATCCGTTATATAAACCACCATGCTAAAGAGAAAATTAATCGTTCAACGCCTCCGCCTTAAACCCCTTGCTTTTAATAATGCCAATTACTTCATATTCGGTAATGCCCTCCATTTGCACCGTTAATATTTTATCTGGATTGCTGATATCTACATTCCATTTAGAAACACCAACATGGTTATTTAAATCGGCTTGAACTTTTAATACACATCCACCACAATTAAGATTGGTTTTGAATTTTATTTCTTTGTTTTCCATTGTTCTGATTTTTATATGTTGTTTGATACTGCAAATTTCGAAAGAGTACAGCGATGGACTGTTGCGTTATTTCTTATTTGATTTGTAAGTTTTACTTTTTCCATTTCAATTGCAAACTGTTACTCACTACACTCACACTGCTCAAAGCCATTGCTGCGCCTGCAATCATTGGGTTGAGTAAGAAGCCGTTTATTGGATAAAGAATACCGGCTGCAATGGGGATGCCAATTACATTGTAGATAAATGCCCAAAACAAATTTTGTTTGATGGTGGCTACGGTGTCTTTTGATAGTTTGATGGCTTGTGGTATTTTATTAAGGTCGGATGAAATGATTGTCATTTTTGCTACGTCCATGGCAATATCGCTTCCCTTGCCCATGGCTATACTTACATCAGCAGTTGCTAATGCAGTACTGTCATTAATTCCATCGCCTACCATTGCTACAACTTTTCCCTGGCTCTGCAATTCTTTTACAAAATCGGCTTTGTGTTGTGGCAATACTTCGGCTTTGTAATGCTGTATGCCTGTTTGTGCAGCAATGGCTTTTGCCGTAGCTTCATTATCGCCTGTAAGCATATAGAGGTCAATGCCCATATCCTGTAATTGTTTGATAGCAGCAATGGATGTTTCTTTTATCTTATCAGAAATAGCAATAACAGCAAGAGCCTGTTTGCTATCAGCAAACCAAATAACGGTTTTGGATTGATTTCCCCATTCAGCGGCTTGTTGTTGCAAAGTTGTTGCAATGCTGATATCGTTTTCAACCAAAAGTTTTTTATTGCCTACAAAATAAGTTTCATTGTTGTATTGTGCTTTGGCGCCTTTACCGGTAATACTCTCAAAGGCTGTTAATGCAACGCTTTGTGCCTTCTCGAAATATTTCACCAACGCTTCTGCCAATGGATGTTCCGATTGTTTTTCGATGCTCAATAAAATAGCTGCAGCGGCTTCATCATTATTCAACCATTGTATGCCGGTAACTTGTGGACGACCTTCGGTAATGGTTCCGGTTTTGTCTAAAATAATGGCATCAACTTTTTTAGCCAGCTCCAAACTTTCTGCATCCTTAATTAAAATTCCGTTTTCTGCACCTTTACCTACACCCACCATAATGGCGGTTGGTGTTGCCAATCCTAACGCACAGGGACAAGCGATAACCAATACCGTAACGGCAGTCATTAATCCTTGTACCACTCCATTTTCGCCACCCAATGCCAACCATAATATAAATGTGAGTATAGCTATTGCGATGACTATCGGCACAAAAATACCTGCAATTTTATCTACCAATTTTTGTACGGGTGCTTTACTGCCTTGTGCATCCTGCACCATTTTTACTATTTGGGCAAGCATGGTTTCTTTACCAACCTTCACCGCTTTAAACTGAAAACTTCCTTTTTGATTAATGGTTCCGGCAAACACTTTTTCGTTTTCTTTTTTCAATACAGGCACCGGCTCACCACTCAGCATACTTTCGTCCACATAAGAATTGCCCGATAGTACCATGCCATCAACAGCAATTTTTTCACCGGGTTTTACAAGGATAACATCACCCACCTGTACTTCTTCAATAGCTATTTGTTTTTCAGTTCCATCAGCTAATAAAATTGTTACTGTTTTAGGTTGCAAGCCCATCAATTTTTTAATGGCTGATGATGTGTTGCCTTTGGCTTTTTCTTCTAATAATTTACCTAACAAAATAAAAGCAATAACAACGGCTGCGGCTTCAAAATATACATGCGGATGCAAGCCACGCTGATGCCAAAAATCGGCAAACAACATATTGAACACACTAAACAAATAAGCGATGCCTGTACTCAATGCAACCAATGTATCCATATTGGCAGAGCGATGTTTGGCTTGTTTCCAGGCATTGATAAAAAAATCCCGGCCTAACCATACTACTACAGGTGTAGCAAATGCCCACATAATTAAATTGCCATAAGGCATATCCATAAAGAACATACCAATAACCACAACAGGCAAAGAAAGAATGACTGCCCTGATGGTTTTGTTTTTTAGTTGTTGATATTTTTCTGCATGAATGCTTTCAAGTGTTTCCTGTTGTTTGCTTTCTTCTTCAATCAATAAATTATAACCTACGGATTGCACTGCTTTTTGCAGTTTGTCTGCACTGGTCATATTGGGAAGAAATTCAACGGTGAGATTTCCTGTGGCAAAATTTACTGATGCATTCACTACGCCTTCCTGCTGCTGTGTAATGCTTTCAACACTACCGGCACAAGAGGCACAGGTCATACCCAATACCGGGAGAGTATGTTTGACGGTAGAAACACCATAGCCTAAATCTTTAATGGCTTTTACAGCATTGCTTACCACTTCATTATCCTTTACGGTAATAGCAGCCCTGCGGTTGTTGAGTTCTACTTTGTGCGATTTGATGCCGTTTACCTGTGCCAGTCCTTTATCAACTATTAAAGCACAATGTTCGCTCTCTACGTTTTCGAGCGGCAGGTAAATGATTTCATTATTTTGAATTGCCATAATCTGTTATTTTAATTCGCTTTACAAAGTTGGCGATTATAACAGCAATGGATGTTGTGGAATTATGGAATTGATTTGTAAGATTTATAGTTTATCCAGCGGTTTTCTTTTGTCTTCTTTTATTTGTTTAAAATGACTTGGGGTAAGACCGGTTACTTTTTTAAACTGATTGCTCAAATACGCTACGCTTGAATAATTAAGTTGCAGCGCAATTTCGCTCAACGATAATTCATCATATACCAATAGTTCTTTTACTTTCTCAATTTTTTGGGCGATAAAATATTTTTCGATGGTGATGCCTTCTACTTCCGAAAACAGGTTAGATAGATAATTGTAATCGTGGTGCAGTTTATGGCTCAATACTTCGGAAAGATTAGACTTGTTATCATTGTCTTGATGATGTACCAAGTCAATAATGGTATTTTTTATCTGCTCAATGAGCCTGCTTTTTTTATCGTCAATTAATTCAAATCCGAAAGTTTGTAAATGATTATTGATGCTTTCTTTTTCTTTATCGGTGATTTCCCTTTCTAATTCCAATTCGCCCAATTTAATATTCTGCGGATGATAACCCAGCTTTTGCAATTCGTTTTCCACTACCATAATGCAGCGATTGCAAACCATGTTTTTGATGTAGATTGTAGTCATATTATCCTGTCATTATCAAAACCAAATTTACAAAATACATGAGGCAATATATCTTTCAAAATTTTGAAATTAGGTCGCCATTGTTTTTTATTCTACAATCGTTCTAAAGGTCAGGTTTACTCTTGGTGTGGTTACTTTTTTAGTCGGAGGAAGTCGGTGCAGCCAATGTGTTTGCGTAGTATCTTTCATTACTAATAAACTTCCATGTTCTAAAATCATTTCCACTTTCTCATTGGATCGCTTGTGCTTAAAGGCAAATTTTCGTTCTGCTCCAAAACTTAATGAGCCGATTGCTCCGTCTTTTTTCAAATCAGTTTCGCCATCACTGTGCCAGGCCATTCCTTCTTCTCCATTGTGATACAAATTGAGCAAACAGGAATTGAATGTTTCGCCTGTTTCTATTTCTATCAAAGTCTTTAACTCCAGCAATTCTTTTGTCCAGGGCAACGCATATTTTGTGGTGTTGGAATAAGTGTATTCAAAAGGCTTTTCGCCATACCAGGCTACTTTACGTTTGGTGATGATTCTCTTTCCGAAAATTACAGCCTCATCATTTCGCCATTCAATTGTTTCCAATAAACTGTTTAGATAAACATCAGCTTCTTTTTTATTGAGCAACTTGCCATAATAGTTTACTGTTCCATCCTGTGGCAACCAATTTTTTGTTTTGTCTATTTCAAAATTAAACAGGTCCATGTTTGTTAGTGGTTAGCCTTTAGCCATTAGTTGATAGCCATTAGCCTTTAGTCGTTGATGATGTTTATTTTCCATTTTTTATAGGCTGTTTTCATACAATGTCCGCAAGGTCGAAACCCGTTAACAATTGCTTCTATTTCTGACGAAAAGAAAACTCTATTTTCTCTTTTCATTTTCTTTCCCGAAGCACAAGACAATGTTCCATATATCTTCAACTTTCGGTTCCCACCAAAACACACTTTTTGCTGTTTGATTTTACTTGGTAAATAGCGTTATGCAGGTAACTATTAAGACTATTTATTTACCTGCATTTATGCTGTATTTACATATTAAAGCTTCGCATTAAAACTCCGTTTAGGTAAGCAATGGTCTTGGCAACTTATGTTTTATTTTCGTTCCAATAAAAACTATCAGGATAAAATCGTTGACCAAAAACGGCTGTGCCAACTCTAATGATGGTGGCACCCTCTTCTATGGCGGCTTCTAAATCGTTACTCATACCCATTGAAAGTTCATGCATTTGAACCTGGGGTATATTTAAAGCAATAATTTGCTGTTGTATGTTTTTAAGTAACTGAAAGCATATACGTACTTTTTCGGTTTCGTTACTAAACAAACCTATAGTCATAAGCCCTTTTATTTTAAGGGTTTTAAAAACAGCAACCTGCTGCACAAATGCTAAAACCTGGGCAGGGTTTAAACCAAATTTACTTTCTTCGTTCGAGGTATTAACCTGAATCAAAACCTCCATGGTTTTGTTTACGGCTTGCAAACGCAAGTGTAGCTTTTCTGCTAAATCTAAACGGTCGAGCGATTGGATGCAGGCAACATTATATTTTAAAACATCCTTTATTTTATTGGTTTGCAGATGGCCTATAAAATGATTGGTATGTGGTACATCTTTTAAGCCATCAAACTTTTCTTTTAATTCTTGAATTTTATTTTCGGCTATTAAGGTGTAACCTGCATGTAATGCAATTTCAATGCGTTGCGGTGAAACGGTTTTTGTAGCCAGCAGCAATTTTACCTCATCCGGATTTCGGCCAGCTTTTATACAGGCATCATGTATCCGCTTTTGTATGTTGGCAAGGTTTTTTAAAATATTTTCATCCATGTTTAAAAGTGCAGTTATTAATTTCCGGCAATGCCTAACAAAAATCTATTTATGCATTGTGTTTTAAACCATTTCAATAACCAAGCAAGCATTAGCGAAGTTTAAGTAATAAATAGTTAGCGAAACCACTAATTTTTATATTTTTTGCAAGCATAAAGATAAAGAAATTATAAAGGCCGGCAGGGAGCAAAATTTCCGGTTTGCAGGTTAGCGCACTAAACTTTTGGATGCCAGTAGAAATCTGCTATTAATCATTTCTTTTAATAGTACTCGTATCAGCCCTTTATGAATATGATTATACAACAAATCATCAATAAATTAATAGGGCTTTTTTGTTTACTTCACGTTAAGTAAGCTTATAAATAAACTCTTCAATCTCAATTTGTCTTGCATTTGCAAAACCTTTGTCGGAACCTATTTTTACAAAACCCGATTTTTCTAATACTTTTTGCGAACCATAATTGTCAAAAGCAACACGACCATATATGGGCCTTGATGGCTCAATGGCAAGGAAGTTAATTAATGCATTAGTTGCAATTCCCTGTCCCCAAAATTTTCTGTCAATCCAATAAGTAATTTCAGCGGTGTCTCCCATTAAAAATTTCGCAACACTTCCTACAATAATATTGTCAAGTAAAATGGTTTGATTATTTACTGTTGGGTCGTTTAGCAATTTTGTCAATTTAATCATGTAAGCAGCTTTGTCGTCATGGTTTTTTGGCATGAATGCAGCCAGATGCCCGCCTTCTTTATCAAGTTGAAACTGAAACAAAGTACTCAAGTCGGAAACAACGGTTGGCCTAAGTTTTATATCCGGGTTTTTATTTTTCATTGTTGCTGTGTTTATTAAAATTTATTGTGCGTTTAATTTGTTTTAAAAATCGGTCAAAGATTGGCTTGCTTTGCGAAGTCTGACACAAGGCTTTGGGTGGCAAATTAAAACGGATTTTCATGAATTGGGTTGTGCAAAAAATTGTTTTTAGTTTTTTAAAACATGTTTTGGCACACAATAACGAACTTCAACAAAACATTACATAAAACAGCAGTATTGCTTTAGGTTGTTGATTACTGTTTACTCAAAGGCAAAGTAAAGCCTAATGAAAAATTGCGCTGAGAATAAACAATTTGTTGCTGTGCATTTTGTTTATGTCTTTCAATTAAAATATCCCATAGGTACATGTAGCCTACACTTAGGGCACACTCTATATACACAACGTTCAGAAAAGTTAGCCGTGGTGCAGCCTGCGCGCAAAAGCCCCAGCCTGCAAAATGTATTGAAGGATTTCGGTAAAAGGTGTTGAACAAACGCGTATCTGTCCAGGGAGTTACGGCACCGGTACCTATGCCTGCGTATAATTGGGCTTTAATATTACCTGACGGGTTTTGAAAAACAGTAAAAAAACGATCGGCATTAAAATGAATAAAATTTAAACCATCGGTATGTTCCATTTTTAAAAAATCATCATACAAAACCATATCATTTACATGATAGTTTCCGGCATAAACGTCCGATGCTTCGGGGCTGATGTAGCCTGTTATTTTAACGGTTTGCCCTTGCCTGATGCGATACTTTAAATGATCCCAGCCAATGGAATAAGCCCATTTATTAACCAAAACACCAACTCTGAAATTAAACTGCGGTATGGTAAGTTTAGCCGGATTAAAGTAAACATCGGCTTCAAATGCCGATGGGTCGTCAGTGGCGCTTACATCATACAGTGTAAAGTTATAATTGCTGCCTGTAAGTTTAATGTCGGATGTGAGGTAATGACTGCGATTGTAGCCCCATTGTACAAACAGGTTAAGCGGTTGTTTTTTTATTTGCTGTGCTTGGGCAATAAGTGCAGGCAGTAACAAACAAAAAGTGGCAGGAATTAATTTTTTCAAAGCCATTAAACAAAATATTAAAACAGCAAGTATATGCTTAATTGAATAATTTAATGGCAAGGGTTAAACAGGTTTTTTGTAAAAACAAAGTGCTTTTATATCTTGTTAGCAGTTAATCAAATTTAACACATATAGCAACCGTTACAAATCAAAAAAAAGATGGATCAACCTAAAACCTGTTTATCATGTGGCGAACTAATAGTAGGTCGTATTGATAAAAAATTTTGTGACGATCAATGCCGCAGTAATTTTAATAACAAAGCAAACAGCGATACTACTGCCGAAATGCGCAACATCAATAATGCATTACGCAAAAACAGGCGCATACTGATAAGCCTGTCCCCTGATGGCAAAGCCAAGGTGAGCAAGCAAAAGTTGTTAGACAATGGGTTTAATTTTAAATACCATACACATACACACACCACCCAAAAGGGTAATGTATATAAGCTTTGTTACGATTATGGATTAACACCCTTGGAACAAGATTTTTTTATGATTATTAAATGGGGTGTATTTAACCAAAATACGTAATGGCTTTACGGTTGTTTTACTTTTTGTAAAGCAGCTTGTAAACCCGCTGCTGCCTGTGCATGCCCCGGATTAATAGTTATGGTTTTTTGCCAGGCAATAACAGCATCGTTATACATACCCATACTAAAATTAGCACCACCCAAATTGTACCAGGCCTCGGCATTGGTACTATCTAATGCAACCGATTTTTTTAAGTTGGTTACCGCTACGCCAAAGTTTTGCGTAGTACCGGCTTGTAACCCTTTTTGTAAGAAATACCCGGCCATTATACCATCATAAGTTTTTAGCGAACTGTTGTATGCATCAATAGTACGGGCTTTATCCCACCACCAAAGCGCACTATCAATATTGCCAATGGTATTATAAGCTACGCCCATGTTTAAATAGCCATCAATAAACTGCGGATATATTTTAATGCCGTTTTGCAAGTGAGCGATGGCTTTTTGTATAACAGGTAACTGTGGCTTAACGGTATCTTGTTGTGCTATTTCAATATAAGATAAGCCTGCATTAAGTTGTGCTTTGGCATTTTGCGGTACTACAAATACATCGTGTAAAAATAATGCATGATTGTTTTTCCAATTGGCGCATCGGCTGTAATTGTGCCATATCATGGGCAGTAAAAGCATGATGGTTATACCAACGCTTAGTTTTTCGTTTACGGATTTTATGTTTTTAAACAAGGCGTTAAGACAAAGAACAATTAATAAAATTATTCCCAATGAAGGGATATACATAAACCGATCGGCCAGAGGTGCACCTATGTTAAACAGCAAGTTTGATACAATACTAAAGGTTGCTACATACCAAAGCCAGGCAAAGGCTATCCATTTTTGTGTTTTAAATTGAAGTATTGCCCATACAGTAATACCTGCATGAATAAACAAACTAAGCCAAACCCACAGATTGCCAAAATCTGTAATAGGTATTTGATTAAAACTATAATCATATGCAAGATTTGAAGGCCAAACAATTTTTTGCAGGTATAAAAGCCAGGTTAACAAAACGGTTGCCAGACGTTGCAACCGATCTGCATGTATAAATGGATTATTAAACACATCGGTGCTTATGGCACCGGTATTGCCACCTACAGCCATCTGACGTATAAGTAAAAACAGCAACACCGGTATAAGCATATAGCAACTGTTTATTAATGCTTTTTTAATGTGCATTGTAAATGCAAATACAAAGGGATAAATAGCCAGAAAAGTTATGGCTGTTTCTTTGCTTAAAAGTGCCAAAAAATAAAGTACAGCAGCTTGTAATAAAACGAAACTGCTCAGGGTGTTTTTATTTTTTAATAAGATTAATATGCTGCTTAAAAAAAACAGCAAGCAAAAAATATCGTCACGGCCTTTTATGTTTATAATCACTTCGCTATGGATGGGTAATGCGGCAAAAAGTAAAGTAACACTTAGTGTAAATGCTTTAAATGGCCAGGCATATTGTAAGCAACGATACAGTAAACAACAACTGCATGCATATAAAAGCACATTAATGGCATGTGATATAGCAGGTGCCAAACCCCATAGCTGATACTCCATTGCAAACGACACAACACTTAACGGCCTGTAGCGCCCACCTGTCAACACCATGGTGTTGGCATCGCTTAAACCGGCAAAAGTATCGTTGCCAAATATTGAAGCAATGCCGGCAAAACCTTGTTGCACAAATTTGTTTTTTGCCAATACAATAAAATCATCTAAGGCATAGCCGTTAAACACGGCTGCACCATAACTTACCAACACCAAAAGGCAAATTGCCATGTATGCTTTTATATGATGCGGTACGCTGTAACTTGTTTGCTGTATTGGTTTTGAAACTGGGGGTTTGGGTTTTTTCATGCCTCAAATAAAAAATCAAAATCAATGATGTGCAATTTAGTATTACCAGCTTTGTAAAAGTTTTTTAGCCTGGTGTTGGTGTGTACTTTTAAGTTTGATAACTTTTTGCAAGGTGCTTTTTGCTTCATTGGTTTGGCCCAACGCTTTTAGCGAAAGAGCTTTATAGTATAGAGCATCTTCGTACAACAATGCTTTTTTATCAATACCCGCTTGCTCATAATAGCGTATTGCCATTGTATAATTACCTAAATGATAATAACACATGCCGGCATAAAAATTACTGTTGCTGTTGGTGCTATTATGCTGCAAAATGGTTTCGAACTTTGCTAATGATTCCTTGTATTGTGCAGTGTTATAAAGCGAAACAGCACTATCGTAAATGTCGTATTTAAATGATGCTTCCAAACCCGATTGTGCAACAGCAGCTTGAGGCGTTTTTTTATTTTTACTTACCGTCTCAACCGATGCTATGCGGTTTTTTAATGTTTCGTTTTCTCTGGTTTTGATAGCTGCATCATCTGTTGAAGTTGGTGCCTCGTCTTTTTGTTCGGCTAATGCAGGTGGTGTTGCTGTTTCAGCAAATTTTTCGGCCTCGTTAATCTCGTTTTTAATAGCAGCATCCGGTGCATCTGTTACTTGCGCTTGTACCGTTGCTTCGGTAGCAGTATTTACACTTTTGTTTGGTTGTATGGGTGCTATATTTTTTTCAGTGTGTTGCATCGCACTATCAGCTTGCAATGCTACTACAGGCACTGCAGCATCCTCTTGCATTTTTGTGCCTGGTGTTGCGCTTTCATTAACGGCAAGTTGCTTTGGCGTAAATACATCAAACAGCGATATGCTTACTACAATAACCAACATAGCTGCTATGGCAGCCCATGCAGCGGGATGCATGCGTATGGTTTTTGATTTGCGTTGTACCCTTGTATTAATTGCTTGTTGCATACTTTGGTTTAAAGCAACAACATTTTCAGGCGCAATCATTTTTAGTCCTTCTAATGCATCGCTGCACATAGCGCACTCAATGGCATGTGCTTCAATAGCATGGGCTTGTGTTGGCGCAAGTGTGCCTTGCACATACTTGAGTAATGTTTCATTACTGGGACAAACACCCTCGTTAAATATGTTATCCATTACAGGCATGCCATATCTGTATTAAAAAGTAAAGTAGAAGCATGCATAACATAACCGTTAATTAATATGTAAACTATTAATTGTTGCTGTAACATGATTCGTAAATTGCGTTTGCCGTTTTGTAAAAAACTTTTCACTTCGTTTAGGGTATATCCGGTGTGATTGGCTACTTCGTCATAAGATTTTTTTTGCAGGTAAAATAATTCGATACACACTTTCTGTTGTTGATTGAGTTTGCTAATAGCTTTTTCAAGGGTAACCAGTTGATGTTCCTTATCTGTTTCAGGATGCAAATCGGTTACATTTTCCACAACGGAGGCAATATTTTCGACCGATTCGAATGTTAAAGCACTTTTGTTTTTGCGTAACTGCATCAGGCAGTGATTTTTAAGCACTGTATGCAACCAGGGTTTAAAGTTTTGAATTTGATGTTTGGGCAGGTCGGTAATCAGTTTTTCGAAAACCTGCATTACAGCATCTTTGCTTTCGTCTTCATCCTTTAAATATTTCATGCACACACCCAATGCCATTAAACGGTGGCGACTAAATAAAATACCCAATGCTTCCATATCCACTTTAGTTGTGCATAGAAGTAACAATTCGGCATCGGTTAAATTAATGTACTGCAATGGTATTGTTTGGCTTTTTATTTAAGACGGCAAAAAGTAATATAATCGGTGCTACCAACGGCATTAAAACCCAATTGGTGCAACATGGTTATACATTGGCCGCGGTGGTAAGTACCATGGTTTATCCAATGGGTAATTATATCGGCTATGGTAGTTTCGAAGGGTTGGTTTTTAGTATTGGTGTAAACAATAGTTTGTTCGAATTCATTAGGTTTTAAAGTTGCTATGAATTGCAACCAATCATTCGACTGTTGTTGCAAAACGATATCGAATTGCGCTAAAGTGTAATTAAAATTACTGCTGGGAGGCCAATGTAACAGCGGTTGATTTTGCACTCGTAAAAACCAAACATATTGTGCGTCATATATATGGTATATGGTATTACGCAATGTATTAAAACTGCTTTTAACTTCGGTATCGGCTGCTGCGTTGCCGGCCGCTATTACCCATTGCATCAAAAGGCTGTTAGCCCAAAGGTTGTATTGTATCAGTTTGTTTGCTTTTGTATAATCCATCTGCGTTTTTTTAAGTAGTGGTTTTCGCGTGCTGTCATGGTTTGTTTTAATGCCGTTGTTTTATCGTTATACCCGGTTACATGCAGCAAGCCATGTATCATTACGCGGTGTAGTTCATCTGCAACAGTAACATTGAATCGTTTTGCATTGGTGCGTACTGTGTCAATGCTGATGTAAATATCGGCAATTACGTTTTTTTCAACATTGTATTCGAAGGTAATGATGTCGGTATAATTATGATGGTTTAAAAACTTTTTGTTGATAGCCAATAAATATTTATCACTGCAAAATATGTACTGAAGCGATTCGATGGCATAACCTTCGGCTTTTGCCGCATTTGCCAACCATTGCTTTGTAAACCTTATATTTTTGCATGCCGTTGATACATCGGCTTTATGAAGCGCAATGTTGTTTATATCCTTGGTGATTAGTTGCATTGACACGGAAAATCGGTTTTTAAATCAATACAAGTTACAATTTTTAAAGCATCACTACACTGTGCTGCCACAATTCTCAGATGTTGCTTATCGTGCGATATGCCTTCGTATGCAATGGTTGGACAAGGTTTGTCGGCTGCATTGCTTTTTTGTTTGTTGATATGGCCTTGTGCAATTATTTCGGCTACTTCGGTTTCGTCAATCTGCCGGCATTGCATACGGCACCGCGCATGTTTGGTGTAAGTTATATTTTGAAGTGGTGGTTCGGGTTGATTATGCTGCTGTGTATATTGCCATAATGCATAAGCAGCCATGCCCACAAGCAAAATAAGCTTTACGGAATTGGGCAATTTTTTCATACTTCAATATAAACTGGGTTTGGTTTTTGCAAATCAGGTGCACCATTTGTAAGTGCAAAATTAGTAACACTTACTATACATGCAATGGAGCGCTTTACAATTTAAGGCCTGTTATTTTGTAAAAAGTAACTGTTTACCAAGTTTTTATAAAAGGTGTTTAATGCAGGCGGCACTACATGCAACAATTCTTTTTCGCCATTGAGTTGCTTTTGAAACTCGAGAAATGAAGAAGGGTTTCGGTTGGGCAGGTTGTTGCCGGTATTGCTTTGTCTTTTTTCTTCTTGTTCGCGTTCGCGCTCAGCACGTTCGCTTTCGAGCAGGTGTGTTAATATATCTTGTTGGCGTTTTAATGTTTGCTCGGTAATGCGTTTGTTAACCAGGTCGCGTTCGGTTTCTTCCATTTGCTTTTGCATTTCGCCCAATGTACCCGATGTGCCTTTGCCGTCTTTAGCGTTTTCCATGTCTTGCAGCATTTGGCGCAATGCTTCTTGCTGTGCAGCCATTTTTGCAAATTGCTCGCTTTGCCCCGATCCGGGTTTTTGGCCATTGCCTGCTTTTTTTTGTCCCTCACCGGGTTTCATGCCATCTTTCATTTTTTGCATCTGCTTATTCAGTTCTTCCTGCATTTTGCGCATAGCCGATGCCGATGGTTTTCCTTTACTGGGTTTGCCTTTGCCGGGCTTGCTGCACGATGCATTGGATTGCTGTTGTTGCATTTGCTGTTGCATTTGTTGCAATGCTTCGCTTAACATGAGTGCCAGGTTGTTTACCGATGTCATTACATATTGTTGGTCGCTGCGGGCTATGGCTACCTGCCTGTCTTGCATGTGACCAATAGCAGCATCGGCATTGCGGTTTATCGATGCAATTTCCTGATTTACCATGCTTTGTATTTGTGGTACGCGCTTGCTTAGTTCAAACAACGAGTCTTCTAATACTTTGGCATCGTCTTTAAGTTTTCGTTGGTTTTGCGATAGTTGTAAATACTGTGGGTTGTTTACATCTATGGTTTTTAATTGCGTCATTAATTTTTCCTGATCGAAGGAGAAATGAATCAGGTTTTCTAAAAGTATGCGTAAGGCATTCATATCTTCTTCGGCTTGCTCCTGTTGTTGTTGCTGCATGCCTTGATTTATTTTTTGCGCCATATCTTCCATTTTTTTTGCTGCATTTTTTTGCGATTTGGAAGCACCTTTTTTATCCTGTTTATTTAATTGTTGTTGTGCGTTTTGTTGTTGTGTTTCCACATCTTTTTGCTCGGCATCGGTTTTAGGTAAATCCATCGGATTGTCTAATTCCGCATTTTTTTGTTCGGCATCTTTCAGTTCTTTTTGTATGTCGTCAAACTTTTTATTCAGCTCATCTTGTTGTTTATTAATGTCGTTGGCATTGCTGTTTTTGTCTTCGGCTTTTTGTGCTAATTGTTCTTGTTCTTTTGCCAGGTCGTTGAGTTTGCGTACGGCATCATCCATCTTTTGTTCAAGTTCTAACTGTTTAAACAAAGCCAGGTTTCTGTCTAATTCTTTTTCTAAGTCTTTGGCATCAAACTTCATTTGATCGAGCATTTGTTTCATTTTATCCTTATCCAGTTCTTGCAACATTTGCTCCATCATTTTAATTTTTTCTTTCATTTCATCGCTTAATGTTTTTTCAAACATCTCCTGCAGTTGTTGCTGTTTTTCGAGTATGCGTTCGTTATCGGTTTTGTTAAACTCATTTTGTTTTTGCTGATTGTTTTCGTTTTGCTGTTTAAGCGATTCCATTTTTTGCTGTAACTCTTTTTGTTGTTTCAACAAATTTTCCAGTTTCTTTTTATCGTCATAGTCAAGCGTTTTTTTCTCTGTTAGTTTTTTCAAAGCATCGGCTGTTTCTTTTTGAAGTTTTTTTGCATCGGCTATTTGTTCTTTCATTTCTTGCTTCAACGCTTTGTTGGCATTTTCTTTTTCGGCATCTAATTGTGCAGCAGTTGGTGCTTTTATTATTTGTGCAAAGCTTTTGCTGCTTTTCGCTCCATTAACGCCATCATTATCCCAAACTTCAAAATAGTATTCTATAGCATCGCCCATACCCATTTTAATATCATCAACATTTAGGTAATAAAAAAAAGTATGCGATGCCATACCCTTGGGTACTACAATGTTTTGATAGTTAATAGCTGTATTGTGTTTAATACTATCGTTGCCCGATTCGATAAAGCGATAAGCTAGTGCCAAACGGCTAAAGCCGTAGTCGTCATTAATATCACCTTTAAAATAAATTTGTTTGGTAAGTATTGAGTCGCGTTGTTCGTGTACGGTAATGGTTGGATAAGCATCGGGTGTAACACTTACTGTATAGTGCATGCTGTCTTTGCTTAGCATGTAATTGTTAGATGGCATTATTGTATATGCCGTGTTGCTTTTAAAGGTCTGCTTAAATTCGAACCTGTTTTCGCCCTTTCGTTGTGCAGTTACAGTAGTATCATTTAAGGCCAGGGTAATGGTTTCGACTTGGGTTGCATTAAAATGCCAGGTTACTTGCGTGCCTTGCGGTAGTATTAAATCGCCTGTGTTTTTAATAACTTCATCTGTTTTGCCTGTATATGCAGGATAGTTTAATTGTACATCAAAATTTAATATAACCGGATTGGGTATGGTTACCAGTTCATAGCTTTGCGAGTAGAAGCCATCGGCCATAAACCTGAATGTGGTTGACTTTTGCAGGTTGCGGAATGTGTAACTAAACTGAAGTACGTTTAGTTTATCTAACCTGAAAGTGTTTTTGCCTATTTCGATATACACCTGCTCCGGAATTTCGTGTCCGGCTAATTTTAGGTTTAATGTATAATCGGAAGCCTGTGTGGTTTGTAGTTTTTTGTTTTCTAAAACAAATGTAAACGGAGCCGGTTTTTCGAAAAAAGTATTGTGTTTAATTAATCGTTGCGAACCATCGCGCAGCAAACTGGGTGCGGCAAACAATATTACAATTAGCGTTAGCACAGGTAATGCCGCATAGCGCAGGTATTTTTTATTGGCACTTAAATCAATAGCAGCCGTAAAAGGTACAGGTCTTAGTTCGGCTACTTTTTGATCGATACTGGCATGTAATAAAGCTGACGATTGCTGTTGTAATTGTTGTTGCAGTTGTAAGGTGTTTAGCAGCTTATCGCTAACGTTGGTAAAATGTTTTCCTATGATTTGTGCAGCTTGCTGATGACTGATTATGCTACCCAGCTTGTTTAATTTTAAGAGTGGAATACAAACATATCGCACCAAAAAATAAACATTTACAAGTATGAAACTGTAAAATAAAATGGCGCGCATGGTTGTGTCGAAATGCCCGATATATTCAAGTGTGGTAACGGTAATGCCAAACACTAAAAAAGCGGTAAAGGCATAAATAACGCCACGCAACAGTTGGTTTTTATAATACTTACGTATAAAGGCATCGAGTTTTTGAATTAACTCATTATAGCTGTTCATGCTTTTAATTATTAATGCTGCAATTTAAAAATTGGTTGCGGCTTTTAAAGTTAACGTTTTATGAATGACCATTCTTATGAAATCATTTATAAAAACGGGTTGTATTGTATTTTGGAACTGTCAATGTGTAAAAAGAAACAGCCCGTTGTTACATGTAACAACGGGCTGCCTGTATTAACTAGTTATTAAAACTACTGTGCCTTAAAGGTTACAGTGTATGTTTCAACCACACCGCTCGAGTTGTCGGTAAAAGTAGCCTTAAAATCAGAGCCACTCAGTTCTTTAATTGTGTAGCTGGTAACGGTACCACTTTCAGTAATTGAAAGTACGGTTTCGTCTGTATTAAATGCCCAGGTACCATTGGTGGTTTGCGGGTCGGATGGGTCGCATTTGGTAGCACCTTCGTCAAAGTTAACGGTGTTGTTGTCTTTAAAAATAGATAAATCATCTTGCGAGCAGGCAGGTATTTGTGCATATACATCGCTTATCAAAGTACCGCCAACATTAACAGGTGGGTCAACGGTTAAGGCAACCATTTTCCAGTTTTTGTCGGTAAGCTTGTCGGTATTCGATTCGTCATCGTCTTTTTTACAACCGGTAAAAGTTACGGCTACCATACTTAAAAGCAGGGCGCTTGAAATTAAATTTTTCATGTTTTTAATGTTTGAGTTTTAGGGCGCAAACATAATTTAAATTTTAAAAGGTAAGCATAATTGCTATAAGGTTGAAAGCAATCAGATCTGTAAAAAAAAAATTACTCGCAAAAGCGGCCAAAAACGCCTAATGGCAATTGTTGTTGTGTACTGCTTTGTAAAAATATTTCACCGGTGTTTACAGCATTTTTGGTTTTAAAAGTATCGGCCATCATGTTATTAATAATTAATGACGATAAACCCAATGAGTAGGTATTAAGCACTAAAAACCTTTCGTTATCATCAAGCAATTGTGCAACTAATTTAAGCAGTTGGTTTATCTGGTCTTCTAATTTCCAGCTTTCGCCATTGGGGCCGTGGCCAAATGCCGGAGGATCCAGTATAATACCATTATATTTTTTACCTCTTTTTACTTCGCGCTTGGCATAGGTAACGGCATCTTCAACCATCCAACGGATGTTGTTTAAATTACTAAGCTCCATGTTTTCACGCGCCCATGTTACTACTTGCTTAATGCTATCTAAATGTGTTACATCGGCACCGGCAGCACATGCAGCTAAACTGGATGCACCGGTATAGGCAAATAAATTTAAAACCTTAGGTGCAGGTGTTTTAAACTGTTTAACGCTATGATAAATGAAATCCCAGTTTACGGCTTGTTCCGGGAAAAGACCCACATGCTTAAACGATGTAAGCGCCAATTTGAATTGTAAGGTGGGGCCTTGTGGTATGTCATAACTCATTTGCCAGCGTTGCGGCATGTTTTTAACGTTTTGCCAAATGCCACTACTACTCGATTTTGAAACAAATTTTACATGCATTTGTTTTTGCCACTCGGCATTGCTAAGTCTTTTGTCCCATATAGCTTGTGGCTCAGGCCTGCAGGTAATGTAACTTCCCCAGCGTTCTAATTTTTCGAAATTACCACTGTCAATTAACTGGTATTGACTAAAATTTGTGGGCGTTAGTAGTTGCATGGTTTAAGCGGGTTATAGCGGCAAAGGTTACAACCTGCGTTTTATACTTTGACGCAAGTTTTTAATGCGGCCTACGTTAAATAAGAATGCCAAAAATAGTTTTACCGGAAATGACAACACATACCAAATTAATAAAATATAATTCTGACTAACGCCTGAGTTGGTGTAGCCATAAGCGCTGCGCAAATTTTTAGTTACGCTTTCGCAGATTCGTATTTCAGCATGGTTTAGTCCTTTCAAAAACTTATTCTTATTGCTTTTATTGATGCCTAAAGCTTGGGGATTATCGCTACCGGTTGACGAACCCACTTGCGGCACACTTAACATATCAGCACTATAAGTAATATCTAAAAAGGCACAGGCTTTTTTTAATAACGTTTCGGGGTTTTCAATCAGGTCTTCAAATTTTACAACCATTACCTGTGGATGACTCACAAGTTTTTGAACTTTGTTGTTGCTGCTATTCCAAAGTTTGCTGATGGTATAGGGATGGTAGTTTAAGTATGCGCGTATGGTTTCTTTCCAGGGAATGTTTTTACCGGCACCTAAAAATTTGCGTTTCCATTTACCTTTTTGCGAGAGCAGCACATCGCGTGGGTCGCGCACCATTATAATTGCTTTTGCAGTAGGGAAATAAGAAAAGATATCGGATGCAAATAGCAGGTTTAGTGGTGTTTGGTCGCATCCCATACTTTTATGATGCAGCTTACTTTCGTATTGCAAAAAATAAGCAAACAAATTGGGTGCAAACAAGGCATTGTTGGTAGATTGAGCCAGATAGTTTGCAATAGCTTTTTCGGCTTCGGCTATATATTTTTCAGGGTGCTTTTCGCGCAAGTAGCCATCGCGCTGGTTACTTATTAATTTTGTAAATACTTCAACCGCTTGCGTTTGCGTATAATGTTGTTGCGGGCTGCCGGGCGACCAAATGCGTTCGAAAAAATGAATTTCTTCGAATGTAAAAACAGCTTCATTTTTGCCAAAAATACGACCCATCATGGTAGTGCCGCTTCGGCTGGTGCCCATTACAAAAATCATGTTATTGCTCATAAGTGTAGCGGTGGAAAAATCTTTTTAGTAATTAAGCTGTTGCATTAAAGCTAAAAAAGGCTTTTCTAAAATGGGGTTTAAAGCAATGGGTTTTTTGGCAGGTACCGGTTTTAGTGTTTGCAATGCATAGGCATTAAGTGCGGCATCGGGTTGCAGGTGGCAAAAACTGCGTATAGTGTCTAAGGTATTTACAGGTTGCGATACCAAATCTTCGTATCGAACAGGCATTATATGTTGCGGATATTTGGCCATTACCTCTAAACCTTTTTTCATGGAGATTATCCACTCAACAATTGACATGTCAACCTGATTTGTAAAAGCTTTTATCTCGTTATAATGCATTTTTAAATCTTCGTCTTGCGGCACCAACTCATCAACCAACAAATGCCATTTTCGATTATTAACGCCCCACCAATCGTGTGTTTCGCCTTTTACCTGTTCGCCTTTTACCTCGCTCCAGTTGGCCGATGATAAGCAGGTATCCCAACCATTACGGTATATAAACAAGGCTTTAAAATCGGGAAAAATGCGTTTTAAAAAATCAATCCTGAAAATGAGTTCGGGGTATTTGTCAACCACACGTTTGCTCATAACCGTGTACAGGTAAAAGCCATAGATGTTATGGATGCGTTGTATGCGTTCGGGTGTAGCATAAGCTGGGTCTAGGTAATAAGATGCATTACTGCGGCTGTAACTGCCAATCAAATCCTCGTCCGGAAAAACTGAATGCCACAATGCTTTAGGTTCGTTTAAAAAAGCTATATCCTGATGCATGCTTAAAACAATACCCAAAATAGTTGTACCGCTGCGGCCTGTGCCTAAAATAAAAACCGGCTCTTTAATTTGGTTGCTGTTACGTTGTTGCGCAA
The DNA here is from genome assembly GCA_016788165.1 of Bacteroidia bacterium. Taxonomy (GTDB): domain Bacteria; phylum Bacteroidota; class Bacteroidia; order AKYH767-A; family OLB10; genus JAEUTH01. The sequence goes on along the minus strand of JAEUTH010000011.1, from coordinate 10,312 downwards.
AATTTAAAATTTTAAAAACCAATGGATTAATCCATTGCCCGGGCGTAGTAACCGGCCTGCCTTCGAACAGTGCGTATGACACCATACGCGAGAAAAATTTTGTGGGTCGTTTTTGTATATATTCTTTATTAATCTGACCTATCATTTCTTTAAATCTTATTACTAATTCGCTTTAAAAGTTTGCTTATTACTTTAACCAACCCGGAAACTGAGTAAACCCTTTGGTTTTTAAATAGGCTGCCAATTGTTTGTTATAAGGTGCATACATTTCATTGATGCGATTTTTTATTTCGGCATCATGATCGGTTTTACTTACGGGTTGTCCATTAATCTTATAATAAATACTGCGTAAGAATGATTTAAGTTGTTGGTTGTTGCGCCAAAAACGTTTAGCACCAAAGCTCAGTCTTACCGCTAACGAATGCATAAAACGGTTTTTATAATTAACCGATTTGTTTTTTACTTCGAAATTGTAGTTGGCATAAAAACCGGGGTCAACGCCTAACCAATCGCAAAGTGATAAAACAACTTTTTTCGAATCGCGCAGGTCGTCAAAAAACATCACTTTTAAATTGTCGCCAAATACCTGATACCAGGCATCAATATGTTTAATGTAATAGCCAAATTCAAAACCGGTATAAAGGTGATTTTCTTCGCGTAGCAAGTCGGCTTCGCTGTAATTTTTACAATCATCAAAATATTGCTCCAGCGTTAAACTTTCGGGCAATTGAAAAACTTCGCGCTTGCGGTTAAAAAAAGATATTACACGGTCGGTAGGGTTGCGCAATATGATTAACACTTTCGGGTTGTGGCTCTTGTCTTTTATTTCAGCAGCAGTATCATAACCGCCATAAAAATAGCCGGGCGATGCTTCCATTATTATTTTTTCGCCATTGTATTTTTCAAACTGCTCGTAGTATTTTTCTAAGGGGTTAACAGGTGTTTTGTACTTAGTATAAATAAAAAAGTTGGTTTCTTTATCTAACGATGCGCACACATCAGGATGGTCGCCTAAATAGTAAAAAAGTGAAGTGGTTCCGGCTTTATGTACACCGGCTATGATGAAATTGGGAAGTACTTGTGGCATTAACTGCTTTTGTAAATTTTGGCGCAAATATAATTTTACAACCGTTACTTAATAGCAAATGCAAAGGTTGGGTTATGTATTGGCATAAGCAATTGCTTTTCTATATTTGACAATCTGTATTAACCCTAAATATTTATCATCATGATTAAAAACAAACTAACTGCAATTATTTTACTGACCCTGCTTTTTACCGGCATCGAAGTAGAGGCACAACTTAATGGTACTTTTACTGTAGGCGGTGCCACACCCGATTATGCTACCCCTGCCGATGCCATAATTGCTTTACAAAGCCAAGGCGTGTCGGGCCCTGTTATATTTAATATTCGTGATGGTGTATATACCGGTAAGCTTACCCTAAATGCCATTACGGGCGCTTCGGTTTCAAACAACATCATCTTTCAGTCTGAAAGTGGATTAAGTACTGCTGTAACCATAACTTCGCCATCAGCCACATCGGGCCTGCAGAACTATACGGTGGGGTTAACCGGTGCCGATTACATTACCTTTAACCAGCTAAGTATTAAGCGCACAGGTGTAGCTATTAGTTGCCGGGCTATTGAAGTTAGTGGCGGCTCCGACTTTAATAAATTTACCAATTGTGAAATTTCTAATGATGTTACAGCCAGCAATGCACAGGCTGCTGCCGTTATATTTTCACCGGTAGGTTCATCGGATAATTACAATGAGTTTAGCAACAATCAAATTCTAAACGGCTCGTTTGCTATTTATTGGTATGGTGCTGCCAGCCCGCTATATGAAACGGGCAATATGATAATGAGCAATACCATAAGCGGCCAAAATACTTTTGGCATTCAGGCCGGCAATCAAATTGATTTGGCAATACACAACAACATTATTGATGAAGCTGCAGCAACATTTGGTACAGGTATTTATATGAGCACTTGTGTAGGCAATTGTGCTGTAATGGCTAATAAAATATTCTTACAACAAAATGGTACAGGTATAAACCTGCAGCAATGTGGTAATACGGGCGCTGGCGAAGTAATGGTTGCAAACAATTTTGTAACTATTGGCTCTGGTGGTAATTTGGCTTACGGTATTCGTGTTAACACCTGTACCAACACCGGCATTTATTACAATAACGTACACAACATTTCTTCGGTAACAAACACAAGCAACTATGCATTTTATGCCGAAGGCGTTGCTAACAATGTAAAGGTATTAAACAATGTATTTATGGCGGTTTCGGGCTATATTGCAGGTGCTACTACCGGCAGTATTTCACAAATGGATAATAACGATTTGTTTACCACCGGTTTCAGTTTTTGTAACTTTAACAATGTAAGTCAAACTAACTTGGCAAACTGGCAAACAGCTACTGGCTGGGATGCAAACTCAGTTAATGTAGATCCTCAATTTATTAACGCTACCGATTTACACATTCAAACCTTTGGCCTCAATGCCGAAGCCACACCCATTGCTGCTATTTTAGTGGATATTGATGGCCAGCAACGTGATGTTAACACACCTGATATTGGGGCCGATGAAACCGCACCGCCCAGCAATGATGCTGGTGTTACCAAATTGGTTTCGCCTCATAAAAGCCAATGTGGTGGCAATACAGTTACCGTAAAAGCCATAGTACGCAACTATGCAGCATTACCATTAACCAATGTAAAAGTGATGGCCGAAATAACCGGTACGCAAAATGCAAACCTGCTCGACTCCTTAGCCGGGCCGTTAGGTGTGGCACAATCTGACACCATTACGTTTACACAAACATTAAATTCAAATATAACGGGCGATACACTTTACATTAAACTATACACCATGCTTGATAATGACGAAGACTTAAGTAACGACACACTTATGGTTGACTCGCTTATTTTTGCACCTGTACCCTCAGCACCGCTTGTACCCGGCACTACCGATATTTGCTTAGGCACCACCACTTCAATAAATGCCACCTTGGGTACCAACCAACAAGTTTACTGGTTTGATGCAGCGGTATTAGGCAATCAAATTGCATCGGGCAACCCACTGGTTGTAAACCCTACTATAAACACAAATTATTATGCCGAAGTACGCGACACCACCTTGGGTAGCGGTGGATGCATCCGTATAACTGAAGTAAACTTAGCAGGTAATGGCGCCTTTGGTGATTATATTGAATTAACCAATTTATCAGGCGGTTTGATTGATGCAACCGGCTGGACAGTAGCCACCAGCGATAACTACACATCAATAAATACGACAAATGCTATTACCTGGAGTTTAGGGGTGTTTAATCCGGGCGAAATTCAAATAAGATATGATGGCTCTGGTGCCGGTAGTAATTATTGGGGTACTAATTTATTATATAATCCCGGCAATAACGGTTGGGTAATAATTGTAGATAACTTAGGTAATGTTGTTGATTTTGTTGCTTTTGGCTGGACTGCAGCCGACCTTGCCGGATTTAATATTACCGTAAATGGTTTTAATATCACATTAGGCAGTGCCTGGACGGGCGATGGAACCACAGCATGTGCCTCGGCAACTTCGGTAGGCCGTATTGGCAATACAGATAATGATACACCGGCCGACTGGAATTGCATACCCACATCGGAACTTATTTTAAATGCAGGCCTTAGCCCAAGCCTTTCGGGTTGCGGTGGCGGATGTCCAAGCCCACGTGCAGCAGTAGCCGTAAATGTATTGCCATTGCCCAATGTGTTTTTAGGAAACGATACAGTTATAGCCCTACCCAATACAATAACCTTAGACGCAGGGCCGGGTGCAACTGCCTATTTATGGAGCGATGGCAGCACCAACCAAACACTGCTGGTTACAACAACAGGTACCTATACTGTAACAGTAACCGACCTTAACGGTTGCATTGCATCCGACAATATTGTAGTTACTATTTTAGTAGGCATAAACGATTTTGGTGCCAACAGCTCATTTGCAGTTGCGCCCAACCCTGCTAAAGATTTTGTGCAGGTAACCCTAAACAACTTTGCTGCCGATAACTACCAGGTTTCTTTGTTTAATAACTTAGGACAAACAGTTATTACACAAAAAGTTACTGTAAGTGGTGCAGTTATGCATTACAACATACCGGTAGCTACTTTACAACGTGGTGTATATTATTTACAGGTACAAAACAATACAGGTATTGCCCGCCACCGTATCATCTTACAATAGTTTATTCAGTTTTTAAAGTATAAAAAACAGCCGCCTTAAACTTTTAAGGCGGCTGTTTTTTTGCCCAAATCACACACCATTAACTTTAAGGCGCTTTTTATATTACAACATTTAATGGGTTGTTATGTAAGCTGACTAAACTTACTAAATGCGCAACGGTTACAATTAAATACAACAGGAAACAAAACAAGTTGTTAACGGATAACAGGTAGCAGCATTATTGGGCACTAATCGAAATGTAATCGTTTCGTAATGACAAGCAAAAGGGCATCAATCGTTGGTTTAGTTTACACCGTTTTTAACACCAGTACCAAAATAAATAGCATATCCTGCGGTTAGGGTTAAACTTATATATTCGCACGCTTTATAAAAACGCATTATGCAACAATATCAACGTATTAATAACATTTTGGGCTGGCTTGTTTTTGCCATAGCTTCATTTGTTTACCTATCAACCATCGAACCTACCGGAAGTTTTTGGGATTGTGGTGAGTTTATAGCAACGGCCAATAAACTGCAAGTTGGCCACCCACCCGGAGCGCCCATGTTTTTAATGATGGCCCGCGTATGTATTATTTTTGCAGGCGACAATTTACAGCTTATACCCATTATGGTTAATTCACTATCGGCCATAATGAGTGCTTTTTGTATTTTGTTTTTATTTTGGACCATAACGGCATTTGCTAAAAAATCGGTTGTAAAAAACAGTACAAACATTACCAACGATCAGCTTATAACCATAATGGGCAGTGGTTTTATTGGTGCTTTGGCATACACCTTTACCGACTCATTTTGGTTTAGTGCCGTAGAGGGCGAAGTATATGCCAGTTCAGGTGCATTTACAGCCTGCGTATTTTGGGCCATTATGAAATGGGATGCCGTAGCCGATGAAAAACATGCCATGCGCTACATAATTCTGATAGCCTTTTTAATGGGCTTATCCATTGGCGTCCACTTACTAAACCTGTTGGCAATACCTGCCGTTGCATTGGTTTATTATTTCCGCAAATACAGCTTTAGCTGGATGGGTGTTGTAAAAACACTGGCTATTGGTGTGGCTATTTTAGCAACCATTCAATTTGGTATTATTCAATATTACCTTAAAATGGGTAGTATGATTGATTTGTTTTTTGTAAACAGCCTGGGTATGCCATTTTGGTCGGGCATTATTTTGTTTAACATAGTTGTAATTGCAGCAGTTGCTTACGGTATTTACTACACACAAACCAAAAATATAGTATTGTGGAATACGGTTTTATTATGCTTCGCATTTATATTGATAGGATACTTTAGTTATGCGCAAGTAGTTATAAGGTCGGGCGCAAACCCACCATTAGACGAAAACGACCCCGAAAATGTATTCGGACTTTTAAGCTATTTAAACCGCGAGCAGTATGGCGATTTTCCTTTAGGCTATGGCCAATACTTTACGGCAACATTAGAACAACAAAAACCCGGTGCTACTATTTACGCGCAAACAAAAGATAAGTATATCCCGGTAGGCAATAAGCCTATAGCTGTTTATGACAAAGAAAATTGTGGTGTTTTTCCACGCATGTGGAGCCCGCAGGATAACCATATCAATGCCTACAAAACCTGGAGCGGCACACCGGGCGACAGACGACCCACCTGGGGCGAAAACATGGCCTTTTTCTGGAAATATCAAATTAACCACATGTATATGCGCTACTTTATGTGGAATTTTGTTGGCCGCCAAAACGATGTGCAAGGCCATGGCGATATTTTACGCGGTAATTGGATTAGCGGTGTGCCCGCTTTAGATGCAATGCGCTTAGGCCCTCAGGAAAACTTGCCTAAAAGTATGACTGAAAATAAAGGCCGTAACAAATTTTATTTCCTGCCTTTAATATTAGGTCTGTTAGGTATGGTATATCATTTTTATAGCGATAGAAAAGACTTTATGATTGTGGGATTGCTGTTTTTTATGACAGGCTTTGCCATTTTACTTTACCTCAATCAAACCCCCTATCAGCCCCGCGAACGTGATTATGCTTATGCGGGTTCGTTTTATGCATTTGCTATATGGATTGGCTTAGGCGTAGCATCTATTGCCGAAATGCTTAAAGGCAAAATTAATGCACGTATGGCAGCCATTGCCTCCATTGTAGTTTCGCTTTGTGTACCCTATATATTAGCTGCCGAAGGATGGAACGACCACGACCGATCGCACCGATACACCTCGCGCGATTTTGCTGCCGATTACTTAAACTCTTGTGCACCCAATGCAATTATTTTTACCAATGGCGATAACGATACGTTCCCATTATGGTATGTACAAGAAGTTGAAAACGTACGCACCGATATTCGAATCGTAAACCTGAGCTTATTAAACACCGACTGGTATATCAATCAAATGCGCAGACAGGCATACAAATCGGCACCGGTGCCGTTTACTTTGCCTTCCGAAAAATATCAGCAAGGTACACGCGATTACATACCTTTCTACGATAAAAAAGTGCCCGGCTATACCGACCTTAACGAAGTGTTTAATTTTATTACCAGCGATGACGAGCAGTTTAAACTGCAAACCCGTGGTGGCGGTGCTATAAACTATATGCCTACCAAAAAACTCAGGTTGCAGGTTGATAAACAAGCAGCACTTAAATCGGGCACCGTTGCATTAAAAGATACAGCCATTATGGTTGATGTAATGGAGTGGGATTATGGCAAAGACTATGTATCGAAAGCCGATTTAATGATGCTTGATTTAATTGTACACAATAACTGGCAACGCCCCATCTATTACGCAGTTACAATTGGCAGCGATGGCTATATTGGTTTAGAAAATTATTTCCAGGCCGAAGGTTTAGCCTACCGTTTAGTGCCCATAAAGGCAATTAAAAATGATGGGCAACCCGGCCGTGTAGGTACCGATCAGATGTATGATAATGTAATGAATAAGTTTGTTTGGGGCGGATTAAACGACCCGCGTGTTTACCTTGATCAAAACAACTTAAACATGACCATGAATTTCCGCTTTAACTTTGCACGCCTGGCCGATGCATTGTTAGACGAAGGCAAACGCGATTCATCAATTAAAATATTAGACAAGGCTATGGAAGTAATGCCCGATAAAACGGTACCGTTCAATATTTCATGTTTACGTCTAATCGATACCTATTACCGTAATGGATTGGTAGCACAAAAAATGGATAGCGGTGCAGCCGCAGCCGATGTGGAATCATTACGCATGTCAGCCAAGGGCAGTTTCGATAAAGGCAATGCCATATTAAACCGCTTAGCCGAAATTACAGACGATGATTTGAATTACTACTTCTCTTTAGTTGGTACACAATACTTTGCTAATGTCGAGCGCGAGTTAAATCAATCAATGGCCGTATTAATGGAGTTGGTGCGTATGTCAAAAAATGCAGGGCAAACCGAAGCACATAAAGCAGCCGAGGCACGGTTTAAAAAATTTGAAGCCCGTTATCAACAAAGTGGCGCAAGTCCTAACTAATTTGATGATACAAGATACCTTGAAAGCTGCATCAAAATTTTGATGCAGCTTTTTTTTTAATCCATAAATTCGGCTGAAATCCAACCTAACATCCTAAGGTTTTGCATACATAACTTATGCATTTACCTTTGACAATAAAACCGAAATAACAAACAAGCCCTATTCAATTTTTTTAAGATGAATGATAAACCCCTTAATTTTTTAGAAGAGATAATAAGTGAAGATATAAGCAATGATAAACATGCAGGCCGCATACTTACCCGGTTTCCACCCGAGCCCAATGGCTACCTGCACATTGGCCACGCTAAAAGTATTTGTCTCAATTTTGGCTTAGCCCAAACATTTAATGGCAAAACCAATTTACGTTTTGATGATACCAATCCCATAACCGAAAAAACCGAATATGTTGAAAGTATTAAAGCCGATATACGTTGGCTGGGTTTTGTATGGGAAGCAGAGTACTATGCATCCGATTACTTTGAACAACTGCATGATTTTGCCGTAAAGCTTATTACAAAAGGATTGGCTTATGTAGATGATTTATCAGCCGAAGAAATTGCACGCCTGAAAGGCACACCAACTGAAGCCGGATTACCATCGCCATTTCGCAACCGCCCCATTGCCGAAAACTTAGAACTGTTTGCGGCTATGCGAAACGGAATTTATGCTGATGGCGAAAAAACATTACGGGCAAAAATTGATATGGCATCGCCCAATATGCACCTGCGCGACCCAATTATGTATCGTATTAAACATGCACACCATCACCGTACGGGTAATAAATGGTGCATATATCCCATGTATGATTTTGCACATGGACAAAGCGATGCCATCGAAAAAATTACACACTCAATTTGCACCTTAGAATTTGAAGTACACCGCCCACTTTACAACTGGTTTATTGAGCAGCTCGAAATTTTTCCAAGCCGGCAAATTGAATTTGCACGCGGTAACATAAACTACACCATAACCAGCAAAAGAAAACTATTACAACTGGTTACCGAAGGACATGTAGCCGGCTGGGACGACCCACGTATGCCTACCATTAGTGGTATGCGCAGGCGTGGTTACACGCCTGCAAGCATACGCGATTTTTGCGACCGCATTGGCATAGCCCGCAGAGAGAATATGATTGATGTAGGCCTGCTCGAATTTTGTGTACGCGAAGACCTGAATAAAAATGCACAACGCAGAATGGTAGTTGTTAACCCAATTAAACTCATCATTGACAATTATCCGGATGATACAACTGAAATGCTTACGGCCGAAAACAACACCGAAGACCCAAATGCCGGAAGCCGTTTAATGCCTTTTAGCAAAAACCTTTGGATAGAAGCCGATGATTTTACCGAAAACCCACCAAAGAAATATTTCAGATTGGCACCTGGCTTATCAGTTCGCTTAAAAAGTGCTTACATTATAACTTGCACAGGCTGCGATAAAGACGAGAATGGAAACGTTATTGCTGTACATGCAAACTATCATCCCAACAGTAAAAGCGGACAAGATACCAGCGGTATATCCGTAAAAGGCGTTATGCATTTTGTAAGTGCGGCACAAGCTTTACCTTGCACCATAAATTTGTACGAACGCTTATTTCAGGTCGAAAACCCTGCAAGCGAAGCAGCCGACTTTTTATCGTACCTAAACCCCGATAGCTTAAAAGTTATTACAAACGCTTTTGCCGAGCCGGTCTTAGCCGATGCACAACCATTGCAAACTTTTCAGTTTTTAAGACTGGGCTATTTTTGTGCCGATACCCTTTCAAAACCAAACCAACTTATATTTAACCGCACCGTTACACTTAAAGATACCTGGGCCAAAGAGGTAAAAAAATCAAATTAAAAATGCAACTACACATTACCGATATTGATTGCTATGCATACCACGGATGCTTAAAAGAAGAGGCAGCTATTGGTGGCCATTTTAGTGTGAGCTTAACTTTAACCTATGATTTTACGGAGGCAGCTCAAACGGATAACCTCACACAAGCCATTGACTATGTATTGGTACATGCCGAAGTAAGAAAGCAAATGGCCATTAGAGCCAATTTAATTGAACACGTTGCAACACGTATCAAACAAAGCATGCAAAAGCTTTTTCCGCAATGCCAAAACATTACGGTAGCAGTTACAAAATATAATCCACCGGTAAACGGCCATATCAACAAAGTTACAGTTACTATATAGGCTTTTTAATTCTTGATTTTTTATTCGCTCCTAAAAAATCTTTTTTGAATAAGATTCATCAACCTATAAAAAGTAGGCATTGGTCAATAATTTGCCAGATAAAATGTTAAAATACTTGTAATTTAATTTCGCCCATTATACAATTGTAAACCCCTAAAATTTTATACGGCTTCTGTTAACTATTTAAACGAAGTCTGCCCCCTAAAATTTAATTGCAATTTATAGTGCCTATGCGATTTGTTTTTACAATCTCCCTCTTTTTCTTTTTACAATCTTTTTGTAGTGCCCAGTTTCGCGAAGTTATATTGTACATGCCCCATAATGACTTAGTAAAGCAAGCCGATTCGATACAAAACAGTATCAGCCATTTACAAGGTATAAACTGTGTGGGGGTTTGTGCACGGTTTA
>JAEUTH010000014.1 GCA_016788165.1 Bacteroidia bacterium | reverse complement strand
TTACCTAGGTTCAATTAACCAAACATTGGACAATGGTTTTATTGCTGTTGGTGGTAACGTGTTTCAACAGACAAGCTTAGCTAGGATAGAATACGCCAAGTTAGACAGCCTCGGCAATATTTATAATTACCAAGGCATACCCTATATACAACCCCAATTGGTAAGTGTGTACCCCAACCCGGCAAGTAATCAGTTGACAATTGATAATTTACAATTGACAAATAAACCGTTTACCCTTACTGTATATGATGTTTTGGGTAAAGTGCATTTAATGCAAAATACCAATGCCTCCAACATTGATATTAGCACACTAACACCGGGCTTATACGTATTGCAAGTGCAGCAAGACGATAAAATTTATTATGGCAGGTTTGTGAAGGAGTGAGCGGTGAGAGGTGAGAGGTAAGAGGTGAAATGTAAGATGTGATTAGTGAAATGGTTTGTACACAGCTATTGGCATCAGAGTCCAAAAAAATTTTTTTTATATCTATTAGACTTTAAAATTGCGTTTTAACCATAAAGCCTACTAAGTCAAAATACAAAATAAAAATAGCCGGTGTTAGCGAATGCTAACACCGGCTAAAATTTTATGGCTTAAACAATAGAGGGTCCGGGCTATTTTGAAGTTGCTTTAATTTCATCATCGGCATCAATATCTTTGTTCGCTTTAATGTAGGCTTCCAGTTTGTTTTTTTGTTCTTTGTTAAGCAAGGCTTCCACATTTTTTCTTCGCTCTTTCATTATTTTTTTTGATTCGGCATCGGCTCTTGCGGTATCCTTGCCGGCTGCTTTGTGCACTTCCTTAATCTTCGGATACGATTCTAAATACAATGCTTTGATTGTTTGATGCTGCATATCATCTAAATGCACAATTTCGCTAATACGGTTAACTTGTTTGGTGGCACGCTCTTCGTACGTAGCGCGCTCTTTAACGGCTTCTGTTTTGGTAACAGGTTTGGCAGCCATTTCGGCTTCGGTTTGGGCATACGCTGTAGTATTTAAAACAACGGCTGCTACGGTTAATTTTAAAAAGTTCATGTTTTTAATGATTTTAAATTTGATCAAATATGGTTTAAAAAAATCTTTCAAAATGAATTTTTGTTGATGCTATGCATTGCTGCCAATTCTGATACCGGGTATTTAACAGCTTGCTAACCCAACCAAACAAACAATTACCTGTCATAAAAGGCCAATTTTAGTATGTTTGCGCCCCCGTAAAAAAAAAATCGCAGGCAATGTTAGATAAGCTCGAAGCAATAGAAATAAAGTTTAAGGAAATTGAAGACCAATTAAGTGCACCCGATGTTATTTCGGACATGAAACGATTTGCAGCACTAAACAGGCAATACAAAGAAATAAAGGGCTTAGTTGAAAAAACGCAGGAATATAAGTTGGTGTTAAACCACTATGACGAAGCACACCATTTGCTAAATACCGAAAAGGACGATGATATAAAAGAAATGGCCAAGGCCGAATTAGAAACGCTGGAGGAGAAACGCAATAATTTAGAAGATGAGATAAGATACCTGTTGATACCTGCCGACCCCGAAGACAGCAAAAATGCCATTTTCGAAATAAGAGCCGGTACCGGTGGCGATGAGGCAAGTATATTTGCAGGCGACTTATACCGTATGTACACCCGTTATTGCGAAGCACGCGGCTGGAAATTAGAACTGGTAGATTATAGTGCAGGTAGTACAGGTGGTTATAAAGAAATCATCTTTAATATTTTGGGCGAAGGCAGTTATGGTATTTTAAAATACGAATCAGGCGTGCATCGTGTACAACGCGTACCCCTCACCGAAACGCAAGGCCGGGTGCATACATCGGCAGCAACGGTTGCCGTATTACCCGAAGCCGATGAGTTTGATGTAGAAGTTAAAGAAGCCGATATACGTAAAGATTATTTTTGTTCGTCAGGCCCAGGTGGTCAATCGGTTAATACCACCTACTCAGCAGTACGGCTTACACACATACCCACAGGTATTGTTGTGCAATGCCAGGACGAAAAATCGCAGATAAAAAATTACGCCAAAGCATTAGGTGTTTTACGCTCGCGCATTTACGAAGTTGAATTACAAAAACGCCAGGATGAAATAGCTAAAAAACGTAAGACGATGGTAAGCAGTGGCGACAGGTCGGCAAAAATCCGCACTTACAATTACGCACAAAGTCGCGTAACCGACCACCGCATCGGCTTATCAACTTTTAACTTACCCGGCTTTATGGATGGCGATATTCAATCGTTTATTGATGCCTTGCAGTTGGCCGAAAATGCCGAAAAACTTAAAGAAGCTATTGTTTAATTTTTTATTTATAATCCTTTATGAATAAACAAACGCTTTTTAAAAACATCGAACAAAAACAATCGTTTTTATGCATTGGTTTAGATGTTGATATTGAAAAAATTCCTGCGCATATCAAACAATTACCCGATGCCATTTTTCAGTTTAACAAAGCCATTATTGATGCTACACATACCTACTGTGTTGCCTATAAACCCAATACCGCTTTTTACGAATGTTATGGTGTAAGTGGCTGGCAGGCATTACAGCAAACTATTGATTATATTAAACAAAACTACCCCGATCAGTTTATAATTGCCGATGCCAAACGTGGCGATATAGGCAATACTTCGGCCATGTATGCACAAGCATTTTTTAAACACATGCAAGCCGATGCCGTTACCGTTGCTCCATATATGGGTGCCGACTCGGTAAAACCTTTTTTAAATTTTAGTGATAAGTGGGTAGTATTATTGGCTTTAACCAGTAATAGCAGTGCTGCCGATTTTCAATTACAAACCCTGGCAGATACGCAACCGCTTTACAAGCATGTTTTACATCAATCGTTGCAATGGGGCAATGCCGATAATATGATGTATGTAGTTGGAGCCACACAAGCACCATTGCTTGCCGAAATCAGAAAAATAATACCTCAACATTTTTTACTGGTTCCCGGTGTAGGTGCACAAGGTGGCAGCCTGGCCGAAGTTGCTCAATATGGATTAAATAGTTCGTGTGGATTATTGGTTAATGCATCGCGCAGTATTATTTACGCAAGCAACGATTTAAGTTTTGCGAAAGCTGCAGGCCGGGAAGCTCAAAAAATGCAGCTTGAAATGGCTTACTTGTTGCAAAAATTTAGCTAACGCTTTTACTTTTAGGCTTTGCGCATGCTTGCCATCTTGTTATTACCTTGCACATTAAATATTAGTGTGAATGACAGAAGCCTTATTGCACCATATTTGGAAGTTTAAACTTTTTAATACCCAAAATTTATTAACCAGCGATGGCCAGTCTGTTGCTATTATGCATCCGGGCAAACACAATACCGACCAAGGCCCTGATTTTTTTGATGCGCGTATAAAAATTAATGATACACTTTGGGCCGGTAATGTTGAGTTGCATTTAAAAACCAGCGATTGGCAAAAACACTTTCATCAAAACGATGCGGCTTATAACAATGTAATTCTACATGTGGTTTTTGAGCATGATATTACATTGATAAAGGCTCCTGCCATACAACAACAAATACCGGTTTTAGCGCTAAATACATGTGTTGGCAATCATATTTTAAAACAGTATGATAACCTGATGCTAAACCAGTATAAAATACCCTGCAATAACATGGCTAATGCTATTGATGGATTTATTTGGGCTAATTGGCACGACAGGCTTATGGTTGAACGTATGGAGCATAAAACACAAGCCATCGAAAGTTTACTTATCGAAACCAAAAACAATTGGGAAGAAAGTTTTTATATTTTATTGGCACGCAACTTTGGTTTTAAAATTAATGCATTGCCTTTCGAACTATTGGCTCGCTCCCTACCATTAAATTGTTTGGCAAAACATAAAAACAACTTACATCAAATAGAAGCATTACTTTTTGGACAGGCCGGCTTATTGCAAAACAAACTGATGCAAGATTATGGCAATGCCTTGAGGGATGAATATTTTTTCCTTCAAAAAAAATTTGAGCTAACACCACTGCAAGTTCATTTATGGAAATTTATGCGGCTACGCCCGGCAAATTTTCCCACTATCCGTTTGGCTCAGTTTGCACAACTTATTCATAATAGTTCGCATTTGTTTAGCAAGTTAATATCGGTAAATAATATAAGTGATGCCTATGCCTGTTTTGATGTAACAGCCAGCGCTTATTGGAACAGCCACTTTGTATTCGACAAAACCATCGAAACCCATATCGAAAACGCATCACAGAGCCGCAAACTTGGTAAAATGGCCATCGAAAATATTATAATTAATACCCTTATTCCATTTATGTTTTACTACGGCAAACAAAAGGGCATTACTGCATATCAGCAACAAGCATTTGACTTTTTAAATCAAATACCTGCTGAACAAAATCATATTGTAAAAAAATTTACCACTATAAATTTACCCTGTACAAATGCATATCAGGCACAAGCATATATTCAATTGTACAACTACTATTGCAGCCATAAAAAGTGCTTATCTTGTGCCATTGGAAATAAAATAATCAAAAACGATTAGAGAATAATCTTAAATGGTTGAGCGTATTAAAACATTTTTCGAAGTGCAAGCATTTGGCGTTTGCGACTGGATGGGCGATAAAATGGGAATAAAATCGGCCAACATCCGTTTGTTTTTTATTTACACTTCTTTTATCACCATTGGTTCGCCCATTATTGTTTATTTGGTTTTTGCATTTTGGCTCAGGTTAAAAAACATGGTAAACAAACAACGCAATTCAGTATGGGATTTATAGCCCACCATTAGTTACAGTTACCATATATGTATATTTTGTAAGTTTAAATTAGTATGCACACCATTTTAGTTACAGGCACCAACGGACTATTGGGTCAAAAAATATTGTATGCTTTAAAAAAGTTAGACGTACAAATAATTGCAGTTGCCAAAGGCCCCAACCGTACAGCTAATAAATATGGTTACCATTATATTGATGCCGATGTTACAAACACCACATTGATGACACTGATATTTGAAACCTACAGGCCACAAACACTCATACACACCGTTGCTTTAACCAATGTTGATGCCTGCGAAACACAGCAAGATTTATGCTGGCAACTTAATGTAACCGTGGTAGAACAATTGGGGCAATTGTGTCAAAAACATCATACTCACTTTATACACCTAAGCACCGATTTTGTTTTTGATGGTACAGCCGGGCCATATTCAGAAACCGACCTACCCAATCCGCTAAGTGTATATGGAAAATCAAAATTAGCCTCCGAAACAGTAGTAAGTAGTTTGCCTACACCCTGGGCTATTATCCGTACCATAATCATTTATGGTGTGGTAGATGATGGGCAACGCAGTAATTTGGTGCTTTGGGTTAAACAAGCTTTAGAAAACAAACAAACTATCAATGTTATTACCGATCAGATAAGAAACCCAACGCTTGCCGAGGATTTGGCAAATGCTTGTATAGCATGTGCTTTACAAAAAGCTACCGGTATTTTTCATGTGTCGGGTCCGGAAAATTTGAGTATTTGGGATTGTGCAATAGCCACTGCAACATTCTTTAATTTAGATACAGCCTTTATGCAACCTATAACTACAGCAACGCTAAAACAACCTGCTATGCGTCCTTTAATAACCGGATTTAACATACAAAAAGCAAAAACAGTTTTGCATTTTAAGCCACACACACTGCAACAAGGTTTAGCATTGGTGGCACAACAATTAAATAACAAAAATTAAATTTGGATGGTTAGTGATTAAAATTACTTTTGCGGCCTCAAAATAGTGCGGGATGGAGCAGTGGTAGCTCGTTGGGCTCATAACCCAAAGGTCGTCAGTTCGAGTCTGGCTCCCGCTACCTCAAAAGCCTTAGGTGAAAACCTGAGGCTTTTTTTGCTTTAATTAAGCTTTATTACTTTACCATACGTTTGGTTTCTAAGGGTTTGCCATCGGCTATTAATGTGTAGGTATAAATGCCTGAATCTAACTTACTGCATCAAATACTTCTAGCCTGCGGGCAGCATCTATGGGTGTGGTAGGCACAAGCTGCACACCTATGCATATATAGCCAATGTTATTGCCTGTGCCATCGTTGCTAAGGCGTACAAACGCACCGCCTCCGTCAGCTGCGGTGCCAACGTTTAAAAATATGCGCGTATTGAGATTTGAGAAATTAAAACCTGGGACTGCATTAAGCCACAAACCGTTACGCTTGCCAATAACTTCCATCCTGTTGTTTTGTGTATGTATGGCGCCACCACCATCTTTGATTATGATAATTAAATTTAAAGCAGTGGTACCTATTCAATTTTCGTTTGTAATAGCGCAAAAAATTTTAAGTTAATCGGCTAATACAAAACCATTACTTTACGGCCGTTCAATATTAAACGGTTAATTATTTTATGGAAGAAAAAACAAAAGCCGGCATGGTGCAATCGTTAGGCTTGTTTGATGCCACAATGCTTGTGGCCGGTAGTATGATTGGGTCTGGTATTTTTATTGTTTCGGCCGATATGAGCAGACTTACAGGCAGTGCCGGATGGCTTTTGGCATTATGGTTTTTAAGTGGATTTATAACGGTACTTGCCGCATTAAGTTATGGCGAGTTGGCAGGCATGATGCCTAAGGCAGGCGGCCAGTTTGTTTACATACAGAAAGCGTGGGGCAATCTGATGAGTTTTTTATATGGATGGACGGTTTTTACTGTAATTCAAACCGGAGTAATTGCTGCCGTAGCCGTAGCTTTTGCCAAATTTACAGCCGTATTTTTTCCGGTATTTGGTGTTGATAATATGGTGTTGCAAACAGCCTGGCTTAACATATCTGCTGCACAACTTTTGGCCATAGCACTTATTGTATTTCTAACCTACTTTAACAGCAGGGGTGTTGCCGGTGGTAAACGAATACAAACATTGTTTACGTCAACCAAACTTGTTGCATTGTTTTTACTTATTTCGTTTGGAATAGCTACAGGTTTTAGTACAGGAATGTTGGCAAAAAATTTCGAAAACCTATGGCATATCAGCCAATGGACTAAAACCGATGCAGGCTGGCAACTTGCCGATGTAACCGGCTTTGCTACAATTTTAGTTTTGGGTACTGCCATAATTGGCTCATTATTTAGCAGCGATGCCTGGAATAATGTAACCTTTATTGCAGGCGAAATAAAAAATCCACAACAAAACATACCACGCAGTTTGATACTGGGCACAGCAATAGTAACCTGCCTTTACCTGTTGGCAAACATCAGCTATTTATCATTGTTGCCGTTGCAAGGCAACCCCGATGCAACCGATGTTATTGGCCAAGGCATACAGTTTGCCGGCAACGGTACGGATAGGGTTGGTACAGCAGCAGCCAGTATGATTTTTGGTGATATCAGTGTTTACCTGATGGCTTTGCTTATAATGGTAAGTACATTTGGATGCAACAACGGTATTATTTTAGCCGGTGCCCGGGTGTATTATGCAATGGCTCATGAAAAGTTGTTTTTTAAATCGGCAGGCAAACTAAATAGTGCCGGTGTACCACAGAATGCCCTTTGGATGCAAGCATTTTGGGCCAGCGTTTTATGTTTAAGCGGCACCTATGGCGATTTATTAGATTATGTAACCTTTGCATCCTTGCTATTTTATATTGTAACCATAGCGGGCTTGTTTAAACTGCGCCAAACCGAACCCAATGCAAACAGGCCCTATAAAGTATTAGGATATCCTTTTACACCATGGCTATACATTATTTTAGCTTCAGCTATTTGTTTAATACTACTTTACACCAAACCACAAAACACCTGGAGTGGTGTAGCTATTGTGGCCATTGGTATTCCGGTGTACTATATTTTTTTAAAACCTAAAAACGCTTAATCTCTCAACTACGTATCATAAGGAATAAAAAGCGGTTTGAGATATATGAAACATGTATCCATAAATAGCGTCAAACTACAATGGCTTACATTTTGTTTAAGCCCTGCTTCCATTTGCAATGAAAAATTACTTTTGCAACCCATTATTAAATATTAAGGCTATTTAACCGTGGTTATTTGAACCAAATTATGAATAATCCTGTACTGCATAAAGCAAACAACAATTTAATTGATCAGCGCGATATAAAACGCACCATCAACTTATTTCTTAAAAACTGGTATTGGTTTGCACTGTTTATTTTTTTAGGCGCTGCCGGTGCTTTATTGTTTTTAAAAAAATCAACCAACTATTATGGCAGCACCAGTATGGTGCTTATTAAACCACAGAAAAGCGCATTTAAAGCTTTAGAAAGTAATAACCTGGCATTAAACAGCGAAGCCCGCGATGAGATTAGTAATGAAATGAAAGTTTTAGGCAGCCGTAAAATGCTTAACGAAGCCATACAACGTCTCGATTTAGATATCTCGTTTTATGTGCAGGGTCAAATTAAAACAGGCGAGGTTTATAAAAATGTTCCTTTTAAAGTAGATGGGAAACTGATTGACAAAAAACTTTACGGTGCCCTCTTCGAGGTTACTATAATTGATAAAAACCGCTACCGTTTACACGTAAGTGGCAACGACTGGGAATTTGATCAGGAACTTAAG
This sequence comes from Bacteroidia bacterium, assembly GCA_016788165.1. Classification (GTDB taxonomy): domain Bacteria; phylum Bacteroidota; class Bacteroidia; order AKYH767-A; family OLB10; genus JAEUTH01. Next base: position 24,490 of record JAEUTH010000014.1, on the reverse strand, counting down.
TTTGGGCAAACCGTTAATAGCAAACGTTTTAATTTAATACTTACAGCAAACGACAATGCAATTAGCAGTAATCAAAGCATAAATGAAGTTAAATACATGTTCAGTTTTCATGAACGAAACTTCTTAATTGACAAGTACTCGAAAGCCTTAAAAATCAGTAGCGAAGATGGTGCATCCATCATGAAACTAAATTTAGAAGACGCTGTTGAATTACGTGCCGTAGAATTTTTAGATACCCTAACTAAAATTTACATTGAAAACTCTATCAGCCAAAACAAAGAAATTAATGCCAACACATTGGCTTATTTGGATAATGAAATAAATATTGTATCTAACTCGCTTAACAATAGCGAAAACACATTTGTAAATATGATTACCAGTACGGGCAGTGTTGGGCTTGGCGATCAAAATCGTGAGGGCATTACCCAATCGGCCGAACTGGATGCCAAACTGCGAAATTTACAAATTGAGTTAGATAACATCAACATGCTTAGCAGCTTGTTAGATGATGATGACCAAAGTAATTTGGCTGCTATTGCCAACATATTACAAACACAAAACAATCCGGGGTTATTAAGCGCCTTCGACAAATTACAACGATTAAATGAGCAACGCCAAGCCTTACTTTTTAATCAAACCCCAAGCAGCCCGGCCGTTAAAGATGTTGATGCATTAATTGCTACCGTAAAAAGTACTATTAACGGCACCGTTATTAATATCCGTAAAACACTTGCTGCACAAATAAACAGTTTGCGATCTAACATCGGTCAGATAAATCAAAAGGTAAGCAGTACTGCTTATGTAAACCGTGGATTACAAAATGTAAAACGTTCGGTAGATTTAAATGAGCGCATGTTTTTATTCTTAATGGAAACACGCGCACAAACCATGATAGCACGCAGTGCTATTGTTGCCGATAAATTTATTTTAGAGCCTGCACGCTCGCAAGGCTTAGTGCATCCATTACCATCTAAAGTTCTAATTACGGGTATAGGCATTGGTTTGGCCTTTGCATTTTTGGTAATATTCTTTAAAAACTTATATCTCAACTACATCATCACCAAAGATGATTTAAAAGAAATAACACACCTGCCAATTGTAGGTATTGTAGCCAAAGCTAAAGAAGGCGAGAAAGAATACAACATGGTTGACAAGTATCCGCAAAGTCCGGCATCGGAGGCCTTTAGGGTAATCAGAACAAACTTAAGTTATTATAAAACCCGTGTGGTAGTATTTACATCGAGCGTTGCGGGCGAAGGCAAAACATTTTGTGCAATAAACACGGCAACCATTTTAGCCAAGAGTAAAAAGAAAGTATTAATTATTGACTGCGATTTGCATAAGCCTAAACAAGCCAATGCATTTAATCTGAATAATGATATAGGTATTACTTCTTACCTGGCCGGCAAAAATGATATTAATAGTATTATTAAACCAACAGGCATCGAAAACCTGAGCATTATTTTAAGTGGGCCACGTACACCCAATGCCAGCGAACTTTTATTAGATCCCAGTATGAACAAATTGATGGACGATTTAATGCTTCAGTTCGACTACATTATAATTGACTCGGCACCGGTTGGCTTAATCAGCGATTCGTTGGAATTAATGAAATATGCCGACCTGACTTTATTCGTACTAAAAGCAAATTACAGCAAACGCGATTTTGTTGACGTAGCACATCAGATAACCGAACGCAATCCGGGTAAGAGTGTTGGGTTTATACTTAACAGTGTGAGTGCTAAAAATGTTTCGGCAGGCTATGGTGGTGGTTATTACAAGTAACATACAACACCCAATTAAAACTACGTATAAGGTTTAAGTTACCAACACCATGTCAATATTTAAACAAACTATTCAAAGTATGCGTATGCACCTAAGTGCCAAGCAGAAAAAAGAAATGGTTTGGCTGGCTGTATTAATATTTATACAGGGTGTATTGGATGTGTTTGGCTTAGGACTTATAATACCAGTTATTAATATTGCATCGAGCCCCGAAGTTATAACACAAAACAAATTTCACTTGGGTGATATTTATCAATTCTTTCATTTTACATCAACCAATAACTTTATTCTATTTATACTGTTTGCTGTTTTAGGATTTTATATAGCCAAAACCGCATTTGGTTTATTTGTTTATTGGGTATCGGCAAAGTTTGCTACCGAAGTGGCTGTGCATATAACGCAGCATCAATACGACAAATATTATGCGGTTTCGTATTTAGATTTTACAAATATCAAATCATCCGTAATTACCAATCACGTATTTAATAATCCGGCTTCTTATTTAGCATGGGTTGTAAATCCGGCAATAATTATTTTTTCGGAAATAGTAATTGTTACCCTCATTGTAGTTGCCATTGTTTGGGTTGACATTACACTCTTCGCCTGTATTGTTGCCGTTATTGGGCCGGCAACTTTTATGATTTATTATGCTTTGAAAAACAAAAGCGCTTTATACGGGGTTGAGTTAGATAAAGTTATTCCTAAAGTATATGCATCACTAAATGCATCGGTAAATGGATATATTGATGTAAAGTTAGCCGGCAAAGAAACCGATTTCAGAAGTCAATACATGCACCATATACGCAAGTATCACGACATTGGGCAAAAGGCAAATTTTATTGGATTAGTCCCCTTACGGGCTTATGAAATTGTTGCCTTATTAAGCATTGTTGTAATTTTTGTTTATGTACTTTTTATTACAGCTAAAGATGCCAGCACAGCGGTAGTACTTGTGGGTGCCTTTGCAGCAGCTGCATACAGACTTATGCCCAGCATGAATCGGATAGTGGGCAATTTAATGTATATAAGACGCAGCCAAAGCACCATCAATAATTTAAACTACTATGCCAATCATATACCGGGCAATGCCTCAAAACCCGTTGACGGTTTAATAGCATTTGATAAAACAATTGTTTTTGATAAAATATGTTACCGCTTTCCCGATAGCGATAAGTATGTTTTACATAACATTACATTCGAAGTAAACAAAGGCGAAAAAATTGGTTTTGTGGGTGCATCAGGCTCGGGTAAAACTACGCTGATGAATATACTGCTCAGGTTTATTACCGAAGGCAGTGGGCAAATTTTAATAGACAACACACCTTTAACAGAAGCCCATTTATTAAACTGGCGCAAACTAATAGGTTATGTAAAGCAGGATATTTTTATTATGGATGGCACCATAAAAGAAAACATTGCCTTTGGCGAAACCGAAGTGGATGATCGCAGGCTGATGCGTGCAATAAGCCAGGCATCGCTGTCAGATTTGGTTCGTAGTTTACCCGATGGTGTTAACAGTGTGGTAGGCGAAAAAGGCAGCCGCTTATCCGGTGGCCAGCGCCAACGCATAGGCATTGCACGTGCATTATACCGCGATGCACAAATACTGGTTTTTGACGAAGCTACATCTGCACTCGATAATCAAACCGAAGCCGAAGTTACCGAAGCTATTGACAAACTAAGCGACACCAATAAAACCATTTTTGTAATTGCACACCGCATTACTACACTTAAAAACTGTAATCGCATTTACGAACTTCAACATGGCAGCATAGCTCATATACACTCCTATGCCGACTTAGTAGAACGATTAGTTTAAACTATAACCCAAAGCAGGGATCCTATCAAATACAATAAAACCTTACAAGCAATGTTTACACTCCAATCTGTATTAATTATTTTACTTATTGGCGTGGTTGCCGGCATTTTTAGTGGCTTTATTGGCATTGGTGGCGGCCTGATTGTAGTGCCATGCCTGGTTTATTTTTTAGGGGTTTCGCAACATACAGCACAAGGCACTTCATTGGCCATGATGTTGCCACCTATTGGTTTTATGGCCGTATATAATTACTATAAGCAAGGTGCCGTTGACTTTAAGGTTGCAGCCATACTTTGTATAAGTTTTATTATTGGTAGTTTTTTTGGCAGTAAAATAGCGCTGGCTTTAAATCCGGTGCAAATAAAAAAGGCCTTTGCAGTTATAATCATATTGCTGGGTATTAAAATGTTATCAGGTAAATAATTTGCTATGGATCATTTAATAAAAACCATCAAACAAAAAGCCCATATGCATTTCGAAAATGTAGTGGCACACCGCAGGCATTTACACATGCACCCCGAATTATCTTTTAAGGAAGAAAAAACAGCGGCATACATTCAGAACCAACTCACACAATTAGCTATTCCTTTTAAAACCAATATTGGTGGCCATGGAGTGGTTGCATTAATTGAAGGCAAAAATGCTTCGGTTAAAACCGTTGCATTACGCGCTGATATGGATGCATTACCCATTACAGAAATTAATGAGGTTTCATATAAATCAAAAAACAATGGCGTTATGCATGCATGCGGGCATGATGCACATACAGCCAGTTTATTAGGCGTAGCTGCCATATTAAATGAAATGAAAAATGAATTTGACGGAACGGTAAAATTAATTTTTCAGCCTGCCGAAGAAAAATTACCTGGCGGGGCATCGCTAATGATAGCAGATGGTGTTTTAAAAAATCCTGCTCCGGCAAGTATTATTGGTCAGCATGTAATGCCTATGATTGAAGTGGGTAAAGTGGGTTTCAGAAGCGGTATTTATATGGCAAGCACCGATGAACTTTACATGACTATTAAAGGCAAAGGTGGCCATGGCGCTATGCCGCATTTAAACGTTGACCCGGTTTTAATAATGGCACATATATTAATAGCCTTACAACAAATTGTGAGCAGAAATGCAAACCCAACAATGCCCAGTGTACTTTCGTTTGGAAAAGTAAGTGCACCGGGTGCCACCAATGTAATACCGGATGAAGTTAAATTAGAAGGCACGTTCCGTACACTGGATGAAAACTGGCGAACCGAAGCACATAAACGCATGGTACACATGGCAAGTACTTTGGCGGCAAGTATGGGCGGTAGTTGCGAGTTAAAAATTGTACGTGGATACCCTGCTTTGATTAACGAACCACAACTTACTGCGCGTATGCGACAATTTGCAGTTGCATATTTGGGTAGTGATAATGTAGTTGATTTAGATATATGGATGGCTGCCGAAGACTTTGCATATTATTCGCAAGTAGCACATGCATGTTTTTACCGTTTAGGCACGCGCAACACCATGCGGGGCATTACTTCATCGGTACATACACCCACTTTTGATATTGATGAAACTGCTTTACAAATTGGTGCTGGCTTAATGGCCTATAGTGCGCTACGTGAGTTAGCCAGTTAAGCTGGTTTACTAATTACATCATTTTAATTTTAAGGGTAATTCCCCATACAAAACAGGGAATAACCTCTTTATTCAGGCAACCTGTTTGATGCATCTTTGTAGCACAAAACAGCTAAACCATTAAAAAATTAAAATCATGAAAACCTTCAATCTAACATCAGTTCTATTATTTGTTGCACTTGCATTTACTGCATGTCAAAAAGAAAGCAACAATCCAATTGATTTCGAAAATCAAAACCAAGCCGTAACTGCTGCTAAACCTGCAGCAAAAAAATGGCATATTAAAACCAAAATAGATAATAACGGTTTAATGTGCCAAGAGTTTAACTATGATGGCAGTGGCAAATTATCAAGTATTAATTACGCTGCCGGTTTGGTTCAAAATTTTTACTATGGAGTTACAGGCAATTTAGAAACTGTTGAAGTTTTTGACCCCGCCAAAGGCCAGCTAATTCGCAGCATGAGCTATCAATATAATGCCAATTCAAACTTGCCCGAATTGGTGCAAGTATTCAATCTTGAAACCGGCACACCCGTATATGAAACCAGAACCGAATTTGAATGGAATGCCAAAGGACAAAAAACAAAAGAGGTAACTAAAAATATGATTACGCATGTAGAGCAAAAAAGTGTTTTTCAATATGCTAATGGGAATGCAACATTTATCAGATATTTTGTTGACAATGCAGCCATAGGTGTTCAAACATTTATTCAGTTTGATACAGAGAAGAATCCATATAAAAACACAACCGTGCTGGCTTTACTACCAGGTTTCGAATTTCACGGAAAAAATGCAATCGAAACCATTCAGGATAGAAACGGAAACGTTGCAACCGAAGTAAATACCATTACTTACAATAATCAAAAACTACCTACATCAATTGAAACTTCGATAAACGGCAGCCCGTTAACCACTAAACAAGGATTTACATATATAAAATTATAAGGTAAACACAAAAACAAAAAGGCCATAAGCAAAATTGCTTATGGCCTTTTTGTTTTTTATAAGTTGATGCAACTCATATTGGCGCCTTTATAAAAATACATTGCCTTAGTAATTTTAAAAATAAAATCAGTGTACCTGTTAATAGTATTTACAATAAAAAGATAGTCTTGCTTTTATAAATGATATCAATACCGTCAATTTTTTTATTGCAATAAGCATGGCAAAAAAGGTTGGTGTTAAGGTAATTATCAAAACAACCAACTCATTTCTTAAAGCTGTTTATCAAACTAGCAAACATATTTCTAACCAAAACGATTAGGCTAAACCAAACCGGTCTAAATACACAATGTGGTTTATATTTTAATACTAAAAAACAAGGGTAAACACGCTGTAAAATGCGGGTTTCTACGCTTGATTTGGCTTAAGTTACACTGCATCTTTGACTCATTAATTAACCATCATTTAATCATTAACCATCTAAAAAAATCACAACATGAAAAATCTAAATTTTATTGCAGCATTATTGTTAGCAACTACAGCATTAACTTCTTGTCAAAAAGAAAACACCAGTACACCATTTTATGGCAGCAACAACCACGGTCAGTCGGCAAAAGAAAGCGATTACCTTTATTTGAAAGATGTAATAAACACTAAGGGCGAAGTATGCCAATCGTTTGTGTACAATGACGAAAAGAAATTAATTCAAATTAACATGCCGGTTGACGTATCGCAATCATTTATCTATGACGAAAAAGGAAATCTTGAAAGCGCAACCACATTAGACGGCAAAACCAGCCAGGTAACCGAGCAGTTGGTTTTCTTATACAATGATGATGCATCTTTGCCACATTTGATGAACACTTACATTAATGAAGGCGGTGCCTTAAAACTAATGGCAGTAACCAAGATTGAATGGACAGCAGAAGGCTTGAAAAAACATGAGCATACAACTTTAGAAGCAACACAAGAAACTTTAGAAACCTTGTTTGAATATAGCGATGATAATGCAAGCATCATTACAAAATTTAAAGATGGCAATCTCGCATCAACCAAAGTTATAAAGCAATATGACGACAGCGAAAACCCTTATGCCAAAATAAAAACACTTCGCTTGTTACCCGGCTTCGAGTGGTTTAAAAACAATACCGTGTTTAGCTTTGTTGAGTCAAACGGAAACGTAGAAAATTTTACCAATGAAATTACTTATGATGAATTTGGTTTGCCTCGAATAATAAAAACCGTTATGGATAATGGCGAAAAAACAAGTATGCAATTTACTTATGACAAGTAACAACCACTGCGGATAAATTGAAAACTAAAAAAGCCTCTTACCTAAAGTAAGGGGCTTTTTTTATAATAGATTAAATTGACGTGCATGATGTTTGGCATGCTTGTCTAACAAATGCAACCACTGCACAAAATTCAATTCACCAAAAAAAGGATTTAGTCGGGTTTTACCTTCAACATTAAAATCGTTTATGAAAAGTTGTATTTGTAACTGCAGATCTTCAATAGCCTGTTGCATATTATCAAACATCAAAGGCAGCGGTTCGTCAGGTAACATGGTATTTTTGGTGTTTTCTTTAAAAGGCTTATCGCTAAGCATAAAGCTGCGCGTTTTTTCTAAAAACGCAGCAGGTGTTACCAATGTAACGGGTATAGCACCATGGGCAACCTTAACCGAGTAACTCATGTGTTCAACCATGTGTTGTGCTTTCATAACGCCCCATTGGCCGGTGTCATCTGATTTTAAGGTTTGCAATTGATCAATAAAAGTTTGCGTCAGATATTTAATTTTTTCGTTCATAGATTTGAATTTTTTAATGGCTTGCAACCTAAAACATAATTTTTACTTTTGCCCACACCAACAAAAAACTCTCAAACAAATACAGCCATGCGTAAATTTATGGAAACTTATTTTGGTCACAGCGGTACTAGCGTAGTGGCCATGTTGTGGATAGCACTTATATTATCTTCTATTTTTTACCTTTTAAGGTGCACTATTTAAGCTAAGCTGCAAAAAATAATAAAAGCCGTTGCCTTTTAAGGTCAACGGCTTTTTTATGCGCTTGGATTAATAAAAGTATCGCACAAAAAAACCCGTTTAAAGCCTAAACTTTAAACGGGTTTTTTATTTTAAGCATTTACAATTTTATCAAACGTTGCGTAGCAATGCCATTTGCTGAACTAACTCTAACCAAGTAAGCACCTTGGTTTAAACCGGCAATATTTAAAACCACTTGCTGTACACCTGCACTAACATTTCCATATTTTTCGGTTTGAACTATATTACCTAACATATCCATTATTTCTAAGGTTACGTTAGTTGTAGTACCCAATTGATAACTTACAGTTGCTATATCTTTTGTTTGATTGGGGCGTATGCTTAAATGTTGTATCTGATTACTTAAATCAGCTACGCCTAATAATTGTGAAATGGTAAACGAGTTATTGTTTATCACATTAACAGGCACCTGTGTACCATCATTCATTACCAACCTTACATTACTAAAAGTCATATTAAATGTTACATCGCCAATAATTAAAGGATTGGCTGTAAATGTAAACTTACCAATTTCGCCATAGCCGCTTGCATTATTGTGGTCAATACGAACCAAACCTGTTGTAATACTACCGTAGTCAATTACACCTTCAGTAAGGCGCAATGCATTGTTTGTATTACCCACAAATGAATTTGTATTACTAAAACCTGCTGTGCCCAGTTGAAACATATTTACGCTGTAGTTTAATGTATAAGCAATACCATAAACAGCATTTAAAGGTGTTGATGCATTACCTAATTCGATAGTTGCAACAACAGGCGCACCCGGTGCAACTTGCTGTGCCGAATAGGTAACTTTTAAATCGGGCAACCCATTTATATGAGGCTCAACTAGATTACCCATTTTATTATGGGTACTGCCATAGTTTAAAGTTATGGCTATTAAATCTAATGAGTCAATAACACCATTGCCATCACAATCGGCATGCTTGTTATTTACGCCACTGGCAATAGTGTTATTCCAGGCTAAAGCAGGTTGCGCCAACCAATTTAATGAGGCACCGGTACGGGTCGGACCGGTATTACCGTATGTTAAGCCAATGGGCAATATATCGTACATATTACACACTAAGTCAGAGTTAGCATCGCCCGGCCATACATCATTCGTAATACATTGGTTTACAAAAATCTTGTAAACGTAAGTTTGCAATCCGTAATAAGGACAAGCATTGTCTTTTACTGATACGTACAAGAGGTAAGGGTTAGGGCTAATCATTGTTGAATCGGTTGCCCATGCAAAACTTGCACCTTCATTTTGGCCTCCATTAATGGTAAGTGTGTAGTTAGGTTGGCCAAAGTGGTGCCATGCAATAAAAGTACTATCTCCACTGTCAGGATCGGCACTAAAAATATCAAACATTAATGAGTCGCCTGCGCAAATAGTTGTTACCGAACCCGGGTATTGGTTTATACCTGATAATGTAGGCAATTGATCGGTACCCGGAAATATTACCAATTGTATATCACGTGTAACGCTACCAATTTTAACACCGTTTCTATACTCATCAACACGATATGCCCAAACATCAACTTCTGAGTTTAAAGGTTCGACAATAATTTCACCGGTTGTTGAATCAATTGTAAGCGGATTTGCCGATGTTACCGGATTTAAATAGGTAAATGGTGGGTTGTATGGAATAGGCAGTGCAGTTAATGCACCGGTAGTTGTATTACCATCCAAAGGTTCAATCATACTTATAACCAACGAATCGCCATCGCTATCGTACATGCCGTTATTGATGTGGTAAAGCTGATTGGTAAAAAGGTAAATAACCGGATCGTTGGCAAATACAGGAGAACTATTAAATGGCGTTTGCGTATTGTCTAACGTAGCATAAAAAGTTGCACCATAACCTGCTGCATTGGTTAGGTTTGTAATGGCTGCATTGCGACAGCACAATGTCCAGTAAAATGTAAAATCGGCACAGATGCCGGGAAGGGTTACAATACCGGTATAAACATGTTTTTCGACACCATTGGCACCGCCAACACAGGTAATTACTGTGTCGCATGCAGGTGTAATATTGGTTACCGATATTTCGTTTAAGGTTACCGAAATGCTTCCAAAACAGGATGAGTAAGCTACTACATCGGTTGTGGGTGTAGGTGCCGGAATACCAAAACAATCGCGATAGAGCGATAACGTTAATTCATAGGTATTACCACTGAGCCATTTATAGGTTAACTCGCCACCCATAATATGACTTGCTTTAAGTGATGAAGATGAAACAGTAATTGCTAAAGCAAGTAAAATAAATTGTAAGTGTTTTTTCATTGGAGGTATATTTTAGGGAAAATGGAACTTAGCTTAGTAAGTAACAATGATATATAAAAAGTTGCATACCCGGCAACAAACCAGCAATAAACTTACTTGTGATTTAATCCGAGAACTTTTTTATTTTAGAGTGCTATCGGGCACATGATTAATAATAAGGCTATCAACCTTGCCAATATTATTATTAAACACACGCTTAATATCTGTAAATGCCGGTGTTATAAATGTGGCTAATTTTAAAACCGGATTATAAGTTATCGATTCATCCTGTGCTTTTAATGGAATTACATACACATGTGGCTCAAGTGCTTTAAACATCCATAAAAAAACACTAACAATAAGTGCCCATTTGGTTAAACCGGCCATTGCACCAGCAGCCTTATTTAAACCGGTAAGTGCAGTGGTTTTTAATATAGCTTCTAAAAATTTTGATAGCAGGTAAACAACTAAAACAATAATAATAAAAACCAATGCAAATGCTATATAAGGCAATGCTGCTGTTGCACTAATATGATTGGCTAAAAAGCCAACAATTAAACCTGAAAATTTAAAGGCAATATACATACCCAGCACCATTCCAATAATCATCAACAACATAAACACGATGCCCTTTTTAAAACCTTGGTATGCACCCCATAACAGCGGTAGTGCAATAATGCCATCTAACCAATTCATAGTATTGTTTGTTTATTTTTAAAATCAAAAGCCGCGTTGCTTTTTTATTGATTCGTATGCTTCGGTAATTTTCTGAAATTTAATATTAGCATCTTTCTGAAAGTCGGGTCCTAAATGGTGTACTTTATCCGGATGATATTTAACGGCCATTTTACGATATGCTTTTTTCACTTCATCGTCTGTTGCTGTTTCATCAATCTCTAAAATTTTATAGGCCGCTGTTTTATCTACAACAAACATTGCTTGTAATGAAATAAAATCAGGTTGCTTTATTCCTAACTCATAGGCCAGTTGCGAAAGTGTATCAAGTTCGGTTTTATCTAAATGATTATCGGCAGCGGCTACACCAAAAAGCAAATGCATTAATTCTAAGCGTGATGCATAATTAAGATGCCCCTTTATTTGCAAACAAACCTGCTTATGGTCAATGTCTTGTTTTAAAATTTCGCGCAATAACAGCATGCGTTGTTGTGTGTAGGTTTCGCCAAACTGTTTGTTAAAAAACTGCCTGATAAAATCTAATTCTGATTTTAGCAAACGGTTATCAGCTTTCATAATAACAGCACAAAGCACTAATAATGAGGCGCCAAAATCGCCTGCGGCATTGGCTTTAACAGGCGTGTTTTCATCGTCCAAACCTTGTGTAACTGCACCTAATGCAAAACCAATAATGCCTCCAATAGGGCCACCAACAGCCCATCCCAAACCTCCCCATAACCATTTTGACCAACCTGCCATAATTGTTGTATTTATTATTTTTCGTATGCTTTAATCCATTGCCAAACCCTATCGCTCCAAGTATTGGGTGTTATTGCAGCCGCTAATAAAACACTTGCATCGCCCATTGCCAAAAGTGCATCATCGGGTAATGAAATTAAGCGAAGCAATACTTGATACAGCGATTCGGCATCGGCCGATTTAAATGTAAAACCATTTATGCCTTCTTTTAGAAATACGGATGATGCATTGGTTCTGTTGCTTGTAATTATTGGATAACCGGCAGCAGCAAACTCATGCACTACTACACCCCAATGTTCGATTTTACTGGGCAAAATAAACACACCCGTTTGTGCTATAAACGTGTTTAAATTGGCGGGTTGTACAAATCCAAAATTTTTAATATTAGGATGTTTTGGAAAAATGGCTTCATGCTCCCCTTTGCCTAAACACCAAAGCTCCCAAGGGTTTGGATGTGTTTGTTGAAGTTTGATAAATGCCTGCCACATTTCTTCTACACCTTTAAGTGTAGTGTAACGTCCAACATAAATAATGCGTTTCGGAAAATTTTGATGCTTAGCCTCATAGTTAAGTTTGTATTGGTTATAAAACCACTCGTAATTGGCTGTGTATTTCCCTGTAAAAATCTGTTGCGGTTTAAAACCCAGTTTGCGCGCATAAATAACATGTGGCGGACCTGGCACCCAAACATCGCTAAAAATAAATCTAAAACTTAACTGTGCTATTGCCGAGCCAATGTATTGTTTTGCTGTGCCTAACCAGGGATTATCAAGTGTGAGTACAGTTGCAACACGGCCTTTAAACTTGCGACAAATAGCTAAGTATGTTTTATCAACCCAACCATTGCAAAAAATAAAATCGGGGTTTATTTCATCACAAAGCTGCATCAATTGTTTATTGGTTAATTCATTGCGATTATACATGGTAACATTTGGCAATGTTTCAAATTGAAAAGGTGCCACCTGATTAACCGGCAGTTTTACAATATGTACATCAACAGGATATGATTGTGTGAGTTGCTTTACACAGTCGAGAAAATAACCTGCCAATCTATTGTACAGAAACAAGGCTTTTTTTCGAGGTGCTAAATTGGTGGTCATAGTCGAGCAATACTAACGACATAATTAAATATACAGTAAACGGGTTAAGCGAGCCCATAAGCCAGGCTTCGTATGAAGTTGAAAACAACAATGCGTATAACAATGGTATGGCAATAAACGAACGATTAGCTAACCGAAAAAACAAGCGCAGCAATGCCTGATAAAAAAGTATTACACCAATAAGGCCAAAGCACATCCATAAGCCTAAAAACACGTTGTGGATACCACCATTGTGCCCAAGCCAACTCAGCATTTTAGCATTTCGGACAAAGTATTGCGAGTCGTAATCGAACCCTAAACCTATAAAGAAGTTTTTCTGAATTTCAATCCAGGCAAATTGCCAGGCTACTAACCTACCCGAACCACTTTCGATAGAATCGGCACGAAGTACATCAGACAAACCAAGTGCTTTAATTATTTCGGTTAGGTTTTGTGATACCAATTGAAAACTTACAAGCGTAATTACAAAAACTGCAAAACCTGCAAATGCCGATATTTTGTAGAAACGGATAAAAAATAAAAAAAGCAAAATAGACATTAAGCCATTCCGGCTTTCGCACATAAGCAACGATACGGTAATTAATGCATATACAAACAGCTTTTCTTGTTTCGAAAACAGGTGCGGAAATTTTTGAGTTAATATGTAAAAGAAGGTTGTAAACACAAAGCTAAATGTACCTATACCATTTGGGTTGCCTAACACACCTCTATACCGTTCTACCAAGTAAACCAAATCATAATTAAAAGGTATCAGAATTAAACCGGCTAACAACAACCAGGCTACAAAAAACACCAAGTCTCTTAAAAAGGAGGCGCCTTCTTCAATAATTAATTTTTGAAAATAAGCCGGAATAATTATGAGCATTAATGTGTAAGACATGGTTTTTTGAAATGCATTGGCCATATCATCGTTTCGAAAATTGGTGATACATGTCCATATCAAAAATGGAACAAACAGCAGAAATATTTTATTGGGGTAATTAAAATTTTTGCGATCGAAAAAATAAAATACGCCTAGCATAAGCATATAAATGTTACGCGCATCTTTTGTCCAAAACATGCTGTAACTCCAGCTATCGCTCATAGCTAACATAAACAGGAAACCGAAAAATATTTCTTTATACCTGTTTTTTGCTTTAAAAAGCAATACCGTTAGTGGTATTAAAATAGTTGTAGGATATGGCTTAACGTTTATATAAACACCCACAAGCAACCACACAAATAATATGATGGTTAGTTGATAGTTGCGTTTGAGTGTTTCTAACATGCTTATAATTGGCTGTTAAGCGAAGTAAATAAACTATAGTGTTGTTGTGCAACTGCTTGCCAACTGAAATTGGTTTTTACTTTTTCGAAACTTTGCTTACTAAGTTTATCATAAGCTTCATCACTTAATGAAGTCATTTTAATTAATGCTTCTTTTAATTGATTTAAATTGTTTTTTTCAATTAAATACCCATTGCTTTCATCAACTAACATAGCTGTAGCACCTACATCAGTTACAATAACAGGTAATGCACGGGCCATAGCTTCTAAAACTACGGTAGGCATACCCTCAAATAATGTGGGTAATACAAAAGCTTGGCTTTGTTTGTAGTATGAAGCTAATGCATTATCGTCTGCAAAACCAACGTATTGAACATTTGATAGTGCATATTTACTTTTTAACTGTTGGTACAATGGGCCGGTGCCTACCAATATAAAATTTGTTTGTGCCGCTTGCGTTTTATCAAGTAATGAAATGGCTTGGAGCAATACATCAATGCCTTTGTTGTATGCAAACCTACCTACAAACAAAAATGTAAACGGACTGCCTTTTTGTTTTAAAGGTATTTCATTTGGAACGATGGTAGCATTTGGGAGTTCAATAATTTTATCAGACTTAACACCGGCATGTTCTAATATTTTAGTGAGCTTACCGCCCAACGAAACTACATAGGTGCAATTTTTAAACACCTTTTTTAATACAAACCTGAATGGCCAAAGTTTGTAATTATCAGATTTATTTAATGCCTGAAAAGGCTCTAAACCGTGCGGATTAAAAACCAATCGATTTTTAAATACATGTGCTTTATGCCAGATGCAAAGTCCTTGCGAATATATAATTGCATTGGGCTTGTTTTTAAGTTGTTCATAAACCAACTGAGAGTATAAATAACAGTTGTACAAATAATATCCAGCGTGATGATTGAAAGGTATTTGAATTTCGTTAACTGCAGGTAAATGTGTAAACTGTAATTTACTGTGGGGATGTATAACCGTAAGTTTAATATCATTAAAAGCAGTAAGGGCTTCAATAAGCAAACGTGAGTGGCGTTGTATGCCGCCTATTGACTCCGGAAAAATTCCGCTGGTACAAAAAACTACTTCCATAAAAGTACCTTTAGTTTTGAAGCAAGGTTTTTATGCCTGCATCAATGCTAACCGTATGTTGCCAGCCTAATGCCTTTAGCTTGGTAACATCGGCTAACAAATGCATGCGCTCTACTTTGCGTATGCGATTTGGGTCAATGTTAATTTTTATCTCCTCACCTAACTGTCGTGAAAATGCATCAACAATTTCGGTAACTGCGTATTCAACTCCACTACCTAAATTTATAGTGTGTATGCCCGTAGTTAGTTTTTGCAGCATACAACTAACAGCCACAGCCATATCATAGGTATGTATAAAATCGCGTTTGGGTTCTAAATTTCCTAATGAGATGGTTCGGTGGCCTTGTAGTATTTGGTTTTGAATTTCGGGGATTAAGTGTGGATTGGTTTCATTAGGGCCAAAAGCATTAAAGAAACGTGCAACGATGGTGTTAATACCCGTTTGCGCATAGAATCCCTGGCATAAATGCTCGCCCGCTAATTTTGATAATCCATAAATATCCATGGGGCCTGTTAAACCAGTTTCGGCTAAAGCACCTTCGGCAATAGGATAAACTGCTGCCGTACTTGCAAACAACACTTGTTTAGCAAAAGGTTTTATTGCTTCTAATACATTGATAGTGCCTTGTATATTTACTTGTGCGGCTTCAAATGGATGGGCGTTGCAATAAGGTATAAAATGAATTGCTGCTAAGTGTATTACTACTTGCGGTTTAACCTGCTCAACCACTTTTTTTAATGCCTGATAGTTTAAAATATCTTCATTAAAAAAATGGGTGTCATCAATTTCTATAAATTGCCGGCTACCAAACGATAAGTTATCAATTACAAATACTTCGGCATTACTTTGCAAATACTTACAAATAGCCGACCCAATAAAACCAGCTCCTCCGGTTACTATAACTCTTTCCATAAACACGAACTTACTTATTGCGCTCCATTTAATATTTGGTGTAGATTTTTAAAAACATGTTTTGAAACGCAGTGCCGAAATAACAAATAATTTTGCATTTCGGATTTTTGAATTTCTTCAACTGCAAACAAAAGTGATACTAAACTTTTTGCGTTGTTTTTGCGCTGCAAAGTTGCTTTACGGTATTGATAATGGCTTGTGTATTAAACCCGCATTCAATATATAACTCTGTTTGTTCGCCATGTTCAATCCATTTATCCGGAATGCCTAAACGTACTACATTTGAGCTGTAATGATTATCTAACATAAATTCGGCAACGGCACTGCCAAATCCACCCATTATGCAGCCATCTTCAACTGTAATTACATTTTTATAATTAGAAAAAACTTCATGTAACAATATGGTATCTAAGGGCTTTACAAATCGCATATCATAATGAGCCGGATATAGGCCTTCTTTAGCTAACTCATCACATGCCTGTAAGGCAAAATTACCCGGATGTCCAATACTTAAAATAGCTACCTGCTGCCCGCCACGCAGCTTACGACCGGTACCAACCGGAATTGCAACCATAGGTGTTTTCCAGTTTACCATAACACCATTGCCACGCGGATAACGAATAACAAAAGGGCCCATGTTTTCATGCTGTGCTGTGTACATTAAGTTTCGCAACTCTTCTTCATTCATGGGAGCGCTAACAATTAAATTGGGAATGCACCTAAAGTAAGCCAAATCAAACACACCATGATGCGTAGGCCCATCGGCACCGGCCAGCCCGCCCCTATCCAAACAAAAAACCACATTTAGTTTTTGTAAGGCCACATCATGCACTACCTGATCATAAGCGCGTTGCATAAACGAAGAGTATATATTGCAAAATGGCATCATACCTTGTGTTGCTAAACCCGCACTAAAGGTAACGGCATGTTGTTCGGCAATACCAACATCAAAGGCCCGATGTGGCATGGCTTTCATCATTATGTTCATACTGCAACCACTTGGCATGGCCGGTGTTATACCTACAATTTTGCTGTTTCTATCGGCTAACTCAACAAGTGTGTGGCCAAATACATCCTGATATTTAGGCGGTTGGGGTTGGTCAACTTTGGGTTTAAATATTTCGCCTGTTATTTTATCGAACAAACCCGGTGCATGCCATTTGGTCTGGTCTTTTTCGGCAAGTTCATATCCTTTCCCTTTTACCGTTACGCAGTGCAAAATTTTAGGTCCGGGTATTTTTTTCAAATCATGCATCACTTTTACCAAATGATTTACATCGTGCCCATCTATTGGGCCAAAATACCTGAATTTAAGCGACTCGAACAGGTTGCTTTGCTTAAGCAAACTGTGTTTAACTGCACTATCAATTTTGGCTGCAATACTTTGGGCATTCGGACCAAACTTTGATATTTTACCCAACAGCTTCCAAAGTTCGTCTTTTACTTTATTATAAGTTTCGCTGGTAGTAATATCGGTTAAATATTCTTTTAATGCGCCCACATTGGGGTCAATACTCATACAATTATCGTTGAGTACCACTAACAAATTTGCATCGCTAACGCCACCATGGTTTAAGGCCTCAAATGCAAGGCCGGCAGTTAATGCGCCATCGCCAATTACGGCAATATGTTGTTTTTTTGTGTTTTGATTTAACTTG
The DNA here is from genome assembly GCA_016788165.1 of Bacteroidia bacterium. Classification (GTDB taxonomy): domain Bacteria; phylum Bacteroidota; class Bacteroidia; order AKYH767-A; family OLB10; genus JAEUTH01. The sequence goes on along the minus strand of JAEUTH010000014.1, from coordinate 6,523 downwards.
GATGCAACAGCCATACCTAAAGCTGCACTTATTGATGTGGACGAATGCCCTACACCAAAAGTATCATATTCGCTTTCAGAGCGTTTGGGAAATCCGCTTATACCTTTATAAATTCTGTTGGTGTAAAATACATCTCTACGGCCGGTTAATATTTTATGCCCGTATGCCTGATGACCTACATCCCAAACTAACTGATCATCGGGGGTATTAAATGCATAATGTAATGCTACGGTTAATTCAACCACACCTAAACTGGCTCCAAAATGTCCTCCGTTTACGGATACAATATCAATAATAAAATCGCGAAGCTCGTCACAAACTTGCTTTAGTTGCGAAGTTTGGAGCTTACGCAAGTCACTTGGGTAATTTATATTTTCTAATAATGGGCCTGCTTTTACTTGCATGAAATTTACAAAATTGGCGGGGTAATGGTGCGAATATATTATTTTAAAGAAAGGTCTTTTTTGTTCAATAAGCTATTTGTATTGTTTCTACACGCTATTAATACTGAAAGGTACCTTGATTTGTTTCGATGGTAAGGCGCTTGCCTCCAAATGACTCACAATAGCCTATAATTTGTGCTTCTATTTTAAACTGATTAGCTATTTCGATTATGGATTGGGCGGTATGGCTGTCGGTATAAATTTCCATCCGATGGCCCATATTAAACACCTTATACATTTCATGCCAGGGTGTGGCCGATAGGTTTTGAATAATGCTGAATAAGGGTGGCACCGGAAGCATATTGTTTTTAACCACATGCAAATTTTTTACAAAATGTAAAACCTTGGTTTGCGCACCCCCACTGCAATGTACCATACCATCAATTTTTGAACGAAATTTTTTTAATACTTCGTTAATCACCGGTGCGTATGTACGTGTGGGAGATAGCACCATTTTGCCTGCTGTAATTTTATGCCTGATAAGTTGCTCGTTATAACCGTTACTTTTTAATTTAACTTGATTATTGTTATCAAGTACAGCATATTCTGAACCATGTATGTAAACCCAATCAGTTAGGGCTAACTGCCCACTATATACTAAGTGTGGCGGTAACAGTGGGTCAAAAGTTTCGGGATAGTTTTGGGCTATTGATTTGCAAAAAATATCGTGCCTTGCCGATGTTAATCCGTTACTGCCCATGCCGCTATTATAGGTGGTTTCGTAAGTGCTTTGTCCGTATGAAGCCAAGCCAACAATAACATTACCCGCCTTAATATGTGCATTATCAATAACATCGGCCTTTCGCATGCGGCATGTAACGGTTGAATCAACAATAATGGTACGAACCAAATCGCCAACATCGGCAGTTTCGCCACCGGTGGTATGTATTTGCAAGCCCAAATGGTTTAACTCATTTACACACTGTTCAGTGCCATTTATAATGGCTGCTATTACATCGCCCGGTATCAGGTTTTTATTGCGGCCTATGGTTGATGATAATAATATGTTTTGAGTAGCGCCCACACATAATAAGTCATCAATATTCATAACCAAAGCATCTTTTGCAATATCTGCCCAAACGTTTAAGTCGCTGGTTTCTTTCCAATAAGCATAAGCTAATGATGATTTGGTACCTGCACCATCGGCATGCATAATGTTGCACCAGTTGGCATCGTTGCCTAATGTATCGGATACTATTTTGCAAAATGCTTGTGGATACAATCCTTTGTCAACGGCTTTTATTGCCTGATGAACATCTTCCTTATCGGCACTTACACCCCGTTGCGAATACCTGTTTTGCATGAAAATTTTGTTTGAATTATTGCTAAGGATTTGCCTAAAAAAATACGAGCACCTGTGTAGGTGCTCGTATTTTTTTATCTTATAATTTATTAGTGTGGCACATAATCGGTACGTAATACACGGAAATCGGTTCTACGATTGTACTGATTGGCTTTTTCAAAATCTTCAGGACTCAGTTTTTTAATAAACTCCTCTGTTAACACATCGCCTTCTTTAAAAGGTGGGTAGTCGGCAAAATCTTTACCAATAACTTTTGGTTCGCTTTCGCCTTTACCTTCCGATTGTAAACGATCGGCCGGTACACCTTTCTTAATTAAGTAATCGTAAACTGATTTCGCACGTCTGTCCGAAAGGTTTTTATTGTATTTATCATCAGCGCGGAAGTCGGTATTGGCTGTAATCAATATCGTAATGGTTGGATTTTCGTCTAAAGTTTTAACCAAGCCATCTAAAGCGGTTGATGACTCCGGACGCAGTGTGGCTTTATTTAAATCATAAAATACTTCTGGTAAATCAATTGGCCTGGCTGTGCTTTTTAATGGGAAGTCAAAATCTTTACTAAAGGCTTTATCATCTTCAACACCTGTGGTACTTAACTCATGAAACTTGGTTAAATATCCGGTATATGAAGCTGATAATTTGTAAGAAGTGTTTTCTTTTAACGGATAGCTATACATACCATCTTTTCCGGTCTTAACACTTAACGAAGTACCATCGCTACCAAATAATTCAACCGTGGCTCCTTCAATAGCTTCTTTGGTGTCGGTATCATAAACCTTACCTGATACAACAAAAACTAATGGTGGTTTTACAAACATGTAAATATCATCAGCACCCTGACCTCCTTCGCGGTTTGAAGAGAAAAAGCCGCTGTCAGTGCCTAATAATGCAATTGCAAAATCATCGCCACCTGAATTCATAGGTGAGGCCAAGTTTTTTGGGGCTGACCAAGAACCACCTTCCATAGTTGTGCTAAACAAATCTAACCCACCCATACCCGGCAAACCATTTGACGAGTAGTATAACTTACCGCCTTCGGTTACCGAAGGAAACATTTCGTCACCGGCACTGTTTATCGAAGTGCCCATATTAACGGGTTGACCCCATACACCACCTTCGTTACGGCTCATCCAAATATCTTTACCACCTTGGCCACCGGGCATATCAGATGTAAAGTACATAGTAGTTCCATCGGCACTAACGGTTGGTTGGCCTACGCTGTAATCATCGCTATTCCAAGGCATGGCAACTAAATCACCCCATTTGCCATTTGCAAAAGTGCTTGAATGAATTTTACCAACACCATCTTTACCTTTTACTTTTTCAACACGGGTAATGTACATGGTTTGACCTGTAACATCTAAACAAATTGACCCGTCACTCCATTCGCCATTTACGATATCACCTAATGCAATAGGCGTACTCCAACGGCCATTGTTATCACGTGTTGATTTAAAAATGTCAAATCGTTTTTCGCCATACCATGGGTCATTATCTTTCCCTGATGCTTCAACGCGTGATGATGTAAAGTAAACGGTGTTTTTATCAGACTTCGATATTGCTGTACCAAAGTCGTGATAAACTGTATTTAATGCAGTCGCATTTTCGATACGGTGGCGGGTTGGTTTATCTTTAAAACCTTGCGCTGTTGCTGATGATTGTACACCCATTTCACCGGCTGGGTCTGAAGGTGCTAAGGTTTTATATGCATTGTATTGCGCAGTGGCCTCATCATATTTGCCATTGGCACGTAAGGCATCTGCATAACGTAATGTTGCCAACGGATTTTTAGATTTTGCCTGCACCGCTTTGCCGTACCACTCTTCGGCACTTTTCCAGTTGCTCATCATACGGTAGCACTCACCTGCCTGATAAGCAGCCTGAGCTTGCGTAGGTGCCTTTTTTGATTTTGTAAATGCTTTTTTGTAGCTGTTTACCGCATCATAATACCGGGCTTCGGTAAAGGCTTTATCGCCCTTGGGTGATGCTGATTTTTCTTTCTTAGTAGCTGCCAAACCTGGCTGAAAACAAAATAGGGTAAGTGCAAACAGAAAGAAAAGGGATATTTTTTTCATAGAGTTATTAAATTACACTGAAGTTTTATGATGGTGGGCAAAGGAAAAAAAATATTTCATACTAACAAAGGCATCAAAAAAACTTGAATCGCTTCAAAGCCTTTAAAATAGCTTACTTTACTACATTTATACCCAAATTAAATGGTAAAATAAAATACCTTTGGCCTCTTTTTAAAATTAATAATCATGTCAAATATTGTGGCTGTTATTGGAAGGCCCAATGTGGGTAAATCCACTCTTTTTAATCGTTTAACCGAATCGCGCAAAGCCATTGTTGACCCAACGGCCGGTGTAACCCGTGACAGGCATTATGGAAAAGCCGAATGGAATGGCAAAGAATTTAGCTTGATTGATACCGGTGGCTATGTGCATGGAAGCGAGGATGCTTTTGAAGGTGATATTCGCAAGCAGGTAAAAATTGCCATTGATGAGGCTTTTTACATCATGTTTGTTGTTGACGTTGAAACCGGACTAACTGATTTAGACGAAGAAGTTGCCAAAATTTTACGCAAGTCGAAGAAGCCCGTTTTTGTGGTGGTAAATAAGTGTGATAATAACAAACGTTTGCTCGATATAAATGAATTTTATGGCTTAGGCCTTGGCGACTTATACCCCGTAAGTGCTGCCAATGGTAGTGGAACAGGCGAACTGTTAGATGCATTAACAGCAGCTTTTAAACAAGACCTAATGCCCGAAGTTGATGTTCCCAAAATTGCCATTGTAGGGCAGCCAAATGTAGGTAAATCATCACTGCTTAATGCACTGATTGGCGAAGAGCGCAGTATCGTAAATCCACTGGCGGGTACAACACGCGATACCATTTACACGCGTTATAAAAGTTTTGGATTTGATTTTTATTTAATTGATACAGCCGGTTTGCGCAAAAAGAAAAACGTGCATGAGGATATTGAATTTTATGCCGTGTTGCGCACCATCAGAGCAATTGAAGAGTGTGATGTATGCATTTTTATGATTGATGCCCAGTTGGGGTTATCAGCACAGGACCTTAATATTTTTCATTTAATTCAAACCAACCGTAAAGGCGTTGTGTTTGTGGTAAATAAGTGGGATTTGATTGAAAAAGACAATCACACGGTTAAAACCTATACCGATGCCATGCATCAAAAGTTAGCACCATTTACCGATGTGCCCATTATTTTTACATCAGTAACCGAAAAACAAAGGGTATTAAAATCGTTAGAACTGGCTATTGAAGTTTGCCAAAACAGGTCAAAACATATAAGCACTTCACAGCTCAACAAATTTATGCTGCCACATGTTGACAGTAACCCCCCACCGGCAACTAAAGGCAAACTTATCAGCATAAAATATATTACCCAACTACCAGGCAAAACACCCATGTTTGCTTGTTTTAGTAATCATCCAAACTATATAAAGGATAGTTATAAAAGGTACATTGAAAACAAAATGCGCGAACATTTTAATCTTTCAGGTGTACCCATCGAAATATTTTTCAGAGAATCGAAATAAGCCTGATTGGCTTTTCCCTGTTTAATTGCAGGTGGTTAGTGGTTAGTGGATAGTGGTTAGCTTTTAGTGGTTAGCTTTTACCAATTAACCTTTACAAGACAACAGACCACTAAACACTAACAACTAACCACTAACCCCCCTTTCAACTCTCAACTCCTTTTATATCTTTACCACTTCCAAAACAAGTTTCCCTTAACCCTTTAATTTATACTATTATGAAAAACGTAGTAATTATGAAAAAATCACACACACACACACACACACAGCAAAAATTTGCTATTGTGCAAGTAAAATCTTATTTATTTTAATGCTGATGGCAATGCAACTGCAAGGCCAAAGTCCTTTATGGACACAGCAATACGGCACACCCGCTTACGATGCCGGCTTTTCGGTTTCAAAAACTTTTGACGGTGGTTTTATTGTTGACGGCATTACCACCAACGACAACAATACCAAAGACATTTTACTGATTAAACTCAATGCCGCAGGCGATACCCTTTGGACACATACCTACGGCAGCAGCTACAGCGAAGAAAGTTTTGCTGTTGCCCAGTGCCGCGACAGCGGCTACATTATTGCCGGACTTAAAGCACAAGGCAATACCGATATGTACATTATACGCACCAATGCACAGGGCACTGAACTGTGGAACCGCACCTACGGTGGTGCCCTTAACGATGGCAGCTACAGCATTATGCAAACTTACGACAGCGGCTTTGCCGTATGCGGCTACACAGCCAGCACCGGTGCCGGCCTTAAAGATATGCAACTGCTAAAATACGATGCTAATGGCAACCTGCTTTGGCAAAAAACCTACGGTGGCGCCCTTGACGAAACCGCTTACGCCTTAATACAAACTGCCGATAGCGGCTTTGTACTTACCGGTACTACCAATAGTTACAGCGGCAATGGCAATAGCGATATTTACCTGCTAAAAACCTCATCCACAGGCGATACCACTTGTTTGGGAACATTAAAAACAGTAAGCATAAGCGATAAATAAAGCCATGAAAAAAATCATAATGGCTTTGCTTATTGCTTGCAATTGCATAGCCCAACCGCAAATTACCTGGCAGAAATATTTTTATACCTCAACCGGAAACAATGTGATGAATTACATTGTTGAAATGGAAGATAGTGGTTTTGTTACAGGAACTGTTATGCCACAATTTAACCCTAGTTGTAGAATAATTAGAACCGATAAATCTGGG
>JAEUTH010000021.1 GCA_016788165.1 Bacteroidia bacterium | reverse complement strand
AACTTGTTTATACCTGAACCTTTTCCGTTTTTAGGTTCAGGTATCCGCCCAATATAGGTAGGTTTATCGTATGTTTTATATTTTGATTGGTTCAGGTTAATTTTAAACATCTAAATCATCTAATGGGCTCTTTATTTCACTTAGCTTTTTATTACTCACTTGTGTATATATCATAGTAGTTTTAGGCGAGTTGTGTCCCAACAGTTCCTGTATGTAACGTATATCGGTTCCGGCCTCAAGTAAGTGCGTGGCATAACTATGGCGCAATGTATGCAAGGAAACGTCTTTAATTATGTTACAAGTTTTTAAACTTGCCTGTAAAACTTTACCTGCACTTCGTTCGCTGTATTTACCACCATACTGTCCTTCAAAAATGTAAACCTGAGGCTTAGGATCCCATTCTTCATAATAGTTTCTTAAAAGCTGCTTTAGTTTGCTACTGTAAGGTACATATCTGTCTTTCTTGCCTTTTGCCTGTTCAATGCGTATTAAGTTCCTGTGCTTGTCTAAATCTTTAAATTTTAAGTTAGTTACTTCGCTAATTCTCATACCGCAACTATAAACTAAACTAAGCAATGCTTTATGTTTAATATTGTTTGTTGCAGCAATTATACTTTGCACTTCTTCCTTACTAAGTACAGTAGGCAATCTTTTTTCGTTAAACGGCCGTTGTAGTTTTCGTAAATCCATTTTGGTATTTTGTACCTGAGCATAAAATAATTTTATCGAGCCTATTAAACTACGTTGAAATGAAACCGAAAGCTTGTTTTTAATTATCACTTCGTAATTATAGCGTTCAACATCTGCTACTGTCAACTGCATAAAATTTCGCGATTTATAATAGTAAAGAAACGGAACAATGTGTGCCCAGTAGTTTTTTATAGTTTGCCTGCTATATCGTTTTTGTTCCATCCACATTAAATAATAATTTAATGCTTTTTGGGCTGCAACATCTAAACTCGCAAACTTGTCAGTTGGTTGTTTGGTTTTTAAATCAGTCCATTGCAAATTTAACTGGCTTTCATCAACATAGGCCTTATCAATCATTTTACGCTTAATCAAATCTAACACCTCTAGGTTCAACTTAAAATGCCACTGTTTTTTAGTTTGACTCCATCGCGCTCCCGGTATCGTTTTTAGTATTTGAATCAATTCATAATCATATCCAAAGTCAGCAAAAAGCCGGTTTTGATCACCATGCATATCAATTAATAGCTTAATAGTTTGCATACCAATATGTTTAAGTTCAGTATATCTCTTAAAAGTGGTTTTTGTATTTTGAAATAAGTACGTTACGAGTTACTAGCGAAAGGGAATCCAAATTTTAATAAAAAGTTCAAAAAATGAACATGACTAAAAATGTAATTTATAATGTAACTTTCAGTTGGGTAGCAACATAAGTTTATCGCCATAAAGGCAAACAATTTGTATAAAACGCACTTTCGCTATTGTCTGATTCAATCTGCAACATAACTAATAGTTAGCATTTGTATTTAAACAAAGGCCATATTATATTTTACATTTGCAGGCTAATTTAAAATTGCTACATGTTATCAGTATCAAATCTATCGCTCCGCTATGGCAAACGTGTTTTATTTGAAGATGTAAACTTAAAATTTACACCGGGTAATTGCTATGGTGTTATTGGAGCTAATGGTGCCGGAAAATCAACCTTTTTAAAAATGCTTTCTGGCGAAATAGAAGCGGCTACAGGCCAAATTTTAATGGGTCCCGGTGAACGAATGAGTGTTCTAAAACAAAATCATTTCGAGTTTGACGAATTTGCAGTACTTCAAACAGTTATAATGGGAAACAAACCTTTATGGGATGTTATGCTTGCTAAGGATTTATTATATAATAAGCCCGACTTTAACGAAGCTGATGGTGTTAAAGCGGGCGAACTCGAAACCATTTTCGCAGAAATGGAAGGCTGGAATGCCGAAAGCGATGCCGCTTCATTACTAAGTGGTTTAGGTGTTGATGAGTCGTTTCATCAAAAGTTGATGAAAGATTTAAATGGTAAAGAAAAGGTAAGGGTACTCTTAGCACAAGCTTTGTTCGGGAATCCCGAAATTTTATTGCTCGATGAGCCCACCAATGACTTAGATATTGAAACCATTAGTTGGCTCGAAAACTTTTTAGCCGATTTCGAAAACACAGTCATAGTTGTTTCGCACGACAGGCATTTCTTAGATGCCGTATGTACACATGTTGCCGATATTGATTTTGCTAAAATTACTTTATATACAGGCAACTACACTTTTTGGTATGAAAGTAGTCAGTTAGCCCTACGACAAAAATCCGATCAAAATAAAAAATTGGAAGACCGCAGACGCGAGTTACAAGAATTTGTAGAACGTTTTAGTGCCAATGCATCTAAATCGCGACAGGCAACAAGTCGTAAAAAATTACTTGATAAATTGGTGATAGACGATATACAACCCAGCACACGCAAATACCCCGGTATTATTTTCAGACCGGAGCGCGACTGTGGCGATCAGATTTTAAATGTCGAAAATTTAAGTGCACAGGCTTCTGATGGAAGTGTGTTGTTTAATGACGTAACCTTTACAGTTTTAAAAGGCGATAAGGTGGCAGTCATTTCGCGCGAACATGCTGCAATTACACGTTTTTTCGAAATCATTATGGAAAAGGAGCAGCCTTACAATGGTGCCTTTACCTGGGGTACTACCATAACAAAAGCTTATTTACCCAATGATAATGCTTCTTTTTTTACAGACGATAACAATTTGATAGATTGGCTCAGGCAGTTTTCGAAAGAAAAAGACGAAACCTATATACGCGGCTTTTTAGGAAAGATGTTGTTTAGTGGCGAAGAGGTTCTTAAAAAATCGAATGTGCTGAGCGGTGGCGAAAAAGTGCGCTGTATGCTTAGTCGCATGATGATGTCCAATGCCAATTGTTTGATTATGGATGAGCCTACCAATCACCTCGATTTAGAAAGTATTACATCTATAAATAATGCAATGAAAGACTTTAAGCAGGTGGCACTTTTTACTTCTCACGATCATGAGTTTACACATACCGTAGCCAATAGAATTATTGAAATTACCCCCAATGGTGTTATTGATAAACGAATGAGTTATGACGAATATATTTCGAATGAAGATGTTGCAGCTCAAAAACAAAAGTTATATTCAGTTGCCGAAACAGCTTAAACAATGAAGTCTGGTAACCAATTACAAAATGGTATGCGTGTAAGTATGCGAATAAGTGATAAAACACCATTAGGATACACGGTACTTATTGACGATATGTATGAAGGATTACTTTATCACAATGAAATTTTTGAACCCATCAAAGTTGGCGATGTACGTACAGGTTTTATCAAACTAATTCGTGCCGATGGCAAAATTGACGTGGCATTGCAACAACAAGGATACTTGCACATTGAAGAAAATTTCAGCCTATTGTTAACTGCTTTGCAAAGCAACAATGGCATGCTGCCGCTTGGCGATAAATCAACTCCAAATGATATTAAGCAACAATTAGGCTTAAGCAAAAAGGCATTTAAAAAAATGGCTGGTTATTTATATAAGCAAAAGATAATTGTGATAACCGATTTCGAAATAAAACTGCTTAAACCCTAATCTACTTTTTTGTTTTTTTATTTTCCGTTGATGCAGGGCGGGAGGTAGGCATGGGGCCTCTTTTATAAACTACCAATCCGTTCAAAAAGTTTCGCAGCAACTGATCGCCACAAGGCATATAATTAGGGTGGTCGTCTTTTCTGAATATTGCACCCAATTCTGATTTGGTAATTTTAAAATCAACCAAATTTAATATTGCAATTATGTCATCATCTTTTAGCGCTAAAGCTACTCTTAGTTTCTTTAATATATCGTTGTTAGTTAACATACATAAATGGGTTTAAACAGTATTATGCAATAGTATTGTTTAATACATTTAAATACAATGTTTATAGCACTTACAAAATAACAGGCATGGCAATATTTAAACTGTTATCTGACGATAATTTTTGGTTGTTACCCCATGCCTGTTTAGTCAAAATGTAACTGTTACTATAAATTCAAAAGTTACTGGGTTGTAAAAATTGAACTTTTCAAAATTCACAAAATTTGAGTGTTGCAATAGGAGCTTTATTATGTGTGATTAAAAAAAAACATCTGCAAACTCAAATGTATTAGGCTTAAAAACAAGAATAAAATATTCTTAAAATACGGCTTTGATTATCCGCTTTATATTCACTTATATTTGCCCGCCACCCGAAAAGTTGCTTCAATTGTGTTATAAAAATATAGGATGTCAGAAAATTTAGTGATAGTTGAAAGTCCTGCAAAGGCAAAAACCATCGAAGGTTTTTTAGGAAAAGATTTTACTGTAAAATCAAGTTATGGTCATGTGCGCGATTTAGCCAAAGGCGATAAAGCTATTAATATTGAAAAAAATTTTGAACCTCAATATGAGATAAGCGATGATAAAAAAGCTTTAATCGCAGAGTTGCAAAAACATGTAAAGAAAGCTTCAACTGTTTGGCTGGCAACTGACGAGGACCGAGAGGGCGAAGCTATAAGCTGGCATTTGTTCGAGACCTTAGGCTTAAAATCAAAAACAACCAAACGCATCGTTTTTCATGAGATTACAAAGGGCGCCATACAAAATGCAATAAAAAACCCACGTGATATTGATTATAAATTGGTTGATGCACAACAAGCCAGGCGTATTTTAGATAGGTTGGTAGGTTTTGAACTAAGTCCGGTATTATGGAAAAAAGTAAAGCCCAGTTTGTCGGCAGGTCGTGTTCAAAGCGTGGCCGTTCGATTAATTGTAGAGCGTGAACGTGAAATCGAATCGCATCAAACAACATCCTCTTTTAAATTAGTTGCTGTTTTTAATGTTACCGATGCACGCGGTAGTGCTTTTCTGATGAAAGCTAATTTGCAACAACGGTTTAAAACCGAAACTGAAGCAGTTGAGTTTTTAAATAAATGTATCGGTGCGCAATACAGTATCGAATCATTAGAAACTAAACCCGCCAAAAAATCACCTGCTGCACCATTTACCACTTCTACATTGCAACAAGAAGCCAGCCGCAAACTTGGGTTTTCTGTATCGCAGACTATGCGTGTAGCTCAAAACTTATATGAGTCAGGTAAAATTACGTATATGCGTACCGATAGCGTAAATTTATCGCATACTGCTATTGATGCTGCACAAGATGCCATAACTAAATTATATGGCAGCCAATTTGTTGAGGTTAGGCAATACAAAACAAAAAATGCTTCAGCGCAGGAAGCGCATGAAGCCATTAGGCCAACTTATTTTGAAAACGCCACCATAGAAGGCGAAAATGCCGAACGAAGACTTTATGATTTAATCTGGAAAAGAGCAATTGCATCACAAATGAGTGATGCCCAACTTGAAAAAAGTATAGCAACTATTAATATAAGCACTACTTCCGAAAAATTTGTGGCAACCGGTGAGATTTTAAAATTTGAAGGTTTTTTAAAAGTCTATCTCGAAAGCAAAGACGATGAAGCCGAAGAAGATGAAAACAATGCACTACTTCCTCCATTACAAATCGGACAAATTTTGCCATTAGACAATCTCAATGCCAGCCAAAGATTTACTTATCCTGCAGCACGATATACAGAAGCAAGTTTGGTAAAAAAGTTAGAGGAATTAGGCATTGGCCGGCCATCAACTTATGCCCCAACTATTAGTACAGTTCAACAACGTGGATATGTGGTAAAAGAAGACAGGCAAGGACGCGAACGTGGTTATGTATTCCTTTCACTTAAAAATAATCAAATTACGCGGCAGGAAAAAATTGAAAATACCGGAGCCGAAAAAAATAAATTATTCCCTACTGATATAGGTACTGTTGTAACCGACTTTCTGGTAAAAAATTTTGATGATGTATTAGATTATTCATTTACAGCACGCGTAGAAAAGGAGTTTGATGAGATTGCCGAAGGACAAAAAAAATGGCAGCAGATGATTGGTGCTTTTTACCAACCATTTCATCAAGATGTAATCAATACATCAGAAACAGCCGAACGTGCTTCAGGCGAACGTACTTTAGGCATTGACCCAATATCTAAAAAACAAGTTAGTGTTCGTATAGCGCGTTTTGGGCCTGTGGCTCAATTGGGTGAAGGTACTGAAACCGAAAAACCTCAGTATGCCAGCTTGCGTGCCGGCCAGCGTTTAGAAACCATTACGCTTGATGAAGCACTTGATTTGTTTAAATTACCACGCATTGTTGGCCGTTATTTAGATAAGGACATAAAAATTGCAATAGGTAGATTTGGACCTTATGCACAACACAATAATGTGTTTTATTCATTGCCAAAGGGCGAAGACCCTTATACAATTTCATACGATAGCGCAGTAGAAGTAATTTTAGCTAAACAAAAAGCCGACATCGAAAAAGTTATTAAAGTATTCTCAGAAAATGAAGATGCTAAAGTGCTAAAGGGTAGGTGGGGACCTTACATAGCATTCGGTAAGAAGAATATTAAAATCCCGAAAGACCGCGACCCCATTTCAATATCTTATGCCGAGGTATTGGAGTTAGAAAAAACAACACCAGAATCAAAACCGCGCGGTTTTTTTAAAAAAGCTGCATCAAAAGCTACACCGGCAGTTTCGAAAACACCCGTTAAAAAGGTTACCAAAAAATCAGCACCGGGCAAAAAAGCAAGCAAAAAGTAAACACACACAAACTAAGTTAATCTAATTATTCTATCAGCAATTTCTGATGAACTTAAAAGAGTTTCAAAATTATTTGCAGGAGCCTACAATAAGTCAAAACTTTGATACAGATTGTTTAGGCACTAAAGTTGAAAAAGTATATGAAAGCGGAGTTAACGACACGCTTGAAGGTGTAAGCTTGGCATTGATTGGTGTTGATGAATTTAGGGCATCACAAACCAATTATAATTGTGGGGGTAACAGTGATGCAATCAGATCAAAACTGTTTGATTTAATGAAGCATGATAGTGCGGGAATTATTGCCGATTTAGGTAACTTAAAGTTAGGAAACACAACGCAAGACACATGTACCGCTATTTCAAATATAAGTGCCGAACTTATACGAAATAAGATTGTGCCAATTATATTTGGCCCTAGCCAAGATGTAACTTTCGCCCAATATGAAGCTTACAAACAATTGGCGCAAATTATTAATCTGGTAAATGTTGATTCACGTTTTGATTTAGGTACACCAAATGATGACTTACATGCACAATCCTATGTTGGGAAAATAATTTTAGAACAACCTAATTTTTTATTTAATTATAGTCACATAGGGTATCAAACTTATTATGTTGGAGATAATGCTGTAAGTCAAATGTCGAAATTATATTTTGACACCTATCGCTTAGGCCATGTAACTACTGATATTGCTGATATGGAACCGGTGCTGCGAAATTCAGACATGATTAGTTTCGATTTATCAGCAATCAAGAGTGCAGATGCAAAAGCGTCCTTAAAACCAGGGCCTAATGGACTTAGTGGTGCCGAGGCTTGTCAGCTCATGTACTATGCAGGCATGAGCGAAAAATTAAGCTCCGTAGGTATTTACAATTATGTAAATCAAAAAGATGATGCTGGGCTAACCGCTGAATTGGCAGCACAAATGATATGGTATTTTATCGAAGCCTTTTTTAAACGAAAAAATGAAATGCCGCAATACAACAAAAATGGATTTTTAAAATATACGGTACCGCTCCATAGTACCAATCATGAATTGATTTTTCTGAAAAGCACAAAAAGTGATCGTTGGTGGATGGAAATACCTATTGCCGATAATTACACAAAACTTCAAAGACATCATATCGTACCTTGCTCGCATAACGATTACTTAATGGCTTGTAGCAATGAGATGCCAGTTAGGTGGTGGCAAGCCTATCAAAAACTTTGTTAACATTATAAACTGTAAAAAATGACTTCAGCCTAATTTGGGTATTGAAAATAATTTTGCTTTCTTTCAGCCGTCAAATACCCTCACCCAATTTTCATCCAATAAAAAATTATATGAAAAGACTCATTACTAGTGTTTTAGCCTGTTCTTTTGTGTTATCTGTTACTGCCCAACAAGACCCTCAATTTTCACAAAACATGAACAATAAATTGTTTGTGAATCCTGCATTTGCAGGTGCAAGTGATGCATTTTGTATCGGATTGTTATATCGTACCCAGTGGACAAGTTTTGATGGGGCCCCAAAAACGGGCGTTCTTAGTTTAGATGCACCATTGCGTTCTATTAATAGCGGGCTTGGCTTAACAGTGATGACTGATAAAATTGGTTTCGAAAATACTTTACAAGCTAAATTAGCTTATGCATATCGTTTTAATGTTGGTGCAACTGGTAAGTTAGGTGTAGGTGTAGATTTAGGTTTTCTTCAAAAGAAATTAAGTGGCGATTATATTTTCAATGATCCAAATGATCCAATTATTCCAGCCGGAGCTGAAAGCGGAAGCAACATTCCGGATTTAGGCGCAGGTCTTTATTACAATAATGAAAAATTATATATTGGTGTTTCAGCTACACATCTGTTGGCACCTGAAATTGATCTGAGTACTGTTAACTATACCTATGCGCGCCATTATTACGGAATGGCCGGATACAAAATTGACTTAACACCATCACTTGCATTAACACCATCAGTTTTTGCTAAGTACGATGGCACAACTTTTCAAAGTGATTTTAATGCCCTCTTACATATAAATGATAAAATTTGGGTTGGAGGATCTTACCGTTTAGAAGATGCTATAGTATTTATGGCCGGAGTAAGATTGTTCCAGAACTTAAAAATTGGTTACTCTTACGATTACAATACCAGCGATTTAAACGACTACAACAATGGCTCACATGAAATTTTCTTAGGCTATTGTTTCAACCCCCCAAAGAAACTTACATTTAAGTTGAAAAACGTACGATATTTATAGTATTGTAAATAATTGAGATTATTCATTTTCAAATGCGCAGAGATGATATTAGTTCCTTTGGTTCATTGCAATAAAATTGATTTTTAGCCGTTTGTGCAAAAAGAATATATATTTACGCCCATCACATTAACCCCTGTTGAATGAGAAATCTTCTTTTTTTATTTTCTGCTACAATACTTTTAAGTAGTTGTGGTGGTGGTAACCGAGGCCAGTTAGTTGGTACTCAAGGTAGAGAGGAGTGGTACCAATCAGATCCTTACGGTATGCTATTTATACCATCAGGTTCTTACACTATGGGCCCAAGCGATCAGGATGTACCTTATGCATTAACTGCACAAAGTCGTTCGGTTTCAGTTCATGCCTTTTATATGGATGAAACTGAAATAACAAACAATGAATATCGCCAGTTTGTAGATTGGGTGCGCGATTCATTAGCGCATCGCCTATTAGGTGGTGAACATTTGTTGGATGAAGGCGAATACGGAGAACGCATAAATTGGAAAAAGAAAATAAAATGGGATGATGAGGAAAGTATTGAAACATTGAACGAATTGTATTTACCTGAAAGCGAGCGTTTTTACAGACGTAAAGAGTTTGATACCAGAAAATTTAATTTTGAATATTATTGGGTTGACTTACGCGAAGCCGCACAGCGTTCAAATCGTGAACAAGGTAAAACGGATAGAAGTGTGTTTATTAAAAAGGATATTTTAAATGTTTATCCAGATACTTTATGTTGGATACACGACTACACATATTCGTATAACGATCCAATGACTACTATGTATTTCTGGCATCCGGCATACGATGATTATCCGGTTGTAGGAGTTAGCTGGAAACAGGCAAGAGCCTTTTGCATTTGGCGAACACAATTGCTCAATAGTTATTTAATAACCAATGAGGAAACTATTGTACAAGACTTTAGATTACCCACAGAGTCAGAATGGGAGTATGCAGCTCGTGGCGGATTAGATCTTTCTCCTTATCCTTGGGGTGGTCCTTATACCCGAAACAGTCGCGGTTGTTTCTTAGGTAATTTTAAACCAATGCGTGGTAATTATATGGATGATGGTGGTTTTTATAGTGTAAAAGCAACATCTTACTGGCCAAATGACTATGGCTTGTATTGTATGGCTGGTAATGTTTCTGAGTGGACCCGCGATGCCTTTGAAGCTTCTTCCTACAATTTTACGCATGACTTAAATATGGACTATGAATACGAAGCAAAGGATTCAGATGCACCGGCTTTAAAACGTAAAGTTATTCGTGGTGGTTCTTGGAAAGACATAGGTTATTATCTTCAAACGGGTACTCGTTCATATGAATTCCAGGATACATCAAAATGTTACATCGGATTTAGGTGTGTTCAAAACTTCTTAGGCAGAGATAAATCTGACTTTTAAGAATTATTTTATTTGCGCCTCACTTTTCAAAAATAAATTCTATTTTTTCGTTATAAATTAATAAATAATCATACCCTTAATTACTAAATTTTTAAAACACTATGTCATCATTCTTCGAAGGAAAAAAGTACAAAAACATCATGGCCAAACTTTATGGTATTGGTGCTGCTATTGTAATTGTTGGAGCTTTATTTAAAATTGAGCACTGGGAAGGTGCTGACTTGATGCTTATTGTAGGTTTATCTACAGAAGCTATCATCTTTTTGTTTTCTGCATTCGAACCTATTCATATGGATTTAGATTGGAGTTTGGTTTATCCTGAATTAGCAGGTATGCATGACCCAAATGTTGATAGGAAAAAGAAACAAGTAAAAGCAGGTGATCCTATTGCACAACAATTGGATAAAATGTTAGCCGATGCTAAAATTGGTCCTGAGTTACTTACCAGTTTAGGTACTGGTATGAAAACATTAGGAGATAATGCTGGTAAAATGGCTGATATATCTAATGCATCTGTTGCAACAAACGATTATGTAAATAATGTAAAAACTGCAACAAAATCATTGGGTGATTTAAACAGCTCTTATACCAAAGCGGCTGAGGCAATGTCAAGCATGACAGGTTCAGCTAATGATGCAAAAGTTTATCGCGACCAAATGTCGGCAGCCAGCAAAAACATGGGTGCATTAAATGCAGTTTATGAATTACAAATTCAGGATTCAAATAAGCATTTAAAAGAAACTCAAAAGTTTTATGAAGGTATCAATTCATTAATGGCAAGTCTTAGCTCATCAGTTAATGATACACAAAAGTATAAAGAAGAAGTTGCGAAGTTAGCTAAGAATCTTACTGCACTAAATACAGTTTATGGCAATATGCTTTCTGCAATGTCAATCAATAACCAAAAGTAATTTAACTCATACTAACGATAACTTTAAACAGTTTTAATTAAAAATGGCAAGCGGAAAACTCTCACCAAGGCAAAAGATGATCAACATGATGTACTTGGTGTTGACGGCTTTACTCGCGTTAAATGTTTCGAAGGAAATAATAAACGCCTTTGTTACCATGAGTAATAGTCTTGAAATAACAAATAAAAGTACCGATTTACGAAATCAACTTGCATTTAAAGCTTTTGACAAACAAATGCAAACAGATGCGGCAAAAACAAAGCCCCATTATGATAGAGCAAAAAAAGCACAAGCTTTAAGCGAAACCCTTGTAAAAGATATTGAAATTCTTAAGAATAGAATTGTACGTGAAACGGAAAAACTACCTGAAAACGCCCCCATACCTAAGTTAGGTGACATCAAGAAACAAGATGATTTTGATACGCCAACGCGTATCTTATGTGGTAAAGGTGAAACAGGCCAGGTTGCTGAGAACGGTAAAGAATCAGAAGCTAAAATTTTAAGAGCAAAATTAGTCAAGTATAAGTCAGATATGGTTGCAAATCTGGATACTAAAGATCAAGCTGACTTTAAAAGACGTTTTGACGAAATTTTCAGATTAGAAGATCCAACAAAAGAGGAGCAAGCAATTAGTAATAAAAAGACATGGGAGATGGTTACATTTTACCACAACCCGGTAGTAGCTAGTTGTGCTATATTGACTAAATTTCAAACAGATATTAAAAACTCTGAATCTGAAGTATTAAATAAACTGCTTGAAAATATTAATGCATCCGATATTAAATTTACAGATGTAGAAGCAAAAGTAGTTGCACCAACCAGTTATATTTTAACCGGGCAATCTTATAAGGCCGATGTCTTTCTTGCTGCATTTAATAAAACAGCAGATTTGGATGCATTTGTCGGAGGCTCTAAACTTCCTGTAGAAAATGGTTTTGCAAAATATACAGCAGGCGCAACAAGCGAAGGTTTGAAAAAGTGGGGTGGTGTTATTAAAGTTAAAGACCCGGTTGACCCTACTAAATTTAAAGAATATCCATTTGAAGCAGATTATATTGTTGCCAAACCTGCAGCAGTTATTTCTGCTACAAAGATGAATGTACTTTATATTGGTGTTGATAATCCGGTTTCAATTTCTGTACCCGGGGTGCCAAACGAAAAAGTAAAAGTTACTGCAGCAGGTGGTGGTGTGGTGCTTACAAAAGCTCCAGGTGGTAGTGGCGAACAATGGATTGCCAAAGCAACTTCGTCAGGCGAAGCTACAGTTACTATAAATGCCGATTTCGATGGAAAGAATATGACCATGGGCGCACAAAAATTCAGGGTAAAAACAGTACCGAATCCTATTGCAACGATTGGATCAAAGAAGAGCGGAACAATACCTAAAGCAACGGTACTTGCACAGGGTGCCATAATTCCGGTTATGGAAAATTTTGAATTCGAATTGTATTTCAAAATAACACATTTTAAAATGACTCTTAATCAAAAAGGTAAATTAGATCCGATTGAGGCTGAATCAAGCAGTAATCAAATGACGGGTGCAATGAAGGATGCAATAGGAAGAGCACGTCCAGGAGATAAGTTATATTTTGAATATATTGACGCTGTAGGTCCTGATGGAAAAACGCGCAGGCTTGAACCATTAAACGTAATTCTTCAGTAATTAAATAATTTAAATCAATGAAAAAGGCATTCTTCTGCTTAATTCTTATGTTGATAGCTAAATTTGGTTTGGCTCAAAACAATGTATTAGATGGTGCTTATGTGCATGAAAATGCGCCCACATTGAAAGTTGTACCCTATCCATATCTACGTGAGGCTGATGTTATGTGGTCAAAAAAAGTATGGCGTGTTATTGATTTGAATGAAAAAATAAATTTGGCATTAAAATACCCTACTAGACCTATACGTGAACGGAAAAGCTTAATCAATGTTTTAGTTGAAGGTATGAAAGAAGGTACTTTAACGGCCTACAGTACTGTTGATGATGAATTTACTACGCCAATAACATTTGAAGAAGTTCAGCGCAAATTTGGAGCATCAGTTGATACACAAACAGTTGTAGATCCTGAACCTCCCTATGCTTCGCACGATACAATTGTTGCTAAAGAAGCTAACTATGATAAAGTTATAGGTTACCGTATTAAAGAAGAGTGGTTTTTCGATAAGCAACGATCAGTTGTTGATGTTAGAATTATTGGCATCGCACCAATTGTTTATGATGAAGATGAGTTTGGTAATATTCGTGAAAGTGGACAGAAGAAAGCCTTGTTATGGGTTTACTTTCCAGAGGCTCGAACCATGCTTGTAAATGCTGAATGTTTTAATCGAACAAACGATGCCGAGCGCAGAACGTTTGACGATATTTTTATGAAACGTTTATTCTCTAGCACAATAATTAAAGAATCGAATGTTTACGATAGAAACATTGCCGATTACAGAACTGGCTTAGATGCGCTTTTAGAGTCGGAAAAGATAAAGGCTGAAATCACAAATCTGGAACATGATTTGTGGGAATATTAATCATATCGAAAGGGCTTGCTTAAGTAAGCCCTTTTTTATTGAAAATTAAAAGCTATAGTTTGCTTCAAATCCGGATGAAGACTTAATGCAACCGGACAAGATAATGCAGCACGTTTCAAAATTTGCTGCATTGTTTCAGAAAGTTTATCACCTGCAAAAAATATTTCAACCTTAACCTCAGCTACCTTTCGCGGTTCTATTGCCATAATTTTAGTAACATCAACTCTGGTTTGATTAATATTAATATTACGTGCATTGGCAGCTATGCCCATTAATGTTAACATACAATTGCCTAATGAAGTTGCTAATAAATCTGTAGGTGAAAATGCTTGACCCTTTCCCATATTATCAATAGGTGCATCCGTTATTATTTGTTTACCTGAAGCTTTATGTGTGGCCTCAGTTCTCAAATCACCTAAATAAGTTATACTCGAAGTAATCATAGTTTTGTAATGAAAAAATAATATTGCTTTGTGAAGCAGATTTTAAAAATCAATTGTACTACATTTGTATCAATATGCGAAGTATTTATTTAATTCTGATTTTTTGGCTTTTTATTAATGGTTTAAACGCGCAAGTTGCTTCAAACTCAAATGAATATGAAGAGCATAAACCGTTACTTTATCGCAATGAATTTAGTTATGGCATTACTGCCCATACGAGTGGCTGGGGTATAGATTTCAGGCGTGGATTTCACAATACAGGCACTAAGAAATATATCTTAGAAGGGGAGTATATTACCATGCGCTCCGTTAAAGAGATTAAGACATTAAACCCATATTATGATGGTGCTAAAGCCTATGTTTTTGGTAAGTTAAATTCGCTGAATGTTTTAAGATTTGGAATTGGCGAACAAAGAACTTTATTTGGGAAATCAGAAAGAGGCAGAATAGGAATTCAGCTTAATTATTCAGCAGGAGTTTCATTGGGATTGGCTATTCCGGTTTATTTACAAATTGTAAGCGATCCGGGAAATCAATATTATAATTATACCATTGAAAGGTACGACCCACAATTACATACTATTGATAAAATAGTAGGAAGAGGCCCATTATTTAGAGGCTTTGGTAGTTTGAAACCTTATCCCGGGGCTTATGCAAAATTGGGCTTTAACTTTGATTGGAATCAAAGTGATGACAAATTAAGTTCATTGGAAACCGGAATAATGTGCGATTTATATGCAACCGATATTCCTATTATGGCATTTATTGATAACAATAATATATTTTTTAATTTCTATATAACACTGATGTTTGGTCATAAATGGTACACCAATTAATATCAGATTATTATTTATGAACGAACAAACAAATATTCAAACACGAAAACCTAAACCCGATTGGTTACGTGTAAAATTGCCAATTGGCGAATCATACAAACAAGTTCGAAATTTAGTAGATACACATAAATTACACACTATTTGTGAGAGTGGAAATTGTCCAAACATGGGCGAGTGTTGGGGAGCAGGCACTGCAACATTTATGATTTTAGGCAATGTTTGTACACGCTCTTGTCAGTTTTGTGCAGTAGCAACCGGCAGGCCTGATGCAGTTGATCCATTTGAACCCGTAAGAGTTGCTAAGTCGGTTAAACTGATGCAGGTGAAGCATTGTGTTATAACATCTGTAGATAGAGATGATTTGAAAGATGGTGGTGCAAATATCTGGGTAGAAACAATTAAAGCAGTACGAAGAATTTCGCCAGGTACAACAATGGAAACATTAATCCCGGACTTTGCCGGCAAATGGGAAAATTTACAGTTAGTTATTAACGAAAAGCCTGAAATTATTTCACACAACCTTGAAACCGTTAGGCGATTAACAAAACAAGTTCGTGTACAAGCAAAGTATGACAGAAGCTTAGAAGTACTTAAACGGATAAGCACCGCTGGTGTGCGCACCAAGTCGGGTGTTATGTTAGGCCTTGGCGAAACAGAAGCAGAAGTTATTGAAACCATGCATGACTTGATTAGTTCAGGAGTGCATATATTAACTTTAGGCCAATACCTGCAACCTACTACAAAGCATCTTTTGGTAAACAATTTTATACATCCTGATACATTTGCATCGCTTAAAGAAAAGGGATTGCAAATGGGTTTCAAATATGTAGAAAGTGGTCCACTGGTTCGTAGTTCTTATCATGCCGAAAAGCATTTGTTTTAAGTTTACTATGCATAAAGTTTTTTAATAGAGTCGTGCTAAATCCTATTTGCTTTATTTAGTTTTGTATAAAAATTACAATAATGATATCGCAAGCAACTTCATCAACAACAGCTATTGAATTAGAAGCAAAATACGGAGCTCATAACTATCATCCATTACCAGTTGTATTATCGCGTGGTGAAGGTGCGCATGTTTGGGATGTAGAAGGAAAACAATATTTCGACTTTTTATCAGCCTACTCAGCAGTTAATCAAGGCCATAGCCACCCCGCAATTGTAAGAGCCTTAACCAATCAAGCCCAAAAGTTAACCTTGGTTTCGCGTGCATTTTATAATGATATTTTGGGCGAATACGAGCAGTTTATGACGCAGCTTTTTGGGTATGATAAGTTGCTACCTATGAATACCGGTGCCGAAGCTGTTGAAACCGCACTTAAACTTTGCCGCAAATGGGCTTACGAAGTAAAAGGAATTGAAAAAGATAAAGCCATCATTTTAGTATGTGAACAAAACTTTCACGGCCGCACAATTTCAATTGTTTCAGCGTCTTCTGATCCAGATGCATCTCAAAATTATGGCCCTCATACACCCGGTTTTATTCGAATTCCTTATAATGACATAAGCGTGCTAAAAAATGCTCTTTCTGATAAAAATGTAGCCGGTTTTTTATTAGAGCCTATTCAAGGCGAAGCTGGTGTATTTGTACCTGATGATGGTTATTTAAATCAAGCTTATGCTTTGTGCAAACAACATAACGTGCTTTTTATTAATGATGAAATTCAAACAGGTATAGCACGTACAGGTAAAATGCTTGCAGCCGATTATGAAAACGTACATGCTGATATCTTAATTTTAGGCAAAGCGCTATCAGGAGGGATGTACCCTGTAAGTGCAGTGCTTTGCAATAATGAAATAATGCTTTGTATTAAACCAGGCCAACACGGCAGTACTTATGGTGGTAATCCATTGGCCTGCCATGTTGCGATGGCAGCTATGCAAGTTGTATTGGAAGAAAACTTAGCAAATAATGCTATGCGAATGGGTGTATTGCTTCGTAGTGAATTACAAAAAATAAACTCGCCCATGATTACCGCCATACGTGGCAAAGGATTACTTAATGCTATAGATATTGCGCCTTTAAATGGTAAAACTGCTTGGGATGTATGTGTAAAATTAAGTGATAATGGCCTTTTAGCAAAACCTACACATGGCCATATTATCCGTTTTGCACCTCCATTAATAATAACCGAAGATCAAATGTTGGATTGTGTTGAAATAATTCGAAAAACAATTTTATCGTTCGGGTAACCAAAAGCATTTTGTTGATATACTTTTAGGGTATTAGAAATTTGTTATTTCTTATTACTAAACCTAAAAGTTATGTCAACCAAGTATTTATTGCTAAGTATTGATGGTGGTGGCCTTAGAGGCATTGTACCGCTACAATTTTTAAAGTACATCGAAAATCGAACCGGTAAACGGATTCAAAACTGTGTTCATTTTATTGCCGGTACATCAACCGGTGGACTCATTGCATGCGCTTTAGCGGTGCAAAAGGATAATCAACCAAAATTCGGCTTATCCGATATCGAAAAAATTTATATCGAGCATGGAAAAGATATTTTTCCGGAAGCCAATGCTATTGGCAAATTTTTTCGAAAATTAAAATCAGTAGTTGATCCAACCTTTAGTGCCAAGGGATTAAGCGCTGTTTTAAAAAGTAATTTTGGTAGCGATACCATGCTTAATTGTACAATCCCAATCTTAGTACCTGCATTCGATTTAAAAAACAATTTTGCTGTTATGTTTAAATACAGGCATGCTAAAAAAGATCCGGCACTTAACGTTTCGCTATATGATATATGTCGTTCAACATCTGCCGGGCCAACCTATTTGCCTTCTCATAAATTTGAATGTATGGACGAAAACACAGGTCGCATTATCGAACGTGTTTGTATTGATGGTGGTGTTTATATTAATAATCCCGGTGTGGCTGCTTATGTCGAGTTTAGAAAATACTTTAAAGATTTTTACAGCAAACCAAATGATGAGCATAATGAAAACAATTGGTTCATGTTAAGTTTAGGTACTGGCCGATACAGCGACAGCATTGATAAATCGAAAACAATGGGTCAAATTGAATGGGCCACCAAAATTAGTGATGTAATGATGCAAGGTGTAAACATGGTTACATCTTATGAATGTAATGAGCTTTTTAAAACCGGTAACTTTTTAAGATTACAAATTGAAATAGATGATGAGAAACATAGTGATATGGCCGACTCGAGCGATGCTACCAGAAATTATCTTATACAAAAAGCAAATACATATTTAGCTGACCCCAAAGTACAATATCAAATTGAAGCATTCCTTTATAATGCAGGACTGATAGAAACACCAGTTGGTCCACCAGTGTAAATTAAGTAGTTTAGAAAAAGAGGCTGTCTCAAAAATAGGCAGCCTCTTTTTTTTTTTTAATCAGTAACCTCGTTAAAAACAGGAGGTTCTTTTCTCATAATTGCTGCAATAATTAAAGCACCAATTGTACCGGTTACTAAATGGGCTAATAAACCGAAAAACGCCATAACGCCCGGTGTTAAAAACATTTCAGTGTATTTCCAGGCTTGCTCCATTTGTTCTTCGGTTAAATCTTGTTGTTTGCTCATTTCTAATCGCGTATTTTCAACTATATGTTCAACAAAACCATCATCTACAAAACTTACATGTAAATAAAAGTATCCAACGCCAATAATGCCACTTATTAACATTACCAAAAAGCCATCCTTAAATGCATCACCAAAATTAATATATCCTCCGGCAACACTTTTCGATTCTTTAACCGCTAATACTATAAATGCAAGCGAAGCAATTATCGAAATCCAACCTAATGCTTTTGAAAAAGAACTTTTATCTAATTCAAATACATACATAACTAAAGTCCAGATGATGGAAAAAAGGCCTGCTAATAATCCAAATTTTATATAAGGTTTCATGTAAGGTTTGTTATAGTTTGCTATATGATTCTGTTTCTTTAAAAAAGTTACGCAATAAAGTAAATTATCAGGAGCATTATAGGCTGCTATGGTTTAAAATATTAGCATCGCACATTATTTAATAACCTATGTTATATCAAACCAAATATCAGGCTTTTATAAAATGTGTACTGTTTTATTTAATACCATACACTACAAATGCACAGGTACAATCGCATCAAATTTTAGAAATTGGAAGTTGGCAATTTAAACAGCAGAATAACGAACCATGGATGCCGGCACATGTACCCGGAAATGTACATACCGACTTGTTTCAAGCAGGCATTATTTCATCACTCTATAATTCCGGTGACGATATAAAAAACTATTGGATTGAGACTAAAAACTGGGAGTATCAATCTGTATTTGAAGTAAGCAACAAACTTTTGCAACAAACGCATATTGATTTGCATTGTAAAGGATTAGATACTTATGCAAAAATTTTCATCAATGATATTGAAGTAGCCACAAGCAGTAATATGTTTTTGCCTTGTATAACAAACATTAAAAATTTTGTCAAACCTGGCAGTAATACTATTCGGATTCTATTCGAATCACCTGTAACGAAAGTAAAATCAAATGCCATAAAATATGGCAAATTGCCTATGGATAACGACACATCTGCAACCCAGGTTTTTACCCGCAAGGCAGCATATCATTATGGTTGGGATTTTACACCACGCATGGTAACGATGGGTATTTGGCAACCGGTTTTTATTGATGCCTGGACATCGGTTAATATAAATGAGGTAGCTTTAAAAACATTAAAAATAAATAGTAAAAGGGCACGGTTAGAAGCTACCATAGTTATGGAAGCCCCTTGTGATGAATGGGTACAAATTATAATTAAAGATTATAACAACCAGGAGATAGAAGTAAGCAAAATGATGGTAAAGAGTAGTGGTAATGATGTAGTAAAAGTTCCGGTTATAATTGAAAATCCGGTGTTATGGCAAACCAATGGATTGGGTAAACAAAAATGTTATAATGTAGATGTTGAAGTAATTGCAAACAATGAGGTTGCCAAAAAATCAATTAGAACCGGCATTAGAGAAGTTGAGGTAATAAACCAAAGCGATAAAGCAGGCAAAAATTTTTATATCAAACTTAATGATAAACCTGTTTACATTTTTGGAGCCAATTATACACCGTTAAGTGTATTTAATGGCACTGTAACCAAGGCTGACTACGACAAACTATTTGCCGCATTAAAACAAAGTGGTGTAAATATGCTGCGCATTTGGGGTGGGGGCATTTATGAAGACGATTACTTTTATCAATTAGCTGATGAAAATGGAATTTTAATTTGGCAGGACTTTATGTTTGCAGGTGCCATGTATCCGGCCGACAGTGCATTTATACAAAGTGTTACTGACGAAGCAACGTATCAAATAAAACGGTTGCGTAACAATGCCAGTACTGCTTTATGGTGTGGCAACAATGAGATAGATGTTGCGTGGAAAAATTGGGGTTGGCAAAAAACATATCAAATTAACGAAGTGCTTCAAAAAAAACTAACTAATGACTATACAATAGTTTTTGAAAAACTACTTCCATCACTTGTACAAAAATTTGACAGTGGCAGGTTTTATATGCATTCATCACCACAAAGTAATTGGGGGAAAAAAACCGATTTTAATTTTGGTAACAGTCACCTATGGGGTGTTTGGCATGGCGATAAACCCGTAAACAGTTATTTTGACGATGTACCCAGATTTGCAACAGAGTTTGGTATGCCATCGCTGCCAGGAATATCTACATTGAATAATTACGTAAAAGCAGAATCTATTGACGATATACAGGTAAGCCAAATGATGCGCAGTTATAAAGGAGTAAGCGCATTAAAAAAATATACTTTAAGCGGTTATACTGAACCCAATAGTTTAGCCAATTGGGTATATACAACACAGTGTATGCAAGCAGAGGCAGTTTTAAAAGCAATAAATGCACAACGCATGAAAAAGCCATTTTGTATGGGTTCTATGTATTGGCAAATTGCTGATTGCTGGCCGGGTATTACCTGGGCTGCAATTGACTTCGATAAAAATTATAAAGCATTGCAATATAAACTACCACAGGCTTTTTCAACTTATGCAATTGCTGCACAGTGCAGTGAAGAAAAAATTTGCGTTTCGTTGATAAATGATGGGCCTAAAAATAAATCTGCTACAGTCGAGCTGTATATTAAAAATTTTAATGGAGCTGTATTGTGGCAACACACGTTACACGTAAAACTTAAAACGGATATTAATGTAACGCTGACATTAGATTCTATTTTGCCAAAAATTAAACAGTGGGGGCAAGGCAATGTTTATTTATTGGGTTTGATGTATGATGCCGCTGGTTTACTGGCTAATCAACATTACTTTTTTGATGAAACAAAAAAACTGCAAATACCTGAACCAACAATAGCCGCTGATGTTTGTGCTTATGGTAATGATTACTTGTTAACCATAAATAGTAAATATTTGGTAAAAGATGTTTTTTGTAATGTTTACAATGCCAAAGCGGACTTTAGTAATAATTATTTCGACTTATTACCAAACGAATCACAACAAGTTATTATAAAAACAACGCTTCCAATAAATCAATTAATCGAAAGCATTAGTTTAAAAACTTCAAATGGAATGGTTACCATAAACCATTCAACAAATTAAAGTAGTTAATTACTTTTTTAAAGTATTGTCAGTGTTTAATTCTGAAGGTTTAGACTTTGGTTTTACCATATAATATGCAAGGTATAATATCATTATGCTTAATAATATTGTATAAAAACCAACCATAAAATTTAAAGTATTAGCGCCCGAAAATGGATTGAAATAAATTACCAATCCAAAGCCTAATGACATAAGGCCGTTGACAATTAAAATAACTTGCAAATGTTTTTGAAAAAACGAAGCTGCTATTAATGCCAAGCCCATAAAGCCGGCCCATGAAGCAATAAAAACGGTGTAATAATGTGCGGCAACTTCGGCATGGGTAAAAATGTAGTAAGAAAAAACAATCGCTATAAAGCCAAAGAGCATAGAAATCCACCAAAATTTACCACTCTTTCTTATTAATAAACTTACAATTACTGATAACACACCGGTAGCAAGTAACATAAAGGCCAAATAGGTCATTAATGTTTGAACACTCATATTTGGAGCGGTTACGCTAATAAAACCAAACAATAGCAGTAATATACCCAAAACTATTAATGGCAATGTAAATCCTTTAGAAATACTCATATGTGATTGTGTGTTGATTTCGACAATGATATAAAAATAAAAGCCCCGCCTAAGCGGGGCCTCTAAAAAAAAATACTAACGCTGTATTATTAATCGCTGGTTTAATATTTTATCATCTATTAAAATACTTACATCGTAAACACCTTGATCAAAGTTTATTGTTTCGATTAGGATACTTTGATTTTCATTATGCACAAGCAGTTTTTGTTTTAAAACAACGGCACCCATCATGTTTTTAATTTCTATGGTGGCATGTTTCAATGGGCAATTAAATAGAGATAAGGTAACCACATCCTGCGTTGGGTTAGGATATAAGTTTGCAGTAAACGATGTAACATTATCACCCAAACGATTGCCGGTAAACAATATACTGCCACTTACAGTACAACCATTGGCATCTGTTACTGTTGCAGTATAGGTAGTACCAATAGTTAAGCCCCCGATGGTTTTTGATGTCTTACCATTACTCCAGATAAATGTATAGGGCGCAACACCACCTGCCTGATTGGCTGTAACAGTATTTGCCGTCTTGCTCATGGTAACCGTTAACTGAGTAGGTTGGCTGATAGTAGCACTGATTGTACTGGTACATCCTCCGGCATCAGTTACTGTTACAGTATAGGTTCCGGCTAAAACGTTTACATTATTACGCGTTGTTTTACCATTGCTCCATAAGTATGTGTAAGGTGGAGTACCATTACTTGCCGTAATTCTGATTGCCCCTGTTGTATTACCAAAACATTTAACGGTTGTAATGCTATCAACAGTAATAACCGGACTTCCATCTAACAATGTGTAAGTAAATGTTTGCTTACATTTAAGTGTATCGGTAATGGTTACAGTATATACACCGGCACATAAATTAGTTACGGTATCGTTTATACTGGCAGGTGCAGTATTCCATAAATAGGTATAAGGTCCTTTGCCACCTGACGGTATTACAACAATACTTCCATTACAAGCACCACAACTTGGGTTGGTAATTTGCTCATGATCAATAATCTCACTGCGTTGGATTAAAGTAGTTGATTGTATAAAATTACAACCATTAGCATCGGTAACAGTTACGGTATAATTACCGGGCGTTAACTGATTTATTGAAGATGTAACTGCACCGGTACTCCATAAGTATGTAAATGGAGCCGTACCACCTGTAATGGTTTTTGCCGTAAGCTTACCATTGTTGTCATCAAAGCAAGGACGTTTTATTTGTACTGTAACTTCTGTTATAGCACTACCGTTATTAACGATAGTTGCACTCTGGCTTTTCGTACAACCATTAGCATCAGTAACAGTTACTGTATAGGTGCCAGGCAGCATGCTGCTTATTACACTTGAAAATTGTGCAGGTACGGTATTCCAGGCATAAGTAAATCCGGGTGTACCACCGGTAACAACTGCCTGAGCGCTGCCATTGGCATTGCCACAGGTAGCATTAATAATGTTAGGGGTAATAACTATATTATCTGGTTCGTTTATGGTTACACTTGCAGTTGCCGAACAATTGGGTGCCGATGAAACGGTTACTGTATAAACACCTGCAGATAAACCGGTAACATTTTGTGTGGTTGCACCATGGCTCCATAAATAGGTAAATGGACCAGCAACATTATTTATGGTTGTTGCCGCTGTACCATTGGAAGCACCTTTACATGTGGCATCGGTTTTACCGGTTAATACAATTGGCTGAATACAACCGCAACTTATAATGGTAGCTGTAGTAGTAGCTGTTGATGAACAGCCAAAACTATTCGTAACAACTACTGTATAATTTCCGGCCATGGCCAAGGTTGCATTTGGTCTTATAATATTTTGAATGGTAGATGAATAACCACTTGGTCCACTCCAACTATAATTGCCCGCACCACTTGCTGTTATGTTTAAATTAGTACCCAAACAAACCGGTGAATTGGTACCGGCTGTTGCATGCGGCACTTCTCTGATTATTACAATTACACTATCCATAACACGGCCACAAGGCCCTGCAGGATCATTGCTTTGTAAGCGCAATACTACTTTGCCTGCAATGGTATCAGCTGTTGAGAAATTATACTTTGCATTTAAATTTGCAGGATTATTAAAAGTACCGGTACCACTGGTACTCCATACACTGGTTGGTGAGGTGCGCGTACCGGCTAATTGTACTTGTTTATCACCACAATAAAATAAACTATCGGGGCCTGCATTAACCGTATAATGTGGGTTAAACCAAATTTTTATCGAATCGCTAACATAATTATTACATAACCCTGTAGGATCGCTCGGTGTAAGTTTTAAAGTTACACTTCCGGCAGCTTTATCAGCAGCCGATGCATAATAAGTTGCACCGTATGAATTTGGGCTATTAAAGGTTCCGGTACCTGATGATGTCCATTGTACAGCAATGGGTGTGTAAATAGATGTAGCAACAGAGCCGTAAACTGTCCAGATAGTATCACCACAAAGTTCAGTTGGTCCTGCATCGGCAACTGCCTCACGATAATAAACGCTAACCGCATCCGACTTTGCACCACATGGGCCGGCAGGATCGTTTGTAGTTATAATAAGTGTTACAAATCCCTGAGCTTTATCAGCAGCACTTAATGTGTAATTTGGAGTTAAACTGTTTACATTATTAAAAGTACCTGTACCATTAGTAGTCCATGTAACACTTGAACCGGCACCTGTTTTACTGCCGCTTAACGATGCAACATTGGTACCGCATAACACTACATCATTACCTGCGTTTACGGTATATTTATCAAAATAAACATGTATGGTATCGCCACTAAAAGTACATGAACCATTAGGATCAACAGGCGTTAAGCATAACTTAATATTACCGGCATTAATATCGGCAACACTTGCAGTATAAATTGGTGCTAAACTGTTAGGATTATTAAATGTACCGGTACCGGTTGTAGTCCACAATGCAGTTGCCAACGGATAACCGGTTATGCTACCACTTAACTGGAATGGGCTTGAAACACAAACAGGGTTACTGCTGCCTGCATAAGCTACTGCATTTTGATAGTAATTAATAATCACCTGATCGCTAACCGCATCACAGTTACCTGCCGGATTATTTGTAGTTAGTGTAAGTGTAACAGTTCCATTATTGGCATCGGCATTGGAAAGTGTGTAAACAGCATTTAATGAATTTGTATTATTAAAGGTTCCTGTGCCATTTGTACTCCAGGTTGCCGAAGTTGCGCTGCCACCAATTGTACCGGAAAGCTGAACGCTCAGATTGCCACACTTAACCAAATCATTACCTGCACTAACTGTAGCTGCAGTATCAACTCTTACATTTTGTGTAGCACTGCTCGAACAACCATTTACATCGGTAAATGTATAAGTTAGTGTGTGCAAACCTAAACCTGCTAAACCTGGGCTAAAATAATAAAGGCCAAAGCCATAAGTAACACCAGGCCCTGTAAAATAGCCACCGCCCGGTGTACCTGAGTTGTTTAACAATACGCCACCGTCATTTATACATGCTCTGTTACCATTGCCTTGGTAAGGATTGGTAAAGCTTACGTTTGGTAAACTGTTTACCGTTAATGTTAATGATGCAGTTGCCGTACAGCCACCACTACCTGTTACAGTTACTGTATAGGCACCGGCATTTTTTATGTAAATACTTTGCGTGGTTTTTCCATTACTCCATAAGTAGCCTGTAAAGCCACTTACAGCACTTACTTGCGTACTGTCGCCAACACATACGGCAACATTTGATGCAGATGTTAATATCTGAGCCTTACTAAAAACTACTTTTATAGTATGGTTACTGGCTACATTATTAAATGTATAACTAGCCGGTGTGCCAATAAATATTCCATTTACAATTACGCTATCAATTTTTGTACAGGTATTGTTAGGTGTAAAACTAAACGACTGGCTGCCACCTTGCATTACATTTATTGTACCTGATGGAGAAATTACACCTGCGCCAACTTTAGAAGCATTTATTGTGTAACTGTTGGTTTTAAACTGTACATGTATAGTATGGTTTACAGTAACATTATTAAAAGTATAGGTACTGGGTGTTCCTATATAATTACCATCAACAAAAACCGAATCAATAAAATAATTGGCATTGGGTGTCATATTAAAAGTTTGCGACCCATTGTAAACGATATTAATAACACCTGATGGTGATATAGCACCGTTAGGGCCGGCTGTTGCCGTAA
Source organism: Bacteroidia bacterium (assembly GCA_016788165.1). Lineage (GTDB taxonomy): Bacteria > Bacteroidota > Bacteroidia > AKYH767-A > OLB10 > JAEUTH01. The sequence continues at coordinate 309,516 of JAEUTH010000021.1, read as the reverse complement.
TATTCAGGTTACTGGGGTTACCTGCACGAATAACTGCATAGGTAGGGCGGTAAAACATATTCCAAGCCAAACCACCGGGTATAGTACCATTAACATTGGCAAAAGAGCCAATGCGCGAAGCATAAGTACATACTATAAAACTATCGCCTAATACAGGCACATAACCATTAATTAAACTTACGTTTAAATTGCCATTTAAGCTATCAACCACATTGCAAGCCAATTGGTCGTGATGCGTACCGGCTGTAGGTCCGCCAATTTCAATTTTTAATTTTGATGTACTTGATAATGCAATGTTTCCATTAGTAGAAGTAAAAATACCGGGCGATGCACCTGGTGATATTTCGCCATGATTTAATAAATAGCCACTGTTAAAATATAAATTACCTACGCCTGTTATAAGTCCGGCCGTACTGTTTACAAATGAATTAGAGTTTACATAAGTATAAGCTGTATTAGAAATATCAAGTGTGCCATGATTTAAAAGTAAACCTGTATAACTTCTGGTTGTGCTGTAATTGGTAGGTATGCTAAACAATGCATTGGTATCATTTACAAGGCCACTGCCTAAAACAGTTAAGTTCGATTGATAGCCGCTAATACTTTTTAATTCTAATGTACCCTTATTAATAAATCCATTATTGAATACGGCTTCGCCAATGTAAGAACCGGCATCTATCGAAATTAATGAATTAGGTTGTGTTGTTATCTGACCTGTAATTTTATTATTGTAATGCGAAAACCGCATAACTCCGCCATTTTTATTTAACACATCAGCATTAAGGCTATCATTATAATAAAAATGTAATGTGGTAGCATTATTCAACTGTAAAGCTGATGAAACATTAGTGGTGAAAAATTTATGATAAACAGCAGGGAAGTTGGCCAATGCTAAAATATAATTAGAAGTGGTAAACTGAAGAAAACCGGCACCTGTTATACTACCGCCATTATAATTAAAGGTTGCATTTTGTATGTCCAAAGTAGCGTTAGCTGCTATTGTAATATCGCCACCATTTACATTTTTATGATCTGCACCGGGCTTATTAATAATTAAGTCGCGGTCAACGCTTAAATCACTCTTATTATTTAATTGCGCATTAAGGTAACGCATGCCATAAGGTTCATAAGCATGTATTACACCTGTGTTGTTATTATATAACTCACCGTTGGTTACACTTAATGTACTGTTATAGCCTGTTACACTACGCAAATCAATAAGGCCTAAATTGGTAAAACCGTTTAAAAATGTTACATCGCTGTGGTAGTTAGCTCCATCAATAGATATTAATGAATTGGCTTCGTTTGTAAAGTTGCCATTTACTAAGTTGTTATAATGACTGAATTTTAATGTTCCCGTTACTTTATTTTTTAGGTTCGCACTTATGGTATTGTTGTAATAAAACTGAAGTATTGCATTGTTGTTTATCAACGATAAATTTGAACTTAATTTAGAAGCCGAAAATTCAGTAAATAATGTGGGTATATTATTTTGATTAACTTCATACTCACTATATTCAAATACAAGTTTCCCCGGACCCGATATGCTACCAGAATTATATTTGAGTTTGCCGGTATAAAATTTCAAATATTTATTTGCCGAAATATTTATCGAACCGGTGTTGGTACTCGAGTCCACCTTTTCGATATGCAAATTTTGTATGGCATTAATGCTACCCGCGTTTTGAACACCGGCATATATATAGTTTAAGCCACTTAAACCATCGCTTCGTATTTCGCCTCCGGCTGCATTTATAATTAAATTACTATCCAAAGTTAAATAGCCTGTATAGCCAGTAGTACTTTCAAAAAGTATTTTACCATTATTAGTAAATCCTTTCGATACCGTAAGTGCTCCGGTATATATGCTGCAATCATAAATTATACGCGAACTGCCGGCTGTAGTAAGTGCGCCATTCATACGATTGGCATACGATGATATTAAAATAGTATCGGTATTAAAAACTGCAGCATTTATAGTATTAGACGCCTTTAATTTTATTTTTCTGCCATTGGTTATAGGCAAAAAAGTACTGTTTAATATGGAGTTGTTAAACTCAAAATATTTACCCGGCATATTGGCTACGTTAAAATTTGCAGTAGCACTATTAAAAGTAAAAGTTCCTGTGCCGGGTGTGGTGCCACTTGCATACGTAAAGGTATTGGCAGTGTTATCTAAAATTTTGCCAGCAGCTATATTTATAATATTGTTATTGGTAAAAGTATGGCCGGTAGATCCAATACTTAAATTTTGTTCGCATAGTATGGTTCCGTTATTAACGATGTTGCCATAAATGTAAAAAACGGGATTATAAATTCCGGTTGCTTTAATTGTAGAACCGGCTGCATTGGTTAAGGTTCCATTGTTGATGGTTAGTTGCGCACCATAACCTACACTGGAATTAAAAATTATCTGACCATTGTTTGTAAAACCATTGGCAAAGGTTAATCTACCGGTCGAATGCAGGGCATCAAAATATAAACGCGCAGCACCTGTTGTAGTTAAATTACCACTAAATGTATTGCTGTAGTGTGAAATATAGATAGTATCGCTTAAATGTACATTGGCATTAACGGTATTGAAGTAACCAATGCGTATGGCCTTATTTAAATTAACAACAGCCTGCGAACTGTTAATGGTCGAATATTGAAACCACATATACTTACCCGGTATGGTAGCTGTATTAAAGTTTGCCACGGCCGATTCGAATTTCATTTCGCCATTGCCGGGCATACTGCCGCCATTGTACGTAAATGTGCCATTTTGAACCGTAAGTATTTTTGAAGTTAAAATATTTATAGTACCTGTATTGAGTAATGTTTTACTTGTACCATTAAACCACATTGAATGGTTAAGTAAAATGGTACCTGCATTTTTTACATTTCCATTAATTGAATAAGAAGGTGCATAAATACCTGCATTGCGTATGGTACTGCCGGCTGCATTAACTAATGTATCATTGGTAATATATAAGTCGCAGGCATATCCATATAATGAGTTTAATTCTATTATTCCATTATTGGTAAATCCGTTGGTATAAGTAACATAAGCAGTAGTAACAGAGCCATCAATTAAAATACGCGATGCTGCCGATGTTGTAAATGTTCCAACAAAATTGTTGTTATAGCCTGCTATGTAAATACTATCACTGTTAAAAACATTGGCATTAATCGTATTGCTAGATTGAAACTTAAGTGGCTTATTATTGGTTAGAGTAGGCTGTGTACTATTTAAAACACAACCAATAAACGACCAGCGACTACCCGGTATATTTGCTGCATTTAAATTTAAGGTACTGTACTCTGCCTCTACGGTTCCATTACCGGTAATATTACCACTGTTATGCGTAAAAGTAATATTGGTAAGTTTTAAAAATTTACCCGGTGCTATATCTATACTGCCTGAATTTATAAAGCTTGTGCTGCTTTGATTAATGTATAAATTATTGGTACAATAAATTGTACCATTATTGGTTAACGAGCATTTTAAAGCGCAAGTAGCAGCATTATTACTGTTACTTACAATGTTACCATTACCGGCATTTATAAGTTGGCCATTGGTTACATACAAATCGCAAGTGTAGCCTAATATCGAATTAAACTGTATGGTACCATTGTTTGTAAATCCATTAGCTACCGTAACATTGGTTGTATAATGGTTGCCCAACAAGCGTATGATACTACCTAAGTTACAAATCAAATTTTGATTGATGTAATTGTTATACGAATTTATATCAATGGTATCGTTATTAGTTAGCGGTATATTAAACGTGGTAGAGTAACTCATCTCTATTTTACCATTATTAACCAATGCATCGTTACCAATAAAGGTCGATGCCGTGGCATTGATAATTCCTTTATCATTAACTAAAACACCATGAGTAGTTGTTAGCGCATGGCTTGTAATGCTTAACGTTTGTCGCCCGGTGTTACCACCAATAATCAGATGCCGTATAGTTGGGTCGGCATCAAGTGTAACTGTATAGGTTCCGTTTAAAATAATACGAGCCGTATCGTTAGTACCCGGCCCGGTACCGTTACTCCAGTTGCTACCGGTACTCCAGTTACCACCGGCATTGTTAGTCCAGCTAACCAATACAGCTTGCGCATGGTATGTGCTAAGCAACATACAGGCAATTACAAATAAGTAAAGTTTAAGTTTTTTCATAAATAAGGAAGTTGCGTTAATAATGAGGTAAAATTAGGTGTGAAAAATTTGTAAGTAAATAACCAATGAACGGTATTTTATATACCCACTGGTACGGATGCAAACTAAAAAAACAAGTAGCGTTTTAACTAAACTGAATTTTGGGCACTAATTTTTTAATTCTAATTAAACTATAAAATGATTTATAACAGGAAATTCACTTTTCTTAAACATAAAAGTTTTCACATTTCGGCCATGAAAATATTTTGGATTAGTTTGATGTTTTTTCTTTTTGCAGGTGCCGTTGTTGCACAAAAGCAATCAGATTATTGCTTGCCTTCTGAAAATAAAAAAGCAATTAAATTTTTTGAAGATGCGCTTAAAGAAAGTAAAGACAACCGCGACTATGATAAAATTAAAAAATACGTTTATAGTGCTGCCGAAACAGATACCACCTATGCTGCGCCCTGGCGTTTGTTAGGCGATATTGCTTACCGTAAAGACGATTTTAAAACCTTCGGCAATGCTTATGCACGCCTTATCGAATTGTGTGTTGATGCAGGTGCCGAAACATACTATCGCTTAGGAAATTATTATTATGGCTTGAAAAAATATGAGCAAGCACAAAAAATATTTAAAGCCTACTACGACCAACCTAATACTTCAGAGAAGTATAGTGCCGAAGTAGATCAGAAATTATTTAGAATAAAACTGCTGCTTAACCCGGTTCCTTTTAATCCGGTTGCTGTAAAAGGAATAAGTACTGCCGACCCCGAATATTTAGCCAACCTGAGTGCCGATAATGAATTATGCTTTTTTACACGCAGATACGAAGAACAGTCGAAAGGCTCGCTTACACCCAAGAACGTAGAAAAATTTATGCTGGCTCATCGGTTGGGCGATGACATATATGATGCAGGCAAGCCCATGCCTTTACCTTTTAATAAAAGTGTAAGCGGCAACGAAGGTGGCGCATGCATATCGTTAGATAATCAACATCTTTATTTTACAGTTAATGAAAAAGGCAATTTTGATATTTGGGAATCGCAGTGGAACGGCAAATCCTGGAGTGAGTTAAACAGGCTAAGCACAGCCATCAATCATCCAAAACAATGGGATGCCCAGCCTTGCCTTACTGCCGATGGCAATACTTTATACTTTGCAACTTTCAGAGATAGTATAAACCGTACCAGTGATATTTATTATAGTACCAGAAATGCCGATAAAAGCTGGTCGCAAGCCAAGCCATTAAAGTATGTAAACACTAATGGAAATGAAAAGTCGCCTTTTATGCATCCCGATAATACTACCTTCTTTTTTTCGAGCGATAGTTTGCCTGGCATGGGTGGTTACGATATTTACATGGTAAAAATTGATAGTGCCGGAAAGTGGTCGAAGCCATACAATGTTGGTTATCCTATAAATACCGAGGCCGATGAAGTTGGATTTTTTATAAGCACCGATGGCAAATTAGGATACTTTGCCAGCGATAAAATTAAGTTAGATGGAGGCTTTGATATTTACAGTTTTAAAATACATGATAAAATAAAACCGGATAAAGTATTATTACTAAAAGGCAATATTAGTGCAGATGATAGTTTGCCAAATGGTGCATTGCTCGAATTAAAAAATATGCGCACCAAAGAAATTATGCATTTAGACTACGATACCATTACCGGACGTTTTGCAAAAGTGGTTGCATTTGATAATGACTTTATGCTAACTGTAAAAAAAGAGGGCTATGCATTTAACTCAGTTTATTTTGCCGCCAACGATACCAACATTAAACCTCAAACCAAGGCCACCGTTGAGTTAAAAAAAATTGAAGTAGGACAAACGTATCAGTTAAACAACATCTTATACCAAACCAACAGCAGCGTATTAGATAGCAGCAGCATGTTGGTGTTGCAAGATTTTGCGCAATTTCTACGCGAAAGCCCAAAGGTGCAAATTGCTATACATGGCCATACCGATACGGAAGGGAATGCAATAGCAAATTTAAATCTGAGTATGCAACGCGCTAAAACAGTTTACGAATACCTAATTAAAAGTGGCATACAAGCAAACCGGTTAACGTATAAAGGTTTTGGACAATCGCAGCCAAAGGCAAGCAATGAAACAGAACAAGGCCGCACCTTAAACAGGCGCACGGAGTTTTTAATAACAGCAAAATAAAATTACTGATTGGCTTGCTTTACCTGTGCGGCATAGTTGGCATCAACCTGAGCGCCCAGTTGTTGTGCAGTTTGTAAATCGGCATTAGCAGCCTTATAATTTTTAAGCAAATAGTTTGCCTGCGATCGGTTTAAAAAAACATTGCCATCACCACCATTAATATTAATAGCCGTATTAAAATCGGCCAGGGCTTCGGCCGGTTTGCCTACTTGCAAATAAGTATAGCCACGTGCCACATAACTTTCGGCTTTGGATGGGTTATCGTTTATCAATTTAGTAAAATCGGATAATGCACGATCAAATTGTTTGGTGCTTGCTAATGCTATAGCCCTGTTATGAATTGCTTCCATGTAATTTGCTTTCAGCGAAATTGCTTTGTCAAAATCGGCAACAGCCAAATCATATTGCTTACGTATGCTATATACAATACCCCGATTATTATAAGCAAGCTCGTAATTAGGGTCGGCCTTAATTGAGCGCGTTAAATCGCTCATGGCTTCATCTAATTTATGCAAATGTTCGCCATAATATTTGCCCCTGTTGTTTAATGCTGTTGCCACATTCGGAAATTGTGCAATGGTATCATCCCATAACGTTAAGCTATCCTGCCAAACATTACAACGCTTGTATGTTGTAACAAATAAAAAAATGAAGTAAACACCTACGCTGCCATAAATTGCCTGTTTGAATTGTGGCTTGGTTTCTAACAAATAAACGATACCATGTGCAATTAAATAGGCCAATGCTATACCCGGTACTAATGAATAGCGCTCGCTAAACATGGTTGGTCCAACCGGTACATATTGCAATACCAAAATAATGGTGGAAACAAAAAAGCCACCACAAAAAATAAACAGTTTGGTTTTTTTGGCCGATAAAAAAAGTAGTAAACCAATTACCAAAACTAAAACGCCACAAATATAAAACTCAGAAGGCAGCGATATGCCCGGCCCTTTTGGTGGATATGGATAAAAAGCTGAAAGCTTAGTTGGCACAAGTGTTTTAATGGGATAGTAAATCAAATTTCTACAAGCAATGAGAAGTTTTTCGGTTACCGAATAAATATTCGATTTATCAATGGTACCGGTTTCGTCAACTGCAGCCACTTGCTTTAATCCTACCCAAATGGCAAGTAGTACAAATGGAACTTTTTCGGCTATAAGTTTCCAGGTAAATTTTCGGCTATACCAGTAATCGAGCATAATCATGGGGCCAATAATTGAAGCTGCCATAACCTTCGAAAAAATGCTGATAGTAAATAGTAAGAATGCAAATGCTAAATATTTATAATCGTTATTGCCTTTAATGTATTTTACATAAGCTATTAATGCTGCAATAAAAAATATTAAGTATAAAAGGTCTTTGCGTTCGGCTGCCCAGGCAACACTTTCAACACGCATGGCATTAAGTCCGTATAGGGCTGTAGTTAATGTTGCCGTTATTTTATTGGCGCTTAGTTGATAAATAAAAATATAAACCAATGCACAGGCTATCATAAACATAATAATACTTGTTGCATGATATCCTTTGGGGTTTAAGCCATAAAAATGATACTCGACAGCATATGACAAAATGTGCAATGGTTGATAATTTCCAAAATAATTTTCAGTAAAAATGCGCTTTATGTTTGCTGCATCCAGCGAGCGGATTAATGGGTTTTCATTCAGATACGTTGGGTCATCCCAGTTGGTTAAGTCATTATCTAAACAAGGCATATAAGCCAGAAAAATTACTGCCAATAAAATGCAAAGCGGCAAATACTTTTCGAGCAAACCAACGGTTGGTGCCTCTTTAATTTTTTTTACTGATTTTTCAGATGATGCAACGGTTTTCTTCTGAATATTTTTTTTCATGAAAATGAATAAACTAAATTGTTTTAATTGGTTGATGTATCATAACATAGTGCGGAATATTAGCTTCAAAGAAGCAATTGCCATCAACTACAAACTGATGCTTTAAATAAAAATTTACGGCACCGGCTTGTGCATGCAGGTAAACTTTTTGCTTTAGTGGTGCAATGTCGTTAAGTACCTGATTTAAAATAACGGCACCTATGCCTTTGTTTCTATGGGCAGGCAATACAGCAAAACGTTCGAGTTTTATGCCGTTTTGGGTAATGCGCCATCGTGCAGTACCACAAGGCTTATCACCATCAAAACATAAATAATGATTAGCCTCATTTTCAAATTTATCAAACTCTAATGTTGCAGGCACGTGTTGCTCTTCAACAAAAACCTTTTTACGGATTTCGAATAGCATTTTTGCATTTACATCAGTTACACCTGAAAGTTTTATTACGCACATCATTATTTATAAAGTTGTGATTTATTAAATGACTCGGTTACATCAAAATAATATGTATGACTGAATATAAATTTCTTGATTTTCATGTGGCCAACTAATCGTATGGGTATATCTTTAGTTGATAGTAAACTCTTGCCGGTTAATTTAAAGGCTGCTTTGGCCGATACAATACTTTTTACAGGCACAGAAAACTCGCTGTAAGGACGAACTTTTAAAGTTTCGATATTGTATGCATAAGCCACACTATCTGTATTACTTAAAATTTCGCAATGCAATTGGCCAATACGGCATCCCATAGCATTGGGGTTATAACACACAATATCAAAATTTATATTTGGTACAGCGTTACGCAATTCAAAATTCAAATTTTCAATTCGTTTATAGGTAACATCTTTTATCTTACATGATTGGTAAAATAAAATAATAACCAAGCACACTATAAAACGAAAAAGGTTACTCATAATGTAGCAAGTTTGTGTAATACATTTTCAATCATCACATCTAATGAAGCCTGATAATTTTTGCTGAATTTTTTAGTGATACGATTTGCAACAATTAAATTTGCCGATGCGCAATGATGACCCAATACACGCGCTAACCCAAACATGGCACTGGTTTCCATTTCGAAATTGGTAATGCGATACTTTTCAAAACTAAAGTCGCTTAATAAATCAACCATGCCATCGCGTGCAATTTGTGCACGTATCATACGGCCTTGCGGAGCGTAAAAACCACAGCACGATGCCGTTATGCCTTTGTGAAACGAGTCGCTAAAAAGCTGATTTAACACAGGCGAACATTGGAATAAATAAGATTGTGCATAGGTATTGTAATGTGGATAATGCGCCTGAAAGTGTTGTAATATTTTTTCTTCTTCTGCATTGTTACGGTAATGATAAAAATTCATTAACCCATCTAAACCTAAACCATGTGTTGAAAAAACAAAACTATCCACATCAACATCTGCCTGTAATGCACCCGAAGTTCCGATACGAATTAAATACAGTGGCGATAACTGTTCTTTTACTTTACGTGATTTTAAATCCACATTTACCAATGCATCCAATTCATTATAAACAATATCAATATTATCGGTACCAATGCCGGTGCTAATAACGGTCATACGTCTGCCATTATAATAACCGGTATGCGTAACAAATTCGCGTTTTTGTTTTACAATTTCAATATGGTTAAAAAATTTACTAACTACGTGAACGCGGTCAGGGTCGCCTACATTTATTACGATGTCGGCAATATCGTGCGGCAATAAATTTAAATGATAAATACTGCCATCAGTATTTAAAATTAGTTCGCTTTCCTGCATGATTATAATAGTTTATAAATGATTTTCTTGTAGCTCGCCTTCCCATTTCGAAACAACAGCAGTAGCAACTGCATTGCCCACCACATTAGTAGCACTACGGCCCATATCCAAAATTTGATCAATGCCTAATAATAAAAGCAAGCCCGCTTCGGGTAAGCCAAACTGTGGTAACAGCGCAGCAATAACGACTAAGGATGCACGTGGCACACCTGCCATACCTTTACTGGTAACTAATAAAATGAGCATCATGGTAATTTGTTCTTCAATGGATAATACCCTGCCATAAGTTTGGGCGATAAAAGCTGTTGCAAAAGTCATGTACATAATGCTGCCATCTAAATTAAACGAATAACCTAAGGGCAATACAAAACTTATAATTCTATCGCTACAACCATAGGCTTTTAATTTTTCTACCATTTTTGGAAAAGCGGCCTCGCTGCTGGCTGTTGAAAAAGCAAGCAATAAAGGCTCCTGAATTATTTTAAGCAGCTTGCCAAACTTAATTCCTACCAATAAGGCAATGGAACCCAGTACCACAATAGCGAAAAAAATTAGCCCACCATAAAAGCAGGCTATTAAGTAAACGTATCCTTTTATAATACCAATTCCTTGTGTGGTAATAACAGCGCAAATTGCACCAAATACACCCAATGGTGCAAAATACATTACATAGTTGGTTACTTTAAACATTACATGTGCCAAAGCATCCAGTGCATGAATCAACGATTTGCCCATAGCGCCTAATGATGCCAATGCAATACCAAAAAATATTGAAAAAATTACGATTGGCAATATCTCATTGTTAGCCATTGCTTCGACAACACTTTTAGGTATTACATGCGTAACAAAACTTTTTAAAGTAGGTGCAGTTGCATTAATACCACTGGTGGCGGCATCGGGCAACGGCATTTGCATGTAATCGCCCGGACGCATAACATTAACTATTACCAAGCCCAATGCCAATGCTATAAGTGTTGCAAACTGAAAATATAAAATGGTTTTAATACCAATGCGACCAACTACTTTAAAATCGCCCAACTTGGCAATGCCAACAACTAAAGTACTAAACACCAAAGGCGCAATAATCATTTTTATTAAGCGCAAAAACACATCACTTAAAACCGATATATTTTCGGCAAAAGCTCTTTGAGTTGCTATATCAGGATGGTTGTTTCTATAAATTTCGCCAACGGCAGCACCTAAAAAAAGTGCAATGAAAATCCAACCGGTTAAAGGAATTTTTTTTAGCATGCGTACAAATATTAAACGCTGTAAGTATAATTTTTAAAGTGATAAAAAGTAGCATCATTTAGATAGGCAATAACAATTACCTGCTTAATTATAGCTTTGCACCCAATATGGCACGCTTACTAGCAATAGATTTTGGATTAAAACGAACCGGCATAGCCGTTACGGATGTTTTGCAATTAATACCTCATGCATTAACTACTGTTGATACCAATGAACTGCTTACATTCCTTGAAACTTATGCCAAAGCCGAAGAAGTTGAAAAAATAATTGTAGGGCAGCCACTTCAAAAAAACTTTAAACCCAGCGAAATAGAGCCAAACATTTTATCATTTTTAGGAAGGCTGAAAAAAAAATTGCCTGATATACCTGTGGTTAGATTTGGCGAACAACATACATCGCAATGGGCTATGCAAAGCTTAATATCTTCTGGCGTTAAAAAGTCGGAACGAAGAAATAAAGCGCTTATTGATAAAGTAAGTGCCACCATTATTTTACAACAATATATGGACGCACACACTAACACAAATTTATTTTGATATGATACTTCCCATTGTGGCATTTGGTGATGCCGTTTTACGTAAAAAAGCCGAAAACATAACAAACGATTACAAAGCCTTACCCCAACTGATTAACGATATGTTTGAAACCATGTATAATGCCAATGGCGTTGGTTTGGCTGCACCACAAATTGGGTTAGCTATCAGGTTGTTTGTTATTGATGCATCGCCTTTTGCCGAAGATGAAAAGGAGTTAGAAAACTTTAAACGTGTTTTTATTAATGCCCAAATACTTGATGAGGCAGGCGAGGCCTGGAAGTTTAACGAAGGATGTTTAAGCATACCTGGTGTGCGCGAAGATGTGTTACGCAAACCCGATATTACCATTACATATTTGGATGAAAACTTTGATTCGAAAACCGAAAAATTTAGTGGTTTGGCTGCACGCATTATTCAGCATGAATACGATCATATTGAAGGCATACTTTTTACTGATAAATTAAATCCGCTGCGTAAACGTATGATTAAAGGTAAACTTAACGATATAAGCAATGGCAAAGTTAATGTGGATTATCGCATGCGTTTTATCAGAAAATAACGGTTACCTGTGAAAGAAAACATTTTTCTGATTGGATTTATGGGTTGCGGCAAAAGCACTATAGGAAAGCAATTAGCCAAGCTCATGCAATATGATTTTGTTGATTTAGATATTGAAATAGAGCTGCAAAACCAAATTACCATTACCGAACTTTTTTTAAAAGGCGAAACATATTTTAGAATAGCAGAACAGGCATGTTTGCATCAGGTTGCACAAAAACAAAAACAAGTTGTTGCTGTTGGTGGTGGTGCGCCATGCTTTTATAATAATTTGGAATTAATGAATGACAGTGGCCTTACAATATATTTAAGTATGCCACCTGCAGCATTACATAGCCGGTTAAAAAACGCAAAGGATAAAAGGCCATTACTTACTAACGTGCCCGACAATAAGCTGCAATCTTTTATAACCTCACTTTTGCAACAACGCGAACCATTTTATTTAAAAGCTAACTTGCATGTTGCTTCATTAAACTGTAAAGCAGGTTATTTGTTTCAATTAATTGAAATGGCCGGATGGTTTCATAAAAACAAATACAACTGATAAACTGCTTTTTAAAATATTTATTTTTGAATTATGAATCAGGAACGTGTTTATCGAATTGTGTTTGCCAGTGTTTATCCACTGTATATTCAAAAGGCAACATCTAAAGGGCGCAGTAAGGACGAAGTTGATCAAATACTATATTGGCTTACAGGTTATGATTCAAAAACGCTCCAATTACAAATTGAAAGTAAAGTTGACCTGGAAACATTTTTTGCCGAAGCACCCATGTTTAACAATAACGCATCAAAAATTACGGGTGTAATCTGCGGTTACCGTGTTGAAGAAATTAGCGACCCTTTAATGCAAAAAATAAGGTATATGGATAAGTTGATTGATGAATTAGCAAAAGGAAAAAAGATGGATAAAATTCTTAGAAGCTAAAGTCACTCATGTAATAACTTTTGTTAACCACAACCGTTTACATTTTAAAAACATTACTTACAAATAAGTGTATCGTATGAAGGGCTGTAAGCACAAAAAATTCCTAACCCACCTGTAACACCACTGTTTATAGGCGATATAGAACCAAATGGATTGCCATTGTTGCCGCTCTGCGTTTCGGCTTCGCGCCAAAATCCGTATGATTTTTTATCCATCGTACAAAATTTTACTATCACCGTATCGCCAATTTTATATAGTTCCGACTCTTCTTCATCTTCGCTACTGGTGTTGGGTGGTATGCCACGGTAAAACGAAAAATCTAATGAAGTGCCATTTATAAATTTATCTTCAAAAGTAGATCCAAATGGCGCATAATACGTATCGTCTTTTGTAATGCGCTTGGCAAACCAACGATAGTAATTTCCTAAAGTATCGGGGTCGGTTAAGCGTGCCCAAACCAAACCCATAGTATCATTGTTTTCAACTGTTTTAAAATAAATACTGTCTAATGGTACCGGAGCATGTAATGTAGTTTGAGCGTTAACAACTTCGCCTTTTTGTGTTGTTACTGTTAGTGTATAGGTACGGCCGATGGTTCCCAAAAGATTACTTGATGCATAAAAATATCCATAGCCCGGTATTACCTCTAACATAGTGTCGGTTGCAAATCCATCATTAATTATCACTAAGGCATTTTTAATTAAATTTTTAGTGAGCGATGCTGAATCTATTGGGTCGAAATAACCGGTGCTGTACGATAGATAAACGTAGGGCGGCAAACCGGGTTCAACATAACCCTCGAGTACTACCATGGGCTTAGATGCCGGCAAATCAACTGTAATATTTTTTTCGCAAGCGGTAATTGCAAAAAATAGAAACAAAAGGGCAATGGGTGTTATACTTTTTATTACTGACATATTTTTGGTAGCATTAAAATTTAAAATTCCAGGTTACACTGGGTAATACCGGAAACAGGCTTACTTGTTTTGCTTGTATTACTACTTGATTGGTTTTGGTATCGAAAGTTGAATCGAAATAAATAAAGTATGGGTTATAACGGTTATATAAATTATAAACTGCAAAAACCCAACTGCTTTCAAACTTATCGGTTTTACGGCCTTGTAGCGTTGCCGAAATATCTAAACGATGGTATGCAGCCATACGATAACTGTTTCTGTCGCCATACGTGTAATAAATTTGAGGGTTATTAAATTGCGAAGTGTTTAGGTTGTTTGGATCAATGGCGCCACCAAATAAATAGCGTTGCTGGGGTAGGGTAAGGGCATTACCGGTTGCATAAACAAAAGTGGCACCAAAGCTCCATTTCTTATTAAGCTCATAAATGGCTACAACTTTTAAATCGTTACGCCTGTCATATCTGGCATAAAAATCTTTGCCTTGATTTAGATCCGGAAAATTGCGTAAGGTCCATGCCAAAGTGTAACCAATCCATCCATTAAATTTTCCATATTTTTTCTTTACAAAAAACTCGGCACCATAGCTCCAGCCTTTACCAAAAACAAAATTGTTATCCTGATTATTTTTTATATCCATATCAGGTGTTGCACCATCACGATATTCAATTTGATTGCGCATGTCCTTATAGTAAACCTCAACAGATGTTTCGTACAAGTCTTTTTTAAAATTTTTAAAAAATCCTACAGCATATTGCGTGGCAAACTGTGGTTTTACACGGTCGCTGCTGGGCACCCAAACATCGGTTGGTAATGAAAGTGAAGAAATAGAAGCCAAATGTACATATTGGTAATTTTGTGTGTATGCAGCTTTAACCGAAGTGTTTTTATTAATTAAAAAGCTAAGCGAAAATCTGGGCTCTAAATTGTTGTATTGCGCAACTTTATCGCCTTTGCCATAAGTTATAGTATCCACTACCTCATAATTGCTATTGGTAATGTATCGGTCAAACGGACCGTATTGCACAAACCTTGTTGCGCGCAAACCTCCGTTTATAGTTAATCTATCGTTTATTGCCCAGTCGTCCAATGCATAAAGTGCAAAATCATTTGCATAAATTTTATAAGGTTTGCCCAAATCAAAAACGGTTTCGTTCTGACTTGCCGATGCTGTAGAAGGTGTAAACAAATGGTTTACATAATTGAAACCAAACTTAACCGTATGTTTTACACTTGGGTAGTAGTTAAAATCAACTTTGGCATTCCAATCGCGCACACCGCTATAAAGTTCAAACCTAAAATCCTCCTGACCGGCACCAAACGAAAAGTCATAATCGGTATATATTAATGATGTATTTGCAAAAAGTTTATTATTAAAAATATGGTTCCATCTTAAAGTTGCAGTGGCATTACCCCAGGGTATGTTGGCTTTAAAACCCGACTCGGCACTACGAAACTGAAATCTATCCCTGCCGAAGTAAGTGCTTAAAAACAACCGGTCCTTATCAGAAAATATATAATTTACTTTGGCATTAAGATCATAAAAATAATAGGTGTTACCATAAGCATTCGACTCTTTTGAAACAAAGGGTGGGCGCAAAAATAAATCCACAAAGGTTCTGCGTGCCGATACAATAAAAGAGCTGGTATCTTTTATAATGGGCCCTTCAACGGTAACACGGCTGGCAATAAAGCCCAAACCGCCTTGTGCATGAAAAGCTTTGGCATTACCATCTTTCATTTGAATATCAACTACAGAAGATAAGCGGTTGCCGTAATTTGCAGGCATGCCGCCTTTTATCAATGTTACATTTTTAATGGCATCGGCATTAAATACACTAAAAAATCCGAATAAATGCGAAGCGTTATAAACAGTAGCTTCGTCAAGCTGCACCAGGTTTTGATCAGGTCCGCCACCACGTACATAAAAACCACTATTTCCTTCACCTGCGCTTTGTACACCCGGTAGCAATTGTATGGCTTTAAGTACATCAACCTCGCCTAAAAAAGCAGGTATTGATTTAATGGTTTCTATCTCTAACACTTCCTTGCCCATTTGTGTTGAGCTTATTTTATTTTCGACTTTACTTCCAACAACTTCAGCGGCTTGTGTTTCTACCACTTTTGGTTTTATGGCAATAGCCACTTGTAAATTTTGATTTAGGTTTACTTTTTGTTCTTCTTCTACATATCCTAAATAAGTGGCTACTAATGTGTAGGTGCCACTTTCAACGGTAAACGAATAAAAACCGTAAACGTTGGTGGTGGTTCCTTTTTGCGTTTCTTTTAAATATACATTGGCTCCAATCATGGTTTCACCGGTAGATGCATCCTTTACGTAACCACTAATTGTAAATTTATTTTGTGCTTTTAAATCGCTTATGGTAAGCAGTACCAGACAGGATATAAGAATTGAACTTAATAGTTTGTGCATAAAAGGTGAAATAGGGAGGCTGAATAGTTGGCGTTTTAGAAGCTATAACTTACCGTTTGTTACACTTAGAATAAAAACAAATGACAGATTAAACTTCTGGTATTGTTTTGAGAATTTCGTTTAAAAACACCCAGAATTTTTGCACCGATTTAATATGTACACGCTCATTGGGCGAATGTGCTCCTTTAATTATTGGGCCTATCGAAATCATATCCATCAACGGGTATTTGCTTTTTATTATACCACACTCTAAACCTGCATGGCAGGCAACAATTTTAGGTTGCTGTTTATTTAATTGCGTATAAATTGCTGTTACATGCTTTAATAGTTTTGAATTTGCATCGGGTTGCCAACCCGGATAGCTGCCCGAAAGTGTAACTTCGGCTGGCATTAACTCAAATGCTGATTGAATAGATTGAGCTAAGTCTGTTTTAGCTGTTTCGGATGCAGAGCGTGTTAAACACAATATTTTAATTTGGCCATTACCAGCAGCAACACAGGCAAGGTTATTTGAGGTTTCAACCAAATTTGGTACAACATGGCTCATTGCATAAACACCATTTTGTGCCGCATAAATACATTTTAAAAAAGATAGCTGAAGTTGCTGTGGCATCCAATTATCGGCCGGATTGGTTTTAAGAGCAGTAATAATTAAGCCGGCATCGGTACATGCAAGTTCTGATTTAATGATTTGTGAAATTTGATTGATGCTATTTTCAAATGCCTGACTATTTGTATCAGGAATACTTATAACAGCTTTGCTCTCGCGTGGAATTGCGTTACGAAGGCTGCCACCATCAACACTATTAATACGTAGCCCCAAGGATTGCACATGATACAATATGCGGTTCATTATTTTATTGGCATTACCTAAGCCTTTATGAATTTCCAATCCTGAATGACCACCGTTTAACCCTGTAACAGTTACTATATATGACAAATAATTATCAGCCGCTTTCTCTGGTGTATATGTAGCGTTAACTGTAATATCAATACCGCCTGCACAACCAATATCTATTTCATCGTCTTCTTCAGTATCTAAATTCAACATCAGTTTTCCTTTCAACCAACCGGGTTGTAATCCTTTTGCACCTGTCATGCCGGTTTCTTCATCAATTGTAAATAAAGCTTCGATGGGTGGATGAGTTGCATCTGTTGCGGCTAATAAAGCCATAATGGTAGCTACACCTATACCATTATCAGCACCTAAAGTTGTGCCTTTGGCATTAACCCAATCTTGGTCAACATACATTTCAATACCCTGCGTATCAAAATCGAAAACCGTATTTTCATTTTTTTGATGCACCATATCCAAATGTGCTTGCAAAACTATTGGTGCACATTTTTCCATACCTGCTGTAGCTGGTTTTTTTATAAGCACATTACCAGCAGCATCGGTAATAGTTTCTAAATTTAATTTTTGACCAAAATGTTGTATAAAAGCAATAATTTTTTCTTCCTTTTTACTGGCACGTGGTACGGCATTTAGGTCGGCAAAAAAATTCCAAAGTTCTGTAGGTTCTAAGTTTCTAACTTCGTCACTCATAATTGATAATTGATTAAAAAACAAACAAAAACAATTTAAAATTTTAAATTATTCAATCAACTAAACCTTAACTAATTGGCAATAATTGTGTCTGTTACAAAAAAAATACAGAAACGATATGGGCAATGATATTTTAATATTTTTGCCGCCCTTAAAAGCGGTAAATACACATAATTACCAAACGGAAACTCGGGGTGTAGCGCAGTCCGGTAGCGTATCAGCATGGGGTGCTGGTGGTCGCTGGTTCGAATCCAGTCACCCCGACTAAAAAAGCTCTTGTTTTACAAGAGCTTTTTCCGTTTTTATCAATAAGGTAATTTTTAATAAAATTTTAAATGTGCTGTATAAACACTATATCTTAGGTACTGATAACTTAAATTGTCAAGTTCGAAACTCCAGCTATTTGTAGTATTAGCCGAAAACAATCCCAAACCGTTTGTAATGTTGGTTATATTCGGTATGTTTTGATTAACGCCCACTGTGGCATTATTAATTTTCTGATAGTAGTAATAATCTTCGGCCGCGCCTGAAATAATAATCTCAACGTTGCCTGCTATACGGTATGAGAGCGAGTCGGGTGGATTTAATTTGGCATTAAGCAGTTTATAAAAATCGGCCATGGTTTTGTCTATACTCAAATCTTGTTTGGTATAAACATCGGCAGCAATGCGTTGACCCAAAACCCAATCAATACTGCGGTTTGTTTGTCCTTGAGGTGTTACATCTAAATAATTAAAACGCAAAATGGCACCATAAACTTTGGCATTTAAACCAGTTTGCCATGCTATTGAAAATAATGTATCGCTGGCTAAAGCAATTTCTTTATTGGATGTGTTAGGCTTAAATAAATACGCATTACGCGGTATTTGTGTACTTGATGATACGGTTGAATGATTTTTTCGCTCAATAATAATTTCATAGCTTTTGTTTGAACTTATTGGGGCAGTGGTAGTATAGGCAATGTTAGGTGCAGATGCAAAAGTACCATAGGTAGCATTGGGCAATGTATCGCGCATTAATTGGATAGTGTCGTTTGTTTCGCCATTTTTTTTGCCAACTAAAAACGCAGTTAAAAAATCAGGGAAGTAAAATGAGTCGGCAACCTGAGCAAATTGATATGCATTGCCCTTACCTAAAAATGATTTGTAAATTTTAATATACTGAATACTATCGTTTGGCGAAAGCATTGCATACACAATGGTAGTATCTTTATAGGGAGCAATTATATCCAACTCATTGCTGCAACTATTAAAAAGGAGTGTTGAAACAGAGGTGAAAATCAGCAACCATTTTAATAAAACCTGTTTCAATACTTTAAATTGATTCATAATAAAAATGCCCTACACAAGGTAGGGCATTTTTTCAGATATAAAAGTATTACTACTGTAACATCCATTTACTGTGATGTAACATATTATTACAATCAAATTCGATAAAGTACAAACCATTGGCTAACTTTTTTCTTTCGATTACAAAATTGTTTTCCCCAATTTGAACCAACCCATTTTGCTGTTGTACAATTTGCCCTTGATAATTCTTAATAGTTAGGTGATAAGTAGAAGCTGTGTTACTATTAAAAATTAATGTTGTTTGCTGCTTTGAGGGATTCGGATAAAGCAAAATGTCAGATTCAGAATCCTCCAAATTTCCTTCGCGCTTAGCTAAGGTTGTAAACTCTAACGTATCGCTTTGATTACTTGAATGAGAACCACATATACTTTGAATGCTAAACTTATAGCGTTTATTCGCTTTTAAATTGGTAAGCGTAATATTTTTTGAGCCTCCAGCGTGAATTCCATTCCAACTATTGCCACCCGGGCCTGTATAGGTATAATTAAAATCATCGGGAGTCGAATCGCACATCCATTTAATTTTTGCTGATGTTGTAGTAATATTTATGGCTGATAAATTATAAGGCAATGGGCAGCATCCACTATCAGTAATTTGTACTGGTGCTGCAACTGCAGTACAACCTTTTTTGTTAGCGGTTGTAAGTGTTATAATTTCTGGCTTTGTTACAGTAATGCTTTGTGTTGTTTTCCCATTCGACCATAAGTATTGATATGCATTATTTGCTGTAAGGGTAATAGTAGCCGGGTAGCAAATATTGGTTGGCCCACTAACAGTAACTTCGGCTTTTGGTGCGGGGTTTAAATCAACTATAACCGTATCGGTTTTTACTTTAACGTTACCTGCACCGGTTATGGTAGCATAATAGGAGCCATTTGTTGCTACTGTAATTGATTGTGTGGTTTCTCCGGTTGACCATTTATAACTGATTCCGGCTGGGTCGCAGGTTAATATTACATTTTCGCCCGGACATAAATTAATGTCTCCTTCAATTGCTATTGAGTCGGATATAGAAACCGGTTCACCAAAAATAATTCCGGCCTGTGTGCTTAAACAAATCTTGTCAACTTCGAGGTTGCTGTTAACGGCTGTTATACGTAATAGATGTTCGCCTACGCTTAAATTTTTAAACTCGATTGGTTTGTTGGTTGAAGAACTTATCCGATACCATTTCCATCCTGTTGCCATATTATTTATTGTCATAACAGGGCCATTGTCCATTTTAATTTGTGCACTGGTAGTTCCAATTTTTGCACGAGCACGAACCCAGAAGTAGTATGTTTTAGGGTCTTCGCCTCTAACAACAAAATTATAATTGGCTAAAGCACCACTATTAAATGATGCATAAGAAGTAAAACTTGTAAAGTTACCTGCTGGTGTGCCTTGCGGTACGGATGTTTTTATTGTAATTGCTGTTGTGGTGTTTTCAAACAACTCGCCTTCAATATTAAAATCTGAAGTCCAGTAATAGGGATGTGTTGCTTCATGCCATTCGTCTAATTGATAAAACACCGGTGCACTTGCAACGGTTTTATCATAAACATAAGTACTGCCTTGTCGTCTAACCTTAAAGGTAAGTGTTTGTCCATCTAAAGTAACTACAGCATTTCCTTCCAATTCAGCACTTCCTTTCATATTGCTGCTTGGTTGCAGTGTACCCGTAATGGCATAACGTGCTTTGGTATTGTGCTTTCTGATTACAACCAGTTTACGCTGATCACCGGCTTTAAACGAATATCCTTTTGTGCCATTTGGGTTAGTACTAATCAAAGGTACATCGCCTGCTAAAACTTTACCGTTTTTAAATATATCTTCATAAAAACTGGTTACTCCTTGTACATAACCCGGTGTGGTTAATTGCCAAATATAATTATCCGGATTCTGTAACGTTTGACCGCCTAATACAAAAAAGGCAGGAAAAAAATATTCAGCACCGGCCATGGCAAAAGTTTTATTTAAGCCCAACCATTGTGCTGGTCTTACATTGTTTTCTTCATTGTCGTCCCAACCAGCGGCAACAGCGGGCGCACAATAATTATCACCTGCGGCAATTTCGTTCACGCGCGATTCGGCAAACCATTGCCATCCATTCCATGCAGCCGAATTGTAGCGCCAATTTGAAGGAAACCGGGTGTACATACTTGCTACCGGGTAATAAGTGCCATTAGTTTGTGAGTTTATCGTTCTCGACTCAGTGTATTTAGGGCGATAATCGTCATGGCCTTCGGTTTCATATAACTGATATTTAGTGTTTGCCAGTTGTGGCAAATTCATAAAGTTATCACGGTATGCTTTGGCTTGTACTGCATAACGTCTGCTAAAATAAGTTACCCAATCTAAACCACTTGCGTTTTTGTTTGATACAACAGAAGCATCTAAGGTTGGCCCAGTGTGTACGGAACGATAGAATGGTAAATTTTCGGCTTCATCTAAAATGAAATCAAGTGGCCGTTTTAATTCTTTAAACAGCTTTGTGAAATAAAACTTTTGTGTTAATCCATCCTGAATTAATGAATCTAAAGGTGAATCTGGTGCTAATCGTTTCCAAGGCGTTACAACTCCATTGTTATCAATAAACTGACCCGCACTATTTTGTAAATAAGAACTATTGGGCAAACAACGGCAGGTTACATAGTTTTCGTTCGAAGTAAAACCTGCCATTGTTGGTATAACATGTGGCCATGATGTACTAATAGTGGTTGGAATTGTAGGGTTTTGATTTGCAAAATTTATCCATGCACCGGTAAACTTTGTTGTATCGCCAAACTGCGCCCATTCTGTTGTGGCGCCACTGACTTGAATTGCTGAGTTGAAATAATAAGATAATTGTTTTTGTATTTCCACACTATTACGTACAGCAGTAGCATCGTTAATACCTGGCCTGAAACGCCCACCTGTGTATGCATGATTAGTTAACGTACCATTTCTTAAAAGTGTATTGCCTTTTTTAACCCGAGCAGCCGGAAACGTTTTTATCTGATCCATCATATCAACAGTTGGGTTGGGATGGCCTGGTGCATATTCATTAATATCAATACCAGCTGTAACAGGTTGTGGTGCAGGCGGGGCAGTAGTTGTCCAGGTAAAATTGTATGGCTGGTGATTATCAAAATTCTTGAAATGCTTGTAAATCATGTTGGGGTGCAAATCATAAGTATAAAAAGCCATTTCATCCAGGTGGCCATGATATGCTAGATAGCTTGTGTTGGTTGTGATATATATAGAATTAAACTGACCGGGATTAAAGGTTGTATTTAATGTAGATATTGTTTTACTAAAACCGTTTGGACATTCGCCATCAACCCAAACTTGTTTTACTCCTGTTTTTGGGTTCATTTTAAAAACCATGTGATGCCAGTTACCATCAATATAATAACCATAAGACTTACGTCCAATATCTGTAAGGTTTATTTTAAACTCATCAAAAACCTTTACGTTGGCATTGGTATAGGTATTGGTGTAAAATGTGATATAGGGATACCCCATACGCACCGTAAAACTTCCGTTCTGACTCCAAACTATATCTTCTCCGTCAAAATTATAGCCGGGGCGTAATAAAAATTCAATAGTAAGTCCGGTATCGGGTATAAACTGACTGCCTCTTATAATACTTGTATTGTGGTCGAGCATTAGGTATTTACCTACACCACTGTTTGGTTGTGCAGCACCTATTGTATAAATACTGCTAAAATAATTGGCATCTAAATTGCCTTTACCCATTTCGTCCTTAAGTGGCGATGCTACATTATCAAAAGTGTAGTAGCTAAATGGATTAAATGTTTGACCTATGCTTTGGTTTGCAATAACCATAAGGAGTAGGGCGCATGCAGCGCTGAGATGGAGTTTTACTGTTGCTTTTTTCATTAACTTTAAAAGAATTACAAAAATCATTACTAATACAAAAACATAACCTAAGCAATCCATCACTACAATAGATTGCATTTACAAATACAGAAGGTAATAAGGGGTAATTCTTGGGGGATCTTAATTAGAACGATTCTACAAAAACCATACACACAGCATAAACAATTAAGTTAAAATTTGTATGTATTTGATTTGTAATAAATTAAAGAACTAACATTGGCATGCAAACTTTTGAATACTTTGCAAGTAGTTTATATTTAATACATGTTAATTCATAAAAATCTATTTCCAAATGATTTGCTGTGTTTCATTTAAAAGAAAAATGAAACACTTATCTAAATAATTGCTTTGTTCGCCCCAATAAGCAAGTATGGAAAGCAGAAATATTAACCTGAAACACTTTAAAGCTAAAGCAGCTAAAAAGAAAAAAAAATACAATACTTTTTTAAAAGGAATTCATAGCCGAAACAACGGTAAGGAAATAAACAAAATGGCGGTGGCTTTTGATAAAGAAGCTTTTCAAAAAATTGATTGTTTAAGTTGCGGCAACTGTTGTAAAACCATGACACCTACGTTTACCACTGCCGATATTAAGCGCATTTCGAAACATTTAAATTTAACCGTTGCGGCCTTTACCGATAAGTATTTGGAACGCGATAAAAAAGACTGGGTTAATAAACAACAACCTTGTCAGTTTTTAGGTAGCGACAATAAATGTTCGATTTATGAGATAAGGCCGGTTGATTGTGCCGGCTTTCCACATACGCATAAAAACAATCCGGGTTTTGTAGGCGCTTCATCGGTTAACCGGGATTTTTTTTGGCGTTGCCCAATTGTTTATCATGTGGTTGATTCCATTTTTGATAAAGTTGTTAATCAGAAATAATGGACAAAATTTTACTTAGAACTTTCGGTGTACTTTTTTTATCGTTACTTGTTAATGTAGCAAAGGCTGCAGAAATTAAGTGCAATTTTAAATTGGCTTTTGCTGATAGTTGCAGTTTGATAATTGATAAGTACTTTTTAAATTCTTATGAACCAACTTATACTAAAGCAATAGTTGAAAACCAATGTGTTTTTAATTTTAAAATTGACAGTCGTGTAACGGCCACTTTTCATTACAACAATCAAACAATCCCATTAATAATTTCGCCCAATAGCGTAATAGAAATATTCGTTGGCACGGATAGTTTGTACAATTCAATTAGACTGCATGAAAACGAAAAACATAACAATCAGTTTCTATTATACTTTAATAAGCAGTTTAAAAATGATTTTGCAGATAGTTTGATTTTTGAAACCATGCTTAGTAACAAGGCTGATGTTTTTGAAATGAAGGCGTTTAAGTTGCAACAAAATCAACTGGATTTTATCAGAAGCATTATTGATTCGTTAAAACCCGATGATGCAACTGTATCTTATTTAAAAAACCGGGTAAAATACCTTTACTACTATAAAATGCAGGCATTTGCCATAATCAATGCAAACGCTGACAAAGGTTTAACTGTAAAACCTATGCCTGATTTGTTGTTAGAAAATGTTGGGCCTAATCTTTTAAATGATGAATTGCTTGGCATTGATACGTATCGAAAGTTTATTGAATACTATGTTATATATCAAACATCAAAACTTAACGGTTTTAATAAGTTTACCGATTTTAATATTTCGATGGATAAGAAAATTGCATTTGCAAACACAAGGTTAACACCACGCACAAAAAGTTACTATGTGGCAAACTACCTCAATAATCATATTAATGAAGTATTACCCGCTACTGCAAAATACAACTATCAACAGCTAACTAATTTTGATGTATTTGGCTATGCTGCATTAGTTGAAACAGTTTGTAAAAACCGCATCAACGCTAAAGTTGAAAAAACGAAAACATCCGTTAGCGATTATCGAGATCAGAAAATTATGGGAGTTGATGGCAAGTACTTTACACTGCAGGATTTTAAAGGCAAGGTTGTGTATGTTGATTTTTGGGCTAGTTGGTGTGGGCCATGCAAACAACAATTTCCTTATGCAAAAGACTTGCACAAACGATTCAGCAGTAAGCAACTGAAGCAATTGGTTTTCTTATACGTTTCAATTGATAAGACAACGGAACTATGGAAAAGTGCAATTGAACAAAACGGATTAACCGATTTTTTAAACGGATTTGCACCGGGCGATTGGAATAGTGATATGGTGCGCTATTACAAAATCAGTTCAATACCCCGATATATGATGATTGACAAAAAAGGAGATATCAGGTATATTGATGCAAAACGGCCCAGTGATAATAGTACTTATGATACATTAATTGAACTGTTAGCTGAGTAGTAAAAAATGAAACCATCGGTATTTGTTAGTGGATGTTTTGACATGTTACACAGCGGGCATGTTGCATTTTTATCTGAGGCTGCTGAACTGGGTAATGTAACTGTTGGAATAGGCAGCGATGAAACGGTATTTAAACTGAAAGGAAGGTATCCGGTAAACAATCAAAACGAACGGATGTATATGCTTCAGGCTTTGCAATGTGTTGCAGCCGTGCAAGTAAATTCGGGTAGCGATATTTTAGATTTCGCTGATGACATTGAAAATTTAAAACCGCAGATTTTTGTAGTTAATGAAGATGGCCACACACCGGATAAGCAAGCCCTATGCGAAAACTTGCAGATAAAATATTTGGTTTTAAAACGATTGCCACATCAAAATTTGCCACCAAGGTCAACTACATCTTTACGCATAGGCTCTCAAATACCGTTTCGTATTGATATTGCAGGAGGTTGGCACGATCAACCTTATGTTTCAAAACATGCACCTGGTTCAGTTATAACTATTGCTATCGAACCTACAATAGATTTTAATCATCGTAGCGGTATGAGTAGCAGCACACGCCATAAAGCAATCGAACTTTGGCAAAACGATATACCGGCCGGAAATAAAGAACAATTGGCTAAAATTTTATTTGCTTACGAAAATCCACCGGGCACGCAAACAATTGCAGGCTCACAGGATAGTATTGGTATTGTATATCCGGGCTTAAACCGGTTAGATTATAATGGCGGTTTTTGGCCAACACACATTGAATCTATTTTGGATGAAAGTTTGTTAAACTGGATTGAAGCACATTTGTATTTAATCACATTGGCACCACGCACTGCTGATTACAATGTTTTGTCGAAAACAAATATTGCTTCTTATCATGTTAAGGCATTAGCTACAGCAACACAACATTGCTGGCAAGGACTTATAAATAAGGATATTAAAATGGCAGGACAAGGAATGTTGCAGTCATTCCATGCACAGTTAGAAATGTTTCCAAACATGGTTGATGCACACATAATGCAATTAATTAACGAAGTTAAGCATCAAGCAATTGGTTATAAATTAAGTGGTGCCGGTGGTGGTGGTTATCTTATAATGTTTGCCGACAAACCAGTGCCAAATAGTATAAAAATTAAAATCAGAAGAGCAGGTTTTTGATTAAATTATGATACAAAAAAACACACAACTGTTGCCTTTGGTTCTAATTGTATCACTATTCTTTTTATGGGGATTGGCACATAACTTAAATCCCATTTTAATTCCACATCTAAAGAGTGCTTGTAACCTTAGCGACTTTCAAAGTGCTTTAATTGACTCTGCTTTTTTTATTGCCTATTTTATTTTTGCAATACCAGCCGGCATCTATATGAGCTATTATGGCTATAAAAATGGAATCGTATTAGGACTGTTGCTATTTGCTGCCGGTGCATTTTTATTTATCCCTGCAGCCAACACATTATCATATCCCATATTTCTTATGGCATTATTTGTAATTGCAGCAGGGCTTACTTTTTTAGAAACTGCAGCAAATCCTTATGTTACCATATTAGGCAATAGCTCATCTGCTGTTATGCGTTTAAACTTAGCACAATCGTTTAATGGCTTGGGTGCATTTATTGCACCATTAATAGGCGGAATGTTTATATTATCCGATACACATCAAAGCGATGCTGTACAATCAACAGTAATTAAAGTTCCGTATATAATTATAGGCTTGGTTGTGTTTATAGTAGCATTAACATTTATAAAAATCAAATTACCCGAAATTGCAGATAATACCAAGCCTGAACCCTGGCAAACTGCTTTAAGACACAAGAAACTATTGGCTGGCATAACAGCACAATTCTTTTATGTGGGGGCTCAGGTTGGTGTAAGTAGTTTTTTTATCAGGTATTTAAATTCGGTTTTAGATATAAGTCAGCAACAAGCTGCATATTACCTTTCGTTTGCATTGGTTCTATTTATGACAGGCCGGTTTACCGGAACCGTTTTAATGAAGTATATAACGCCCATTAAGCTTTTACTTGTTTTTGCTTTAGTAAACATCGTTTTACTATTACCGGTTATTGCAGGTGGTAACCTGGCATTATACGCAATAATTGGTGTTCCGTTTTTTATGTCAATTATGTTTCCAACTATATTCTCATTAAGCATTCAGGATACGGGTAATTTTACCAAACAGGCTTCGTCATTAATAATTATGAGTATTGTCGGAGGCGCTATTATTCCCTTAATTATGGGCGCCATTTCCGACACCTGGAGCATAAGATGGGGCTATGTTGCACCGCTTTTTTGTTTCTTATTTGTTGCTTGGTTTGCTTACTATTTTTCTCGAATTAAACCACACAATAACTAAATATACGCATGCAGCAATTTGCACTTACGCTCGATTTGAAAGACGATAAAAATCTGATTGCAGAATATGAAGCATATCATCAGCAAGTTTGGCCTGAGATAATTGATAGTATTAAAAACACCGGAATTATTAGTTTAAAAATTTACCGCTGGCATTGCCGGTTGTTTATGCTACTTATTGCCGATGAGGATTTTAGTTTCGAAACCAAGAATAAAGCCGATGCCAACAACGCAATGGTGCAAAAATGGGAAACACTTATGTGGCAGTATCAGCAAGCTTTACCGGCAACACAACCCGGCAGTAAATGGCAATTGATGGACGAAATATTTAGTCTTTAATTTGTTTACAATAAAGTACCGGCCAGGTTGCTAAGTTCGCTTCGTTCGCCATGTTCTAAAGTAATGTGTGCATAAATTGATTGCCCCTTTACTTTATCAATAAGTGTTGACAATCCATTGCTGTGCGAGTCGAGGTAAGGTGTATCAATTTGAAAAACATCACCGGTAAAAATAATTTTTGTGTTTTCGCCTGCTCTTGTAATAATGGTTTTTACTTCATGTGGCGTTAAATTTTGTGCTTCGTCAATTATAAAACAAATGTTGCTTAAACTGCGGCCACGTATGTAAGCCAATGGCGTTACATGTAGTTTTTCATTGGCCACCATTTCATTTATTTTTTTAAACTCTTTATCTGTTTCGGCATATTGACTTTGAATAAATTTTAAATTATCCCAAAGTGGCTCCATGTAAGGATTAATTTTCGATTTAATATCTCCGGGCAAGTAGCCAATATCCTTGTTGCTTAAAGGTACAATGGGCCGGGCTAAATATATTTGCCTATAGCTGCTTTTTTGTTCTAAGGCAGATGCCAATGCAATTAAGGTTTTACCGGTACCGGCAATGCCTTGAACCGTTACTAACTTTACACTGGGGTTTAAAACGGCATGCATGGCAAAAGCTTGCTCGGCATTGCGGGGCTTTATGCCACTTGCATTTTCTTTCTGTATTCTTTCAATACAATCGGTTTCGGCATTAAAATATGCCAAAGCACTTACTTCATCATTTTTACTTTTTAAAATAAAATAATGGTTGGCTAATGGCCTTGTTTTAAAAATAGATTTATAATGATAACTACCTTGGGTATATAAAGCATCAATTAATTTACGCTGCAAATTTTCAACTACACTGCAACCGGTGTAAAGGCCTTCTAAATCTTTTACTTTGCCGGTATTATAATCTTCAGATGTTAATTCCAACGATTTTGCTTTTAGCCGAAGATTTATATCCTTACTAATTAATACCACTTTGCGGCCCGGCAAGTCTTCCTGCAATCTTAAGGCAGCATTAATTATGTT
The DNA here is from genome assembly GCA_016788165.1 of Bacteroidia bacterium. GTDB lineage: Bacteria > Bacteroidota > Bacteroidia > AKYH767-A > OLB10 > JAEUTH01. The sequence goes on along the minus strand of JAEUTH010000021.1, from coordinate 280,159 downwards.
ATGATCAGCTTTCTTTTCATTAAAAACTTTATTGGCATCAACTGTGCTATCTTCATTCATCAACACCTTAAGTTTACCTTTTGTAGGTCCGTTTAATGGAATCCAATCATTCAATGTAAAACTTTGACTAAGTGTATCTAATGATCTGATAAACTCTCTTGCCTCAAAGTTAATAACATCATTACCTTTTTTAAATCTATCAACTTCTTCTAAAACAGTTATGGGTATGGCTACATCGTGCTCCTTAAAATTTTGTATTACGTTGTGATCGAATAAAATGGCTGATGTATCGAGCACAAAAATTTTCTTATTGTTTTTTGCCTGAGCTTTACGCACTGTTTTTTTTACCATAGTACCTTAAATTTAAAACGCTAAACAAATTTTGTTGCAAAGCTTTTGGGTAAAAATATTTATACAATAAGGTGTTAGATGAGTATAACATTTAAATAGTCAACATCAATTTGTTAGTAATATTTATGGTGTTTACTTGTTGCGGCTTTAGCTGTTTGCCACCGCTGCTACATTTGAAGTATTTAGAAAGTATGTTACATTAGGATAACATGTCTGACTAAAAAAAAAGCCCCGCAAATAGCAGGGCTTTTAAACATTTTTTGTTTGAATTATTTTTTAACAATCCGCTGCAAACTTACTCCACTATCAGTAACCATTTGTACCATGTAATTACCCGCAGCCCAAGTTGCTGTATTTATTTGGTGATTAACTTCTTTAGTAACTTCACTTAAATAGGTGTAAATTATTTTACCTGTTACATCAAAAACATGAAACGTTACGGTTGATGCCGTATGCAATTGCGCCTTAATTGATAGGTTGCTGATAACTGGATTGGGATACATTTGCAAGCTAACCACATTTACATCATCAGGTATTGCCGAAACACTTGAAACAACAACATTGGTAGAATATACACATCCATTTGCATCAGTAACCACTAAAATATAAGTACCTGCAGCCAAACCGGTCGCTGTTGCAGTAGTATTACCATTACTCCAGAAATAACTATAGGGCGTTGTGCCACCACTTACAACTGCAAATGCAATACCTGTGTTATTGCCATTATCAGGCGAAGTAGTTATAATACTTGTTATTGCTGCCGGTTCATTTATCACAAAATTTTGTGTAACCGAACAGCCATTAGCATCAGTTACCAATACACTGTAATTACCTGCTGCTAAATTGTTTGCTGTATCGCTGGTTGAAGTGGTATTGCCCGTCCATAAAAACGTGTAAGGCAAAATTCCACTGTTTACAAAAATTTGTGCGCTACCGGTTGTTGTAGCATTACAATTTGCATTAACACTGGCAGCCGAGTCAATAACCGGAATAGGGTCGGCATTTACAGTAACAGTTTTATATATTACACAACCGGCTGCATCAGTAACAGTTACTGTATAGGTACCACCGGTAATATTGCTTATCATATCAGTTGTATTACCATTGCTCCATAAATAAGTATAAGCACCTGAAGCGCCATTTATAAATACCTGAGCCATTGCATTGGCGCTGGCACAGGTTTCGGTAGTGGTGCTATCAGTAACCTGTAATGTACAGCCAAATTCGGGATGCAATACATATACAAAAAACTCGCTAAACTCTTCGTTACGTTTCCAAATAGGGCTGTAGTTTAAATTACGATTAAACACCGTATAGGTAGTAAAAATACGTGGAGTAGCTGCTACATTAATGTTTTTAATTTCGCGAATGCCAATAAAAAACTTACCGGCAGGTAATTGCAATGGGCCATTAGCCATTTGCAAACGATAATTTTTTACGCTGTTAACATCTGTCGAATCTAAAAAATGAACAACGGTTGTGGCAATAAGCGTATCCGGGAAACCGGTAGCATTTACAGTGTAAACTACAGCATATAACGAGTCGCCAACATTTTTTGGTTTGTCTAATGTAAACTCAATTGCCGTTAACATATCAGGTTGATTTAATGAATAAGTCATACCCATTACCGTTTCTGAACCTGCAGCCGAGTTAAAAGTGCTTTTATTGGTAATGCCTGATACATCAGCATAATCACGCGAGAATGTTGAGTCTGTTACGGTAAAATACGAGTACAAAGTATCGTTACTGATATCATCATCGGCAATACCTAATAAAGTACAATACGTCTTAATTGTGTGTAAACCTAAAGTGCTTGCAGTATATGAACCAACACTGAAGTTTGCAGTTAATGCCGAATCAATGTTATACACCGTCTGACTGCCCGTAAATACAACATTAGCAAGGGCATCCATAATTTCAACATTTACCAAAACCGAATCGTTTTTTAATGCGCCAAAATTTTTAATTCGGCCATCAACTGTAAAAGCAGCACTTTGAAATAGTGGCCATTTACTTAACCTATTGCTGGGATCACTGGCAAAAACACCTGCATCATTCATACCTGCAAAATTAGCGGGAGGTGCCATTTGCTTACCGGTTATTTTAATTTGGCTAAAACCTAACACAGGTAGTAGGCATGCCATCATAAGGCTAAAAAAGTTACTTGTAAATTTTATCATCGGCTTACTAATTTTTGTTGATAGCACTATCAACTTGTTATACTGATTTTAATGGGTGGCAAATGTAATTTTAGTAATGTATTTAGCCAAACAAATGGGCCATTGATTTTAAATAGAAATAAACACGACATCATAAATTCTACTATTCGACTTACCGGAATAATACAAAAGGCAAATACACTTTTTTTTGCATCGGGTTTAACTACATTTGCGCCTCTTAAAAAATCAGCAATATGTCATACGGAATTTTTCAAGTACCTACAGCCATTAACGAACCGGTATTAAACTATGCACCCGGAAGTAACGAACGCAAACACCTTCAAGCTGCAATATCAAAAATGCGTAGCGAAGTTATTGATGTGCCTATGTATATAAACGGTGAAGAAGTACGTTCTAACAAGAAAAAGAAACTGGCACCCCCACATGACCATCAACATGTATTAGGCTATTATCATGAAGGCGATGGCACACATGTAACCCAAGCCATTAATGCGGCTTTGCAAGCACGTACTGCCTGGGCCGCAATGGAATGGGAACAACGTGCGGCTATCTTTTTAAAAGCTGCTGAGTTGTTAGCCGGCCCTTACCGCCCCATAATTAATGCAGCTACCATGTTAGGCCAATCTAAAAATGCCTATCAGGCTGAGATTGATTCGGCCTGCGAAATGATTGACTTTTTAAGGTTTAATGTTTCGTATGCACGCGAAATTTATACCCAACAACCTATTTCATCAAAAGGTGTGTGGAACAGAGTAGAGTGGAGGCCTTTAGAAGGATTTGTGTTTGCCTTAACTCCATTTAATTTTACAGCAATTGCAGGCAATTTGCCTACATGCGTTGCCATGATGGGCAATACTGTTGTTTGGAAATGCAGCAATACACAAATTTATGCAGCACGTGTTTTAATGGAAGTATTTATTAAAGCAGGTTTGCCAGCCGGTGTAATTAACCTCATTTACGTTCCGGGTGGTGTTGCAGGTGATATCATTTTTTCGCATCGCGATTTTGCAGGTATCCATTTTACAGGCTCAACAGGCGTATTTCAAAATATCTGGAAAACCATTGGTAATAACATACATCGCTATAAATCGTATCCACGCATTGTAGGCGAAACCGGTGGTAAGGATTTTATTTTGATGCATGAATCGGCTTCATCGTCCGAAGTAGCAACAGCTTTGGCACGCGGTGCATTTGAGTATCAAGGTCAAAAATGTTCGGCAGCATCGCGGGCATACATTCCATCAAGCAAATGGGACGAGGTTAAAGCACATTTAATTGCTGACTTAGCTACCTTTAAAATGGGCGGTACCGAAGATTTTGGCAACTTTGTTAATGCAGTAATTGATGAAGCAAGCTTTGATAAATTATCGCAATACATTGATAATGCAAAGCAAAGCAATGAAGTTGAAATTATAGCCGGTGGTACTTATGATAAGAACAAAGGATATTTTATTGCGCCAACTGTTTTATTAGCAAAAAAACCGGACTATATAACCATGTGTGAAGAGCTATTTGGACCTGTTTTAACCATTTATGTTTATGATGAAAGCAATTTTGATGCGGCTTTAGATTTGGTTGACACTACCAGCGAATACGCTTTAACCGGATCGATAATGGCTACTGACAGATATATTATTGAAAAAACAACGAAACGGTTGGTGCATGCAGCAGGCAATTTTTACATTAACGATAAATGTACCGGTGCCGTAGTTGGGCAACAACCATTTGGTGGTGGCCGTGCATCAGGCACTAATGATAAAGCAGGTTCGATGATAAATTTATTACGTTGGGTATCACCCCGAACCATTAAGGAAACCTTCGATCCGCCTACAGATTATCGTTATCCCTTTTTACAATCGTAAATTTTATTTTCACCTGAATAAAGGTTTATAAATTAACGCTGCGTATTGCAATTGTAATTGGTTTTAAAATATTTTTACTTTTAATAAAGTAGGTAAAGCGCTTTTTAGGGCACTATGAATAAGATTAAATTAGAAATTGTTGGATTGTCATTTAGCCAAACGCAATCAGGTGCTTATGCACTTATACTTAACGAAAGTGAGGGCAATAGAAGACTGCCCATAATAATAGGAAATTTTGAAGCGCAAGCCATTGCCGTGATGTTAGAAAACATGGTGCCAACCAGGCCGCTCACACACGATTTATTTAAAAGCTTTGCAGATGCTTTTTTAATTGATGTTATTGAAGTTATAATATACAATTTAAAGGAAGGTATTTTTTATGCAAAAATGGTTTGTACAGATGGCAATCAAACCATAGAAATTGATGCGCGTACAAGTGATGCCGTTGCTATGGCAGTACGTTTTAATTGTCCTATTTATACATTCGAAAATATACTTATGCAAGCCGGTGTTACACTTGATGAGCGTGATGAGCCCTTACCTGAAATAAAAACTCCATTAAAACCTGTTGAAACAAAAAAGCCCGTTATAAACATGAATGAGTTTAGCGGATTATCGGCATCGCAACTTCAGGAAATGCTTGCCAAGGCTTTGGATGACGAGGCATACGAACGCGCATCCAGAATTCGTGATGAATTAAAGAAACGTAAAAAGTAGATATACAACTACCTGCATGAAACAATATCATGATTTAATGCAACATGTGTTGCTAAATGGCATAAACAAAACGGATAGAACCGGAACCGGCACCACTTCTGTTTTTGGCTATCAAATGCGATTCGATTTGAGTGCTGGTTTTCCGTTAGTTACTACCAAAAAATTGCATACCAAAAGTATTATTCATGAGTTGCTTTGGTTTATTAGTGGTAGCACCAACATAAATTACTTAACACAAAATGGCGTTAAAATATGGGATGAATGGGCTGATGAAAATGGCAATTTAGGCCCTGTGTACGGCAAACAATGGCGTAGTTGGCAAAGTCCTGATGGTGTTGTTATTGACCAATTAAGTACTTTAATTGAAATGATTAAAAAATCGCCCGACTCGCGCAGGCTCATTATCAGTGCTTGGAATGTAAGCGATATTGGCAAAATGGCTTTACCACCGTGCCACACCATGTTTCAGTTTTACGTTGCCAACAACAAATTAAGTTGTCAATTATATCAACGCAGTGCCGATATATTTTTGGGGGTTCCATTTAATATTGCATCTTATGCCTTGTTAACTATGATGATTGCACAAGTTTGTAATTTACAACCGGGTGAATTTGTACATACTTTAGGCGATGCACATTTATATACCAACCATATTGAGCAAGCACAGCTACAACTTACACGCGAAATAAGACCCTTGCCTCAAATGCTATTAAACAAATCTATAACTTCGATATTCGATTTTAAATTTGATGACTTTGCTTTACAGGATTATAATCCGCATCCACACATAAAGGCCGAAGTAGCTGTTTAACTTCTTTTAAAAATTACATTTTTACTTACGGCTAAGTTTGCATGCTCAGTTAGTAAACCATCAGCTTGTAAATAGTAAGCTTTGTATTTTAAAGTAGCCATGTAGTTGTGTATATCTGCTGCATTATGGGCCAAACCAGCTAATATTTCTAAATCAATTTCAACCATAAGCTGCAAATTGTATTGTTGTAAAACATAGCGCATACCTTCTAATGCTGCCAGCTCACTACCTTCAATATCAAGTTTAATAAAATCAATTTTATCTATCTGTTGTTCACTAACAAAAGCATCTAATGTTGTTGCTTGTACAGTAAATTGTTGCCCTCCGGTATTTAAAATGCTTACCGCACCTAAATTTTGTTGGCTTTCGCTGTAAAATAAGTTTAAGGAATTATTGTGATTCGAAACGGCCTTGTCAAACCAAATAATATTTAATCCATTCAGGTGCGCATTGTTTAGTAATGCCTTGCTGTTAATTTTAAAAGGTTCGAATGCATATACTTTACCTTGCAAACATACTTTAGCAGCATTTAAAGCGTAAAGACCAATGTTTGCACCTATATCAATAAAAACACTATTGGGTTTTAGTTGGCTTTTAAAATATGCGAGCTCCGGTTTTTCGTAACTACGCAAAAAGTAAATATTCTGTGCAATCCAATCGTTTAAGTGCAGCTGAAATATGATACCCTGATGTTTCGTTTTAACTACCACATTTTTAAAAAGCGAATAAGGCTTTATTACCTTTTTATACAATCCAAAATAATAATTTCGGAAGGCAGGTATGGCCATTATAATTCGTAAAAAATAAGCGATAAAATACTTAACAACAATCATGGCTCAATACTACAACATAACTTGACTTAGATAAATATCATTGTTGCACTCATTTAATTCGTAGTAAATGCATGTGGCTGTTTAAGCCGTTTAATATGTTTTATTTGCAACTTTAATAAATTATTTCTTGTGAAAGTAACACTGGTAGTAGCCGTAAGTAGTAATTGGGTAATTGGCCAAAACAATAAGCTATTATGGCATTTGCCTAATGACTTAAGGCATTTTAAAAATATAACAACAGGTGGCACCATAATTATGGGTCGAAAAACATTTGAAAGCATTGGTAAGCCATTGCCAAACCGTGTAACCATTGTTATAAGTACACAAAAAGATTTTGATGCCAAAGGCGCTATTGTGGTTAATTCGCTTGAACTGGCTCTGGAAAAATGCAAGCATAAAGACGAAGTTTTTATTGTTGGTGGTGGCGAAATATATAAAGTTGCTTTGCCGATAGCGCAACAAATTTATCTAACACAAGTACAGCAAAGTTTTGATGGTGATACGTACTTCCCCGAAATTGATTTTAGCCAATGGGTTGTTACAAAATCCGAAAGTTTCGATGTTGATGATAAACATCCCTTTGCATATAAATTCATTACATTAATCCGCAAGTAACTATTTTACTTCAAACTCAGTTCTTAATTTAATATCGGCTGACGATGCGCCAATTAAAACTTCAAAAAAACCGGGTTCGACAACAGGTTTTAAGTTATCGTCTAAAACGGTAAGCATGTGCGGCAAAATTTTAAAAGTTACTTTTTTACTTTCATTAGGTTGCAATTGCAATCTTTTAAAGCCTTTCAATGCCATAACCGGTTGTGCATAGCTGGCTACCTTATCTTTAATATAAAGTTGAATTACTTCGTCAGCCTTTACAATGCCGGTATTGGTTATACTGCATGATACAGTAAGGTTTTCATCAGATTTTATAATTGCTTTTGATAACTGCAGGTTGCTGTATGAAAATGTTGAATAGCTTAAACCATAACCGAACGGAAATAAAGGTTTGCCACTTAGGTCTGTATAATCATTGCCGCGTCCTGTTGGCTTATGATTATATACTAATGGTAACTGCGCTTCGCTAACCGGCCAGGTAAAAGGTAATTTGCCCGATGGAGAAGTACCATACAGTACAGATGCAATTGCATGCCCGCCTTGCTGCCCCGGATACCATACTTGCATTACTGCATCAGCTTTTTGTAGCCAAGACATGGTAACTGCACTACCACCAACCAATAAAACCACTACGGGTTTCTTCAATTCAAAAAGTTTATCCAATAAAGCCTCTTGCATGCCAGGCAATTGCAGCGAAGCCCTGTCATTAAACTCACCTTCGTTAATGCCTGCAACAAAAACTATTACTTCGGCTTCTGATGCAATTGCAACCGATTTTTTAATATTCTCTTGAGAGCTAAAAGCATCCCAGACTAATGCAACACTGCCATCGCCAACCGATTCGTAAAATGTAACTTCAATTAAATACAAACTGTCTTTAATAAAGTTATATGGCTTTACATCATTATGAAAACTAATTTTGCTTGTACGACTTATATGTGGCTTACCATTAACAGAAAGCGTGTAACCATCATTACCTCTTAATCCCATATTGCACAAACCTGTAAAAGGTGCTTTTAGACTGGCCATCCATTTTACGGAATAAAAAGTATTGGATATGTTTTTTGCAGGAGGCATAAACGTACAATGGTGATTAAGGTTCGATTCAAACTGCATAACGGGCTGCCCTTGCCAACTTATATTATTGTAGTAAAGCGCTTTTACATTTTCGTTGTTTGCACCGATAAAATACTCGGAACCGATAACTTGAAAATTATCGCCACGGCCTGGTCCGGCAGAAAATGCAACATTGGGCGATTTGCTTTTGATGCCATCTAAAATTGAAACGATGTAATTATTATTTCCACTATATCCGCCCATTCTTTTTTCAATAGCATCGGTACCAATTACTGCTACCTTTTGTTTTTGAGTTAAAGGTAAGATGCCGTTATTTTGTAGCAACACTAACGATTTAACGGCTGCTTCAAAAGCTAATGTATCGGCATCTTTAGGATGGGATGGTGGTATGGTTGCTTCTGTTATATTATCAAACAACCCCAGTTCAAATTTTGCAGTTAACACACGTGTTACTGCTTTGTCCATTGCAGTATCCATTTCGCCACTTAAAAATGGCTCGTTAAACAATTGTTCATGAGTTACCGAAGTTTGAAAAATTACATCTAAACCAGCCGCTATGGCCTCTTTACCTGATGCAGTATAGTTTTTAGTTGTATTAAGTAAAACATTGGCACCGCCTACAGCACCTGCATCAGAAATTACAAAACCTTTAAACTTCCATTCGTCTTTTAAAATTTGTTGCAACAATACTTTATTGGTACTACACGATTTGCCGTTTAATGCATTATAAGCTGTCATTACCGAGCGTGATTTTCCAAAATCGAAACAGCTTTTAAACGGAATAAAATCATATTCAAGCATGTGTCGTTTACTGTAATCAACTGGATAACTATCGCGGCCACCATCGCCAACATTAGCAACAAAATGTTTGGGTGTGGTAATTATATTATTCTTTTCAAAGGCACTTACATACGCTACAGCCATTGCCGAAGCTAAGTAAGGGTCTTCGCCATACGTTTCTTCAACGCGGCCCCAACGTACATCCGTAGCTAAATTAACCACCGGACTTAAAACCTGATTAATGCTTAAAGCTTTGCACTCAGTTGCGATATAATTAGCAACGCTATGCATTAGCGAAGTATCGAAGGTTGCTGCCAGGGCAATAGCTTGTGGAAATACGCTTACATTTGGTGCAACTATACCATGCAATGTTTCGGCAAATAAAATGGGTGGAATACCCAACCTTGTATTTGTTTTAAAATGATGTTTAATGCTTTTTACTTGGTCGTAATAATTTTCTAAATTACTTACTGTGTCATAGGTAAGTAGTTGCTGTGTGGGGTTTTCCGCGTTAACCCATGCATTAACCTGTAAACCAAAAATTCCGTTTTTAAATTCGTTTGGTTGCCAGTTTTTTTCGCCCGGTACCATAAATAACTGCATCCATTTTTCGTGTCGGTTCATGCGTTGCAGCAAATCATCAACTCGCTTTTGTGTGGACAAATTTTTATTTTGGTAGGGTAGTATGGTTTGGCCATTGCCTGTTAAAAAAACATTACAAAGGAAACCAACTGAAAAAATAAACTTATGCATGGCAAAAATAATTAGCGTTTACTAAAGCAAGTAATGCTAAATATTGATGCCAGGCTTTTATAACAAATAAAAATTTCCTGTTAAGCCACTTTTAACTTGGCTAAATTGGTTTGCTTTAGTTTGTGCAATGCATAATCTAACGTTATAACCAACTTATTATCATGCTGCTGACTTGGCAATTCAAACATCATATCTAACAAAATTGCTTCGCAAATGCTGCGTAAACCGCGTGCTCCTAATTTAAATTCTAATGCTTTATCTACAATTAAATCAATTACTTCATCGGTAATTTCTAACTGTATATCTTCCATTTCAAACAGGTATTCGTATTGCTTTAGCAATGCATTTTTGGGGTCGGTTAAAATGCTTTTTAAGGTGTGTTTATCTAATGGATTTAAAGCGGTTAATACCGGCAAGCGACCAATAAGTTCAGGTATCAATCCAAATGCTTTTAAGTCTTGCGGTGCCGCATATTGCAACACATTATTTTCGTCAAAAGTATTTTTTTGAGCCGCTGCAAAACCCATTGCATTGGTACGTACCCTGCGACTAATTATTTTATCAATACCATCAAAAGCACCACCACATATAAATAAAATGTTTTCGGTATTAACCTGAATAAGTTTTTGTTCTGGATGCTTTCGTCCTCCATAAGGTGGTACATTTACAATGGTATTTTCTAACATTTTTAATAAACCCTGTTGTACACCTTCGCCACTTACATCTCGTGTAATACTGGGGTTATCTCCTTTGCGCGCAATTTTATCAATTTCATCAATATATACGATACCACGTTCGGCAGCTTTAACATCAAAGTCGGCAGCCATTAACAAACGCGACAATACACTTTCTACATCTTCGCCAACGTAGCCTGCCTCAGTAATAACAGTAGCATCGGCAATACAAAATGGTACCTTTAAAACCTTTGCAATGGTACGTGCCAATAATGTTTTGCCTGTACCTGTTTCGCCTATGAGGATAATATTTGATTTATCCAGTTCAATTTCTCTTTTATTTTTAAGCTGATGGTTGATTCTTTTGTAATGATTATATACTGCAACTGAAATTACTTTCTTGGCTTCATCTTGACCAATCACATAAGCATCTAAATGATTTTTAATTTCAGCAGGTTTCATTAACTCTATAGAGGCATGCGAAACTTGTTTCGGTTTTGAAGTTTGTTCTTCGTTAACTATAGCCATAGCTCGTGCAGCACATTGGTCACAAATATGGCCGTTTTCACCGGCTACCAATAAATTTACAGCACCTTTATCGCGCCCGCAAAAACTGCACTTAACCTCTTTGTTGTTTTTCATTTAGGTAATACTCTTTAATAAAACAACTCATGAAACTATTGTTTCATGAGTTGTTTTGCTTATTAATCAATGATTTTATTTTTTAGAAAGCACCTCATCAATCATTCCGTATGCTTTGGCTTCATCAGCTATCATCCAGTAGTCACGGTCGCTGTCTTTCCACACGGTATCATAATCTTTGCCACTGTGATGGGCAATTATTTCATACAGTTCTTTTTTAATCTTGGCAATTTCACGTGCCGTAATTTCAATATCAGAAGCTTGTCCTTCGGCACCACCTAATGGCTGATGTATCATTACGCGCGAATGTTTTAATGCCGAGCGTTTACCTTTGGTGCCGGCACACAACAACACAGCGGCCATACTAGCAGCCATACCGGTACATATCATTGCTACATCTGGTTGAATAATTTGCATGGTATCGTAAATGCCTAATCCGGCATAAACACTGCCACCGGGCGAATTAATGTAAACCGTGATATCTTTTTTTGCATCTACATTTTGAAGAAACAACATTTGTGCCTGCACAATGTTTGCTACCTGATCATTAATGGGTGTGCCTAAAAAAATAATGCGTTCCATCATCAATCTCGAAAACACATCCATCTGTGCAATGTTTAAACTGCGCTCCTCAATAATGTATGGTGTTAGCGAGGATTCGAAGTGATGCATGGATAAACTGCTTATACCACGTTCCTTAATTGCATACTTTTTAAATTCTTGTCCGTAGTTCATAAATTTTAATTTTGTTTTTCTGGTTTTAATGGACGTAAGTATGTAAAATTTATTGTAGGCAAGTTTTTTGCGAAAAAATATATTCTGTTAAAATCAGTGGTGGTGATTGGCAACAATTTCCTGAAACGCTTCGTAAGTAACGTTGCTTATATCACGGTTTACGATGGATTTTAAATAGGCAAAGGTTTTAAATTCGGAAAGATTTTCGTAAACACGGTTCAGGTTTTCTTTTTTCTCCAAATATCGTGTTACCATACCATCCATAGCTTCTTCTAAACCTTGCAACATGCCATACTGTTGAAATTGCTGATTTACCATATCGCGCGCCATGGCTTTAACTTCATCATCATTAACCTGCATATTTTGGTCACGAAAAATTTTGTTTTCTATCAGGCGTAGTTTTAAACCCCTGGCGTATAATGGATATTCTTTTTCAATCTGCTCATCGGTTAACGGCTTTTCGCTAACAGCTTTCAGCCAACGTTTTAAGAAACTATCGGGCAATGCCAAACCAACTTCCTCCAGCATGATATCCTCTAAATCATGTTTCATTTTGCGCTCGCTTTCATTGGTAAACATGTGTTTAATATCATCTGCAACCTTGGTTCTAAATTCGTCAATGCTGTTTACGCTACCTTGGCCATATACTTTATCAAACAATTCTTGGTTTAAATCTGCAGCTTCGCGTTTGTTAATAGATTCGATGGTAAATTTAAAATCACTGGTCAATGCTGCAGCAGCATCGGTTTTAATATTAAACATTGCACCAATTTCTACATTGTTTCCTATTACGTTAGCCGGATTAAACACGATGGTTTGATCTTTTTCTAATCCAATAAATGGAGCCTGTTTTTCAGCATCTTTTATGGCACTTACTGCAAAAGTTGTTTTTGTGTTTATGCCACCATCTAAAGGTTGTCCATCGGAGGCTAACTCCTGAAACTGGCCATAAAGAATGCTGTCAGCTTCTGATTTTTCGGGGTTCGAAAATTTACCTTGACGAGTACGTATATCTTCAATGTATTGATCAATCTTAGCATCATCAACACTAATTTCATAGTAAGGCACTGCTTTTTGCGGTGGTAGGTTTAATGCGAAAAGTGGTGCCAGACCAATTTCGAATTTAAAGCAGTAATCGCGTGGATTACTGAAATCTACATCAAACTCAGTAACGGGTATAGGCAGCGGATTTCCTAATATTTCAACATTGTTATCGGTAAGATGCTTTTCAAGATTTTCAGAAACCAGTTTATTTATTTCGTCAAATAAAATGGCTTTGCCATGCATTTTTTGAACAACTGATTTAGGTACTGCGCCTTGACGAAAACCTTTTATTGCAACTTGTTTACTTACTTTTTTAAGTTCTTTTTCAAATGATGGAACATAATCAACCGGTGCAATATCAATGGTAATTTCTGCAGTTTGATTTTCTTTTAATTCTTGTAAAACGTTCATGATAAGATAATTGTCTTTAATATTTCAAATGAAAAAGGTTTAAGGTGTGTGGCATCCGTTTTTAATGGTAGTACACGCCTTAAACCTAAATGCAATTTTTAAAGTGTGCGGATGAAGGGACTCGAACCCCCACGTCTCACGACACCAGATCCTAAGTCTGGCGCGGCTACCAATTACGCCACATCCGCAAAGCGGTTTTAAATTGCGGGCGCAAAAGTATAATTATTTGTACCAACACCAAACGTTTGCATCTTTGTACCGCTTATTTATTATTAAAAATTGTTAGCAAATTATGCTTACCGTAAATCCAGCAACTATTAAAACATCAGACCTGCATGCATACATGTTGGCAGCTATTGCACCAAGGCCCATTGCATTTGCAAGTACCGTAGATGCAGCGGGCAAACCCAATCTGAGCCCATTTAGTTTTTTTAATGCCTTTGGCAGTAAGCCGCCCGTGCTGGTTTTTAGCCCGGCACGCAGGGTGAGAGATAATACTACCAAACATACTTTGCAAAATGTTTTGGCTACAAAAGAAGTTGTAATAAATGTGGTTAATTATGCCATGGTACAACAACAATCGTTAGCAAGTACTGAGTATGAAGCCGGTGTAAACGAGTTTATAAAAGCCGGATTAACACCGGTTGCATCTGAATTGGTAAAACCTTTTCGGGTGAAAGAATCGCCTGTGCAGATGGAATGTAAGGTTTTAGATGTAATTGAAACCGGCAATCAAGGCGGGGCAGGTAATTTGATAGTTTGCGAAATTATGCTGATGCACATTAATGAAACTATTTTAGATGTGAATCAGAAAATTGATCCCTATAAAATTGATTTGGTAGCGCGTTTAGGTGGCGATTGGTATTGCCGCGCATCGGGTAATGCTTTATTTGAAGTTGCCAAACCTCTTACCACTAAAGGAATGGGTATTGACCAATTGCCCGAACAAATCAGAAACAGTCAAATACTTACCGGTAATGATTTAGGCAAGCTTGGCAACACGGAACACATTCCAACAACGGATGAAATTAAAATGTTTGAGCAGGAAAACGAAGGGATTTTATTAAAACAACAATTGCAGCAAGTGGCTGGAAACAAAGATGCACAGCATCGGATGGCGCAAAGTTTACTTCAAAATGGTAAGGTGAAACAAGCTTGGTTTGTTTTGATGATGCACAATTAATTGGTTTTGCTTTTTGCTATCGTATGTAAGCAAAACAAAACAATAAATAACAGTGTAGTTGGAAAAACGGCTATCCACCAAGCTTCAAAATTTTCATTAAACTGACCTAACAAACTGCCTAAAGTTACGAACGGGTAGGGTGTACCTAAACCTAAAAAAGTTAATGAAGACTCGGCTACCAATAATGCGGCAAATACATAAATGGTTGTAGTTGCAAAGGCGTTTGAAAAGTTAGGGAGAATTTCTTTTCTGATTATATAATCAGCACTATAGCCCATTGCTGTTGCAGTGAGCATATAAGGTTTGGTCATTATTTGTTTTGTTTCGATATACGCTATTCGCATTAGCGTAGGCCAACCTGTAATTGCCAGTAATATAATCAGTGTAGTAACGGTTGGTTTTAGCCATGCAATTACAACAACTATTAAAATTAAAGCCGGAATAGCAGAAAATATATTCACAAAAAAATGAATGATTCTAGCATAAGGGAAATTTAAACTTCCCGAAACCGAAAACCGTTTAGCTAATTGACTAAATACTAAAAAAACAATAAGCCAAATTGCAATAAATGCGCCTGCAAAAATTAAATTATTAAAATCAAACCATAACGGAAAAAGCAATACCATAAAATAATAGCCTGATAAAAATCCGCCAACCAGGCCTAAATAGTGCAACCATGAAAGTTTAAAATAGTTATTACCAAAAAATCCGGATGTAATGCCTAAAACAAAAGCAATTAAAGCGGCTAATAAAGTTGCCGCACCACTAATAAAAATTGAATTGGCTAATCCATAAATGCAGCAAGCCAACACGTCTTCGCCCTTTTTGCCGGTGCCTAACCAGTGCCTGTAACGCCATGAAAGTTCCGTATTATTTAAACCGTCACTTTGCTTTTGAAAAGGTGAAATAAAAGGTGCATTGTTATAATCGTAAAAGTTGGCACTATAAGGTATGGGTGGCAGCAATACAAAAATTGCATGCTGATACTGCCACGTATTATTTACATAAACCGAGCTGCAATTTTGTGGCAACGTACCATAAAACCATTTACTAAAAAGCGGTGAACTACAACCAAGTTCTGTTTTTAAAATAAGAGGTGTTTCGTTACAAATTACGGGTGCGAAAAAACTGATACAAACAATTATAGCAAGTGTTTTTAAAGCTTGCTTCTTATAAAACATCTGATTGGCATACCATTTAAAAAGTGCTCTCAAATGTGTGATTTTAAATTAGGGTTAATTAATTTTTGAATAACATCAACTAATGTAGCAGCAAAAATAGTAGTTACACCACTTATTAAAACCAAAGATGATAACATCGGATAGTTTTGGGTGTAAACGGATTGCGCCATTTCGAAACCAATGCCCGGTATGCCAAATACATTTTCAATAATTAAGCTTCCGGCAAATGCAGCCGGAATCCATTGTAGAAATACAGATAGAAGTGTAATACAAATTGCCGGCAAAACATGTTTTTTTAAAATGTAAGCTTGATTAAAGCCTAATGTTTTTGCATATACCACATGCATTTGCTTTAAAGTTTGTTGCATTTGTGTAGCAATAATTTGTGATGTATAAGCAATGCCTTCAAAACAATAACATGCTAAGGGTAATAGCAGAAACCAAAACAAACTTAAGTTATTAGTGCTATGCACACTTGCCGGAAATAACCCAAACCAATCATCATTTGCAAAAAACAGCAGCATTAATGTTGCAAAAATAAACAAAGGTATTGTGGTAGATAAGGTTTGATAAAACTGCAACAACTTACATAAAACCGATTGCGGATTAATGGCAGTATAAATTCCCAAAGGCAGTGCAAATAGCAGTGTAACAATAAAGGCCAATAATGCTAAAGCTACTGACCAGGTTAAACGTTGTTTTAGCGTATCGTTTATAGGTTGTTGTGTGGTAAATGAATTTCCAAAATTACCTGATAATACACCCTTTTGATTGGCAGCACCTAACAACCAATTATGAAACTGGTTTTGCTTATGATAATTTAATACCGGTAAAAAATCAAAGAGGGTTGTTTTACCAGTTTGCACTTGCCTATTAAGATTTAGTAATTGCATAGCGCATTGATTCGCTTCATTTTCACGCGAATTAAGAATAATGTTTTTCAATGCTTGTTGTTGTAAAGGCATATTGGCTTTTTCGAAAGCACTATAAAATGAATCCAAAAAAGGTTGTAACATGGGATCAGATGATAAGGCAGCCATATCTTTACAGGCAGCATAATATTGCCATAAGGCTTTCGAATAGCCGTGCATGCTAATAATTTTGCGAAGCGGTTTGTGATGTTTATCCGGAGCCAAATTTTGTAAATCATTCGGTATTACAGCAAGTTCAAAACTGATATAAAACAAAGGCAAATGTTGCCCCATAGCTGCTTCTATAGTAGCCATGTTTTTATTTTCGTTAAAGTTGCCCATGCCTTGTTTTGATTGCCATAGTATAGCATTGGCGGGCTTGCCGGGTATCAATAGTCTGATACCAAAAGCAACAAATATTATAACAATTATACCTAAAAGAAGTACCGGCAACCGGCACCAAAAAAGGTAAAAAAATTGCCTGATCAGCATTTCATTATTGAATTGTTTTCGGATTATTTATTTTCAGTTGCAATTGATTAAGCAATAAATTTGGTCGTTCGAAGTAAAGCTCAATATTGCTTATTCTCTTATGGACAGCTATTTTTCGCATGCTGGTAAATAAAAACACATAAGGCTGTTCATCATAAATAATAGTTTGTAGTTGTTTCGACAAATTGTTACGTTTTTCGGTTTCCATACATTGGCTTATGGCAGTAATAACGCTATCAGTAAACGCATTGCCAAAGCCTGTAAAATTAGCTCCTTTTTGTTGCCAGGCTTGCGTACTCCACAACTGTGTATAGTCTTCGGGGCCTGCATTGCCACCCCAACTACTCAGCAGCATATCAAAATTTTGCGCAAACATTTTTTGTTGTCCGGTTAATGGGTCATAACCTGTTGGTACAGCTTCAACACCTGCACTTAAATAGGATGTTGCCATCATCTCGGAATAGTCTTTCCAATCGGGCGAATTGGTAAAATACAGCAGTTCAAATTTAAACTCAACCAATTTTCCATCAATCAATTTATCGCGTATGCCATTTTGGTTACTATCTATCCAACCACTTTTGTTTAGCAATTCTTTTGCTTGGTTAACATCAAATGGCAGTATTTCGAGGATTTTATTACACTCATCCTTTACCGGAGCAACCGGTGTGGCTAAACGTTTGTTTTTATTTTGGTTAAGTACCTTATTTATTTGATCAACCGGTGTTAGTAAAGCCAAAGCCCTACGCACGTTTTTATCAGTAAAAAAGGGCTGATGATTTTCATCCGGCTTGCAATTAAAAGCAGCATACGTGTAATTAAATGTGCTAACAAATGCCGAGTGATAGTTGGTATTAAACGCACTATCCTTTTGGAGCATTAAAAGAGTTTTTGTACTTAAGGTTGTACTTGCATCAAAAGTTTGAGCTTTAAATTCGAGTATTTGAGCAGTTGCATCACTTGAAATGGCAAAGTGCAGTGTATCTGCCAACGGCAACGTTGTACGTACACTTTGCGTTTTGCGTACGAGTGTTAATCTTATTCCGGCATCCCAAGTTGCTAATTTATAATCGCCCAAGCCTGAAACATTTTTTACATCTCTGAAATTAATTTGATTAAATTGATTTGCCCAGGTTTCTATCTCTTTATTGGATGTATCGTTGCGTAGTTGGTCAAATGAAAACTTATTTAATACCTGTTTGGTATCATATAAACTTTGTTGGATAATCGGATAATCGCACCACATACTTACATTTTGAATATGTGCCTGTTTCATTACGACTGTAAACTTTAATGCATTTTCAATATCTACAATTATATCATTTACCATATCCCAGTATGGCTTGGCATTTGGGTTTTGTGTGTAGGCGCATGCATGTGCCTTAGCGGTAAAAATTATATCGGCAACAGTAAGCGGTTGCCCATTGTCCCATTTAATATCCGGCAACAATTCGAATGTAAAAGCACAACCGTTTTGACTTATAGATGGCATAGTTTTAACCAGGCATGGTTGCATTTGCAACGTTTGATAATTGGTAGCTAACAGTGTTTTATGCAAATAGCAATTTAGTTCGTGCCGCAATGCACTAATACCATTGGTAGGATGCAAGTTATCAGGCTCGGATAAAATCTGATATACAATGGTTTTATTTTGTTGCCAACCTGGTTGTGGTAATGCATCCTCAATTTTAATATACTTTAAACTATCGCTGGGCTGATAGCTTTTAATTTGTGTTGTTGTTGGCTGCGAACAACTGACACAAAAAAATAATAATATGAATAAGTATAAATAGTTCATTACTTATTAGTGGTTATGCTTTTACAAATGAAATTATTTACTTGAAACGAATAGTTGCCTAATTTTATAAATGCTATAGTTTGTTCATATCGGAAACACTTTTTACATTATTAAAACACCAAACTATGCAAAAATGTTTGCTAAACACCCATAAACAGGAGGTAAACAAAGTATTGAAAATATTTTTGCATAAAGTGAAGCTATTTATACTTTTGCCGCCCACAACGGAGAGATGCCTGAGAGGCCGAAAGGAACAGTTTGCTAAACTGTCGTACGGGTAACTGTACCGCGGGTTCGAATCCCGCTCTCTCCGCTTGTTTTTAAGCAGTTAGGCAACCAAGCTACTTTTCTTCAACGTTCCACAGCTTCGTACTAAACTTTATAAGTTTTACCTGATTTATTTATAAGCAAGTTTATGTATATGGTTAAGGGTTTTAAATTTTTGTTTTTAATAAGCATTGTACTTTTAGTTTATAGTTGTCAGTCAACAATTTATTTGGTGCGTCATGCCGAAAAGCAAAGCGAAGCAGATGCGGCATTACTATCAGAAATTGGTTTGCAACGTGCCCAACGCTTAAAAAACTGGATGTTTGATAAGCACATAGATTCTGTTTTTGCATCAACCTATGTACGAACACAACAAACGGCACAACCTACTGCAACATATTATCGAAAGTCATTAACTATTTATCATCCCGATACTTCGGCACTATTGGTTCATAACCTAAGTCGGCTTTCTAAAACTTGCCTTATAGTTGGGCATACAACCAATATTCCGGTTATGATTCGCGAACTAACTCAACATCATATAAGTATTGGCTTAAACGAGTTTAGTAATATTTATATATTGAAAACCAAACGCTGCTTATTTAAAAAACGCACTACACTTCAGGTAGCTCATTTCGAGTAATTATTCTTGATTGTCGTTTGTTGACGGTGTGTATGGCTGTGTTTCGTCAACAACTTCTTCTAAAACAGCATAATCACCTTTACCATTTTTAAATGTTGTACTTGCCTTTATGCTTCCATCGGTATGGTGCAAACGCCACATGCCATCGCGTAAATTGTTTTTATACGGCCCTTCTAAATAAAGTTTTCCATTGCTGTAATAGCTCTTATAGTAACCGTTTAATTTATCATCCTTGTAACTGCACTCAGATTTGGCTGTACCATTGGCAAAAAACTTTTTGCTTACACCGTTCTTTTTCCCGTTTTGATAGGTAATTATTTCTGCTTTTCGGCCTGACAGATAATAAATTACCCACTCGCCATGTTCAACACCTTGTTTGTAAAATTCAGTAGCCACTAACGAATCGGTTTCGCCATAATATTTCCAAACGCTATCTTTCTTTTGTTGGTTATAATAACCAATCAATTTAAGTTTTCCCGACTCATAATAACTCTTAAAAGTTGATTTACGACCGGCTGCATCATACACACGTGTTGAATTTATTTTTCCGTTAGCGTAGTAAGCATAAAAAGTACCATACGGCTTATCGTTTTTAAACTGCCCCTTCGAAAAAATGGTATCGGTTTTATAAAATTTCATCCAAAGGCCTTGTTTTAAACCTTTGCTATCTTTCACATTAATGGTATCACCGCCATAAATTATGGTTTTGTTTTTTGTAGGTTGTGCTTGCAGCCTAAAAGCTAATAAGGTTAGTAGTATAAAAAGGTACTTTGTCATGAAGCGCAATTTGTACAATAAACGTTGCAGTTAAAATTTATTTTAGCGGCAGGAATTAATATTATAAATTCAAACTGTGTCCCATTTTATTTTGTTTGGTTTCCAAATATTCTTTGTTATGCAAATTAGCCCCGGCTATAATCGAAACATTTTCTACTATCTCTAATCCATATCCAATTAAACCTGCTCTTTTGGTAGGATTGTTAGTCATTAATTTCATTTTAGTGATACCTAAATCTCTTAAAATTTGAGCACCAACACCATAATCACGTTCATCAATTTTAAAACCTAATTCCAGGTTGGCTTCAACAGTATCGCGTCCCATTTCCTGAAGCTTGTATGCTTTTAGTTTATTTAATAATCCGATACCGCGGCCTTCCTGATTCATATAAACAATAACACCTTTGCCAGCCTGTTCAATCATTTGCATGGCTTTTTGTAATTGAGGGCCGCAATCGCAGCGGCATGAGCCAAAAACATCACCCGTTAGGCATGATGAATGTACACGTATCAAAATTGCTTCATCTTTTTTCCAATTACCTTTTACAATAGCCACATGATTTTGATCGGTATTAATTTGCTTATAAGCATGCAACTCGAAATTGCCATAAGCGGTTGGTAGTTCAACTACCACTTGCTTTTCAATTAACGATTCGGTTTTAAGCCTGTATGAAATTAAATCTTCTATTGAAATTATTTTCAAATCAAACTTATCGGCAATTTTATAGAGTTGCGGTAAGCGTGCCATCGTTCCATCTTCATTCATAATTTCTACTAAAACACCTGCGGGTTCAAAGCCTGCAATACGTGCCAGGTCAACCACTGCTTCGGTATGACCCGAGCGTCTTAAAACTCCGCCATTACGTGCACGCAACGGAAATATATGGCCGGGCCGACCCAACTCTTCAGGCTTAATTGTAGGGTCAACCAATGCTTTAATTGTTTTCGATCTGTCGGCTGTACTTATTCCGGTAGTACAACCATGGCCTAATAAATCAACCGAAACAGTAAAGGGTGTTTCGTGCATGCTGGTATTATCACTAACCATCATGTTTAATTTTAATTCTTCGCAACGTGTTTCAGTAATTGGTGCACAAATTAATCCACGGCCATAAGTTGCCATAAAATTTATTACTTCAGGTGTACAATTGGCAGCAGCATTTACAAAGTCGCCTTCGTTTTCTCTGTCTTCATCGTCAACCACAATTATGGTTTCACCTCTTTGTAAAGCTTTAATTGCCTCTTCAATGCTATCTAATTGTTGTTTCAAAACTTCTGTATTTAAAAATGCGGCCGCAAAAGTAATTTTTTTATCCGTCTGAAATTGTAAAGCAGGTTTTGCGCTAAAATGTTGTTTTAAAAACAAACGTTACTTTTGATGCCCTGTAATTATGAAATCAAAGCAACATTTTAATATCGGATTTTCGCCTTGCCCTAACGATACCTACATATTTGATGCATTAATTCATTCAAAAATTGATAGTCCATTTAGGTTTTCTCCGCATTTGCATGATGTGCAGGTATTGAATCAAATGGCAATGCAACAGATTTTGCCGGTTACCAAATTAAGTTTTTTTGCTTATGCACAAGTAAGTGCCCATTATCAAATATTAGATGCCGGTAGTGCTTTGGGTAATGGATGTGGCCCCTTGCTAATTTCTAAAAATCCAAATTTAGATACAAAGCATAATACGCTTAATATATGTGTACCCGGCATGCAAACAACAGCCAATTTACTTCTTAGTTTGTTTTATCCACAGCTATCAAATAAAACACCGCTTTTGTTTTCAGATATTGAACAAGCGCTTGTACGAAATGCCTTTGATGCCGGAGTTATAATACATGAAAACCGTTTTACATATAACCGATTGGGCTTGCAATTAATTGCCGATTTAGGTGCCATGTGGGAGTTAAAAACCCAGTTGCCTATACCTTTAGGTTGTATTGCCGTTGCCCGTAGTTTACCTGAAGCAGTAAAAAAAGAAATAAGCAATTTAATTTCATCAAGTATTAGCTATGCAAATGAAAATGTAGCCGATGTTATGCCTTATATTAAAATGAATGCGCAGAATATGGACGAAGCCGTTATAAAACAACACATTGATTTGTATGTAAATGATTACTCGGTTAAATTGGGCAGCAATGGGAAAACAGCAATAAATACTTTATTTGCCGCTGGTTATGATAAACAATTGATACCAGAATTAACACAACCTATCTTTTTAAATTAATTAACTAATTATGATAATTGTTACCGGAGCTGCCGGTTTTATTGGCAGTTGTTTAATAAAAAATTTATTAAATAAAGGCATGGCAAACATTATTGCTGTAGATGACTTTAGCAATGCTGAAAAGCAAAAGAATTTAGTTGATAAGCCTATTAGTAAATTTATACACCGCGATGTCCTTACCGATTTTATAAAGACCCATAATCAACAAATTGAATTTGTTTTTCATATAGGCGCACGTACCGATACTACTGAGTTTAATGTAGATGTGTTTAACAAATTAAACTTGCACTACTCGCAAATGGTATGGCAGTTATGCGTACAATATCAAATTCCGATGGTGTATGCCAGTTCGGCTGCTACTTATGGTGCGGGTGAGTTAGGTTATGACGACAATCACGAAATAATTAACCGGTTAAAACCTTTAAATCCTTATGGCGATTCTAAAAACGACTTTGATAAATGGGTACTACAACAAGATAAGTTTCCTCCGTTTTGGGCAGGCCTTAAATTTTTTAATGTGTATGGCCCTAACGAATACCATAAAGGGCGTATGGCATCGGTAATATGGCATTCATATCTACAGATTAAAAATGTAGGCAGCGTAAAATTGTTTAAGTCGCACCGGACCGATTATGCCGATGGCCAGCAGTTGCGCGATTTTGTGTATGTAAAGGATGTAGTAGCGGTTTGTCAGTTTTTATATGAAACCCAAAAACAATCCGGTATATACAATTTAGGTAGCGGCAGGGCACGCAGCTTTGCCGATTTAGCTACCAATACATTTAATGCCATGCATGTGCCTGTAAATATTGTTTGGATTGATATGCCCCTGGATATCAGAAACACGTATCAATATTACACACAAGCCAATATGGAAAAACTTAAAGGCATTGGATATACACAGCCATTTTATAGTTTAGAATCGGGTGTAACCGATTATGTAACCAACTATTTGCTTCCTATGAAGTATATGTAATAAATGGCTAAGACCAATGCGTTACAGTTAGTGTATAGGTATTTAATTTAAACTCTTAATAAGAATCGTTTGTTAGCATTAGCCGGTTGTAAAATTAATATTGGACTTCAAGTTGTAAATAAAAGAGCCGATGGTTATCACAACATCGAAACCGTAATGTATCCGGTGCCTTGGTATGATGTAGTTGAAATTAATGAAGCTGCGCAACTGCCAAATCAGTTGTTTAGCTTTACGCAAAATGTAGCTTGTGTAATCAGCGGCTTAGCTTTTAACGGCAACATAACTGATAACCTATGTTACAAAGCATATCAATTGCTGGCAAAAAATTATTCGTTGCCACCTGTTGTAATTCACCTGCATAAATGCCTGCCTAATGGAGCCGGTTTAGGTGGTGGTTCATCTGATGGTGCGCAAACATTAATGTTGCTTAATAAACTATTTGCACTAAAACTCAGCAATATTGAGTTGAAACAATATGCAGCAAAATTAGGGAGCGATTGTCGGTTTTTTATTGACAACTTACCTGCATTAGCAACTGAAAAAGGCGAAATTTTAAAGCCAATAAACTTAGCTTTAACCGGCATGCACATTACATTAATAAAACCGGACGTATCGGTTAACACAGCAAAAGCTTATGCACAAATAACACCGGGTGGTAGCGCAAACTTGTTTCATCATATTAATAATCCAATAAACACCTGGCAAAAACATATCAGCAATGATTTTGAAATATACGCTATGAAACAATATCCTATAATTGCCGAAATAAAAACCCAACTTTACAAAGCTGGTTGTGTATATGCTTCTATGAGTGGCAGCGGCAGTTGCGTATATGGCATCAGTTCAAAACCTATTGAGATAAGCATCGAAAACACAATCCAATTTTCATCCATTTTAAAATAAAAACTCAAAAATATGCACACCCGCACCGAACACGATTTTATTGGATCAATGCAAATACCCGATTCATTATATTATGGAATTCAAACCTTACGTGCCCGTCAGAATTTTAATATTACCGGTATTCCTATTTCGCAGGAGCCTTTATTTATTAAAGCATTGGCTATTGTAAAAAAGGCTGCCGCTAAAGCTAATTACGATTGTAAAGTGTTTGATAAAATAATTTGCGATGCTATTTGTTACGCATCTGATCGCTTAATAGCAGGCGATTTTTTAGACCAATTTGTGAGTGATATGATACAGGGTGGGGCAGGTACCAGTTGCAACATGAATGCAAACGAAGTTATTGCCAACATTGGTTTAGAACACATGGGATACAGAAAAGGTGAATATGATTTTTTGCATCCTAATAATCATGTAAACTGCAGCCAGTCAACCAACGATGCATACCCCACAGCATTTAGATTGGCACTTTATAATAAGATTGAAAGTTTTATACAAGCCCAGGAAAAATTGGTTGAAACTTGTAAAGAAAAGGGCGAAGCATTTAAAGACATTTTAAAAATGGGGCGTACCCAATTACAGGATGCCGTACCAATGACATTGGGCATGGTATTTAAAAGTTACGCAACTACCATTAGCGAAGATGTGCAACGCATGCGCGAAGTACAGAAATTGGTTACCGAAATTAATATGGGTGCCACTGCCATCGGAACCGGAATTAATGCGCCCGAAGGCTATTCGAAAATTGTTACGCAATATATCAGAGAAATATCGGGCATACCCGTTGTACTTGCCGATGATTTAATAGAGGCAACTTATGATACAGGTGCCTATGTGCAGATATCGGGTACCTTAAAAAGATGTGCCGTTAAGCTTAGTAAAGTATGTAACGATTTACGCTTATTAAGTTCGGGCCCACGTTGTGGGTTAAACGAAATTAACTTGCCACAAATGCAACCCGGTTCATCCATTATGCCCGGCAAAGTAAATCCTGTAATACCTGAAGTAGTTAACCAAACTTGTTTTTATGTTGTAGGTGCTGATATGACAATTACCATGGCTGCCGAAGCCGGTCAACTGGAGCTTAATGTAATGGAACCTGTTATTGCATTTAGTTTGTTTACATCGCTCGAATATTTAACAAATGCCATACAAACACTGGCCGAAAAATGTGTAAAAGGCATCACTGCTAATGCCGAGCATTGTTTGCAAAGTGTAATGAACAGTGTGGGTATTGTAACTTCGTTAAACCCTATTATTGGTTACGAAATGTCGAGCAACATTGCAAAGGAGGCCTTAAAAACCGGCAAGTCGGTTCATGAGTTAGTGGTTAACCAACATAAACTCATTACCCAATCAAAGTGGGACGAGATTTACTCTATTGAAAATATGATTAATCCACGTTTTATAAATACTTAAAAGCGATTAATTAAAAACAGATCTTTATGCATCTATTTGAAAAGTATTTTTTGATTGGATTAGCATGCATAACTTACGCAGTTTCTATTGCAGTTTGCTTACGTATTTTACTTGAAAACCGGAATCCGGCCAAAACAACATCCTACATTCTTATTATTCTTTTTTTTCCAATACTTGGATTGCTTGTTTATTTCTTTTTTGGAATAAACTTTCGAACGAAAAGAAAATTTGAGTCGATGCCGGCCGAAGCAATAATTTACTTAAAACAATTTAGGGCTGATATTATTGAAAATACCAGGCTGTTAACTTCCGCTAAAAGTGAATTGCTTCAACATCAAGTTGAGTTAACGCGCTTATTGCTGCGCGATGCCTATGCCGGTTTAACTGCAAACAATACAGTGGATTTGTTGATTAATGGCGAAAATAAATTTGATAAACTCCTGCATGATTTAATTGCGGCTCAACATCATATTCATTTTGAATATTACATTGTTGAAAATGATATTATTGGTCAAAAAATAAAAAACATATTAATTCAAAAAAGCTTACAAGGTGTTGAGGTTCGTTTTATATATGATGACTTTGGCGCAAAGGCAATTGAAGGAAAATATGTCAATGAATTAAGAAATGCCGGTGTAAAAATATATCCATTCAGTAATATCAATTTTACACAATTGGCAAACCGCATCAATTATCGCAATCACCGTAAAATTATTGTAATTGATGGAAAAACAGGCTACACAGGTGGTATAAATATATCTGACCGCTATATTAATCCTAATAAAAACAACTATTGGCGCGATACGCATTTACGCATAACAGGCGATGCTGTTTACTGGCTTCAGGCACATTTTATTTTGCATTATAATTTTAGCAGTAAAAGTAAATTAACGTTAACAGACACTTACTTTCCGGCAATGCCAAAGTTTGATGGTGCTTTGGTTCAAATTGCTGCCAGTGGCCCCGACTCAGAACGTGCCACCTTAATGCTTGCATTTTTTACAGCCATAGTATGTGCCACCAAAAGAGTATATATAACTACACCATATCTAATACCTAACGAAAGCATTGTAACAGCTTTAAAGCAAGCGGTGTTAAGCGGTTTAGATGTAAGGTTACTGGTACCAAAAAATTCGGATTCGTTTTTTGTTAATGCAGCTTCGCAATCTTTTTACAATGAATTACTGGATGCTGGTGTAAAAATATATCAGTACTATAAAGGTTTTATACATGCAAAAACAGTGGCTATTGATAATAACCTTGCCATAGTTGGAACAGCTAATATGGACATCAGAAGCTTTGATTTGAATTTTGAAATTAATGCATTTGTTTACAATGAAACACTGAATAAACAATTAACCGATTGCTTTTTGGAAGATTTAAAACACAGCACTTTAATTGACAAACATGCATGGAAAAAAAGGAAGAAAAGATATCGGTTAGTTGAGTCGGTAGCACGTTTAGTGGCACCGTTATTATAAAAAAAAACTCCGGCTATTGCCGGAGTTTTTTTCGTGTAAAATGCCCATGTTACTTCACTATAACCATAGTACGGCTACTTATAACTTTACCTTCAATAACTAAAGTATAAGTATAACTGCCGGCTTGGTATTTAGATGTACTAATTTCAACCTGACCCGATTGGTTTACTTGAAAAGTTTCTAAAACATTACCTTTTAAATCTACGATGGTAATAATACCCGATTTATTTTGTGGTAACATGTAAGCAATACTACTGGTACCTTTTGCCGGATTGGGAACATTTTGAGCTAAGCTGCTCTGCGCATTTATATTACCGTATTTTTCAGTAACAAGCAGGTCTTTAATTTCGTTTAACTGATTTTGCAATGACTCTATTTGTGCTTGCTGATTTGCTAACAAAACATCTTTAGCATCAATCAGTTTTTGTTGTTCCTTAATTGCTTCAACAACAACAGGAATCAGGCCTGTGTAGTTTACGGCTTTAAATGCAACCGATGGATGATTTACTTTTCTGTCTTTTCCAATAATTTCGGCCGAGGTTGCATCTTTTACCAACTCCGGAAAAACTTGTGCTACATTTTCGGCTATAAAACCTAATTGTTTGCCTGCAGGTAAAGCCAAACTTGGATATTCGCTGCATTTAAAATCATAAGATGTGGCATTAATTTTAAGTAAACTGTTTAATGCATTATTAATAGGTTGAATGTTGGCTTTAAGTTTACCATCACTAAAATTAAAGTAACGCGCTCCGGCTACATCGCCTACAAAATAACCTGCCCATTTAGTTGTGCCAACTGTATCAGCTAAACCATTTGCAGTTATACCATAAACACCATACTGATTGGTACCATCGCCAGCAGTACCAAAAACACCAACTGAAGAAGTTGCTATGCCTGCCTCGCCATAAATACCATAAACGGTGCCACCTGATGTTGAGCCTGCATCAGCATAACCAATACTGCCAATAAACGTTGATGCGCCCGATACGCCAATAAAACCACCTGCTGCTGCTACGCCAATACCATAGCCGGCATCAGGCTCGCTTAAAGCTGTAATTGCTGGCACATCAAAAGCACCCACATAACCTACAGTTGCATTTATGGTAGCAATGGTATCGGCAGCAGTTGTGCCACCTGTAACATCTAATTTAGCTGTGGGTACATTGTTGCCTATACCAACATTACTCGTTGCATACATTATGGCTAATGCAGGCGCAGCTAAATTCAAATTCCTTATTACAAAATTATCATTGTTAATTGTACCGGTTTGCCAATATGGTACCCCATTGGTACGATAATTAACTCCGGCCGTACTCGTAGAATTAAACCTGTCTAAAATAACATTGGCTGTGCCTGTTGTACTCTTAAAACTCATACTGGCATTACCTGGGCCTTGTACATCAAATAAAAATGCCGGTGCCGTAGTACCAATACCTACATTGCCATTTTTTGCAATAAACATGCGGCTGGCATTATTGGTTATAATGTTTACACTTTGATTGGTGCGAGTACCTAAGGTATCGGTTTTTGTACTTAAATTACCCGATGTAAGCCAATTTTGTGCATACACGGTAGTTACCATTTGTCCGGCAACTAATAGCGTAAAAAAGATTTTTTGTTTTTTCATAATTGTTTGTTTTTAAGTGAAATAAATATTGAGGAATTAACAATTTCAATATAACGTTTACAAGAAAGATATTAGTTGTAAAATGATATCTACAGTTAATATAAGCCATTAAAAATATTCCAAAAAATTAAAATATAATTTTAATAGCATGCTTGCAAAATAGCCAATTACTCAACCTGAAAAAATATTGTTATCAACATTGCAACACAGCTCAAAACGCTACTTTTGCAACATGTTACCTGCATCTCCAAACAATAGAAAATTAGTTATTGCCATTGATGGATATTCATCATGCGGAAAAAGTACCCTTGCAAAAGATGTAGCATTAGCTTTACAAATAAAATATGTTGACTCGGGTGCCATGTACCGTGCCGTTGCACTTTATTTTATCGAGAACCACATTCACATTCCTACTGAACAAAGTACACAAAGCGTAGCAAGTGTATTACAAAAAATAAATTTAGATTTCTTTTTTAACCATGCCCTTCAACAATTTGAAATTACTTTAAATGGTAAATTTGTTGAGCATGAAATCAGATCCATGCACGTTGCAGATGTTGTAAGTAATGTAAGTGCTTTGAAAGAAGTTCGTTCGTTTTTAATTGCTAAACAACAAGAACTGGGTAGCAATGGTGGCGTTGTTATGGATGGGCGTGATATAGGCACAGCAGTATTTCCAAATGCCGATTTAAAATTTTTTATGACAGCAAAACCTGAAATACGTGCCCAACGAAGGCTGAAAGAACTACAAAACAAAAATTTACAGGTAAGTTTTGAAGAGGTGCTGGCAAATTTACACCAACGCGACTTGTTAGATACAACACGTAAAACAAATCCTTTGACATGTGCCGCTGATGCAATTGTGATAGACAACAGCCACTTAACCCGACAAGAACAATTACAAATTGTTTTAGATAAAGTACGTAATTTGCAAACTGTTCAGATAAAATAAGTGATAATGAAAATTACAATTGATAACAATTCGGGGTTTTGTTTTGGAGTTGTTTTCGCCATTCAAATGGCCGAAGACGAACTAGACCGAACAGGCCATTTATATTGTTTAGGCGATATTGTACATAATAACATGGAAGTAGCACGCCTGACACAAAAAGGATTAAAAATTATATCACATAACGATTTAGAAAACCTGCACGATTGCAAAGTATTGATACGAGCACATGGCGAACCACCATCAACTTATCAAACAGCTTTAAAAAATAATATCGAACTTATTGACGCATCCTGCCCAGTAGTTTTAAAATTGCAAAACCGCGTACGAACCAGTTTTGATAGTTTTGATGATGCAGATGGGCAAATAGTAATTTATGGCGAAGAAGGGCATGCCGAAGTTAATGGCTTAGTGGGCCAAACCAAAGGACAGGCTATTATTGTTCGAACCGAAGCCGATTTAGAAAAAGTTGATTTTAAACAACCTATTCATTTCTTTTCACAAACTACAAAAAGTTCGGCAGGCTTTAAAAAAATGAAAGAACTTATTGAAGCGCGAGTAATTGAAAGTAAAGGCGCACTTACTGATGAAAATTTAGAAGCCAATGATACGTTGTGCAGACAGGTTAGTAATCGCGAACCGCGGATGCAACGCTTTAGTCAGGAGCATGACGTGGTTGTTTTTGTAAGCGGTAAAAAAAGCAGTAATGGCAAAGCCTTATACAGCGTTTGCAAATCGGTTAACGAGCGCTCCTATTTTATATCAGAACCAAACGAATTAAATGCAAGCTGGTTTGTTGAAACCGATAGTGTGGGTATCTGCGGTGCCACATCAACACCAATGTGGTTAATGCAGGATGTGGCCGATAAACTCAAACTATTGTTTGTTGTTGAAACTGCCTAACTCAAATAATTTATTTTAAATAATATGAAATCAGGATTCTTAATTTTGGTTGCAGTAGTGTTTTTTACAACCGCTAATGCGCAAGTAAACAAAACGCTAAAGCTGCCTTTTATTTGTACACCCATTCAACTCAACTTTAGCGAAACAAAAGTTTATATTACGGAGTACATTACAGATATAAAACAGATTGATTCAATTGTAATCAACAACAAATCGCTTCAAATTAACCAAACAGAAGGAACCATTACCATTAAGGGAAAAACAAAACAACCTATAGATGTATTACAAATTTGGTGTAAAAAGGGTTTGGTTGAAATTCCGGTATTCGATTCCGAAAAACAGCATTACAAGTTAATTTACAAAACTACAAACCAACCCAAATCAGTTGCCGTATCGGGCAGCATGAATGGCTGGAATAAAGCTGCATCGCCACTCAAATTGGTTAACAACCAATACGAAACGAACTTCATCCTTAATCCAGGCACATACCAATACCGTATTTGGGAAGACGAGAAAGAATTGTTAGATGTGAATAATAAAAATTTGGCAGACAATGGAATGGGGGGGCAAAACAATTTTTTTGTGGTAGGACATACCGGCATTATTCCCGTTTTATATTGCAATAAGCCCGAAGGCAATTTAATTACTATTTCAGTAATTAATGAAGTTAAAACAGCCAAAGTATTTTACGATAATGCGGTATTGACTTATGAAAGTAAAAACAATAAAATTCAATTTAAAATACCTGCTTACGATACGTTAATGCATACCATCAGAGTATTTGCTCACAATGGCTATAAACGTAGTAATGATATTTTGTTACCGGTAAAAAATGGTAAAGTTGTTACCAACGAATCTGATATAAGTCGTAGCGATATGCACAAAGCCATTATGTATTTTGCTATGGTTGACAGATTTGCAGACGGAAACAAAAACAACAACAGACCAACAATTGATAACAGCATTTTACCAATAGCCAATAATATGGGTGGTGATATTGCCGGTATTACAGCAAAAATTGAATCTGGATATTTTAAGCAATTAGGTATTAACACCATTTGGCTTTCGCCAATTGTACAAAATGCTGAAGGTGCCTGGGGATTATGGAATAAAGGGAAAACCAGCAAGTTTTCAGCCTATCATGGATACTGGCCACTTTGCATGAACAACATTGATAACCGCTTTGGTAACGATGCAGAATTTAATGAACTGATACATGTAGCACATCAACATCAGATGAATGTGCTATTGGATTATGTGGCACATCATGTGCATCAAAACCATCCATTGGTAACCGAAAAACCCGAGTGGTTTACGCCATTGTATTTGCCTGACGGAAGTATGAATACTGAAAAATGGGACGAGCATAGGCTGACAACCTGGTTTGACACATTTTTACCAACCTGGAAATTTGCTGATAAAGTAGTAGTAAATGCACTTACCGATACAGCCATGTATTGGATTACAAAATATGATATTGATGGTTTCAGGCACGATGCAACCAAACATATTGAGGAAAATTTTTGGCGCACACTTACATATAAATTCCGCAAGTATCAGGCACAAAATCCAAATCGTAGCTTGTATCAAATTGGCGAAACCTATGGTAATCCCGAGTTAATAGGCTCCTATATAAGCAGCGGAAAATTAGATGCACAATTCGATTTTAATTTATACGATGCAGCTGTTAACGCAATTGCCGTTAACGAAACCACTTTCGAGAACTTAAACAATGTACTAACCGAAAGTTTATACAATTACGGCAGTCATAACTTGATGGGCAATATTACCGGCAATCAGGACAGGGCGCGGTTTATTTCTTATGCTGATGGTTCGGTTTTATTTTCCGAAGATGCAAAGTTAGCAGGCTGGACCAGGACCATAAACAATAGGGCAGGAGGTTTCGAAAAATTGGCAATGCTTCATGCTTTCTTACTTACTACACCCGGTGTGCCTTGTATTTATTATGGCGATGAAATAGGATTACCCGGAGGTAACGATCCTGATAACAGGCGCATGATGTTATTTGACACATTAAACATTGAACAACAAAAATTAAAACACACCGTTGAAAAACTGGCTGCAATACGGAATAATAATATGGCGCTTACTTTTGGTGATACCTATATTTTAAAACACGATGATGCAATGGTTTATGTACGCAGCTATTGCGGCCAAAATGTATTGGTTGTATTAAATAAAAAACCAGGGAAGTGGCAATTATCCATTCCGCAACATTTATTACCATCAGGCACAAACAAATTAAACAATGTGCAAATGGAAATAAAAAACAACCTTTTGCAAGTTGATGCAACCAATACGTTTTTTGAAGTGATTTATTAAATGTAAAAGCGGAAATAAGCACCTGATAATTAGCATTTAGTTTATACAAAAAAAGGGGATTAACAGTCCCCTTTTTTTGTTTTTTAAAATTACATCATTTGCCTTTGTTATCTCTATCCCCAGGCTGTCGCGCACTTAAATCACGATCAAACAAATACATACCACCTTTATCGTTTCCGATAAGTTTAAGCTTGTCTAAAATCTCGCGTGCCGTATTTTCTTCTTCAATTTGCTCGGCAACATACCATTGTAAAAAGTTATGGGTTGAGTAATCTTTCTCTTTCAAACAGGCGTCAACCAATAAATTAATACTGGTACTAACTTTTACTTCATGTTTTAGCACCAATTCAAAAACCTGATTAACGTCCTTAAAACTTGTTGGCGTTTTTACACCTGATGGCACTAAAGCATGGCCACCTCTGTCATTTATGTAGTGAAACAATTTAAGCATGTGCATGCGCTCTTCATCACTTTGCAAATACAAAAAATTTGATACGCCTTGGTATCCATTTATAGCAGCCCACGAGGCCATTGCCAAATAATGTTGTGATGACTCATGCTCTAAAGCAACTTGTTCATTT
The DNA here is from genome assembly GCA_016788165.1 of Bacteroidia bacterium. Classification (GTDB taxonomy): domain Bacteria; phylum Bacteroidota; class Bacteroidia; order AKYH767-A; family OLB10; genus JAEUTH01. Next base: position 246,012 of record JAEUTH010000021.1, on the reverse strand, counting down.
AATGCCGATTCGATTTTTTTACTTAACATGTTATTTGTTTTTAGTTGTTGATATGCCTACCTCAAATTTAAAAGTAATCTTTAAAAAAAAGCAGGAATACTTAAATTAATGAAATAAAAAACTTTATTTGTACTGAGTTTAAATAACCCCTACCTTAAAATGCAAAACGTACGTTTCGAAATTAAATGGGCCGTCATATTTGTTTGTATGATGTTGGTTTGGATGACATTGGAACTGTTGGCAGGCTTACACGATGTTCATATTGATAAACATGCGCTTTACTCTAACTTTGTTGCAATACCTGCCATATTAGTATATGTATTGGCTTTAAAAGATAAAAAAGCCAATTTTTATAAAGGCAATATGTCGTATAAACAAGGATTTGTTTGCGGTGTTATTATCTCTGTTTTTGTAATGTTGCTAACGCCTTTGGTTCAAGTAATTACATCATTAGCTATATCGCCCCAGTATTTTACCAATGTTATTAATTACTCTGTAGCAAATAATATTATGACTGAAACCGAAGCGAAAGCATATTTTAATTTGAAGAATTATATAATACAGTCAACCATATTTGCACCGGTTATGGGCATTATTACATCAGCAATAGTTGCTTTTTTTGTAAAAACGAAAACTACAACAGCATAGCTTAGCATTGCTCAATAAAGTACTCGTCTTTTTTCTCATATTGAAATTGAAGCCGCTGCCAAACCTTGGTTTTCATTTTCATCATATCCCATAAAAAGCACTGTACCGCTTCAATATGGTCGGTAATAATGGTTGCTGAGCCATGTTGCTTTATTTTTACAGCACAGGCATAAGCTTTATTCATTTCTTCGGTTGTAAGAGTGTAATGCATATTTAAATGTTTGTATTGTAATCATTTTGCTGATAGCAATATAAACATTAAAATGTATTTTAAATAAAAATCTTACCTGGATTTAAAATTAAATTTGGGTCAAACAGTTTTTTAATTCCTTTTTGTAAATTTAATTGAGTTGAATTAAAAGCAATGGGCAAATAATTTTTCTGAACGTAACCAATACCATGTTCGCCACTGATTGTACCTCCTAATGACACACATAGATTAAAAATCTCTTTAATACCTTCAGGCACCTTCTCATTCCAATCTTTGTCGGTTAATTCTTGTTTTATAATATTAACATGCAAATTACCATCACCGGCATGGCCGTAGCATACACTATTAAATCCATATTTTTTTCCAATTGCTTTTACACCACTTAATAATTGTGGTAGATGTGCCCTTGGTACAACCGTATCTTCTTCTTTATAAATCGAATGTGATTTAATGGCTTCACCTGTAGATCTGCGTAATTTCCATAGGTCGGCTTTTTGCTGTGCTGTTTCCGCAAACAACACATTTAAACATTGGTGTTCATACATTATCTCGCTTATTTTCTCACAATCTTTCATCAGTACATCCATATCATTACCATCAACTTCAATTATCAGATGCGCTTTATCATCATCTGTTATTGGGAATTTGGCATCAACATATTTTAGAGTAAAAGTTATGGCATCGCGTTCCATAAACTCCATGGCCGATGGCACAATACCGGCTCTAAAAACAGCATTTACAGCTTCACATGCTTTTTCGGGCGATGCAAAAGGCACAAGTAGCAGTAAATCAAATTTAGGCAGGGGTATAAGTTTTACAACAATTTTAGTTATCACACCTAAAGTACCCTCGCTGCCAATCATCAACTGTGTGATATTATAGCCTGTAGAATTTTTTAAAACATTGGCACCCGTCCAAATTATCTCACCGGTAGGTAATACAACTTCAAGGTTTAAAATATAATCTTTAGTAACGCCATATTTTACTGCTTTAGGGCCACCGGCACATTCGGCTAAATTACCTCCCATCATACAGGACCCTCTGCTTGCCGGGTCGGGCGGATAAAATAAACCCAATGCCTCCACTTCGTTACGCAGCACCTGATTTATCACCCCGGGCTCTACTGTTGCTTGCAGGTTTTTTGTATCTATTTCAATAATTTTATTTAGCAATTCACATGATAAAATTATGCCACCAAAAACAGGTAATGCACCGCCACTTAAGCCGGTACCGGCTGCACGTGGCGTAACCGGAATGTTATATTTATTGGCTAATATCATTATATCAGAAATCTGATTTGCGGTTTGTGGTTTTACAACCACTTCGGGAATAAACTTTAAGTCTTCAGTGTAATCGTGTGCATAATGTGCCAATACATCAGCATCCTGATAAACATGTTTAGCGCCACAAATTAGTTGCAACTCGGCAATTATTTCAGCGTTTATTTTTTTGTAATTCATGGCTCAAAAGTAATATTTGCCAAAGGTTTATTCATTAATATCTACATACGTTTTATGAGTTTACAAACAACAGGTACTATATTTATGGTACGGAATAATGCATTTAACTTTAACCAGCAAACCGCTGGTAGCAATAGCTTTCAACATGCAGGCAAAGCCGATACGAAAGAAGTACTGGCCGAATTTGATGCCGCAGTATTAAAAATAAATGATGCGGGTATTGATGTTACCGTTTTTGAGAATAACAACATCGAAACGCCCGATGCTATTTTTCCAAATAACTGGATAGCTGTTACAAATAAGCATGTGATTTTATTTCCGATGATGGCTGCCAACAGACGTAATGAACGTAATGAAATGATCATTAACCACTATTTGAAAAACGGCAGGCAACTTTTAAACTTTACACATTATGAAAGCAAGAATTTATTTTTAGAAGGTACAGGAAGCATTGTTTTTGATCATGAAGAAAAATTAGCCTTTTGCGCCATTTCTGAACGGAGCAACATCAAAGTTTTAAATGATGTATGCCAACAATTAAGCTATAAGGCTATTAGTTTCGAAACAACATTTCATAATCAACCTGTTTATCACACCAATGTACTTATGAGTATAGGTAACGGTTTGGCTATTGTTTGCAAAGAAATTGTGCTTCCAAACTATCATAGGTTAATTGAAGATGCATTGGAAAATACAACCAAGGTTATTATAAACTCCGGCCAAATGCAAAATTTTGCAGGCAATGTTATTGCCCTTATAGCCAAAAACGAACCCTGTTGGGTAATGAGCGAAAATGCTTTTAAAAGTTTAAATAAAAGCCAGTTAAAAACATTCGAAAAATCGGGTCTGCTTATTGTTGTTGATGTTGGCACCATAGAGTTTTATGGAGGAGGCGGGATCAGGTGTATGATAGCTGAAGTTTTTTTATAGATTAGCCTCACCAAATTTCAGCCTATGAAAAAAAACTTACTCGAAAACTATACGCTTATCGAACCTATTACAGCCGAAGAATTTGAAGAGTACTTTTATAAACGTTGGCTGATATTGCGCAAGCCCTGGAATCAGCCTGCCGGTAGTGAAGTTGACATGCATGAGGTAAACAGTATTCATGGAATGATAGTAGATAAGCAGCAAAATGCAGTTGCTATTTGCCGCATCCAAATGAACGATAGCTACACAGCACAGGTACGCTATATGGCAGTTGATGAACATTACCGATCAAAAGGATTTGGCAAAAAAATACTAAGTTACTTAGAGCATAGAGCCAAACAACGTGGCGCCAAACGTGTTTATTTAGATGCGCGCGAAAATGCAGTTGAGTTTTATAAATCGTGTGATTATAGGGTTATAAAAACTTCATACTTGCTTTTTGGCGAAATTCAGCACTTCGGCATGGAAAAATACTTGTAAAAATTATCAAGTTTTTAAGTGAAATAAATCTTTGCATTTTAATTTTGCCGAATGCGAATTGATATAATTACCATACACCCAAAGCTATTAATTAGTCCTTTTGAGCATTCGATTTTAAAACGTGCGCAACAAAAAAAATTAGTTAACGTAAATATTATCAACTTGCGCAATTATGCTAATACCAAACACAAAAACACCGATGATTATGCATTTGGTGGCGGTGCCGGTATGGTAATGATGATTGAACCAATTGATAATTGCATTAAGGCCCTTAAAGCAGATAATCATTATGATGAAATTATCTACCTCAGCCCTGATGGTGAAAAACTAAACCAATCAGTAGCCAATCAACTATCACTTTGTAAGAACATAATTTTATTATGTGGTCATTATAAAGGTGTGGATGAGAGAGTGAGACAGCATCTGATAACGCGTGAAATTTCAATTGGCGATTATGTACTAACCGGAGGCGAATTGGCCGCTGCTGTTGTAGCCGATAGTATTATCAGACTTTTACCCGGTGTGCTAAATGACGAAACCTCGGCTCTTAACGATTCATTTCAAGATGGGCTGGTGGCACCACCTGTTTACACACGCCCTGCCGAATACAATGGCTGGCAAGTTCCCGAGGTATTATTATCGGGCAATGAAAAAGTAATTGACGATTGGCGCCACCAACAAAGCTTAAACAGAACCAAAATACGCAGACCTGATTTGCTTCAATAAATATTTAACCGCCTTAATTTTTTCATCGATAAAAAAGTTTTTCAACAAAATTATTTGATAAATATGGTGCATTAAATCAACATTTCAATATCAAAATGTTGTCATGTTTGAAAAAAGTGTATGTTTGCGCCCCATTTAAAAGTTAATTTTCAGTATGGATTTGTTAAAAGTTGCCCAAGAGGCCAGTAAAATTGAAGTAAAGCCTCGTCCGGCTTTCAAAGCAGGTGATACCGTAACCGTTGTTTATAAAATTAAAGAAGGTAATAAAGAAAGAGAGCAGTTATTTCAAGGCGTTGTTTTACAACGTAGAGGTAATGGAGCTACCGAAACTTTTACTATCAGAAAAATATCACATGGAGTAGGCGTAGAGCGCATATTTCCTGTTGATTCTCCCAAAATAGAACGCATTGATGTGAATAAAAGAGGTATTGTACGCAGGGCACGTTTATTTTACTTGCGTAAATACTCAGGCAAAGCCGCCCGCATCAAAGAAAAAAAGGATTAAACAATTCACCTTTGTTCATGCCTTTTACTTCAAAGCCTGCATTTATGCGGGCTTTGTTGCTTTTATCCAAAAGTATTTTGTTACAATTTTTAGGTAATAACCGGTTGTTCCAAATTAAAATTATATCATTTTTGCCCACATTGTTAAACTAAAAAAATAAAGAAAATATGGCTTCAGACGATGCTAAAGAAAAACTTAAAGCGCTTCAGCTTTCAATTGATAAATTAGAAAAAACCTATGGCAAAGGTACTATAATGCGTATGGGCGATAACGCTATCGAACCCATTGAAGCCATAAGTACCCACTCATTAGGCCTCGATATGGCACTAGGCATTGGCGGCTTGCCCAAGGGCCGTATTGTTGAAATTTATGGACCTGAGTCGTCAGGAAAAACCACCTTAGCCATACATGCCATAGCCGAAGCGCAACTTAAAGGTGGCATTGCTGCATTTATTGATGCCGAACATGCATTCGATAGGTTTTATGCACAAAAATTAGGAGTTGATATTGAAAATTTATTGATATCACAACCCGACAATGGTGAACAGGCACTTGAAATCGCAGATAATTTAATTCGCTCAGGTGCAATTGATATTATCGTTATTGATAGTGTAGCAGCACTTACGCCAAAAAGTGAAATTGAAGGTGAAATGGGCGATTCGAAAATGGGTGTACAAGCACGCCTAATGTCGCAAGCATTACGTAAGCTTGCCGGCACCATAAACCGGACAGGTTGCTGCTGTATTTTTATTAACCAATTGCGCGAAAAAATTGGTGTAATGTTTGGCAACCCCGAAACAACTCCGGGCGGAAATGCTTTAAAGTTTTATGCTTCTATAAGATTAGATATCAGACGTATTGGCCAAATAAAAGATGGCGACCAGGTAAGTGGTAACCGAACCAAGGTTAAAATTGTAAAAAATAAATTAGCGCCACCGTTTAAAACTACTGAGTTCGATATTATGTACGGTGAAGGAATTTCGAAAGTAGGCGAAATAATTGACTTGGGTGTTGATGCTAATATTATAAAGAAAAGCGGTAGCTGGTTTAGCTATGGCGATACCAAATTAGGCCAGGGTCGCGATGGTGTTAAAAGCATTTTATCAGATAACCCCGAATTATCGGAGGAAATCGAAAATAAAATAAAAGAATACTACAATACCGTTCAAGAGTAACACTTAAAATACTTACAAAAGCCCGCCAAAAGCGGGCTTCTTATCATTACAGCAATTATTTTTATGATGTATAAATTTTTGATAGCCATAAGTCTGTTGTTTTTAGTGGCTTGCAACCAAGATGCCCAAAAACAAGAAAATAGTGGCGCTAAAACCATTAACCCGGCATTGGCAGTGTTAAATGATGCAATTGCAGCCGATAGTATCAACGCAGGCTTGTATTTAAAACGCGCCAAATATTATGTTGATGATAAAAGTTTTAGTCTGGCCTTAGAAGATGCTCAAAAAGCTTATGAATTAGATTCAACAAACAGTACCATATTATTACTCCTTGCTGATATTTATTTCTTTAGAAACGAAACACGTTTTACAAAAGAAATGCTCATGAAATATTTGGCTACAAACCCAACTGATTATAATGCAAATATTAAGCTGGCCGAATTGCTTTATTATGTAAAACAATATGACGAAGCATTAAAATATTTAAACGCTGTATATAAAACCCATGACACGGAAATAAAACCCAACTTTCTAAGTGCAATGATTTATAAAGAACAGGGCGACACCTCAAATGCAATAGCATATTTTAATAAATGTATAGCTATAGATGCAAATCACTTCGACTCGTTTGAACAATTGGCTTACATAGCCACAGCACAAAAGAAACCGGCAGCCATGGATTTTTTTAACTCCTCACTTAAAATAAATCCACAAAGCATTACGGCATTATATGGGCGCGCCATGTTATACCAGCAATTGAATGACCTTGATAATGCCATTAAAGACTATACTACTATTATCGAATTAAAACCCAATATGTTTGACGCACACTTTAATATGGGTTATATTCATCAGGTTAATCTGAAATTATATCGCGAAGCCATTAAATATTATAATCAGGCCATAAGCATTCAACCTACCAATGTGCGGGCTTTTTACAACTCAGGTATTTGCTTCGAATTATTAGGCGACATTCAAAATGCACGGCAAGCATATCAAAAATGTATAGAAATAATGCCTGAATATAAACCAGCCCGCGAAGCATTAAAAAGGGTAATGAAATAGTTGATATTTTTAATTGCGTTTACAAGTTTAGGTAGCGCAACCTGAAGAAACTTATAATACTTATTAAATTTCAGTTTGAAGTAGTTGTTTCTTCTAAGTTTTTACCTAAGGATTATTTATATTAAATAATAATTATTATCCTTGACGAGTTATTGTCAACTGCTTTATATTGATATGATTTTAATTCATCAAGAACTAAAAGAAAAGGGCTTAAAAGTTACTCCACAACGCATTGCTATTTACAATGCAGTTGCACATTGCCATAATCATCCAACTGCCGAGTATGTTGTTGATATAATTAAAAAAGATTATCCGAATATTTCTGTAGGCACGGTTTATAAAGTGCTTAATGTCTTTGTTGAAAATAATCTTTTAAAAAAAGTAAAAAGCGAAAAAGATGTGATGCGCTACGATGCCATGCTGGATCATCATCATCATTTATATTGTGCGGATACCGACCGGATAGAAGATTATAAAGACCCCGAATTAGATGCGCTGGTGCAAGCGTATTTCAAAAAGAAAAAAATCAAGAATTTCAAAATAGAAAATTTCAAACTTCAGATTACAGGAAAATTTAATAAGTAAAACGAATGGAAAATTCAACAAAAGGAAAATGTCCGTTTCATCACGGAGCCAACACAGAAACCAGCACCAATGTTACCAACTGGTGGCCAAAATCGCTCAACCTCGATATCCTGCATCAGCACGATACCAAGACAGATCCGAATGGTGAAAACTTTAATTACGCAGAAGAATTTAAAAAATTAGATTTAGAAGCCCTGAAAGCTGACCTGCGGTCGTTGATGACCAACAGCCAGGAATGGTGGCCGGCCGATCACGGAAGTTATTCGGGAATGTTTGCCCGCACGGCCTGGCACTTAGCCGGTACGTACAGAAAAGCGGACGGCCGTGGTGGTGCCAACACCGGTAACCAGCGTTTTGCGCCACTCAACTCATGGCCAGATAATGTGAACACCGACAAAGGCCGCAGATTACTTTGGCCTATCAAGAAAAAATACGGCAACAAAATTTCGTGGGGCGATCTGATGGTTTTAGCCGGAACAATTGCCTATGAAGTAGCCGGTTTAAAAACGTTTGGTTTCGGTGGCGGAAGAGAAGAAATCTGGCATCCTGAAAAAGATATTTATTGGGGTTCTGAAAAACAATGGCTTGCACCAACCGGTAGCGAAGGAAGCAGATACTCTGGCGACAGAGATTTGGAAAATCCATTGGCGGCCGTAATGATGGGATTGATTTATGTAAACCCCGAAGGCGTAGATGGAAAACCTGATCCGTTGAAAACAGCCAGAGACATGCGCGAAACTTTCGCACGGATGGCGATGAACGATGAAGAGACCGTAGCGTTAACTGCCGGTGGACACACGGTAGGTAAAGCTCACGGAAACGGAAAAGCAGAAGTGTTGGGTGGTGTGCCGGAAGCAGCCGATATACAACATCAGGGTTTGGGTTGGTTTAATCCGGATGGCTCGGGTAATAAAGATAAAACCATGGCCAGCGGTATTGAAGGTGCCTGGACAACCGACCCAACCAAATGGGACAATGGTTTCTTTGATTTGTTGTTGAATTACGATTGGGCATTGACTAAAAGTCCGGCTGGTGCATGGCAATACGTGCCCACTAATATGCCCGATGAGAAAAAACCGGTGGATGCCTTTAATCCCAAAGTGCGTAGAAACCCGATGATGACCGATGCCGATATGGCGTTGAAAGTTGATCCGGAATACAGAAAGATCTCAGAGAAGTTTTACAACGACTTCAATTACTTCTCAGAAACATTTGCCCGTGCCTGGTTTAAATTGACGCACAGAGATATGGGACCTAAGTCGCGTTACCTGGGTGCCGATGTACCGAAAGAAGAGTTGATCTGGCAAGATCCTATTCCAAATGTAAACTATACCTTGTCGGATGCGGAAGTGGAAGAGTTGAAATCTAAAATATTAAGCAGCGGATTAAGCAAGACTGAGTTAATAAATACAGCATGGGATTCGGCCCGCACTTACCGTGGATCCGATTTCAGAGGCGGTGCCAACGGTGCGCGTATTCGGTTGGAGCCGTTGAAGAACTGGGAAGGAAACGAGCCAAAGCGTTTGCAAAAAGTATTGGACAAACTCACCGAGATTCAGAAAGGCTTAAGTAAAAAAGTAAGCATTGCCGATTTGATTGTATTAGGCGGAAGTGCTGCTGTTGAACAAGCTGCAAAAGAAGCAGGTGTTGCGGTGAACGTTCCATTTGCTGCCGGCCGTGGTGATGCAACAGCCGAGCAAACTGATGCAGATTCTTTCTCAGATTTAGAACCAATCCATGATGGGTACAGAAATTTTCTGAAAAAAGATTATGCTGTAACGCCCGAAGAACTGTTGTTAGACAGAACACAACTGATGGGCCTTACTGCACCGGAAATGGTGGTGCTGGTTGGCGGCATGCGGGTGTTGGGCACTAACTTCGGTGGAAGTAAAGAGGGTGTGTTCACCGAAAGAGAAGGCGTGTTAACCAACGATTTCTTTGTAAACCTTACCGATATGCGATTTGAGTGGAAGCCGGTTTCAGAAAACCTGTACAACATCGTAGAAAGAAAATCGGGCAAAACAAAATACACTGCCAGCCGCGTTGATTTGGTTTTCGGATCGAACTCTATACTAAGGTCGTATGCAGAGGTGTATGCACAAGATGATAACAAAGAAAAATTTGTGAAAGATTTTGTGAAAGCATGGGTAAAGGTGATGAATGCCGACCGGTATGATTTGAAGAAGTAATACCAGCATTTACATTGCACTAAACAACCAGAGTCCCAATGGGGCTCTTGTTGTTTTAAGACAGTTGTTATAAACTTTTCAAACCAAACCAAAGCCATCGTTAAAGCCAATGATACAATAAGTCTTATTCGTTATAGCCTTAAGTAAAACTGAAATAAATATGAACTTGGTTAAAGTGGAGTCAAAGGAATAATCAGTTTACCTTACGTCTTTTAAAAAAAAATCATGTTGATTTAAATTGTAACAGTTTCAGCAGTTGATTGTTTTTTAAGCTATAAAGTACTTACATTAATCACCACAAACGATATAGTTTGCCTTTGCAAATTGTTTAACTGATTTTATAAAGGAACTATAATTTTAAACTTACTTATTTGATGAAATCATTAGAATTTAACAACTTTCTTACAGGTAATATATCGGTTACTGATGAAATGGCAAATGCATTATTATCGCAATGTAATAAGTTGAATGTTGCTAAGGGCACATGGCTACTTCGTCAAGGCGAATTGAGTAAAAATGCATATTACGTTGAAACCGGTTTGTTACGTCAATATTCTACTGATGATAAAGGCAAAGAGCATATATTACAGTTTGCGCCACAAAATTGGTTTATATCAAACCGCGAAAGCGAATATTTAAATAAACCATCATCTTATTACATAGATGCTATTGAAGATTCAACAGTATGTGTTATCAAAAAAGATTTGATAGACAACTTATCGGCTAAAATTACAGGTTTTGCCGATTTTAATTTGCAATTATTACACAAGCATATAGCCAGCCTGCAAAAACGAATTACACAATTACAAAGTTACCCAGCACATCAACGGTATTTAGACTTTATACAAACTTATCCCGATGTATTGCTGCGCGTACCACAAACCATGGTGGCCTCCTATTTAGGCATCACCCCCGAAAGCTTAAGCCGCATCAGAAAAGAACTGGCCAACAGCCATCGCACTTCTTAACATACATCAATTCGCAGTACAAATTGTTGGCACACCTTTGCACTATAATTTAAAAACAGAATCAATGAAAACAAGAAGTGTAGAAATGGTAGCAACACCTAAAGCACCACATTTTGTAGGCGATGGCTTTAGAGTACATAATTTTATTCCAAGTTATCCCATGTTAGATATGCAGCGCATGGATCCTTTTATTATGTTGGATTATAATTCGAAGTATAATTTTCCACCATCTGAAATTCCAAAAGGTGTAGGGGTGCATCCGCATAGAGGTTTTGAAACCGTAACAATTGCATACGAAGGCAGTGTCGAACATCAGGACTCATCTGGTGGGGGTGGCGTTATTGGCAGAGGCGATGTTCAATGGATGACAGCAGCAAGTGGGGTTTTGCATAAAGAATTTCATGAAACCGAATGGAGCAAAACCGGTGGTGTTTTTCAAATGGTACAGCTGTGGATTAACCTACCCGCCAAAGATAAAATGAGCAAACCCGGTTATCAGTCAATATTAAATAGTGAAATTCCAAAGGTAACTTTGGCCGATGATGCAGGGTTAATTGAAGTAATAGCTGGTGAATACAATGGTAGTAAAGGTAGCGCTACAACATTTAGCCCATTGCATATACTTAATGCTAAATTAAATAGAAACGGCAAGGCTGATTTTGCGCTGCCTGAAGATTTTAATACAGCATTATTGGTAATTGAAGGGTCAATAATTATTAATGATAATGAAAAAGTACCTACCGATAATTTTGCCCTCATGGCAAACGATGGTAGTAAATTTACCATCGAAGCAACTGAAAATGCTGTGGTTTTAATTATCAGCGGCAAACCTTTGAATGAACCCATAGCAGCACATGGTCCATTTGTTATGAATACGCATGCTGAGTTGGTACAAGCCTTTAACGATTTTAATACCGGTAAATTTGGTTACCTGGAAGATTGATTTTGAAGTAAGTAGTTGCTAAGCCTTTTTAAACTTAGCAACTACATTTACTGGTTGTGTTTATAGTAACTGTTATTCAACCAGTTTAATTACTTTTATTAGTCGGTTGGATAATTTTTTATCCTGAATAAATGCACCTATATAGGGGTCTAAATGCTGCAGAATGAAAGGGAATTCATTACTAAATTGTAGCTTGAAAGCTGTAGCTTTAATATTATCACCCATTTCGAATGATGCTGCTATGTAAAGTATTAATTTCCAACTATCAGAATAAATGTTAAGCTTATCGGACCAGAATACTACTTCTGACCAATTTTTTTGTTTATAATGATAAAATGCCAACCCACCGTTAAACCACCATGGGTAATAAGGATTAATCTGAATTGAATGTTGCATTAATTTAAATCCTGCATCGTACTTGCCACAACAGATAAGGCAAAAACCAATACCACCGGCAATACCAGCGGCATTAGATTTAAGCATTTGCCACTGTTCAATAATATCCAGGCATTCCTTTTTTTTATGTTGAAACAAATAGGCTAAAGCCAAAGCCTGATATGCCGCCTGACATGAAGGATCACAACGTAATGCACGTTTACCGCAAGCTATTGCTTCTTGTAAAGGATTTTCGATTTGACTATTAAATCCATTGAAAACTCCCGAAACATAGGTTTCGCTAAGTACAGCCCAACCCATGGCATAATTCGAATCTATTTGAACTGCATTTTTCATTGCAGCAATAGCCTTTTCAAAAACAACTTCGTTTTGATTACTTACCATGTGATAATACCAGAAAATGGCATCGTACACCTTGATATTTAATATTCCTCCATCATGTTTTAATATCTTTTGCGCTTTTGTTCTATTTATAATACCATAACTACCAGCTATGTTATTAACAACATGTAAAACAATATCATCCTGTATTTCGAAGGTATTAAACTCAGCCATTTTTTTCTCATAAGCCGATGCCCATAATTGTTGCTGATCATGCGTTCTTATCAATTGAACCCGACAACGTAAGAACATTCCATCGGTTTGAATAGTACCGGTAATAAGATAATTACAATCGAGTAAGTACCCGGCACTTTTAATATCACTAACCTGAGTAGCAACATGACGTGAATTAAAGTAAGCTTTAACCAGCAATTCATTGTAATTAGTCAATTCAGTACATATCTGATCACAAATACCATCTGCAAGTGGCAACAAAGTTTCATCGTAAGCATGGAAAGGGAGCAATGCAATTGAAGGCTTAACTCCTTCAAATTCGGTTTGATTAACAAAACCCTTATCAGAATTTATTCGCCATTCAAAATAAGGAATGTAGCTCCCTTTAGGAATGGATATAAATAATTCAACAGCATGGGTTTCGATGCTGTAATATTCATCCAATGCCTTACGCAATCTACTGGCATGAATTCTTACGGCAGCATCAGTTTGAGGGTTATAATCTGCTTTCTTCAACAGCACTGCTACACCTATTGTATATTCCTTCAGCTGAATTGCATTTCCTGCTAGTTTGGTTCTTACAATGTAATCAAGAAAGGTGGATAGAATGCTTGAGTTTTTAAAAGTTTTAAATGCAAGTATTCGGCTCAGTTGTGTTAAAACTTCGGCAACGGTTGGCTGATTTAACAAATTCATTATACGGTTAATTAACTGCCTATATTAAAATGGCAACAATAAGAATTTTAAGTTTGTCGCAATTCAGAACCAAAAGTTTATAGATATATGCCTTAAGTAAAAATATGCCATTGAATTTTTACATTTTGAATATAAATGTGGCAATACATTTTAGGTTATATTAATATTACCAATACAATTTTATTACTTAATAAATTAAAAATGAAACTTATTATTTTATGTTTTGGCATGGCCATTAGTTTTGTAAACACAATGGCTCAAACAGATCGCGAACAATTATCACTGGCTGTATCTAATGCCGAAGCTCAAAATCAACAAAAACTAAAAGAATATGTTTGGAAACGGAAGTCGCAGGTATTTATTGAAAGCCAATTAAAATTAACTACCGTTACTGAATTTAGTTATACACCTGAAGGTAAATTGAATACCAAAATAATTGACGCCACAACAACTGTAAAAAAGAAGCCGGGCATAAGAGGCGCAGCGCAAGAAAATGCAGCTGAAAGTAAATTAGATTATATAGAAAAGGCATTGGCTTTGGCTATGAGTTATACCTTTATGTCGAAAGGAGAAATGATTGATTTCTTCAGTAAAGCTACCATAACAAAATCAGCAGAAAAAATTATTGCTATTGCAAGTGATGTGCATGTTAGCGGTGATAAATTAGAAATTCATATCGACCCTAAATCAAATCTTTACCTATTCAAAAAATTTGAAAGTTTGTTGGGGAATGAAAAAGTTGCCGGTAAACTTAATTATGAAAATTTTCAGAACGGCACTAATCACATTTCAACAACAACGTTAAACCTGCCTGCACAAAAAATGGATATTGAAGCACAAAATCAAGATTATACCATACGCATTAAATAATAATTGAAAAAAGTTATGTTTTTAAAATACCTCACCATATTTGTTTGCTTAACAACGATTGCATGTCAACAAAAAGTTTCGAAAGAAAAACCTGTTAAGCAACCTAATATATTGCTCATAGTTGCTGACGATATGGGTTTTAGTGATATTGAACCTTTTGGTGGCAACATAAGCACGCCCATTTTAACACAATTATCAAAAGAGAGTAGCCTGTTTTCAAATTTTCATGTGCTGCCAACTTGCTCACCAAGCCGTTCGGTAATGCTAACAGGTAACGATAATCACGTTGCGGGGTTGGGCATTATGGGCGAGGCTGATTACCCTGTTTTGCAAAATCAAAATCTTCCGGGATACGCTGGTTACCTTAGCAACCAAGTTGCCACCATACCCGAATTGTTACGCAATAATGGTTATCATACCTATATGACTGGTAAGTGGCATTTAGGTGAGGGCCCTGGTCGAGATCCTTATGATCGCGGATTTGAGCAGACTTTCATACTTAGCACAGGTGGAGGAAGTCACTGGAGCGATAAAAAAGCACTGGCTCCACCACAACACATGTCATATACTAGAAATGGTAAAGAAGTAGAGCCACCTCAGGATTTTTATTCTTCAAGAAATTACACGGATTCAATGATCCAGTTCATTAAGATAAATAAAGCGGATGAAAAACCATTCTTCGCATTTCTTTCTTATACAGCCGTGCATGACCCTTTGCATGCTCCAAAAGAATATATTGAAAAGTACAAAGGTAAATTTGATATGGGTTGGGATTCCCTTTACATGCAACGGCTTAAAAATTTACAAGCGCTTGGAATTGTTCCGCAGAGTTTAAATCGTTTTGCAAAAAATCCTACAGTACCACAATGGAACAAACTCGATCAACATCACAAGGAGGAATATGCCCGAGATATGGAAGTTTATGCCGCTATGCTGGACTACATGGATATGAGCATCGGTCGTGTATTTGAATATCTGAAAAAAGAGGGGATGTATGATAATACGATGATCATTTTTACTTCAGATAATGGTGCAAATGGTCAGATGGCAAGTTTCTACCCTGGAAATGAAGACGGTAAATACTTAGGTTCATTTGAAAATGAAATGGAAAATCGCGGCTCTAAAAATTCATATATTGAAATGGGACCGGGATGGGCCCAGGCTGTGTCGGCACCGTTTAAATTTTTTAAAACATTTACAACTGAAGGCGGTATAAAATCTCCACTTGTTATAAAAATGCCTGGCAAAAATGCTGGCGGGAAATGGAATAACAGCCTCTTGCATGTATCAGATTTAATGCCTACCATTTTAGAACTAACAAATACAGCTTATCCACTTGAATTTAATGGTAATAAAATTCATGCGCTAATCGGTAATTCTATTATGCCAATATTAACGGAGCAAGCTGGTGAAGTAACCCGCACAAATGGTATTGGCTATGAACTTTTTGAAATGAAGGCTTTTATTAAAGGTAAATGGAAAATATTAAGACTACCCAAACCAATGGGCACAGGTAACTGGCAGTTGTTTGATTTAAATACCGACCCGGGCGAAACCACAGATTTATCCGAACAATATCCTGAAATAAAAGCTGAACTAATAAACGGTTGGAATGAATATGCCAAAACGAATGAAGTATATAATCATAATGGACATTTTGATTCGATTTACCAACGAAGCTTTTAGTTATAGTCATGAATCAAGTTTTTAAAGTATTCGTTTTCATTATTGCAATCGTAATTTTTATAAACTTTATCATTATCACATTAGTAGGTGTTTATAAAACTTTTCATGCAGTTACATTATTTTTTCAAAGCGGCCTACAACATAAGCCCGGTATTGAAATAGTTGAGTCTTTAGATGTTTTTTTAGTGGCATTACTTTTTTTAATCCTATCACTTAGTATTATGAAATTGTTTTATCCTGAAAATGCATTATTCAGTTCTATAAATTTACCCTGGTTGCAGATTAATGACTTTGTACAATTGAAAAACTTAACCTGGAATGCATTTCTTTTGACATTACTGATAACCTTTGGTACATCGGTTATTAAAAACAGCGATCATTTGGATTGGACCTTCCTTATCATTCCAATTGCTGTTTTGCTTTTTGCCATTAGTGCTAAAATGTTAAGGCATTAGTTTTTAGGAAGAAACGAGCATTTGTTTTGCTAATTCAATATTTATAAACAAAATTGCTTAACTCTTAAAATTTACAACTTTTAGTATGCTATTAAACACCAAATTATTTTAGGTCTTTCTAACTTTTGTTATCGTTATGACTTTGTTTACGCAAAACTTAAAAGTTGTCCTCTTTTGTGTTTTAAGTATTACATTAATTTTTCAAAATGAAGCTGTTATTGCGCAAAGCAGCGAACAGGTTTGGCTTGAGTATATGCTCAATATTCCAATTAAAACAAAGTATAATATTGAGTTTGCAAGCACCTATGCTACTGAAATAGAAACACCCAAATGGCATAGTTTAGATTTTCAAATAACGCCTGAGGTTGCTCTAAATAAGCATGTTGATTTTATGGCAGCTATTTTAGGTAGTCATACCTATCAAGCTAAATCTGTAACAACAAAAGAAATTCGGGAAATGATTGGGGTGCGGCTGCATATAGCACCTGATAAGCGTGTAAAAACCCGGTTGTTAACGCGTTTAGAACATCGAAACCTCTATAGCGATGAAAGTGAAATTTGGGAAACCAATATGCGGCTAAGAATAAGGGCCGAAACAATTACACCACTTGTTTTAGACAAGGTTTATACTTCTAATAATCAATGTTATATGATTGCAGACTTAGAGCAATTTATTTCATTAAACCATGAAGTTCATGAACGTTTTGCAAACCGGTTGCGCGCAAGGCTAGGGATCGGGTATCTAATACATTACGGTTTGCGTTTAGAATTGGTTTACACCTTACAATTGTCTAAAAATAATTTTGAAGATGGATACAATTCAACAGAAAATATATTTCGGTTTCGTTTAAAGCAATACCTGAATAAAAACAAACCATCAAAGGCTCAAGGTACCGGTAATTAAAAATATTAGCCTGTAATCAGAATTTTTTAATAGTAGAAACCTATTGAAAAGCTTTATACTAAATTACCATAATTAATATTATGTTAAGTATGATAATTGCACTATTGCTATATACGTTGAGTTAATTCATTCCCTTTCTTTATTATTCAATTTGCTGAAAGCGTAATTTATAAATGGCATTTGTGAAATTTGAAATTAACTAATGCATAAAAAAAAGACGGTAGTATTTTTACCGTCTCTTTATGTTAAAACTAAGTTGATTTAATAACGCAAATTATTTCTTTTCTAATTGCTTTTTAATGGCTTCGTATTTTTCGGTTGAGCCCGTTCTTACGTAAAGTTGTTTTAATGATTGTAATGTACTTTCGTCAGTTGGATTAATTTGAAGCGCTTTTTCCAGGTATGGCTCAGCCATTTTTAATTTCTCAGCAGCTTGTTTGTTTAATGCATCTACTTCTTTTTGCTTACTTAACGGTAATTGATTTGCACGATTTGCTAACTCGGCACCTTGGTTAAAGTATAAGGCACCTAAGTTGTAATTGGCATCAAAATATTCGGGGTTATTGGATATTGCACCTTTATAATAATCGGCCGACTTGTTAACTAGTTCATCAAAATTTGTGGGTTTAGGCAACTCAACTCCTTTGGCATCTCGTGGGTTTGCCAATTTATCATACACGGTTCCGGCTGCAAAATACAATGAGGCATTTTTAGGGTCTTGTTGTATGGCACTTGCTAACATTTCGGCTGCTTTTTTATCATCACCACTACCCAAAACATTGTTTAACTCTTCAATCATTAAATTATTATCAGCCGGAAATGCTTGTCGCGCAGCTTTTAGCAAGGCATTAGCTTTATCATTCTTTCCGGTTTCTTTGTATTTATGAATTAGCGAAGTATAAATAGCTACATCCTTATAATTCATGGCTACAATTTTTTCGTAAAGTTCAATGGCTTTCTCGTTATTGCCCGACCGGTCAGCTGCCAATGCTGTATTTATTAGTACGCTTGTATCATTAGGGTTTAATTTTAACAATGAGTCGAACGATTTATATGCTTTATTAAAATCTTTTGCATTAAATGCAGTTAATCCTTCATTAAACATGTTGGCGTTTATTGACATTAATGCAGCTTTAATTTCGTCTTTATATTCATACTTAGGGTCTAGTTCCAATGCTTTGGAAAAAGACTTATAAGCTTCGCCCAGTGGATCTTCGGCTAAGGCACCATATTTACGGTTTTTATATAGGCTTTGGTAAATCAAACCTCTATAATACCAACATTTAGGCATTACGGCACTTGCTTCGTTAACACTTGCTTCATCGATAGCTTCTTTGGCTTTATCAAACTCTTCTGCTTTCATGTAACTATATGCCGTTTGAACTTTGGCTTTTTGAGCCCAGGTAAAATTAAATGTAAAAACAAAAAGAGATAAAATTGTTAAATTCTTCATTTTTAATAATTTAGGATATGATTTTATAGTCTATATTCTTATTCTGGCAGATTGTTACTATCAGGATTTGTTGCTTCTGAATTGTCGTTATCAGGCTGGATATTTTCTGCTGTAACGTCTGTAACAACTTCTTCAAAAGCTTCTTCATCAATTTTGCATACCGAAGCAATACTATCGCCTTCATCTAACTTAATTACTTTAACACCTTGTGTGGCACGTCCTTGAATTCGTAAATCGCTAACATCCATGCGGATTGCAATTCCCGACCGGTTAATTATCATAATCTGGTCGTTTTCAACCACTGATTTAATGGCTATCAATTGGCCGGTTTTATCGGTTACATTTAAGGTGCGTACACCTTTTCCACCACGGTTTATAGTTCTGTAATCTTCCAGGTCGGAGCGTTTTCCGAAACCGTTTTCTGATACTACTAATATGGTTTCTTTTTCGGGGTTATCAATGCATACAAAGCCAATTACCTCGTCATTGGCATCATCCATTCTAATACCTGTAACACCAATAGAATTGCGGCCTACTGCCCTAACATTTGCTTCGTTAAACCGTATGGCTCTTCCGCTTAAAGTTGCTAAAATAATTTCGTTATTGCCATTGGTTAAACGGGCTTCTAAAAGTGTATCGCCCGGCTCAATATTTATGGCGTTTATACCATTTTGGCGTACTCTGCTATATGCTTCGAGTAATGTTTTTTTAACAATGCCGCATTTGGTAGCCATAACAATATAGTTGCTGTTTATATAAGCTTCGTCTTGTAAGTCTTTAACATTTATAAATGCTTTTACTTTATCATCGGCCGGTATTTGAATAAGATTTTGAATGGCTCTACCCTTTTGAGTTTTGTTGCCTTCGGGTATTTCGTAGGCACGCAACCAATAGCAGCGACCTTTTTCGGTGAACAACAATATGTAATTATGGTTGGTTGCAATAAACAGATGTTCAACAAAATCTTCGTCACGGGTAGCACTACCTTGGCTACCGCGCCCGCCACGGTTTTGGGTTCGGTACTCTGTTAAAGGTGTGCGTTTAATATAACCCAAATGTGAAATGGTAATAACTACGGCATCATCTGCAATAATATCGGTCATGCTGATATCATCGCCCTGATAAACTATTTCCGATTTGCGGGCATCACCATACTTATCACGTACTTCTATTGCTTCGTTTTTAAGGATAGTAAATCTTAAATTTTCATCGGCCAAAATTTCCTTCAGATATTCGATGGTTTTCATCAATTCGGCATATTCCTCCTTAATTTTTTCGCGCTCCAAGCCTGTTAAACGTTGTAAGCGCATTTCGAGAATTGCTTTCGATTGAATTTCGGACAATGCAAAACGCTCCATCAATCCGGTTTGCGCTTCATTGGGTGTTTGACTGGCTCTTATTAGTGCAATTACCTCATCTAAGTGGTCAAGTGCAATCAATAATCCTTCTAATATGTGTGCACGCTTAAGGGCTTCGTTTAATTCATATTTTGTCTTTCTTACTAAAACATCGTGTCTATGATTTACGTAATGAACAATCAGGCTTTTTAAGTTTAGCAGCTCAGGTCTGCCGTTTACCAATGCAATGTTGTTAATGCTGAACGAGGTTTGTAAATCGGTATATTTAAATAGGTTATTTATCACAACGCTTGCCATTGCATCGCGTTTAATTTCGTAAATAAGCCTTACACCTTCTTTACTACTTTCGTTTCGGAGTTCGCTTATGCCTTCAATTTTTTTATCATTAATAAGATCCTTGGTTTTATCAAGCATTTCGGCATAGTTTACTAAGTATGGCACTTCATTTACAATAATCCTTTCGCGGCCATTAGCCAACGTTTCGATGGTGTATTTTGCACGTAGCACTACCCTGCCTCTGCCGGTTTCATAAGCATCTTTAACACCGCTATGGCCATAAATAATACCGCCTGTCGGAAAATCGGGTGCTTTTAGGTGTTGCATTAACTCGGCAATGGTGATGTCTTTATTTTCGATGTAAGCAATAACACCATTTAAGGCTTCAGTAAGGTTATGTGGTGCCATATTGGTGGCCATACCCACAGCGATACCTGATGAACCATTTACCAATAAATTAGGAAACCGCGATGGTAAAACAGTGGGTTCCTGAAGTGTATCATCAAAATTGTTTCTTAAATCAACGGTATCTTTTTCAATATCGGCTAACATTTCTTCGGCTAATTTGCGCATACGTACTTCGGTGTAACGCATAGCAGCCGGTGGATCGCCTTCCATACTGCCAAAATTACCTTGGCCATCAACCAAGGTATAACGTAAGCTCCAATCTTGGGCCATACGTACCATGGTGAAGTAAACGGATGAGTCGCCATGTGGATGATATTTACCCAAAACTTCGCCAACTATACGAGCTGATTTTTTATAAGATCTGTTGCTAAGCACACCTAAATCGAGCATACCATAAAGTACCCTGCGGTGTACCGGTTTTAAACCATCACGTACATCAGGTAAGGCCCGACTAACAATTACCGACATTGAATAATCAATGTAGGCGGTTTTCATCTCGTCTTCGATGTTAATTTTAATAATGTTTTCGCCTTCGGCCATAGGTATTTTTGCTTAGTGTGATTAATCTGTCTTTGTTTTGCTAATAGCCAATGTTTATAGGCTTTGCAGGTTTTTTAACCCGCGCGAATAACGTACATTTTTAATGTATATAAAAGCGTATTTAACTAAGATTATCATAAAGTACTAACAAATACCTATGCCTATAAAATCATATCTGACTTTATAAAACAACAGCATAAATTACAGCTTGATTCGGCCATTTACTAACCCGTAAACGCGATTTACTTTGTTAGATAAATAAGTTAGGTACCGGTTACAAAGTACCTCTGCGTGCTTGTTCGGCTTCTATGCTTTCGAAAAGAGCCTGAAAATTTCCCTTGCCAAACGACTGTGCACCTTTGCGTTGTATGATTTCAAAAAACAGTGTGGGGCGATCTTCAACCGGCTTGGTAAAAATTTGGAGTAAATATCCTTCTTCATCTCTGTCAACCATAATGCCCCATTTTTTCAGTTCATTTAAATCTTCTTCGATAATACCTACACGCTCTTTTACAGTATCATAATAACTGCCTGGTACATATAAAAACTCAACACCACGTTTGCGCATCTCCGAAACTGTATAAACAATATCGTCAGTAGCAACTGCAATGTGCTGGCAACCCGGGCCATTGTAAAAATCAAGGTACTCTTGTACCTGTGATTTCTTAAGACCCTTAGCCGGTTCATTAATCGGAAATTTGATGTATCCGTTTCCATTAGTCATAACCTTGCTCATTAACGCTGTGTATGCCGTACTTATATCTTTATCATCAAAAGTTATCAGATTATAAAAGCCCATTACTTCGGCATAAAACTTACTCCAAACTTCCATTTCTCCTAAATTAACATTGCCAACCATGTGATCAATATATTTTAGTCCGGTATCAATAGGACTATATTCAGTTTGCCATTTTTCATATCCGGGCAAAAACAAGCCTTTATAATTTTTGCGCTCCACAAATAAATGAACGGTATCGCCATAGGTGTAAATACCCGACAAGCGCACTACGCCACTTTCATCATGTAATTCATAAGGCTCGATATACGATTTTGCTCCTCTGCTCATGGTTTGGGCATAGGCATCGTAAGCATCGTTAACGCGCAATGCGATAACTTTAATCCCATCGCCATGTTTGGTTAAATGTGATGCTATTTCATCATTATTTAAAGGTGTAGTTAATACCAGTTTGATTTTGTCTTGTTGCAACACGTAACTTGTTCGATCGCGCATGCCGGTTTCTAAGCCTGCATAAGCCAACTCTTGAAAACCAAAGGCTGTTTTATAATAATGTGCAGCTTGCTTGGCATTGCCCACATAAAACTCAACATAATCGGTTGCCAGTATGGGTAAAAAATCTGCTGCACCTGCGAATATTTTTTTTGTTTCTGCGTAATTGAAATTTTTTACTTCAGTTAAGTTATCCATGATAGATTATTTTAATTGATTTGTTTTCGTTAGCCAATTAAATTGAATGTGGTTGTCCATTTGACTTTTGTTGAGGCTTTGACCAACTGTGGTAATATTGACGCATTTCGAGTTTCATAGCTTCTTCCGTAATTTTAACCGGATTAAAAGGATCAATCATTACAGCCAGTTCGTTGGTTTCCGTTTTGCCTATGCTTCGTTCAATTGCACCTGGATGTGGCCCGTGCGGAATACCAGCCGGGTGTAATGTTATCTGACCTTTTTGAATATCGTTACGACTCATAAAATCGCCTGCTACGTAATAAAGTAATTCATCGCTATCAATATTACTGTGATGATATGGTGCCGGTATAGCTTGCGGATGGTAATCATACAAGCGAGGAACAAATGAGCAGATAACAAAATTATTGCCCTGAAATGTTTGGTGTATGGGCGGAGGCATGTGAATGCGACCTGTAATAGGCTCGAAATTGAAAATTGAAAATGAATACGGGAAGCAATAGCCATCGTATCCCACCAAATCGAATGGATGATTTTGATAAACGTAGGGATAAATTAAACCACACTTTTTAATCTTGATTAAAAATTCGCCTTGCACATCATGCGTTTCAAGATTTGACGGTAATTTAATATCGCGTTCGCAAAACGGTGCATGCTCTAAAAACTGACCGTAATTATTACGATAACGTGTTGGAGTTTCAATCGGACTAAACGATTCGATAATGAGCATTCGGTTATGGGCATTCTCAAACTTTATTTGGTACACGGTACCTCGCGGAATAATTAAATAATCTCCAAAAGCAAAATCAATGGAGCCAAACATGGTTGTAAGTTTACCATTGCCTTCGTGGATAAATATTAACTCATCGGCATCGGCATTTTTAAAAAAATAATCAGTCATGCTTTGTTTGGGAGCTGCTGTACCTATGGTTAAATCATCGTTTACAAATAAGATGGTGCGGCTTTCCAAATAGTCATCCATTGGCAACGCATCCATTGTTAAATAACTTCGTGCCTGCAAATTGTCTTCAACGGCAATGGTTGGTCGAACAGAATAAGGTGTACCCATCTCTTTAACCATGGTAGGTGGATACAGATGATATGCTAAGGTTGAAAGGCCAGAAAACCCTTCGGTACCAACCAGTTCTTCATGCAAAAGGTTGCCGTTTTTATTTCGGAATACAATATGACGTTTGTTGGGTATATGACCAACTTGTTTATAAATGGGCATAGATTAATATTTTATGCAAATGCAATCAGAATATGTAACTATGTAAATGAGTATAATCAGTTACATTTATGATTTTAGTCAATTGGTTTAAAATGAGCAGTAAAGTGACGTAAGAATTCAGGTTCGTATGTAATTTGAAATCCTTTTACAGTGGTTTTATTTTTTATAATCTCATCAAATACTTCTACCACATAATCTATATGCGACTGTGTATAAACACGTCTGGGTATAGCCAAACGAACTAACTCATAAGGTGCAGGTATTAAGTTTCTATTAGCATCGTATTTTCCAAACATTACCGATCCAATTTCTACACTCCTGACTCCTCCTGTTTTATATAATTCGCAAACCAATGCTTGCCCCGGATATTGATTTACAGGAATATGTTGAAACAACTTTTTTGCATCAACATAAACCGCATGGCCTCCAACCGGATAAACTATTGAAACGCCTTTGCTTTTAATTTTTTCGCCCAGATACCGGGTACTGGTTATACGATATTTCAGATAATCAGCATCAAACACTTCGTTAAGCCCCACTGCAATTGCTTCCATATCACGTCCGGATAAGCCTCCATAAGTAGTATAGCCTTCGGTAATAATAAGCAGTTGCGTACAAGCATCGGCCAGGGTTTTATTGCGCAACGTTAAAAACCCGCCCATGTTTACCAAAGCATCTTTTTTCGAACTCATTACAGCTGCATCTGCTAATGCAAACATTTGTTGCGCAATTTCTTTAAACGAATATTCCTGAAAACCGTTTTCGTTTTGTTTGATAAAGTAACTGTTTTCGGCTATGCGGCAACAATCGAGTATAAACAAAATACCATGTCGCTTGCAAATTGCACTTACTTCTTTTGCATTTTGCATACTGGCAGGTTGTCCACCGCCACTGTTGTTAGTTACAGTTAGTATAACACCAGCAATGTTTTCACCGTACTGTATAATAAGTTGTTGCAACTTATCGGTATCAATGTTGCCTTTAAAAGGATAATCAGATTCTAAATCGGCAGCTTGCGGCACAGGAATATCAATGGCAGTTGCGCCACTAAATTCTATATTGGCTCTGGTGGTATCAAAATGCGTATTACTAATAAAATATTTGCCCGTGCCGCCTAAATGTCCATACAAAATGCGCTCGGCTGCGCGACCCTGATGCGTAGGTAATATGAAAGCCATACCGGTTAATTCCGAAACGGTATGCTCAAAATGTTGCCAGCTTCGTGCCCCGGCATACGATTCATCGCCTTGCATCATTGCTGCCCATTGGTTATTACTCATTGCCGATGTACCACTATCGGTCAGAAAATCTATAAGAACCTGATCAGACTTTAGTAAGAATGGATTGAAATGAGCATTTTTCAAATATTGTAAACGTTCGTCCTCAGTACTTAGCGAAATGGGTTCAACGCTTTTAATACGAAAGGGCTCGATTATGGTTTTAAATTGCATAATAACTATTTGAGATTTATTGGGGGCAAAAATATGGCTGTACTACCCTATCCAATATGAAAACAATCACTATACAAACTGATTTATATCATAATTAAATGCTGTTTAATTTGTAATTGGCTATGGTAGGGTTGGTAGTTTTAAATTTAAAAATAGGGCACAAAAAAAGCTGACTGTGTTTTACCACCGTCAGCCTTTACATGCTAATTGTTATTGCAAGCATTATTTAACCAACACCATCAGTTTTGTATCCATGCTGTTGCCATCTACTTGTAATGTATAAGTGTATGTACCTTGTTTTAACTCATTTGCATTTAGGGTTATTTGCCCTTGTGAAGTATGCGCTAAGTTAATTTGTTTCATAAGATTGCCATTTAAATCGCGAATAATTAATTGCGCTTCAGAATTACTACTGCTTAAACAATAACGGATTGTAGTTGTTTGATAAAATGGATTGGGTTGATTTTGATAAAGGAAATCAGTTGGCTGTGGCTGATATATTTCACTACTTTTTGCTTTGTTGTTTTCGCACAATGATGTTATACAGGATTTGATTTCGGCCAACTCTTTTTTAAGGTTTTCATTTTCTGTATTTAATTCTTTAACTGCGTTAACCAGCATGTATGTTAATGCATTGGCATCGTAAGTAAGGTAATTTTGACCGGCATCGTCAACTACCACATTGCCCTTTTCATCTTCATGCGATTTTGAGAATAAGGCTTTTTCTTCAATCATATAGGGAGCAATTTTTTGCATCTCTTGTGCAATAATGCCTACATATTCTTTATCAGGATTGGTTAAAGTAACCCTATCATTATACTTAAAAGTAACCGGGTTAATTTTTAGTATTTGTTGCAGGCCATCGGCATAATTTTTTACATCCCTTTTTAAACGTGCATCTGATATAGTTGACCATGATCCACCACCTGGTTTGTATGCCTGAACACCTACTTCTAACACATCGCCAATGTATAAATCTTCATCACCATTAACCATTACATGATTGTCAACATCTGCAATAAGGTTTATTAAACTATTCATTATACCACCTCCGGCATTAATGGTACCATCCAAAGGGCCTAATGAAATGCCTCCATTATCCACTTTTACATTGCCATATACTTCTAACTTTTCGGCAGGTATGCTGCTGCCATAACCCAAGCGAAAGTTTCCGGCCGGAGATATATATAATGGCGATGATTGCGTAACTACCGATCCCATGCTTGCACCATAAGTTGACTGATAAAGTATAACACCTCCGTTATTTTGGTCGCATTGAAACTGTGCGCCATAACCTGGCGACATAGCACGCCAGCTGATGCCATCAAAATAGGTGTTAAATGCCATACCCGGAAAATCTCTGATAAGACTTACACCTGAAGCACCTTTGCCAAACATGGCTAAAGTTTTGCCTATATCACCAACAGTTACCAATTTGGCTTCGGACGGCAAAGTGGTACCAATGCCTACATTGTTATTGGTATTGTTTATTGATAATGCGGCATTACCCAATGCAATATTACGTATTGAAAAATTATTAGTACCTACCGTACCGGTTTGCCACGTTGGGTTGCCGGCTGTACGATAACTAACCGATGAGGTTGCCGATGCATTGCCCCGATCAATAATTAAATTGGCTGTACCCGTTGCCGATTTAAAATGTGCACTTGCATTACCACTACTTTGCACATCAAGTGCAAAAGCCGGTGCAAATGTACCAATGCCCACATTTTTTGTACCACTGGTTAAGTAAACACTTGAAGCATTTTCTGTCCATTGTGCTTGTGCATTTGTTGCAATAAGTATTATTGCAGTTAATGCGGTTTTGTAAATTGTGTTTTTCATTTTAATGTAGTTTTAAGAGTGAATAATTGTTTTTTATTATTCGTCAAACCTACATGAGCGTGAGCCCCAAAAAAATACTACTTGTGTGTTAGTTGCATGTTATAGCTGAGTCAGAAATTTATTTGCCCAATTAAATTTATGCAATGCACACTAATTTAAACTGATTTAGGATACACTTTGTTGATAGCTTCCATGCGTGTGGTAACCTGCAATTTTTCATAAATATTGCGTACATGTTTGCGCACCGTTTCTGTACTGATTTCTTTTTTAGATGCAATTTCTTTGTACATTAATCCTTTTGCCAACAAATCTAAAATTTCGTTTTCGCGCAATGTTAACTGATGCGTATGCATAGCAGTAGTTTGTTTTGCACCTAATGACGTAACAACCATACGTGCAATTTGTGTACTCATGGGCGAACCACCCATATAAATTTCGCGTACAGCTTCGGCCATTTTATCGCCTGTTGTATTTTTTACCAGGTACCCGGTTGCACCGGCACACAGCGCTTGAAAAATGTAAGTTGAATTTTCGAATACAGTACTGATTAAAAACTGTACATGCGGTTTTAATGGTTTGGCTTGAGCCACACACTCAATGCCCGACATGCCGGGCATATTTATATCCATCAACACCACATCCACTTCAATACGTTCGAACTCCTTTAAAAAATTATCGCCTGTAGAAAATACTTTAATCACATCTATATCATCTTCATTATTAAGGATGCTTTCGGCCAGTTGCCTTATTTCCTTATCATCTTCAACTATAATTACTTTAATTATTTTCATGATTTTACTTTTAATAAAATGTACCCGAAGCTTCAATCATACAGCCATTACCTGGCGATGAAGTTATGTTGAGCATACAGTTTACCTGTTCCATTCTATGCTTCATATTTAATAATCCATTACCCGAAGCACCGTTTTGTTTAATAGTTAATTCCTCGTGATCAAACCCTTTTCCATTGTCGTTAACAGATAGCTTAAATTTATTGTTACTTAACTCGAAGCTAACCACCACCTTATTTGCATTAGCATATTTTACGGTATTGTTTAACGATTCTTTTAAAACTAAAAAAACATTTCGTTTCAGTTCGGGATTTATAGGAAGCATTGGAATATCTTCCGGAAAATGAAGTGTATAATTTATTTGCGAATCTTCTAAATAATGGTCTGCATATATTTTAAGGTATGAAGCTAAACTTTCGGCCGAATCGTTTGAAGGATTAACTGCCCACACAATTTCATTAAGCGATGTACTTACACTTTTCGAGTTTTCGATAATTCGTTGTAATTGATTTTTTGTTTCAGCATCATTTGTTTCAAATTTCTTTCGAAGTAAGCCACTTAGCAAGGTTATTTTTGTTAGTCCGGCTCCCAACTCATCATGAATATCGCGTGCAATTCGCACTCTTACACTTTGAGCTTCACGCTGCTTTTCAGTTAGTACCAGCTCGTTTTGAGTTGCTTGTAAAGATTCAAATTGCGCCTGAATAATTTCATTTTTTTCAAGCAGCATATAATTTAGCTTGGTTCGTTCAAGGTATCGCATCCAAATAAAAATGGTAATAAACAGTAATAACATTCCTATAACCACTGAAAAGTTTCGTATTATTTTTTGTCGCTCTATTTCAGTATCGGCCTTGACTTTTTGACTGGCACTTTTTTGCAAAAATTCTTTTTCTTTTTCTGCTACTTCAAATTTTATTTTAAGCTTATTAATCTTGTTTTTATTCTGTTCATTTAAAATACTGTCGTGATAAACATTATACATTTCGTAATAGTACAAAGCTTGTGCAGGCTTGTTCATTGCTTTATAATTGTCGTACATACCAATCATTGCCTGACTTATGTATTCCAAATTATTAATTTGTTTACTATAGGTCAATGCATCTAACAGGTAATTGTTTGATAACTCAAAATGCTTTTCTTCAGTAGCCAAAAAACCCAAACTGATATTGGTAAGAGCCAAGTTTCTGTTGTCGGCTGTTTCTTTTGCTAAGCTATTTGCTTTAACAAAATAAGCTTTGGCTTCGGCTGTTTTGCCGGCATCTAATAATGTGTTGGCTATATTGTTTAATACGCCTGCAATAAGATGGTTGTTGCTAATAAATTGTGCCTCGCTTAATGCATTTAATTGATATTGCAAAGCTGTAGTGGTGTTACCTTTTGTACGCTCGATGGTTCCCAATGCTGAATATAAATATACGAGCACTTGTTTATCAGTAAATTGTTTTGCTAATGCTAAACCGGCCAAATAATTTATTTCCGCCTCATCCCATTCAACAATATCCTTATTAATATTTCCCAAATTCAAATAGGCATTACACATGCTTGCTGTATCGTTAGCCTGCCGCGAAATTGCAAGTGCTTCTTGTGCAAATGTTAAGGCTGTGGGTAACAAACCAATGGTTTGATAGCAACTTGCCAGATTACCCAACACATCATCTAAACCGTTTTTATTGCTGCTTTTTAAAATAAGGTTGCGTGCTTTTAAAAAATTTTCGATTGCATTTAAATAGTCATCAACCCTGAAACAAACTTGGCCTTTAATCCTGTATGCATCAATAATTTGAAATGTATCAGGCTTTAATTTTAGCAAGCTATCGGCCAGTGCATTTGCCATCGTATAATTTTTAATTCGATAATTAACTTTGGCTTGCAACTTTAAAAGTTGATGGCATCGTTTAGATGTATGGTTAAATTGCTTAAGCTGATCTTCGATAAAGCGGAGTGCTTGTTCCGGTTGATTATTATTTAAAAAGTCAGATGTTATTTTATCAGATAAAGTAATATAAGTTGAGTCGCTTATGTTTTTGCTAATTGATTTTATAGAATCATTGAGATGATTTGGCTTTGCATTCAAATTTAATTGAAGCATGAAGAACAAACCAAAAATGAAGTTGCACTTATTTTTAATCATACAAAGGACTTTGCTTTTAAAGTTCAACCCGAACTGCTTTCGGTAAAATGAGTGCGGGTAATTCCAATTTTATTATCTACAAATTTTAATATTACTAATTATTCAATTTGCAAATGCAATGCAGAATTATAAATCATTGTGATACTTCAATTTATTAAGCAAAAACATCTTTTTAATTTGCCGTAAAAGGATTATATTTTACAATTACACGTAATGGTTATTTAAGTTTGAATCATGCAAAACTCAACATACATGCAACTTTAAATAATACTACTTTGGTAGTATAACTCCCATTTTTAATTAAATACATCACATACAAATAAAATTCAATGTAAAGTTTGCACTACTTGCATTTTAAAATGGATATTTATTTCTACTTTTAGGATAACAACTTTTTAAACTTTAAAAACCTTAATCATGAAAAAAAACCTACTCATTTTATTTACTGCTTTGTTTAGTTCGACAAATGCATTTGCCCAGCTACCCAATAATAGTTTCGAAACCTGGACAGCCGGTTTACCTAACGGCTGGTACTCATCGCTTATACCCGGCTATGTTTTGCTTGAGCAAAGCAGCGATGCGCATACAGGTAATTATAGTGCCAAATTAAATGTAGCCAACTTAGGTGGCAACCCCATACCTACATCGTTACTAACGGGTAACGGCAATAGCTTTGCAGTACCCATTTCATATATACCGGCAAGTGTTGGTTTTTGGTATAAAGCAAGTCTGAACACAGGCGATCAGCTTGTTGCTGCTGCTTATGTTTATGGTGGAGGCGGATCCATTATAGGTGTTGGTAGTGTTTCGCTCAACTCAGCCGGTGCATATACGCAGGCATTGTTACCCATAACTAATATTGGAGGCATTACCACTGCCGATTCGATAGCTTTAACTTTTTTAATTACCAATCCGCTTGGATCAACAACCATTGGCTCAAATGCCAACATTGACGATGTTGAACTTTTGATAACCCCTGGTATAAACGATGTAAAAAGTAGCTATAGTCTCGATATAAATCCCAATATTGTAACTGATAAATTAAACATTACATACACAGCTTTAACGGCAGGCACAAGTTCAATTGCTATCTACAATACAGCCGGTATTTTAATTCTTGAAAAAAACATGCAGGTAAATTCAGGTGTTAACCAGCTTACCCTTAGCCTTAATGATTTGGCTTCAGGCACCTTTGTATGTACTGTAAAAACAAAAAATTTGGTAACCGCAAAATATTTTGTGCTAAGTAGATAAACAATTGATTTTGGCATTATGTATTTATGTAATGCTTAAGCTTACAATATACACTTCAAGCAGTTTATTGTAAATAGTAAATTGTCGTTTTATATATGGTTTAATTGCAGCGCAATTTTATTCATGGCTTTGCAAAAAGTATGTTGGCCATAAGTTACCTCATGCGAAAATGGAATGACTTTGAAAATGTAATTTAAAAACGGAATACAAAAAGTAATTCCTGCATAGCAGTTATTAGCCACAACAAAAGATGGTGCAAATCCTTCGAAATTACGAACGCGGAACGGCTCATCGCCAAAATAGGAATAGGTAAAATTTTGTGCTGCGAGCTCCGAGGTGTTATAGATGTGATAGCATTACCCAAATTTCACACCTTTTAACAACACAATTTGTGACTAACAAACAAATTTTAAAAGCGAAACCAAGTAGCAGCAGCCTCCCTATTAAAATAAATTTACTTTTACCGCCCTTAAAAAAACATGCATACTTTAATGCATTATAACAGATTACTAAAGAAATGTTTGAAAATTTATCCGACAAACTCGACCGGGCTTTTAAAGTTTTAAAAGGCAGTGGAAAAATAACTGAAATTAATGTTGCCGAAACCGTTAAGGAAGTTCGTAAAGCACTTTTAGATGCTGATGTTAATTACAAAGTAGCCAAAAACTTTACCGATAAGGTTAAAGAAAAAGCAATTGGTAAAAATGTGATGTTGGCAGTGTCGCCATCGCAACTGATGGTAAAAATTGTACACGATGAGTTAACCGAACTTATGGGTGGTACGCATACCGAACTAAACCTTAAAAATAACCCAACCATTATACTTATGTCGGGTTTGCAAGGTTCGGGCAAAACCACACTATCGGGTAAATTGGCCAACTACCTAAAAACCAAAAAACAAAAGCAAGTATTACTGGCTGCTTGTGATGTTTACCGCCCCGCTGCTATTGACCAGCTTACGGTTTTAGGAAATCAAATTGGCGTGGATGTTTATGCCGAAGTTGAAAATAAAAATCCGGTTCAAATTGCGCAGCGTGCCATAGCCAAAGCCAAAGAATTAAACAAACAAGTTGTAATTATTGATACAGCAGGTCGTTTAGCAATTGACGATGAAATGATGGATGAAATTGCGGCAATAAAAAATGCAATAAACCCACATGAAATATTATTTGTAGTAGATGCCATGACCGGGCAGGATGCTGTTAATACTGCCAAAGCATTTAACGACAAACTAAACTTTGATGGTGTAGTACTTACAAAATTGGATGGCGATACACGCGGAGGCGCAGCTATAAGTATTAAAGCTGTAGTTGACAAGCCTATTAAATTTGTAGGTACAGGCGAAAAATTAGACGCTTTGGATGTTTTTTACCCAAACCGTATGGCCGACAGGATATTGGGTATGGGCGATATCGTTTCATTAGTAGAACGGGCACAAGAGCAGTTTGACGAAAAAGAAGCAGCCGAACTGCAACGTAAAATCCAAAAGAACCAGTTTAACTTCAACGACTTTTTAAGTCAGTTGCAGCAAATTAAAAAAATGGGAAATATGAAAGATTTAATTGGCATGATACCCGGCATTGGTAAGGCTGTAAAAGATATTGACATTAACAATAAATCGTTTGATGGTATAGAGGCCATAATAAAATCTATGACTCCTGCCGAACGTATAGACCCATCGTTATTAAACGGCAGCCGAAGAAAACGCATTGCCGATGGCAGTGGTACTAATATACAAGAGGTAAATAAATTAATTAAACAATTTGAAGATATGCGCAAGATGATGAAGATGATGAGCGGCAGTAATATGAAAAACATGATGCGCAATATGCCGGTAAAAAGATAACTGATGTTGCAGATAAATTATTAATTACTACGTTTACAACATACGTTACAACCTAAATTTTAGCATATATGGCAACAAAAAAAGTAAGTAAAGCTGTAAAGCCTGTCTTAACAAATAACAAGGCAAAATCGAAACCGGTTACTTCTTTAAAAAACGAAGTATGGAAACCTTTAAAAAACAGCGATCGCAAATACTTAATTAGCAATATGGGGCGTTTAATAGGTTTTTACTTCGATAAAGAAAATGGCAAACTGGTAAAAGGCAAAACAGTTAATGGTTATTTGGCTGTAGATATTGTATTTAATAATGAACGAAAAATGCGTTATGTACACACCTTAGTTGCCGAACATTTTGTAAAACGCAAAAGCCCAAAAGCAAGTATTGTGATACACAACAATTGGAATAAATTAGATAACAAAGCAAGCAATTTAGAATGGAGCCTGCCTGCAACCGTTGTTAACCGCACCGCTGAAAGAAATAAACAATATGCTGCACGTATGGGTACAGTATCCGCCAAACTTAACCGCGAACAGGTTTCAAAAATTAAAAAACAATTAAAAGCCGGCAACTTGCAATTTAAAATTGCCGAAAACTTTGGAGTAAGCGAAATGCAAATTTCACGTATAGCACGTGGGTTATGCTGGGCAAATGTAAAGTAACCGATATCAGAAAATAGATTGTAACATTAAATCATAGCGAATTGAATTTTGAACTGATTACCGAAAAGCCACTTTGGTTTATTGTTTTTTGTTTGTTACTAGGTGCAGCATATGCACTTTTACTTTATCATAAAGATAATTTAACCGCATTATCAACCTCCATTAAAAGAAGTTTAATGGCTTTAAGGTTTATGGTTGTAAGCATACTTGCATTTTTACTACTCTCGCCACTGCTAAAGAGCATAACACGCACCGTAGAAAAACCACTAATCATTATTGCACAAGATGCATCGCAATCAATCACCTTAGGTAAAGACTCAGGCTTTTATAAAACCGAGTTTGCAGAAAAACTTAATAATCTTCAAAAACATCTTTCTTCCAACTATGATGTGCGTGCTTTAAACTTTGGAAGCGAAACCAAACCAGGTTTTGATTTTTCTTATCCTCAAAAACAAACAGATTACAGTATATTATTCGAAAACCTTTCAGCCCGTTTCGACAACAGAAACCTGGGCGCTGTTATTATTGCTACTGATGGTATTTACAATGCGGGAAGCAGCTTGCTATATGCAAGCGAAAAGTTAAAAGTGCCGTTTTATACCATTGCAATGGGCGATACCACAGCAAAAAAAGATTTGATACTTGCAAAGGTTAAACACAATAAAACAGCATTTTTAGGCAACACCTACCCCATTGAAATTTTGATTGAAGCCAAGCAGTGTGCCGGACAAAATACAACCTTAGAAGTTTTGCTGGATAGTAACGTGATATTTACAAAAGACGTAAATATTAATAGCAATAATTTCAACCTGAACGTACCTGTTTATATTGATGCCAAAGAAAAAGGCATACAGCATTTAAAGATTAAGCTAAGCAGCATTGCTGCCGAACTTAGCGAAGCAAATAATAAAACCGATGTATTTGTTGATGTACTCGAACGCAAATTACAGGTTTTGATACTTGCGCTATCACCACACCCAGATATACGTACAATTAAAGATGCATTAAGCAGTAGTCAGAATTATGATGTAAGCGTAAATTATATTGATGATTTTAAAGGAAATGTAACCAGTTACAATTTAATAATATTACATCAGTTGCCTGATGCGAAACATAAAAATTTGATTGATCAAATTTATAAAAGCGATGTACCACAGTGGACTATTATTGGCATGCAAACCGATATAACTGCCTTAAATGGAGTGCAGGCAGGTATAAATATTAATGCTTCCAACGGTAAAACAAATTCAGTACAAGCCAGTATGGATAAAAATTTTGGCCTCTTTACATGGAGTGTGGCCTTGCAAGAATCTATTGAAAACTGGCCACCCTTAACCATACCTTTTGGCGTTTACAGGCCAACATCGGAATGTGTTATTGCATTAAACCAGCGTATAGGTAATGTGGTAAGTAATCAGCCTCTTTTATTGTTGAGTAACTTAAATAAAAAAAATGCAATACTATGTGGCGAAGGCTTATGGCGCTGGAGTTTAAAAGACTTTGCAGTAAACAACTCGAAAACATTAGCAGATGAATTTATTCTTAAAACCGTGCAGTATTTAGCAACAGCCGAAAACAAATCGCCATTCAGAGTAAAGCATAAAAATTATGTTTACGATAATGAAGCAATTATTATAGATGCTGAACTTGTTAATGAAGCTGGTGAATTAATAAACAGTAATGACGTAATGCTTGAAATTTCGGGTAATGGAAAAACATATAATTATACTTTTAGTAAAACCAATTTGGCTTATACGTTGCAAGCCGGCTTGTTTCCGGTAGGTACTTATAAACTAAAATCAACTGCCTCAATTGGCACCAAACAATACACATATCATGGTTCGTTAACCGTTGCACCGTTACAAGCAGAGTTAACTTCAAGTATTGCCAACCATAATATGTTACTTAATGTTGCGCAACGCAGTGGCGGTGTTATGGTTTATCCGCAATCATTAGACGCGATAAGCAAATTAATTGAAAGCAGGCCCGAAATAACCAGTACCAGTTACTTGCATAAAGAGCTTAAAGACCTTGTTAATGAAAAATGGGTTTTTGTTTTACTTATTACGTTGCTTAGTACTGAGTGGTTTGTAAGAAAATATGCAGGTGCATATTAATTCCCAAAACTTAAAATGGATTCGGTATAATCAACGAATGCACTCGTATCAAGATTGCCTGTAATGGGATTGGTGTGCATGGTAACTTCAAACTTCTTTCGATAAACCAAACCTACACCACTGGCATATTTTTCGAGCTTGTATTTAGGCGAAATTATATTGGATAAATCATCTGCTTGTAAAACAGTTAGTACACTATCAAAAACAAGTTGATTAAAGTATTCAGGTTGATTTACATTTTGATATGTGTAGTCTTCTGCATCTTCTGTATTCATACTGTTTCCATTCCAAACACGGTTTTCTTTTACCGGAAAAGTCAACTTAACATAGCGCTTATTATCTTCGAAACGTTGTGCTGTAGTTGTGGTTAGGTTTGCTGTCCAAACCTGAAAAATGGTCCAATCAATATAAGTCGAAGTATCTTTTCTAAAACGCTCAATGCGAAGCGTTGGTCTGCCTTCATTATCATTGTAAACACCTGCAATTACTTCTTTAATCTGATAACTACTGTGGGTAACTAAACCAGTAAACGCATCTTTGTTTACCGAGTCAACATCGTAAATAATGTAATGATTAATGTTAACCGGAAAGTAGTTGTAACCAAAATCAATTGCAGGTATATTGCTTTTAGTACAACCCTGAAAATTGAAAAAAGCAGCAATAGTTGCTAAACATAATAGCAGCTTATTAAAACTACGCATGATTAGTTGCATGTTTAATTTTTTCAACAGCATTATCGCGGGCAATAAATCCACCACCAATAACATCCATATCATCATAAAACACAGCACTTTGACCGGGTGCAACTGCATTTACAGGTTTATGAAAATCAACACGCATCAGGTTGTCTTGCTGAATTAATGTTGCATGTGTGCCCGGATCTTTATATCTGATTTTTGTTAGTGCTTCAACTGGTTCAATAAGTGACTCGAATTTTATTAAATTAACATCACGTACCAGCATGGTTTGTTTTTGCAAAGCTTCGTATGGGCCCAAAACTACCGTGTTGTCGTTTGGATTTATTTTAATAACATACATGGGTTGGCCAAAGGCTATTTCAAGCCCTTTGCGTTGCCCCACAGTATAAAACGGATACCCATTATGCTTACCCATAACTTTACCATCCATATCAATAAAATTACCATTACCCAGTTTGGTTTCTATACCGGGCACTCTGTGCTTTAAAAAAGCACGATAATCGTTATCAGGCACAAAGCAAATTTCATAACTCTCACTTTTTTTCGATAACTCTTCAAATCCCATATCTAATGCCATTTGCCTGATTTCGGTTTTCTTAAAACCTCCGATAGGGAATTTAGTGCGGGCTAAACTTTCTTGTGTCAAGCCCCATAGCACATAACTCTGATCTTTGGCAGTATCAACTCCTTTGCTAACAATGTATCTGTTGTTTTCTTGTCTGGTTTGCGCATAATGCCCGGTGGCAATAAATTCACAATCTAACATATCGGCTCTTTTAATCAATGCCTCCCATTTAATATGTGTGTTACATAATACGCATGGATTTGGCGTGCGACCACCTAAGTATTCTGAAACAAAGTTATCAATTACAAAATCGCCAAATTCATTTCTGATGTCTAAAATATAATGCGGGAAACCTTTATCAACAGCAATACTTCTTGCATCATTTATCGAATCTAAACTACAACAACCTGTTTCTTTTTTACCGGTAGTTCCTGATGAGGCATAATCCCAGGTTTTCATGGTTATACCTATAACTTCATAACCTGCATCGTGTAATAACATGGCCGTTACCGAACTATCAATGCCCCCACTCATTGCTACTAAAATTTTTCCGTGCTTACTCATTTCATCAAAATTAATTTAATACGCTTGCTGCCCCCTTCATTCAATCAAACTTAATTATTTATTATATGGTTTTCGTCAGGTACCACTATGGCCATTATAATGTAAATTATAACCGGGCTTCCAACACCAAGTAATAAAAGGCCTACTGCAATAAGCCTTACTACCACTACATCCATATTAAAATAATCGGCTATGCCACCGCAAACGCCCATTAGCATTTTATTTTTGCGTGTTAGTCTTTTTTCCATTTTTAGATTTTATAAAATTTAATTCCATCCGTTAATTTTTATTGTTTGTGTTATGTGTGCTACATGGTGCTTGCCATGCCATTGATACAAACTAAGTAATTGCCAAAGCGTAAAAGATTTCATGTATTGTGGATGAATAACGTTTCGGCTAAAATCAGTTTCATGCATGGCCGACAATGTGTTTACCCAACGCAAATGTAAGGCTTCTAACAATTGTATTGACACTAAAACCGGTGTGGTTTCATTTTCGGGTAAAGTAGCCCATAGCGCTTCATTGTATGGTTTAATGGATGGGATTGTTTCTGTTAAACCCAGTTTAAATCGGCAGTATGCATTCATGTGCGAATCGGCCAGGTGGTGTATTACTTGTCGCAGTGTCCAACCACCCGGTCTATAGCTTGTGCTTAATTGGCTTTGGCTTAAATCTTTGGTTGCGATTAGTAAATCATATGGTAACTTACTTACATCTTCTATTGCTTGTAAAACCCATTTGCTTTCATAATGGCTATGCATTTGATGTTTACCTATAGGATATGCCAGCTCCATTTGGTTATTGTTTGAATTCGTCATGGTTTGGATTGTGCTATTATTTTCGATTGGATTTTTAAACTATGAGGTTTAATTATGTAACTTTTATAATTAGTTGATTAAAATTTAATCTGAATCTATCGAACTAACTTTGTAATCTAATACATGATTGTTTGAGCCCATTAATATGCTGATTTTGAATATTGAAAAGCAGTATTTTTCTTTTAAAATCGGATCCTTTTATAATTGTGGCAAAATTATATTTAATAGCGCTAAAACACTTATAAATTTCTATTAACGTCTGAATTTAATCTCTCAACAATACTTATTATGCAAACTTATCTTCGGTATATAACTTTCATCTTACTATTAGTACTGGTTATTGCAGCTTTTTTTATTGGAAAAAGAATGGGATCTCAAAAGGTAAATCAATCATTTACCGAGAACTATGATTTTATAAGAAACATTGCTGAACTTGCTGCATTGGAGGTTAATGGCCGAAGCGAATTTAAAACTGAAGTACAGTTTGATAATACATTTAGCGGCAGTTTAAATAAATATCTGTTTGAAAAAACTGCATTTGTGCGCATTCCTTATGTTGCAAAATATGGTGTTGATATGCAAAATGCACGTGTAATAACACAAATGGCTGATACGATGCTTACAGTACACCTTACACCTGCCAAATTACTGAGTTTAGAGTTAAAAGTAAATCAGGTACAAACAATGAATCAAAATGGATTGTTTGTTAGCCATGAAGTTGACGATTACAGACGAATGGAAAAGAAATTATATGAGCAATCGCGCAGTCAGCTTAGCAATAATAAAAAACACATAGGTGCAGCCGAAGCACAAATTACGCGCATTATTCAAAACTATTATAAACCTACTGGTTATCATGTAAAAGTGCTTTTTGATTTAGAGCAAGCTACTCCAAAAAACACAACCCAAACTAACTAACCGGAGTTGCTTTTTTAATCAAGCTTAAAAATAAAAACCCGGGGTATGCCCGGGCTTTTATTTTTTATTGAATAACCAATTTATGTTGCTTTATGCCAGTAGGCGTAAAAAGTTTTATGTAGTAAATACCTTTAGCCCACTCGCTACAATTAATGCGTTGTGTAAACTGATTTTTATTTTCGTCAATATGTTGTGCAAACACTACTTGGCCGATACTATTCGAAATGGTTATATCCATATTCTCAGCATTTGAATTTTTAACCAATACATCAATAAATGTGTGAGCAGGGTTTGGCACTACATGCAACAAATTACTTTGCAATTCATTAATTCCAACAGTAATTGGCAATACAGCAATGCTTAATGTGGTACCGCACGAATCGGTTACAGTAAGTACCACCTGATAAGAACCATTACTTGCATATGTGTGTGTAGGATTTTGGAGGTTCGAAGTACCCAAATCGCCAAAGTTCCACGAGTAGGTTGCATTGGCTAATGTTGGTCCTGTAAACGTTACGTCATAGCCATTAATTACATAAGTAAAATCTGCAACGGGTGGCTGACCATTGAATAACAATGTAAATGCATCAATGCTTCCGGTTTCGCCTATATTGGTATCGGTTACTTTTAACAACCAGGTTCCATTAGGATTGCCACCAAAATAATTTATCGAATCCAAATTATCATTTAAGGCAACAAAATTGCCGCTGATGCCCGGTGCTGTTGCATTACAAGCTGCTTCATTGTCTAAACCAATGCCACCTAAAATACAAAAATCAAAGTTTGGAGTAGCGCAACCCATAGTAGTTGCAGGGTAACCGGGTCTATCCATTAACGAAACTGATTTCAAATTAGGTGCCGTAAGATTTATTGCCACATCGCCTACCCTACTGTGTGTACCACTAACACAAACACCTGTTAAACGGACATCAACTCCTAAATTATTTCCTGAAACACCATTTAAATTATAGCTTAATACAACACCGTTCGAATCGTTATCAGGTATGCTTTGAGGTACCGGTGCATAGGTATAAGTACGTTCGCAGGTAATAGGTTCGTTTATTATTACACCTTGAATAGTACTTACGCTTCCGCAGGAATCGGTTGCAGTAAGCGTTATTACATAAGCACCATTACTAATATAATTATGAATTACACTACTACCTGAAGCGGTATTACCATCGCCTAAACTCCATGTATAAGTTGTATTAGGTATGTTAGCTGCTGTTAATGTTACTGTATATGCATTAATGGATGAAGCAAAATTGGCATTAGCCTGAGGTTGATTATCAAATACAAGTTGTGCGTTTAAGACCTCACCAGTTTCGCCCGGCAATAAATCATATACAACCAGTTGCCATAAACCATTGGCGGCACCACCTGCAATGTTTATCGAATCGAGGTTGTAACCGTTCATAGCTGTATAAGGACCTGAAATAGCAGGTGCTGTTGCATTACATGCATTTTCGGCATCGGCACCTATGCCACGTTCGATACAGAAATTAAAATCATCACTCGTACAACCAGTTGTACCGGCTGGATAGCCCGGCTGATCAATAAGTTGAACCACTTTGCCATTAGGGGCAATAAGCTCCATTTTTAAATCGCCTACATTGGTATGTGTACCATTAATACAAATACTTACCAAACTAACATCGGTACCTAACTGACCAACTACATTATTTATGTTTAATGGCAATGTTATACCCGTTACATCATTATCTGTTATTGGTGTTGCTACAGTAGTAAAATCGAACGACTTAGCGCAAGTAGCAGGAGCGTATGTTACAATACTAACTTGTTGTGATGTAGAGTCTGTACCGCAACTATCGGTTGCAACTAAGGTAATTGTATAGCTACCGGTTAATGCAAAATTATGCGAAGGGTTGGCATCGGTACTCGTAAACCCATCGCTAAATGTCCAGTTGTAATTGGTGTTGGTTGCATTTGCTGAATTACATTGAACCGTATTGCCATTTTGAGAAATTGCAAATACAGCATTTACATTGTTTTGCTTATCAAACTGCAAACTTGCCGATACCAGATCGCCTAAATTACCATTGGCTAAATCATACAAAATTAATTGCCATTGCCCGTTAGGGTTACCACCTACCATGTTGATGGTATCCAGGTTAAAACCTTCCATGGCAGTATAATTACCGCTAATTGCAGGCGATACTATATCACAAACATTTTCATTCGAATTATTAATACCTCTGATTACGCAAAAATCAAAATCATCGCCCGAACATGCTACACCCGGAAAACCCGGACGGTTCATCAAATCAACGGCAACACCTGCCGGTGAAACCAGCACAGCACGCAAATCACCAACTTTGGGGTGCGTTCCATTAATACAAACACCAACTATATTAACATCTGTACCTAAGTTTGTACCATCAATACCATTAACATTTAGTGTAACTGTTACACCTGTTGTGTCAAAATTTGGTATTGCAACGGGCAGGCCTGTAAAAGG
This sequence comes from Bacteroidia bacterium, assembly GCA_016788165.1. Lineage (GTDB taxonomy): Bacteria > Bacteroidota > Bacteroidia > AKYH767-A > OLB10 > JAEUTH01. Next base: position 203,734 of record JAEUTH010000021.1, on the reverse strand, counting down.
AATAGATGTAACACAAGTAGGCTCAGGATAGTAAAATACGGTTACAGGTTGTGATGTTGTTTTTATGCCACAAGTATCAGTTACTGTAAGTGTTATATTGAAGAAACCATTTGTATTGTAAGTATAAATTGGGTTTGCATCGGTGCTGGTGCTGCCATCGCCAAAGGTCCACTGATATGTAGCATTAGGTGAAGGTGTACTGGTGCACTGCAACTCATTATTATTTAAACTATAAGTAAAAGCAGCATTGGTTAAAATCTGATTATCAAATGTGAGCGTTACTGAAGTAATTTCACCGGTATCTAAAGGTGCTAAATCAGCAGCAAACAAGCGCCATAAGCCATTTGGATTGCCTCCTGTTGTATTTACGGTTTGTAAGTCGAAACCATTGGAAGCAGTAAATGTGCCTTCAATTGCAGGAATCGTACTGCGGCATGTATCTTCCAAATAAAATCCGGTATTTCTTATAAAGCAAACATCAAAATCATCGCCACTACATCCTTTAGGCAAAGCAGGTGCGCCCGGCTGATTCATTAAATTTATAGTAGCGCCATTTGGTGCAACTAAAACCAATCGTATATCGCCCACGTTAGTGTGCTTGCCCGAAACACAAACTCCGGTAAGGTTTACGTCAGAACCTAAATTGGTACCATCAATGCCGGCTAAGGTTGCACCAATAATTGCTCCCGGTGCAATATTATCGGGCATGGGTACAGGTGCACTGTTTAATGTAAACGTACGTGTACAGGTAGGTTCGGGATAAACAAATACATTAACTACTTGTGTAGTTGAGTCGGTACCACAACTATCGGTAGCAACCAAAACAACTGTATATGTGCCACTTTGTGCATAATAATTTATTGGCGTAGCCGATGTTGATGTTTGTCCATCGCCAAAACTCCAATTGTAAATTGCATTGGGCTGATTGGGGGAATTAAACTGCATACCATTTCCGGCAACATTGTAAGTAAATGCTGCATTAACCCCTTGCTGATTATCGAAGGTTAAATTAAATCCAGTTAAATTTCCACCTGAATTAGCAGGTGCTACATCTTGTACAAAAAGAGTCCATAAACCATTTGGCGAACCTCCGGCTACGTTAATCGAGTCAAGGTTAAAACCTTGCATAGCGGTATAGGTTCCGCTAATTGTAGGAACACTTGCATTACAAACATTTTCAACGCTGTTACCAATACCTCTTACTACACAATAATTAAAATCGTTTCCGGAACAACCTCCCACAGCCGGAAAACCGGGTCTGTCCATCAATAATACCGATTTGCCATTAGGTGCAATGAGTGTAATTTTTAAATCGCCAACTTTTGTGTGATTGCCTTTAATACAAACTCCGGTAAGTTTTACATCACTGCCAAGTGTATTACCAATTACATTATTTAATTGGAAATAGGCATATACGCCTGTAGTATCATTATCAGGAATGGCTTTAGGTAGCGAATCGGCAAGGTAGGTTTTGGTACAAGCTTCTATCGGATAATTACCTGCTGTAATTTGTTGTGTAGTTTGATTGAAACCACAAGAATCGGCAGCTTGCAATGTTACGGTATAAACGCCCGGCATAGCATAAGCATGCCAAACACTATCTCCGGTCGCAGTATTGCCATCGCCAAAATTCCAAGTATAGGTAACGCCAGTTTCAACCGGTATTGTTGCTGTTAGTTCATTAGCAAAAACGGATGTATTAAATGTTGCTAAAGCAGTAGATTGTTTATCGAACAGTAATTCGAATCCGGTTATGGTACCACCACCAACGGTTGCATTGTTATCGCTGATGTTTAAAGTCCAAAGGCCATTTGGATTGCCACCTAAAATATTTATCGAATCTAAATTATCGGCTTCGGCACTAAATGTACCGGCTATAGATGGAATTGATGCAGGCACACATGCATTTTCTACAGATGCATTCACACCTCTGATTACGTTAAAATCAAAATTATCGCCACCACAACCATTTATTGTATTAGGATAACCAGGACGATCCATTAGCGTAACCTTTCGGCCGTTTGGAGCGGTTAGTGTTATTATTAAATCGCCTACTCTATCATGAGTTCCAATTACTTTAACCTTATACAAATTTACATCAACACCTAATGTGGCGCCTGATAAATTAGTTGCATTTATAGTTACATCAATTCCTGATGTTACATTATTAGGAATTGATAATGGTAAGTTGGTAGCGGTTAATGTGGTTTTACATGTAGCCGGTTCATCATAGTTATTTACTACAAAAATTTTGGTGATACTATCGGTGCGGCATGAATCTTTTGCATAACACGTAACATTATAAGTGCCTGAAGCAGCAAATTGATGTGCAACTGTACTACCGGCAGCACTTGTGCCATCACCAAAATTCCATTGGTACTGTACACCTGCAATGTTTGCCGAATTAAATGTATAGGTAGTTAAAGATTGACTGTAGTTGTAATCAGCATTTACAAAACCCTGGGCGTCAAAATACAGTTCAAAAGTATCCAGTTCGCCAAAAGCATTGGCTGACAAATCACTCATAAACAATTGCCAATTACCGTTGGGGCTACCGCCCATAATATTAATAGAGTCTAAGTTTTGGCCTGCCATTGCTGTTACCGTACCTGCTAATGCAGTACCAACGGTATTACATATTAGCTCAGCACCCGGGCCAAAGCCTCTAACAAAATTTATATCAAAGTTATCGCGTTCGCAGCCTAATGGTTTGGCGGGATGTCCAACACGGTGAAACAAATCAACAGCCTTTCCATTTGGTGCAATAAGCTTAGCCGTTAAGTCGCCTACTTTGGTAATTCTACCTTTTAGTCGCACACGCACTAAACTTACATCCTTACCTAATGTGTTTCCTATCACATTATTTAAGTTCAGGTTGATATAAACACCTGCCGGATTATTATTCGGAATGTTTTTAGGGCCAACATATCTTCTTACATCTACGCACTTGGGTCTTACTTCTGTTATATGAACAATTTGGGTAATTGAATCCATGCCACAAGTATCTGTAACAATCAACTGCACCTGATACATACCTGTATCAGCATAAATTTTAGTAGGGAATCGGTTATTGCTAAAAGTACCATCACCAAAACTCCATTTGGTTGTTGCATTTAATGGCGCTGCATGTCTGAAAACAACGGTATCTTTTTTAATGTTGTAAATAAAGTCGGCATGTGTAGGCTGCCCATCGAAGTAAAGAGACAATCCATCAATTTGACCTATCCAATCGGTTTTATAATCATAAACAACTAATTGCCAAATGCCATTTGGGTTTCCACCACCAAAATTGATAGTACCTAAATCGTTAGCTTTATCTGATAACACATTACCAAACAATGCCAATCCGGTTTCATTACACATAGTTTCTAAGTTGGCTCCTTGCCCATTACTTAAAATAAATTGAAAATCACGTTGTAAGCAACCTTCGTTTGTTGTTGGGTAACCGGGCCTATCAACTAAAATTGTGCTTAAGCCATTGGGTGCAATTAGTTTGAATTTTAAATCGCCTACCCTGCCATGTTTACCTTTAACGGCAACGCGATAAAGGTTTACGTTGGTGCCTAAGGTATCTCCTAAAACACCACTTACATTAAAGTTTAAAACGGATCCGTTTACCGAATCGGCATCGGCAATTGGAACTGCTGTACCCTGATATACAAATGGTGAAACACAACCTCTGTTAAAAGAGGTGATGTAAACATCCTTAACAATCGAATCGCTTAAACAAAGCGAATCGATTGCAATTAATTTTACCTGATATATGCCATTAGCTGGATATTGATGTGTAGGTGTTAGGCTGGTACTTGTATCACCATTATCAAAAACCCATAAATAATTGGTTGATGCATTTGGTATAGTGAATGATGCAAGCCCTGAATCGTTCGCTGTATATGTAAAATCTACGTTTGGCTTTAGTTTACCAAAATATAAACTCCAACTGGTAATATTTCCCGTTTTAAATAATGCATAATCAAATACATTTAAGTACCAGGTGCCATTGGGGTTACCTCCTGCCAAATTTATTGATTCGAGAGGGTAGCCGGCATTGGCAGTATAAAACCCTTTTATTGCCGGAGGTGCATTTACGTAGTCGCAAACGAAGCGTGTATCGTTTCCGCTTCCCTGCACAATACACATATCAATTCCCGGTGCACCGCAACCTGCTAAAGTTAATGCGCGCGTAGGTTGATTAATAATAGGCACTACTTTACCATTAGGAGCTATTAGTTGTATTTTTAAATCGCCCGGCCATATATGGTCGCTGGTAATACAAACACGGGTTATAAATGCATCAACTCCCAGATTAACGCCATCAACACCTGTAATATTAAAAGGTATAAGTATTCCGGTTGAATCAATATCTGGAATGGCAACCGGTACCGATGGATATACAAATTGTTCTTCGCAAGCATAAAGGGTTATGTTACGTACCAAAGTATCGCGGCTACAAACATTATCAGTATATACGGTTATTGTTTTAGTGCCGGGTGTAGCATATGTATGCGAAGGGCTTTTGTTGGTGTCAATTGGTGTACCATCTCCAAAATCCCAACGGTAGTTAACGGCAGGCAAATTTTTAGAAGTAATATCAACCGTTAAGCCACTAAATGTATAAGTATAATCTGCATCAGGGTCTTGTTGGTCAAACAAAAGGCTCCAATTAGTTACAACACCGGTTTGCCCGGCTGCCATATCATAAACTACTAATTTCCAAGCACCATTTGGGTTGGTAACTAAATCGTTTACCTGACGCAAATCCTGAGGCGTCATGGCTGTAAATTCGCCTTTAATTGCGGCACCGGTTGCATCACATTTAAATTCTCCATCTAATGAATCGCCATGAATAATGCAGTAGTTAAAATCAGAATTTAAACAACCGTAAGGCTGCTGAAATGGATAATAAGTTCGGTCAATAAATAAAATTTCGACACCTCCGGGCGAAATCAATTTCATTTTTAAATCGCCAACCCTTGGATGTGTACCCTGAATACAAACTTTACGAAGTTGCACATCTTTGCCCAATTTTGAACCAATTACCTGGTTGGTATTAATAACTAAAGTATCACCGGCAGGGTTATTATCGGTAATAGGTGTAGGTGTTGTTGTTGAAGGAAATTCGGCAAAACATGGTGGAGGTTCTAAGCTGTAGGTAGCTTTGGCCGAATCAATTCCACAAGCATCAATTACCAATAGTTTAATGGTGTACTGGCCACGGACCGGATATTGATGTGTAACAGATTGGCCAACCGCACTATCGCCATCACCAAACTCCCATATATAGGTTGCATTTCCATTTAATGTGTTTTGTGCATTAAGGCTTACAAATAAGCCAATAGCATTGGTTGTAAATACGGCATTGGGTGGTTGTTGGTCGAAATACATTTTCCAATTCAAAACATAACCAATTTCACCTGCCTGTGCATCATATACTTTTAATTTCCACTGGCCATTAGGTGAACCACCGGCTAAGTTTATACTGTCTAAATTAAAACCAAAATCGGCTGAGTAAACACCTTTCAAAGCCGGGGGTGGTGTAGCACAAACGTTTTCGGCCTCGGCACCGGTACCTCTTAAAAATGTGGCATTAATATTTTTACCGGTACAGCCATAAGGTAAAGTTGCCGGATACCCCATACGATCAACCAAAGGAATTTTAACACCATTTGGAGCAATTAACTCGATACTTATATCGCCAATTCTAAAATGTTGTAAGGTAATTGATACGCCAACTAAATTAACATCCGTACCTAAGTTAGTTCCGGCTATATCATTAATATTAAAATTCATGGTTAAGCCGTTGCTGTTGTTATCGGGGACAACACCTGTACCACCACCATAAGTCCAAACAGCACTACACTGAGGTATGCTATCTAAAGCCATTAAAGCATTTGATCCATTTTTAAGTGCTGCATTAATGTCGGCAACTTCTTGTTGTGCATCAGTTGCGTTAATTTTAGTATGTGCATCTTTTAATTGCGCTTGCGTTACCAAACACAAAAACATAAACAGAACCGTAAACAAATTCGTATAACCTTTTTTCATATATTGATATTTAATTTCTTAGTTAATTAATAGTGGTTAAAACAATAAAATACTAAATGACTTTTGTTAGAAAGGCGTTAATACTTTATAGGCTTCAGAAATTTTAAAATGAGGCCGCCAAAAATATATTTTTAAATATAATTCATGTAATGATATTGTAAGCGGTTTTTAACAGACCAACTTATTTGTAAACAATTGAAATGCAGCAAAAATTTCAAGGTTGCTTTCTGGTATCAAAATATCTCGTTAGTATAATGCAGAGCCATTTAATTTATAAAACATTATCAATAGTTATTGTTTTTTTAAAAGCCAATCAATTACTTTGCCATAGACAATAATACTTTTTTTATTGTCAGGTTCGAATCCCCCTAATACGTTTAAAATTTTAATTAAAACCAAACGAAGTATTATGCAAAAAAACTACTTACGCCAATTTTTATGGCTTATTTTACTTGGTGTATCATTTACACTAAGCTATGGCCAATCCGGCAGTATTGGCGGTACTGTAACTGATGCCTCCAATCAACCCATTCCATTTGTTTCAATTTCGATTAGCAGCACTACGCAAGGCAGTGTGGCAGATATGGATGGCAACTATTTAATTAAACAAGTAAAGCCGGGCACATACAACGTTGTTGCCAGTTTTATTGGCTATACATCAGTTACCCAACAGGTAAGTATTAGTGAAGGTAAACAAACCAAACTTAATTTCACTTTAAAGGAAGATGTTATACTCCTGAACCAGGCAGTAGCAATTGGATATGGAACAACTGAGAAAAAAGATTTAACAGGTTCAGTAGCCAGTGTAAATGCTAAAGAGTTTAATAAAGGTATTATTGCCACACCTGAGCAATTAATACAAGGTAAAACTGCCGGTGTAAAAATTACTACCAATGGTGGTGCTCCTGGTTCGGGAAGCCGCATTCGTATTCGAGGTGGTACATCATTAAATGCAAGCAATGATCCTTTAATTGTTGTTGATGGTGTACCATTGGATAACAATGGCATTAGTGGTGCGCCTAATGGTTTAAGTTTAATTAACCCTAACGACATTGAAAATATGACTGTGTTAAAAGACGCGTCAGCTGCGGCTATTTATGGGGCAAGAGCAGCTAATGGTGTGATTATCATAACTACTAAAAAAGGTTCCGCTTCATCGTTCCATGTTGACTTTAACACCAATTTTGCCATTTCAACCGTTGCCGATTATACCGATGTGCTTAGTGCTGATGAGTTTAGAAATGTGGTGATGGCAAATGGTACCAATACGCAAAAAGGGCTTTTAGGCAAATCGGTAACCAACTGGCAAAGCGAAATTTACCGTAACGCGCTAACCAGCGATAATAATATCAGTTTTACCGGAGGCATAAAAGGATTACCATATCGCTTATCGTTTGGCTTATTAAGCAATGCCGGCACCCTGCAGTACTCGCAAATGGATCGTAAATCGGTGGGCATAAATTTAAACCCTTCATTTTTCGATAATAGTTTAACATTAGAAGTGAATGCAAAATACAGTACCACTTATAATTTCTTTCCCGACCAAGGCGCAATTGGATCGGCAGTAGGTTTTGATCCTACTCAAAATATTTACAGTGATACAACTGCTTATGGCGGCTATTTTGAATGGTTGGATAATTCTAAAAAACCCATTGTTGTAGCAGCCCGAAACCCAATGGGGCTATTAAACTTACGTGATGATAAAGGATTTGTAAATCGTTTTATTGGTAATGCCGGGCTTGACTACAAATTCAAATTTTTACCAGGCTTACGCGCTCATGTTAATGTGGGTGGTGATATTAGCCGCAGTCACGGTAGTACCTTTACATCGGCCGCGGCCGCATCGGCCTATACAACTAAGGGTAGCCAAACACAATATGAGCAAAGCAAAGACAATAAACTGTTTGACTTCTATTTGAATTACAATAAAGAGTTTAATCCCAATAACCGATTGGATTTAACAGCAGGATACTCCTATCAATATTGGAGTTCTGAAAGTCCGGCATTTTACAGCCGCAATGCTGCAGGCGATACGTTACCCGGCATACCGGTGCCATCATTTACCGAAAATGCATTAATCTCTGTTTATGGCAGGATTAATTACACATTGTTTAAACGATTTTTGTTTACGGCTACTTTACGTGATGATGCATCATCACGCTTTGATAAAGATTTGCGCCATGGCTTATTTCCATCGGCCGCATTTGCATGGCGTATAAGCGATGAAACATTTTTGCAAGATGTTAGCTGGTTATCAATCTTAAAACTTCGTTTAGGGTATGGTGTTACCGGACAGCAAGACATCAATAACGACTACCCATACATAGCAAACTACAGCCAAGGAAACAATACGGCTCAATACCAGTTTGGTAGCCAGTATTACTATGTGTTACGACCCGATGCTTATGATAAATTTATAAAGTGGGAAGAAACTACTACTACCAATGCAGGTATAGATTTCGGCTTTTTTAATGGTCGGATAAACGGTGCTGTTGATGTTTATAGAAAAGAAACCAAAGATTTAATTGTGAATGCTGCACCTGCTGCAGGTACCAATTTTGGTAACAGTGTACTTACCAATGTAGGTAGTTTGGAGAATGAAGGTTTAGAAGTTACCCTTAACTTTATACCGGTTGCCACAGATAAAATTACATGGGAAATTGGAACAAACTTTAGCACCAACAATGGTAAAATAACTAAGATTACCGGAGCAAGTTCCGAAAGCGAAGTTGGCATTAAAGTGGGCGGCATACAAGGCGGTATAAACAATACCATTCAAGTACATACGGTAGGCTACGCACCCAATACATTTTATGTTTATGAGCAAATTTACGATGCAAACGGAAAGCCTAAAGAAGGTCAATACATTGACCAAAACAACGATGGAAAAATTAATGAAAATGATTTGGTGCGTAAGCACCGCCCCGATGCCAAATATTTAGTTGGTTTAAATACCAATGTTACCTACAAAAACTGGTCGTTGGGCGCAAGTTTACGTGGCGAGTTTGGTCACTATATTTATTACAACGTTGCTTCTATCAGAGGAAATTTGGCAGGCATGGGTGGCTCGGTTAAAGCACTTAGCAATCTATCAACCGATTACTTAAATACCGGATTTAAAAAAGAGCAATATTTTTCTGATTACTACTTACGCTCAGCCGATTTTATTAAACTGGACTATGTAAGTTTAGCCTACAACTTTAAAAACTTAATTAAAGATAAATACAATATGGTTGCTTCGTTTAATGTTCAAAATGTATTTATCATTTCTGATTATGCCGGCCTCGACCCAGAAGTTGGTGGCGGTATTGATCAAAACATATACCCACGCCCACGTATTTACTCAATCAATTTAAACTTTCAATTTTAATAGCTATAAAAATGAATACGAATTTCAAATCTAAAGCAATAGCCATAGCCTGTTTAACATTGATGTTTACATCATGTTACAAGGATTTGGACATGACCCCTAAATACGGTTTAAATGCCGAATCGGTTTATAGCAAAGCCGAAAACTACCGAAGCGTTTTGGCAAAAATATATGGTGGACTGATACTTACCGGTAACAGAGGCCCGGCAGGTTCGCCCGATTTTGGAACAGGTGATGAAGGTTTTTCGAGTTTTATCCGTGCCTTATGGAATTTACAAGAATTACCTACCGATGAAGCAGTATGCGGCTGGACTGACCCTGGTATTCCTGATTTAAATCAACAAACCTGGAGTAATGATAACAGTTTTGTTACCAGTATGTACCAACGCATTTATTTCGAAATTGCCATGTGTAATGAATTTATACGCGAAACAGAAGATGGCAAGTTAAATGGACGTGGGTTTACCGACTCGCAGGTTAACGAAATTAAGCAGTTTAGAAACGAAGCCCGCTTTATACGTGCCCTTGCCTATTACTATCAGCTTGATTTATATGGTAAAGGCCCATTTGTTACTGAAAGCGATGGCGTTGGCTCTTACGACCCACGCGAAGCAAGCCGAACAGAACTTTTCAATTATGTAGAATCGGAATTAAAAGCCATAGAAGGGCTGATGATTGCACCGCGCCAAAATGAATATGGCCGTGCCGACCAAGCTGCTGCCGCTTCATTACTTGCACGTTTATACCTTAATGCCGAAGTATATACTGGTACAGCACGATATAATGATTGTATTACTTATTGTAATAAAGTAATTGCAGGAGGCTATACATTGGATGCTAATTATAATTGGTTGTTTTTGGCCGATAATCACAAATCAACAGAAGTAATATTTCCTATCACATCCGATGGTTTACGCACACAAACTTATGGTGGTACAACCTTTATTATTCATGCAGCAATTGGCGGCACTATGAACGATGATGATTTTGGTGTTAACGGTGGATGGTTTGGTTTACGTACCACCAAAGGTTTGGTAAGCTCGTTTGATAACGACTCGGCAGTTGACAAAAGGTATATGTTCCATATTGATGGTCAAAATTATGACATAGCCGAACTAAAAACTTTTGAAGATGGTTATGCTGTTAATAAATGGCGTAACGTTGATCGTAATGGCATAAAAGGCAGCGACCCTGCCGGTAATTTTGTGGATACCGATTTCCCATTGTTCAGATTAGCAGATGTTTACCTCATGTATGCCGAAGCTACTGTTAGAGGCGGAGGCGGCAATATGGCACAAGCTACTGCTTACATTAATGCGCTACGCGATCGTGCCTTTGGTAATACATCTGGCCAGGTTACTACCGTTGATTTACCATTTTTACTAAAAGAACGCGCACGCGAATTATATTGGGAATGTACCCGCAGAACCGATTTAATTCGTTACGGCTTATTTACCGGTGGCAATTATTTATGGCCATACAAAGGAGGTAGTGTTGCCGGTAATGCTACATCCGGTCATTTAAATTTATATCCCATACCTGCAGCCGATTTAGCAGTGAACAAAAACCTGGTTCAAAATCCCGGTTATTAAATAATCCTTTTTCATTTTTAATTAAAGGGCAGTTACATAGTTAACCGCCCTTTTCTTTTTTTCACTTATATGTTGGTGCATATTTTAAAAGTTTGTGCTGAAACAAAAATATTTTTTGATAACAAATACCAAGTAGCATTGTTTATTTGCAAGCAAAGTTTTTTGAAATCATTCTATAAAATTTGATGAAAAAATTTCTTTTCATTCTTCTGCTCATGATTAATAAAACAGGTGCACAACACAATAACCAAGCGCCCGAAACAAATCAGTTTCCAAATGTGGTTTACTATCAGATTTTTGTACACAGTTTTGCCGATAGCAATAATGATGGCATTGGCGATTTAAACGGTATCGCACAAAAACTTGATTACATAAAAGATTTAGGCATACGCGGTATTTGGCTTACACCCATTTTAGCATCATACTCCTATCACAAATACGATGTAATTGACTACTATCGTATTGACTCGCAATACGGCACCTTAGCCGATTTAAATAACTTAATCGAACAAGCACATAACCGTGGTATAGCAGTAATTATGGATATGGTTATAAATCATTGCAGCGATAAGCATCCGTATTTTTTAAGTGCGCGCGATAGCTTAACCAGCCCATATCGCGATTTCTTTGTGTGGTCGGCTGTCGAAAATATTGAAACAGAAATCAATCATTGGTACATACCAAAACTAAGAGGCGTTAAGCCCTTTAAGCCTCATAAATTTGATGATGGTACAGCAGCATACTATGCATTTTTTTGGGATGGTATGCCCGATTTTAATTACGACAACCAACAAGTAAGGCAAGCCATGATTGATGTTGGAAAATACTGGCTTACGCATACTGCCTTAGATGGTTTTAGATTAGATGCTGCAATGTGGATTTATCCAAAAACCGATACAAATAAAACATTACAATGGTGGCATGAGTATAGTAATGCATTAAGAACCGTTAAACCCGATGTATTTCTTTTAGCCGAAGTTACCGAAGCACACATGTATGCTGCGCCCTACTTAGCAAATGGAATTGATGCCGTTTTTAATTTCGATTTAGCACAACATATTATTGATGTATTAATTAATGAAAGAAACATGCATTTGCCTTTTAAAGTAAAGCAAATGATAGATGTGTACGAAAAAGCGAACCCTAATTTTATTGAAGCTACCTTTCTTTCAAATCACGACCAAAACCGTATTGCAAGTACATTAAATGGCGATGCAAAAAAAATTAAGCTAGCTGCTTCCATCCTGTTAACGCTACCCGGTAGTCCGTTTATTTACTATGGCGAAGAGTTGGGTATGTTAGGTAAAAAGCCAGATGAATATTTGCGCGAACCTATGTTATGGAGTCATGAAAAAGATAGCAATCAATGTAAGTGGCTAAAACATAAATATAATAAACCATTACAGGTAGCACCGGTTAGTATTCAACAACAAACAATAAACAGCACTTTACAACATTACAAAGCACTAATCAACTTAAGAAATCATAATGCTGCCTTGGCATTTGGCAACATAATTCCGGTACAAACACAAAACCAATCTATATTAATTTATATACGCAGTTTCGAAAATAACCCACTACTTATAATGCACAATCTTTCGAGCAAAAACATTACCATCGAAAAAAGCAGCCTGCCACAGCATTTTAATAATGTAATTTTTAGTTCAAATTTTAGTTCGAAATCAAACCACAATACTTTTACTTTAGCCCCCTATGCAAGCATGATAGCTTGGCCTTAATTTATATAAAACTGCAATATTATATATGAAAAACAAATGGCTTTTTTATGCCCTCCTACTTATAGTTACATACAATTGTAATAGTTCAAAAACCAAAAAACTTACCATAGGTTTAGCTATGGATACCTACACCGAAGAACGTTGGAAAAAAGACGGGCAGTTTTTTGAAGAGCGTGCCGCTCAGTTAGGTGCTACCGTAATAAGGCAAGTTTGTAACGGTAATGAACAATTACAAAACGAACAAGTTGAAAATTTAATTACACAAGGAGTTGATGTTTTAGTAATAGTGCCGCACAATAGTAAAACCGCTGCAAAAGCTGTAAACAGCGCAAAAGAAGCAGGTATAAAAGTAATTGCATACGATAGGATGATTAAAGATTGTGATTTGGATTTATACGTTTCATTCGACAATGAACAAGTGGGTGTTTTACAAGCACAAACTTTGGTTGGCTTAGCCCCTAAAGGCAATTATATGTTGGTAGAAGGTTCGGCAACTGATGAAAATGCTTTTTTATATAATAAAGGCCACATGCAAATACTTAAACCTTTAATTGATAGTGGACACATAACCATTGTGATGGAGCAATATTGCAAAGATTGGTTGCCTATTGAAGCTTATAAACAAACCCAAAATGCATTGACCAAAAACAACAATAACATTGCTGCCATTTTAGTTGCCAACGATGGGTTAGCCGGAGGCTGCATACAAGCATTAACAGAACAACAATTGGCCGGAAAAATTCCCGTTAGCGGACAAGATGCCGAGCTTGCTGCCGTACAAAGAGTTATTGATGGTGTTCAAAGTATGACGGTTTACAAACCTATAAAACAATTAGCCTATGCCGGTGCCGAAGCAGCAATAGCTTTAGCCGAAAATAAACCAACAGCAGCCACAACACGCACCATTAACAATGGTAAAAAAGAAGTTAGTGCACTACTACTTGCACCGGTAGCAGTAGATAAAAACAATGTGAAGCAAACGGTTATTGCCGATGGTTACATTAAAGCAACTGAATTAAAAATGCAATAACCCTACAATTATGTATGCATTACAAATGCAAAACATTACCAAAAGTTTTGGCAATGTTCAGGCATTAAAAAATATCAGCTTTAGTGTTGCTCCGGCCGAGATACATGCCCTTTGTGGCGAAAACGGTGCCGGCAAATCAACACTGATGAAAATTTTATCGGGTGTATATCCGTACGGTTCTTATGGCGGCAATATTATTTGGAACGGACAAGAAGTTCGATTTAAAAACCTTAGTCAATCAGAGCATGCTGGCATTGCCATCATAGCACAGGAACTTGCTTTAGTACCTGAAATGACCATAGCCGAAAATATTTTTTTAGGCCGCGAAATTTGCAACAAAGGAATCATACAATGGGATAAAACAATTGCAGCGGCAACTGCATTAATGCAATCGTTAAGTGTAAGCTTAAATGTACAAACCAAGATAAAGGATTGCGGAGTGGGCATACAACAAATGGTTGAAATTGCTAAAGCCTTATCAAAAAAAGCTAAGTTGCTTATTTTAGATGAACCCACTGCAGCCCTTACCGAAACCGAATCAGAAAACCTGTTACAGATTTTAAAAAAATTACGTGTGCAAGGCCTTACGGCTATTATTATATCACACAAACTAAATGAAGTACTTCACGTTGCCCAAAGCATTACCGTACTGCGCGATGGCGAATCGGTTGGTACATACAACGCAAGTAGTATTGACGAAGAGGCACTTATAAAAAGCATGGTTGGGCGTCAACTATCCGATTTGTATAATAAACAATTACGTAAGCCCGGCAAGCAAATTTTACAGATAAGCAACCTCCATACCTGGCATCCCAAAACCAATAAACCGATTATTAAAAATGTATCGTTAACCGTACACAGTAATCAAATTGTGGGCATTGCCGGTTTAATGGGTGCAGGTCGAACCGAGTTAGTTGAAACAATTTTTGGTGCATGGGCGGGTAAATGTGATGGCCAAATAACGCTGAATGAATTAAAACACTTTCCTAAAAATCCGCGTCAGGCAATAAAAAATGGATTGGCATTGGTAAGCGAGGACAGAAAACGTTTCGGACTCATATTGCAACAAAGCATTTCAGCCAATACAACTTTAGCTGCATTAAAAACTTTTTCTAAAAACTTTTTAATTCAAAACAAAGCCATTCAACAGGCAACCACACAAAGTGTTGCACAATTAAAAATTAAAATTCATAATGCGAAGCAACCGGTTGCGCACTTAAGTGGAGGCAATCAGCAAAAAGTAGTTTTAGCAAAATGGTTATTAACCAAACCGTCTTTATTGATTTTAGACGAACCTACCAGAGGTATTGATATTGGTGCCAAAGCCGAAATTTACACCATCATTCAAAATTTAGCAGCCACAGGTGTAGGCATACTTATGGTAAGTTCCGAACTACCCGAGCTAATGGGCTTATGCGACACAATTTATGTTATGAATAATGGAACCATAAACGGAAGTTTCGAAACACCCTATTCAGCCGAAAGTATTATGCATTACGCCACAGCACAACATTGATTTTTATTTTGATTCTATATGATAAAAGCTATTAATATCAGACCGTACATCATGCTTTTTGCATTAATCGGCATTTGGTTATTATTTTCTATTGTAACTGACGGAGTATTTTTAAATAGCCGCAACTTTACAAACCTTATGCGCCAAACCGCTATTGTAGGCATTTTGGCTTCGGGCATGGTGCTCATAATTGTAGCCGGTCATATTGATTTAAGCATTGGTTCGATGGTTGCGCTTACAGGCGGTATTACTGCAATAGCCAATGTATGGTGGGGTTTAACAACACCACTTGCAATTGTTTTGGCCGTCTTAACAGGTATAGTTTTGGGTATTATAAACGGCTACCTTATTGCCTATCAAAAAATACCTGCTTTTATAGTAACATTAGGAGGCATGCTTATTTACAGAGGTATAGTAAAAGGCTTAACCAAAGGCGAAACCGTAGGACCTTTAAGCGATGCCATGCAGTACACCGGTAGTGGTTATCTGCCTTTATGGCTTAGTTATATTTTAATTGCTGTTTCATTAGCATCATTTATAAAATACTTTTTCACGCTTCGTAAAAACAATAAAAGCATAGCCACGGCTGGTTTGATTACGCTAAGCCTAAGCCTGCTAACCGTTTTATTTTTTACCTACATAAACTCATATAAAGGTTTGCCCATTCCGGTTTTGGTTTTGTTAATGGTTGCAGCAACCATTGCATTTATTGCAATGCAAACACCCTTTGGGCGCTATGTTTATGCTGCCGGTGGCAATGCCGAAGCTGCATTCTATTCAGGCATCAATATAAAATCCAACTTGTTATTTGTTTACATAATAATGGGGATACTTGCAGCAGTAGCCGGTATTTTATACACGGCACAATTAGGTAATGCAACTGCCAATGCAGGCCGTAATTTAGAGTTAGATGCCATTGCAGCTTGCGTAATAGGCGGCACAAGCCTGTTAGGAGGTAAAGGCACTATACCCGGTGCGCTTTTAGGTGCGCTAATAATGGCCTCGCTGGATAATGGTATGAGCTTATTAAATATTGAAGATTTTACCCAGGATATAATTAAAGGTTTAATTCTAGTAACGGCTGTTTGGTTAGATATTACAGGCGGAAACTCTAAATAACTAATCTATTGGTCGGCTGCGCTTCCAACGCTTATGAGTCCAAAGCCATAAATGTGGTTTAACAATAATTATTTTTTCTAAAAACTTAGTGTGCTGCTCTGTAATAAAAGTTGGCATTTCCTGCTGTGGCTTATCCGTAATTAAACTGTAAGTAACCGTATAATGTCCTCTTTTTACTTTATCAATATGTGCGTAAACTACTACATAATCAAACTGAACGGCATATTTCTCAGGCCCAAAAAACACAGGTGTATCCTGATTTAAAAACTGCATCCAATGACATCTCTTTACATTGCTGGGAGCCTGGTCGGCAATAAATCCATAAATACCAAGTTCATTTAGATTGGCTGTAAATACCTGCCCTACTTCTTTTACAGCAATTAAAGTGGTTCCAAATTTTTTTCGTGAATTGATAAGTACATTATTCCAAAACCGGTTATTTAACGGTGCATAAATACCGTAGGGTTTGTGTTTTGTATGCTCGCTAAAAGTTAGCGCCCCCCACTCCCAATTGCCATAGTGCCCCGTTATGGCAATAATGCTTTTATTTTGTAAAAAGTATTTTTCTAATAAGTCGGTGTTATGCCCAATAACCTTGGTGTTAAGCCACTGCTTCGAAGCCGAAAAACCTTTTAAGGTTTCAACCATAACATCCGTAAAATGCCGATAAAATTGCTTGGCAATTTTCAAACATTCGGCATTTGATTTTTCCGGAAACGACCTCTGCAAATTTTGTAAAACCACTTTTTTACGGTAAGGAATTACAAACCACAAAATAATGTACAACACGTCAGAAATGCCATACAAAATAAACATGGGTAGCATTGACAATGGCTTTACAAAGCCATAATAAATCACATAACTTATTATTTGCATCCGGCAAACATATTTTATTTACAATTAACTGTAAACATTTGCATTGCATTTACGTTTGGTTAAAAATATTTGACAAACTATTTCGCCTTGCACTAAAAACATACTATTGCAAAACAATTAACATAAGCACGCTTTCACGCATTTACACCCAATTATGAGTAATTATTATCAACCTTCGAACACAGTAATGCCACCGGTTATCAAAGGCATTATAGTTTTAAATGTGATTATGTATTTAATCACAATGGCGTCTGAATATTTTGGGTTTCACCAACAATTGTTTAATCTGTTTGCACTGCACTACTATGGTTCAGAACTTTTTCAGCCACATCAGTTTGTTACTTATGGCTTCTTGCATGGTGGCTTGGGTCATATATTTTTTAACATGTTTGCTTTATGGATGTTTGGGGCTATGCTCGAAAACTATTGGGGCAGTAAACGTTTTTTTATCTACTTTATTTTTACAGTTGTTGGTGCCGGTGTTACACAAATGATATCGCAACACTTTGAAATAAGTGCTTTAAGCAAACATGTTTCTGCATTTATTAATAACCCTGACCCAATGGACTTTAGGGTTTTATTCGAACAAAACATGGATGGCATGGGTGCTGAGTTCAGAAGTTTCGGTGCGCAACTTGCATCAACATACGAAACACAACCACATAACCCCGAAGTAATTGACAATGCTATTATGTTTGCACAAAATTTAATTCCCTATCAGGCAAGCACACCACTGGTAGGCGCTTCGGGTGGTGTTTACGGAATTTTACTAGCCTTCGGAATGATGTTTCCTAACATGTTAATCTATCTGTATTTTCTTATTCCTGTTAAAGCTAAGTACTTTGTTATTGGGTATGGCTTACTTGAATTATATACAAGTATGCAAAACAATCCGGGCGATAACGTTGCACATTTGGCGCATTTAGGTGGGATGATATTTGGTTTTATAATGATTATGATGTGGCGTAAAAAGGATAACAACTTTAATTATTAATAGCATCAAATGCATTTTAAAAACAAGCTTCCTTAGTTATGCAATTGATTGTTGACATAAAAAACCGATTTCAAAATGGCGATGTGCTTACACGTCTCATACTGGTAAACATTGCTGTGTTTTTACTTATTAATTTTGGCAAACTAATAGCGTGGTTTGGCTTATTTGATGGGCAATGGATGGATGTGATTGTACACAAGCTTTCTTTTGCCGAGTACTTACCCGTATTAATTACACAGCCCTGGTCAATAATAACCTACATGTTTACACATGAAAGTTTGAGTCATATTTTTTGGAACTTAATTGTATTGTATTGGGTAGGCCAATTGATATTAGAGTACATGGGAGAAAAAAAACTATGGGCTATATATTTTTTAGGAGGCTTATGCGCGATAATATTTATGTGGGTTTCTTTATACATCCTACAATTTGCCGGAACCATATCAGGACGCAATCAATTTTTAATTACACCACATGCTTATGCTTTAGGAGCATCAGGTAGTATTAACGCATGTTTGGTTGCTATTGCAACGCTTATTCCTAACTATACTTTGTATTTATTTTTAATTGGCCCTGTACGCTTAAAGTATGTAGCATTGGTAGTAATTCTGCTGTCAGCAATTAGTATTCCCAACGGTAATGCAGGTGGCGAAATAGCACATTTAGGGGGCGCTTTATTTGGCTATTTATATACCAAACAATTGCAACAAGGGCGCGATGTGGGTGCATGGTTTAATAAATTAAGCAGGTGGCGATTAAAACCAAAAAGCAAAATGAAACTTGCACATAAAAGCAAAGAACCCAAATCAAATATGCACTATGACGAAAAAACCATTGATGCCATATTAGATAAGATAAGCCAATCGGGATATAGCAGTTTATCGCAAACTGAAAAAGATATTTTGTTTAATGCCAGCGATAAAAAGAAATAAGGCTGCCGGCATGTTTATTTTATATTACTAAAATCTGTTACCATCAAATCATTAATCAACATAGTTGCAATTGCAACCAGTTTGCTAACCATGGTAGCAATAAGCGCAAGTTATGTAAGCCCCAAATTATGCTGGCCTGTTTCGTTTATGGGCTTGGCTTTTATTATTGTGTACCCTTTAAATATAATTTGGCTGTTTTATTATGCAATCAGCAAACAAAAAAATATTTTATGGCCAACAGTAAGTTTGCTACTTGGCCTTTCTACGTTTTTATTGCATTATAATATTACCGACAGCCGTAATACTTATACAACACCTCCCTTTAAAGTTTTAAGTTTTAATGTGCGCTTATTTGATTTGTACAACTGGTCGAATAATTTAGAAACACGTACCGAAATTTTTAAATTTATTAAATCGCAAAAGGCCGATATACTTTGCTTTCAGGAATACTATACTGAAAACAAGGGTACATTTAATAATACGCAGCTCATAAAAAAAGAAATGCAAACCCCATTTTGTCATACCTATTACACCACACATACCATGAATAATACGCGCCATTGGGGCATGGCTATTTTTAGTAAATACCCCATTGTAAATAGCGGTTGGGTTGATATAGGTGTTACTACCAGTAATGCATGTATGTATGCTGATGTTTTAATTGATAACGATACACTTCGGGTTTATAATGCACATTTAGAAAGCATCCGTTTTAAAAAACAAGATTACACCTACGTTGATGACATACGTAAAAATGTAGAGCAAAATAATTACAGTGGCATATTACCTATTTTAAAACGATTAAAAACTGCATTTATAAAAAGAGCAACCGAAACCGAAATAATTAAACAACACAAGGCAAATTGCAAACTGCCACTTATTTTTTGTGGCGACTTTAATGACACACCTGCATCCTATACCTATAAACAAATTGCCGGTACTTTAAAAGATGCCTTTAAAGATGGTAACGCTGGTTTTGGAACTACCTATAATGGCGTATTTCCGGCATTTCGAATTGATTACATATTATATTCGCCACATATAGCAGTTAGTCAATTTACAACGCATAAAATAAAATTAAGCGATCATTGCCCGCTAACAGCCACTATACACTTAAAACCATGAAATATAAAATTAAATGTGCCTTTATATTTGCTGCATGTTTATGTATTCAAATAACTTTTGCTGCCGAACCGGCTTATAAAATTGGCTTACTAAAATACAATGGCGGAGGCGATTGGTATGCCAATTTAGAAACATCACTTAAAAACCTGATTAACTTTTGTAACAAAAATTTAAATACCAATATCAGCAATGAGCAAGCTGTTGTTGAAGTGGGCAACCCCGAGATTTTCAACTATCCATTTGTACATATGACAGGGCATGGCAATGTGATTTTTAACGCACAAGAAGTTCAGAATTTACGAAACTATTTAATGGGCGGAGGCTTTTTGCACATTTCCGATAGTTATGGTATCGACCCTTATATCAGACGCGAAATGAAAAAAGTATTTCCGGAATTAGATTTTGTTGAAGTGCCATTTAATCACGCCATCTATCATCAGAAATTTAACTTCGATAATGGCCTACCTAAAATACATGAACACGATGGCTCAAACCCTAAAGGGTTTGCATTGGTTTTTAAAGGCCGCATAATTTGTTTTTATGATTTCGAATGCGACCTGGGCGATGGTTGGGAAAATGCCGAAGTACATAACGACCCTGAAGAAAAAAGGCAAGCTGCTTTAAAAATGGGCGCCAATATTATTTCGTATGCATTTAGTTTTTAACCCAAAAAGTTTGTACTACTTCATTCTAAACGCAGTAAAAAAGTAATTGTTTGCTGCTGCAATCAGCTCAAACTGCAGGTAATAGCTTTGTATAAAATTGGTGTAAGCTAAAAACTCATGTTTGGGTACTGAAAACTCATCAAAAATTAAAATATCGCCCGATTTTAAATGTGGGGCTAATGAAGTAAGCACATATAAAGTGGATGAATATAAATCGGCATCCAAGTGCAACACTAATGGACCACTCAAATCATGCGCTTTAATAAAATCCGGCAAAGTTTGCTGAAACAAACCCTTAATAAATTTATGTCGGTTACCATCAATTTGGGGTATTGCATTATGTGTACTCATTGCACCGGCTTTAAACATGCCCCAATCTTCGGGCAGCCCTTCAAAAGTATCGAAACCACAAAAAACCGAATGCTCGTTTTTATTATTGGCAACCCACCATTTAAACGAATGACCTTGCGAAACACCAAACTCTAAATAAGTAATTTGTTTATCAGCACCTTGCAAATTGTTTAAGTGTTTATATAAGCCAAATCGTTTCTCATAATCCCATTTATTACTATAAAAGTCGTTGAAAGAAATTTTTCGGTTTTCATGCGCCCATTTACTAATCTTAGATAGATAGGCTAAATTTAAAAGAAAACCACTAAAAGGCTCTACCAAACGATGCAATTGAAAACGAATAAAAAGTGCTTTGGTTTTCCGGATAAAAAATAATGTTGTAGACATAAATATTAAAGTACTCGTAAATAAAAAAGGTGCCTTGCACTGAAACACGACACCTTTATAACTAAGCGGAGAGTTAGGGATTCGAACCCCAGGAGGCTGTTACACCTCAACAGTTTTCAAGACTGCCGCAATCGACCACTCTGCCAACTCTCCGGCCGCGAAAATACATCTAAATGTTAAGAGGCAAAATTTTTTTTAAATAATTTTAATAGGCCTCATTGTCAACAGTGGCGGGCGTTTTCATAACATGATTCCCAAACTTTGTATTACTTACAATAATTTAAACGCATAAAAAAAACGTAATTACTGCGTAATAATTTAGTTAAACCGTTATGGTAAATATTATAAGCTAAATGCTTATTGATTAAGTTTGTTGCAAATAACTTAAGTCATGAAAACATTCATATCAGTAATTTTATTGTGTATATGCATGCATTTGGCAGATGCAAAAAACGTGAAAGCTTTGTTTTCGTTCAGTCGTTTCAATAGTACTACAAACGGTGCATATATCGAAACCTATTTAACTGTTGATGGCAACTCTGTAGTTTTTAAACCCGAAGCCAATGGTTATATGGCAGTAATCAATATCAACATTGTAATTAAAGACAGTACAGGCCAACAGGTTTTTACCGACACCTACAACTTAAACAGCCCTGTTGTTAATGATACAACACAAATCAATTTTAATTTTATAGATCAGCAACGCATTAAACTAAACCCGGGTAAGTATCAGATGGTATTTACTCTGGCCGATAAAAATGGCAATGGGCAATCGTTTGCTTCCACCTCATCCATAAACTTAAGCTGGCTTTCTGATAGAATATCAACATCTGATATAACCCTGTTAGAAAGCTATAAGCCGGCTACAACAGAAACTGCCATCACTAAAAATGGTTATGACATGATGCCCTATACCGATAATTTTTATCCAAAAAGCATGAATAGCTTAATATTTTATGCCGAAATTTATAATGCTGACAAGGTATTAGGCAGCAATAATGGATATGTATTATCATACTACCTAATTAATGACGAAAGCAAAATAATTTTAGACGAGTACAAAGTAACCAAACGCGAAATTGCCAAGCCAACCACCATATTAATGAGTGAAATTAATATCGAAAAATTAGCTTCCGGTAATTATAATCTGATTATTGAATTGAGAAATAAAAACAATGAGCTTATTGGTTTTACAGAACGATACATACAAAGAAGTAATTTTATTGCACCTGCAAATAGCGACATAGCAATTAGTAATATTGATGTTGCACAAACTTTTGTAAATGCAATAACCGATGCCGATACATTAAAGGAGTTTGTTGCATGCCTGCGACCTATATGCAACCCAACACAAACCGTATGGCAAGACAACCAGCTGAAACTGGCTGATTTACGTATGATGCAACAATTTTTTTATGATTTCTGGTTTAAGAAAAATCCAACAGCACCGGAAAAAGCTTGGTTAGATTACAAAGCACAGGTTGCCTTGGTACATCAAATTTATGGCGATAGATTTACAAAAGGATACACTACTGAACGCGGCCGTGTTTACTTACAATATGGTGCACCAAACTCTGTTACCAAACGCGACCACGAACCCGATGCCTACCCTTACGAAATATGGCAGTACTACAAAATAAAAAACCAAACCAATCGCAAATTCGTATTCTACAATCCAAACTTAGCAGGTAACGATTATCGTTTACTGCATTCCGATATGAATGGCGAAGTGATGAATAACAACTGGAGTATGGATTTACACAAACGCAATTCGCAGTCGTTAGATTATGATGTAGAAAAACGCAGGCAATATATAGGCAACCAAAGTCAAGAGTCGTTTGATGTACCTCGGTAATTTTTTTTAGTGAATCACTAGCAACCAATCCATATTGCTTTTCGGTAACATAAGTTTTTGGCCATGTAAAGCATTTATTAATTTGGCCGCCATATTTAATTTATGCAATTCGACTTACAAATTACCGATACCCTTAGTAAAGCACGTGCCGGTAAAATTTTTACTGATCATGGTATTATCGAAACACCCATTTTTATGCCTGTGGGTACCGCTGCAACAGTAAAAGGTGTACATCAAAACGAATTGCAACACGATATAAAAGCACAAATAATTTTGGGCAATACATACCACCTAAGTATCAGGCCGGGTATGGATGTAATGCAACAAGCCGGTGGGCTGCATAAGTTTATGAACTGGCACAAACCCATACTTACTGATAGTGGCGGCTACCAGGTTTATTCATTAGCTGGCACACGAAAAATAAAAGAAGAAGGTGTAAAATTTCAATCGCATATTGATGGAGCCACTTTGTTTTTTACACCTGAACATGCAATAGATATTCAACGTCAAATAGGTGCCGATATCGTAATGGCATTTGATGAGTGCACGCCCTACCCTTGCGAACATAAAGCTGCCAAACGCAGCATGGAACTTACGCACCGATGGTTGCAACGTTGTGTAAATCATTTTAATGCACATAAACCAATTTACGGGCATAACCAAACCTTGTTTCCTATTGTGCAAGGAAGCACCTATGCTGACCTACGTAAACAATCGGCCGAGTTTGTGAGCGGCATTAATGCCCATGGTAATGCCATTGGCGGTTTGAGCGTTGGCGAACCTGCAGCCAATATGTATGAAATAACAGATTGTGTTACCGATATATTGCCAAAAAGCAAACCACGCTACCTGATGGGCGTAGGTACACCCGTTAATATATTAGAATGTATTGGTTTAGGAATTGATATGTTTGATTGTGTAATGCCAACACGCAATGCACGCAATGGTATGTTATTTACATCTGAAGGAATAATCAATATCAGAAATGAAAAATGGAAAAACGATTTTTCAGCAATTGATAATAATGCTAATTCAGTGGTTGATACATGCTACAGTAAAGCTTATTTAAGGCATTTGGTTATAAGTAAAGAAATACTGGGCGCGCAGATAGCTACTTTACACAACCTTGCATTTTATTTAGACTTGGTAAAACAAGCACGCCAACACATTTTAAACGGTAGTTTTGTAAAATGGAAAAACGAAATGATACCCAAACTAAGCCGTAGGTTATAACATTAATAAAACGCTACGCTTGCGCAAACTCGATAAATATATTATTGGCAAATACCTAACTACATTTTTTTACTGTATTGGGTTAATAGTGTTAATTACTATTGTATTCGACATAAGCGAAAAACTGGATGATTTTTTAGAAAAGAAAGCCCCGCTTCACGCAATTATTTTTGATTATTACATAAACTTTATTCCATTTTTTGTAAACCTGTTTAGCCCACTATTTCTATTTATATCGGTTATTTTTTTTACGGCACAAATGGCAAACCGTACCGAAATTATTGCCATACTAAATGCAGGGGTAAGTTTTACACGCTTGCTTAAACCATACATGATAGCATCGGCAGTATTGGCATTACTTTCCTTTGTTTTAGGCAGCTACGTTATACCACATGCTAAAGAAAAACAACTGGCTTTCGAAAATAAATACATAAAAAACCAATACCGTTTCAGCACCAAAAATTTACACAGGCAAATAAAACCCGGTGAGTTTATTTACTTCGAAAGTTACAATAACATTGATAAAGAAGGATACCATTTTACTTATGAAATTTTTAAAGATAAAAAGCTGGCGTATAAACTAACAGCCCAAAAAATAAAATGGGATAGTACAGCAAATCAATGGAGACTTGAAAATTATTTAATAAGAAACATAGAACCATTACACGAAAAGTTTAAAAAAGGCAACAACCTGGATACAACATTTTCGTTTGTGGCAAATGATTTTGGCCGCAGACCTAATTTTATTGAAGGCATGGATAGTTTCGAACTTAAAGCTCACATTAACCGCGAACGTCAACGCGGGGCTGACGATATACATTTTGCCGAAGTTGAGTACAATCAACGATTTTCATTTCCATACGCAATGTTTGTGCTTACAATTATAGGTGTAGCAATTGCTTACCGAAAAGTAAGAGGTGGCATTGGGCTGCAAATAGTTGCCGGTATTTTATTAAGCTTTAGTTACATCATGTTTATGAAAGTATCTACCACAATGGCAACCAATAGCAATGTACCGGCACAATTTGCGGTTTGGATACCCAATATAATTTATTCGGTTATTGCCCTTATAATGGTAAAACGCGCGCAACTGTAATAACACCAATAAGAAACTACGTATAATACCCGTTACGAAAAACATATTGAGTTAATGCCACGCATTCTTCGAATAATAAACCGTTTAAATTTAGGAGGGCCTACATACAACGTTGCTTTTTTAACCAAATTTATGGATGCGCGTTATGAAACCCAATTAGTTTCAGGAGCCATAGACGATACTGAGGCCAGTTCAAATTTCATTTTAGACAAATACAATCTTAAACCTGTATATGTCTCCGAAATGAAAAGGGCAATAAATCCCAAAGACGATTACCTGGCCTATCAAAAAATAAAAAAAATTATAAAAGAATTTAAACCCGACATTGTGCATACACACATGGCAAAACCGGGTACCGTTGGACGTTTGGCAGCTTTGCACTGTAAAGTACCTGTTATACTACACACATTTCATGGCCATTATTTTCACTCGTATTTTAGCAGTACTACAACTAAGTTATTTTTACAAATCGAACGTTACTTAGCTGCTAAAACAAATGGTATTGTGGTTTTAAGCGAAGTCCAGAAAAAAGAATTGTCTGAAACATATAAAGTATGCAAACCTCAAAACACATATATAATACCATTAGGTTTCGACCTTAGCAGGTTTACACATAACATGTCTGAAAAACGAAAACAATTCAGGCTACAACATAAACTTAACAATACAATAGCAATTGGCATAATTGGTCGTTTGGTGCCGGTAAAAAACCATCAATTGTTTATCAAAGCATTTCACATCCTTTTAAAAAGTGTAACAAAACCTGTTCATGCATTTATAATTGGCGATGGCGAATTGCGCCAGCAAATTGAAGAAATGTGTAAAAACCAAGGCCTTGTTTTTAATACACCCACACAATACAATAACCAGGCAAACTTAACTTTTACATCCTGGATTCAGGATGTGGATATTGCCTTAGCGGGTTTAGATATTGTTGCATTAACTTCATTAAATGAAGGTACACCGGTAAGTTTAATCGAAGCACAGGCAGCTTCAAAAGCAATCGTATCAACCCAGGTGGGTGGCATCGAAAATGTGGTTATACCGGGTAAATCAGCGCTACTATCGACATCGAACGATGTAAATGCCTTTGCACAAAATTTAATTACGCTTGTAAATGACGATATGCTGCGGGATCAAATGAGCAATTGGGGCCTAAACCATGTTAATTCACAATTTAATTATACAAGGCTTGTTAGCGATATGACGCAATTGTATGACAAACTTTTAGGCATATAATGCTTTAACCAATATTAATTTTCAACTAAAAAATTGAAGTACAAAAAGTAAATATTTTTTTTAGCTATTACAATCTGTATCTATATCTGTTGCTGAACCATTTATATAATTCTTATACATTTACCCCCTCTATTAGTAAAACTATATGCGTAAGTTAATTGTTATTATTGCCATGCTATCTTGTAGTGGATGTTACATCAATAGCAGTGTAATGTTTAAAACCCCTAAAAATTACCCCTACTCTATTGATCAAACCATAGGTAATCTGGAATATCGTATAGCCCCGAATGATATAATCGAATTCAGCATTTATAACAATGATGGTTATAAATTAATAGAACCCATGATGGCAACTACCACTACCACTTCGGCAGCCCGCATACCCAACGATGCCGTTAACGATGCCATAAACTTTACAGTTGATGTGGAAGGTTATGTTAGGTTGCCACAAATTGGAAAAGTGAAAATTAAAGACTTAACCAAACAGGAGGCTGAAAAATTAGTAGAAGAAAAATATGCCATCTATTATAAAAATCCATTTAGTATAATAACTGTAATTAACAGACGCGTTATGGTATTTACCGGTACAGGTGGCAGAGGTACCGTTGTTAATTTAAAAAACGAAAACACAACCTTAATTGAAGCCTTAGCTGCGGCAGGTGGTGTTACCGAAACAGGTAAAGCTTATAAAATTAAATTGGTTAGAGGCGATACACGTAATCCGCAAATTATGCTAATTGATTTAAGTACGGTTGAAGGACTTAAACAATCTAACCTGCTATTACAAGCTAACGATATTATATACGTAGAACCTACACCACAAATATCGCAAGGCATACTTAAAGAACTGGCCCCTATTATGGCCATTATTAGTAGTGTAGTGGTTGTTGCTGTATTTATACGCACCTTGTAAGAATGCCCAAAAAAAAAATTACCAGTCTTAACGAAGATTTCGATTTAAAACTCTTTGTTTCTATTGCCCGGGGTAATTTCATTTGGGTAATACTGTTTATGTTTGTGTCGGCTCTAACGGCACTCATATACTTACGATATACACAACCCGTTTTCGAATCAAACTCCATTATAAAGCTCGCCAATCAAAATAAAGCGAACAGTGTATTTGATATCAATAAAAATTACTTTGCCGAAGAAAGCCGCAACCAAATGGCAGGCGATATGGAACTTATCCGTAGTCGCATATTAGCCAAACAAGCCTTGGTTAGGCTACCGGTTGATATTAGCTATTATGCCAAAGGTACTGTACTCGATCAGGAACTTTATCGCTCGGCACCCTATAATGTACAATACTACATTAAAGACTCAGCAATATTTGGGTTGCCATTTTACATTGAATGGATTAAGCAAGACCAGTTTAATTTAAGTTATACATTCAACGGCAATAAAGTAACAGCCGATTACAACATAAACAAGTGGATTGAATTGCCCGAATTGCGTTTAAAAATAACTTTAAACAGTTACAATACCATTCTCGATCAGCAGAAAACATTTAAAAACGATGCCTACTACTTTACGATAAATAATTTAGATGTTGAAGCAGCCAAATACGCATCAGCACTATTGGTTGGTATTGTAAACTCTGATGCAAAAACATTATACGTACGGTTAAAAGACAACAGTCCTACAAAAGCTGCAGACATTGTAAATGCTATAACCACTGAGTTTATAGGCTACGATTTAAAAAAGAATACAGAAGTTACCAATAAGATATTAAATTTTATTGATACAACCGTTAGCAATATTCAACATGCTTTGATTTTATCAGAAGATTCGATTGAAGAATTTAAACGAAGAAATAAATTTTTCGATCCGGATGATTATGGTAATATGCTTAACAGCGAAATGCGCAGGTTTGACGACTTACGCTTTGACCTGGAATACAAACTGGCATTGATTGATAAATTAAAATCAGAAATGAAAGCCAAGCGTGATATAACAACCATGCTTATAAGTCTTAGTGGCGTTTATAAAGAAGGTAATATTAATGAAGCAACTACAGAGCTTCTAAAACTATTAAAAGACAAAGAACAACTACTGAACGAAGTAACTACCAGCGCACCTAATTATAGTTTTATAGAAGCTGCTATTGCCAATCAGGTGCAAATTTTAAATGCACATATAAAAAATGAAGAATCAAGTTTGCGCCTTCGCATGGCTCAAATTGATAAACAACTTGGGCAATATAATAGCACCATGGTTGTTTTGCCATCGCGTCAAACAGAGTATGCACGCCTTATCCGAATTAATAAAATAAACGAAAAATTTTACTCACTCTTATTAGAAAAGAAAGCTGAGTTTGCAATTACTAAAGCAGGCTACGACTCTGACAATATTATACTTGAGCCGGCCATACCACGCTTTGTGCCTATATCACCTAACAAGCCCCTTATACTAAGTGGCTGCATTACATTGGGCTTTTTTTTAAGCTTAGGTTTAATAATTTTCAGATATCTGATGTATAACGAAATAACTTCGTTAGAAGAAGTTAGTCTATATACCGATGCTGCCTTGTTGGGTATGATACCTAAATATAAACGCGAGATACCTGTATCGCAATTGCTGGTTGACAAAAACCCGAAATCTATAATATCTGAAGCTTTCAGAAGCGTACGAACTAATTTACAGTTTATAATAAATGATGAAACAGCAAAAGTATTTGCTGTTACAAGTACCATTTCAGGCGAAGGAAAAACATTTAATGCAATTAACCTGGCTGGCGTAATTGCATTTAGCGGTAAACGTGTGGCTATATTAGATTTAGACATGCGCAAACCCAAAATCCACTTAGGGTTTAATGTCGAAAATTTGCATGGCATGAGTACCATATTAATTGGCAAAGACTCGGTTAAAAACTGTATTCAAAAAAGCTCCTTACCCGGTTTGGATTTTATCACAGCAGGCCCTATCCCCCCTAACCCTGCCGAATTAATTATATCACAGCGTATGGAAGATTTAATTCAGGAATTAAAACTTTCGTATGATGTTGTAATAATTGACACACCACCTATTGGTATCGTTAGCGATGGTATTCCTTTAATTCAAAAAGTTGATTTGCCTATTTATATTTTGCGTAGCCGTTACAGTAAAAAAATGTTTATACATAATATAAATAAACTACTTGACGAAAGTAAAGTAAAACACTTATCAGTTATACTTAACGGTGTTGATACCAGCAAAAATGGCTATGGATACGGTTACGGATATGGAAGCAGTTATGGTTATGGCTATGGTTACGGATATGGCTACGGCTACGGATATGGCTATGGTTATGGTTATTACGATGAAGATGATAAACCCAACATCTTTCAACGGATTTTAAAAACAATCGGCTTATAAAACCTAATAGGTGCTTTTGTAACTCCAACCTGTTTAAATTTTAATAATGGCACAACCGGATTTCTTTAAGGCTTTAACCGGTATAAGAGCCATAGCAGCATACATGGTGTTTTTGCATCATTACAACCCATTTAAAGATATTGCAGGTTGCGAAATATTGTGGGGCATTGTAAACGAATTTCATACAGGTGTTACGTTGTTTTTTGTGCTAAGTGGATTTTTAATTGCACATAAATATTTGTTCGATTCAAATACAGCTTTTAAGAAATACTTCTTTAGACGGTTCGCACGTATATATCCGTTATTTTTTATTCTTACTACAATTACCTTTTTATGGATTGGAATACAAAGCCCTTCATCAAAAATGCTTTTAAACTTATACTTCTATAACATTACCTTTCTGAAGGGTTTGTTTGCCGATATAAAGTTTACAGGCATTGCGCAAGGATGGTCACTAACGGTTGAAGAAATTTTTTACTTAACCGCACCGCTTTGGTTTTTAGCAATTCGAAAAAATAAAATTGCAATGGTCGTATTGCCTGTTATAATTTTTATACTGGGATGCCTCATCGTTAAAACTTCGCAAAGCATCGGATGTAAAAGTTTTATGAGTAGCTATGGTTTTATGGCCATATATACTTTTATGGGTCGTTGTTTCGAATTTTTTGCCGGCATAGCATTAGCCTATATGCTTCACTTAAAAATAAAATTTCGTTTCAAAATTAACTACAGTTTGCTTGGTGTACTTAACTTTTTAGTTTGTATTTATTTAATATCGATTTTTAAGGGCAATCATGTTGCCGGAATACATCATCCTGCAGGTGTTCTGATTAATAATTTGATTTTACCGGTGTTTGCTATTGTGCCGCTTTTTTACGGACTAATATTCGAAAAAACACTTTTACAAAAATTTTTGTCGGTACCTTTTGTGCAATTACTCGGCAAAAGCTCGTATGCTTTTTATTTACTGCACATGGGCGTTTTTATGAGTGCTATTTTAAAAATGGGTTTACCCGTTTGGCTCTGTTTTGTTTTGATAACTGTACTTTCTATTATATGCTTTAAACTGATTGAGGAGCCGCTAAATATTTTTATTCGTAAACGATTTGCATAAAACTAATAGGATAACATTAATAAAGTTTCGCCTGTCCCTGTATCGGTTAAAGTAGTATCAGCTAAGGCAATAATTGAATCGGCTACATAGCTGCCTTTGTTTACAAATACAAGTTTTATTTTTTTCTCTTTTATAAAATCAATCTGACTTTGTGCTATATCCTGAAAAACACCCGTTGCTTTTTGATGTTGCACAAACTGATAAAATACAGATTGCTCTACAAACAATTTCTCCAACGCTTTATTTCCTTTAGCATTATAACCATCCATAACCGATATAGCATGACATTTATATGTTGGATTGATATAATAAAGGTATGCATCGTTAACCCTAAACTGTGTGTTTTTTGCAAAAATGCGGTCGTAACTTACTCCATTTATTATTGATGCAGCAACCATGTTTTTACCATCAATTTGACGGCTCACGTAATCTGTATAGGTTTTGCTGTATGGATTTGTTTTTATGCCATTAAAATGAAAAAACTGCAGCACTCGAAAACCTAACAACAAAAGAGCTACTGCAAAAAATACTTTTTTCTTATACTCAATTACTTGTAAAAGAATATAAAAACAAAAAATGGCAGTTGCGGGTATTATAAAATTAAAAAACAACTGCACGCTATCCATAATCTGATGCAGCACAGCCCAAATAAACAATGCAAAAGCAAAGCCCGTACAATACATTAATGTAGCTTGTTTAAACGCTGAATCTGCACATTTATATAAAAGCCATAAAGCAATAACAATCCAAATGCTGTACGCAATAACGAACTGAGCAACCGTAACTAAAAAAATATTGAAAGCTGTTACAAAATATTTCAGCGAGAAAAAAGAATCAACTGAATTAATCTTATCACCATTTATAGTAGTAGAAACCGGTTGCAGTAAATAAAATATCAATATAAAAACAACAATAAAAACTGCAGGTAAAACTTGTTGCCATTTAACACTGGTAAGTTTTAATGCAATTAGCAATATTAAAATGCACAACAAAGCTGAATAAACCGGTACAACTGTAATAAAACAAAGTGGCAAGCATGCTAACCAGGTTATGGCATTGAAATTATTTTTACTGATGTAACTTATAAAAGCAGCTTGAATAAAAATATATATAACCAATAATTTGGGGTACGTTATTGCGCTATAAAAAAACAATACGCTATCGTTTACATAATTAATTTTATCGAAAGCCAGCAGATAAAATCCTGAAAAGAAACACAGCAGCAAAGCCAACAATGCCGAGTTTAATTTACTTAAATTTTTACTGCATGCCCATAAAAAATAACCTGCATATAAAATTGTAAGCAAAATAGGATATACAATTAGCTTTAATATCAGGTAAGGATTGAACTTTGTAAATTTTATAAGCGTAGCCGTTATCCACAAATCAAAATAATGATAGGGCTCCCTGCCTTCATTGCCATACAGGTTGGTGTTTTCAATTCCGGTTTCGGCCATTTTGCTTGCCAATCGTGCATAATACAATGCATCACCTTCGGGCAACAGCGGCAACTCATTGCCGTTAAAAATTGTTAGATATTGAATAGTAAAAAAAGCAGATGCAATAATTACAACATGCAAAACATTATTTATTGAGGGCCATTTTATTTTATAAGGTTTATTATTAAGAAAAACAAAAATCAATACGAAGCCTAACATTATGGTTTTAGAACAACTTAAAATAGTTGCTGAAAAAAGGACAAAAAAAACAGTGCCTGTTAGTAATGCATAATAGCCGGTTTTATCAGCAGAGGCTAAACCTAATAAAGCTTTTACCACATGACCTATTACAAGCAAAACAAAAATGCTTATAATCAAAATCAGAAATACCCAGCCAATTTGATTATGTAATGCATCCATCTTATTTATATACCTCATCAACTACGTAAGCAGGTCTGTTTCGACTGTGCTCCAGGTTGCGCCATAAATATTCGCCAATAATGCCCAGTGCAATTGATTGAAAGGAGGATACCAATAAAAAAACTACCATTAATGCACTCCATCCTTCAACATGTACCATGCCCGTAAGTTTTGCAAACAGCACATAGCAAGCATACATAAATGCACATATGCCCATAATTAAACCACCAACAGTAATAAGTCGCAAGGGCAAATAACTGAACGACACAAACGAATCAATAAAAAGCTTAATTTTTTTATTTAACGTCCAGCGGCTTTTGCCCAGCTTACGCTCTTGCCTTGTGTAGGCAATGCTTATGTAATCGTATTTAAGCCAAACTAATAAATACAATGAGTTGGTGTTTTTCTCATCCATATCAACTACTTGTTGACGTAGTTGTTTATCAAATAAGCAAAAATCAAATCCACCATCTGGCAAATTAATTGAAGCAAATTTTTTAATGAGCTTATGATAAGTGTTAGCAAAAAAATTGGTAATAAATGAATCGTTTCGTTTGTTACGGTTAGCCAAAACCAATTTAAACCCTTGTTGCCAGTAGTTATACATTTTTAAAATTAATGGTGGCGGGTCCTGCAGGTCGGAAGTAATAACCACGTTACAATCACCGGTTGCATATTGCATCCCGGCAAGTATGGCATTATACGAACCAAAGTTGCCTGCAAGTTTTATAATTACTATTTGCCGGCTACTATTTTGCTTCACTTGTTTTAAGAGTTGAAGCGTATCATCTTTGCTTCCATCATCAATAAAAATATATTGAAACTTTAAATCGGGCTCAAATAGTTTTTCGTTCTCGAACAATGTATCCGTAGTAACCTGCACATTAGCCTGATTAAAATAAAATGGTACAATAACTGAAAGCGTGGTCAAAATTTATTTTTTTGTTTTTTATGTGGTTTTAAACCTTCTGAAGTTTCCTTATAAATGTCACCATTAGTACTTTCCCATAACGATGCCGTACGTTGTTGTAATTTTTCGCCACGTTCGTTTACCCAACCTTGTTGCCTGGCAGGGTTACCAAATACTAAAGCATAATTCTTAACATCGCGTGTAACTACACTACCAATACCACACATGGCATACTTACCTATTGTAATGCCTGCTAATATGGTTGAGTTTGCACCAATTGAAGCTCCTTTTTGTACGAGTGTTGGAACAGGGTTTTGCAAAAACTGTTTACTGCGTGGCCTTATATCGTTGGTAAAAACTACGTTTGGACCTAAAAACACATCATCCTCAATAGTAGTACCGGCCCAAATATAAATACCACTTTTTATGGTAACATTATTTCCGATGCTTACTTGCGACTCGATAAAACAATGGTCGCAAATGTTACAATTTTCACCAATGTTAACGCCATTTAAAATATGAACAAAGGCCCATATTCTGGTACCTTCGCCAATACTTTCGGTTTCTACCAAAGCATGTGGGTGTTTAAAATAAGATGCTAGCTGCCCCATATTTTTTTAAACTCATTATGATTTCTGATATAATCATTTTCATTAAAATCGGTACTGGCCAAAACCATTTGAACGGCAGCATGTGAGTATTGCATGGTATGCCACACATTGGGTGGCAGATAAACACCCACATCGGGGCTTTCTAATACAAATTGATTTATTTTGCCTGAGGCATTTTCTGTATTCACAATTATCCGGCCGCTTACAGCAATTAAAATTTGTTCGGTTTTAAAATGTGCGTGACGGCCTCTTACAATGCTTTCAGGTGTGTAATAAGTCCAAAATACACGCTTTACAATAAATGGCAATTCATTGTTTTGGGTAACAGAGATGTAACCAATTGCACTTTCGCCCCATTTATTAAATTTAATTAAGTGTGGCATTTCAAATTGATGCTGTTCCATGCCGCTAATGTAAAAAAGCAATTCAATTACAAATTATTGCATTGTTTTAGAATGTACAACAATGCGTAATTAATTAATTTTATTTGCATGCATACAAATTTAGTTATGGCCCAATTTAAAAAACTGCCTTTGGCAGGATTACTATTAATAACCCCTAAAATATTTACTGATAGCCGGGGCCATTTTTTCGAAAGTTTTAATGCGAAAGAAGCAGCGTTGGATGGTGTAGATGAAGTGTTTGTGCAAGACAATGAATCTGTAAGTTCAAAACATGTTATCAGAGGTTTGCATTTTCAAAACCCACCATTTGGCCAGGCTAAATTAATTAGAGTTGTAAATGGTGCTGTTTTAGATGTTGTTGTTGATATCAGAAAAAGTTCGGCTACTTATGGTAAGCATTTTGCCATTGAGTTAAATGCTGCTAATAAATTGATGCTTTATATCCCTCAAGGTTTTGCGCATGGTTTCTTATCGCTGACTGATGATACCGTGTTTCAATATAAATGCAGTAATTACTGGCATAAAGAAGCCGAGAGTGGTATTAATTATGCCGACTCGAAATTGAATATACAATGGCCTGTAGCAAAGCCCATTGTATCGGAAAAGGATTTAATATTGCCGTGTATATTAAACACCGTTAATTTATTTAAATAATATTTATTGCAATTGCTTTGAATAGTCATTACATTATTTTGTATGGAACGTACTTTGTTTTTTGTACGTTGTTTTCGTTCCTGATAAATCGTTTGTTTTTAAAATTTTCGAGCACCTTAGGTACTAAAAACAGTGGTGGTGAAATTATCAGATGGAGCAGCACATCAAAACCTGCCATTGGTGGTATTTCATTTTACATTTTATTTTTGGCTTCGGTAGCCAGCTATGCCGTTTTTTTTACGCCTGAAGAAACCGGTTCAAATTATAATGTAAAATTTGTGGGGTTATTGTTAAGTATGGCCTTAGGCTTTTTAGTAGGCTTAGCCGATGATGCTTACAATACAAGACCTTTATTAAAATTTTCGGTTCAGTTTTTATGCGCAATTGTGCTTATTTATAGTGGCATTTATATCCATGTTTTTGAAAGCAATTGGCTAAATTATTTTTTAACTGTGTTATGGGTTGTGGGTATTATGAATAGCATTAATATGTTAGATAATATGGATGGTATTACAACCATGGTATCGCTGTTTATTTTATTAATTATTATCGTAATGGTGTTTATGGAACATGATTACAATAATATTCACCTCATAGTTTTAGTGGGTGTACTTGCTTCGTTAACCGGATTTTTATTTTTTAACTGGCATCCTTCAAAAATGTATATGGGCGATACAGGCAGCCAGTTCCTAGGTGTGTTTTTGTCGTCAATGGGTATAATGTATTTTTGGAACGATTATTATGCCCCTAATGCTGCTGTTGTTTTAAGCAAACAATTTATAATTCCATTAATTGCTTTCATTGTTCCTATAATTGATACAACTGTAGTTGTAGTTAATCGCGTGTCGCGTGGGCAATCACCTTTTGTTGGTGGCCGCGATCATACAACACATAGCCTGGCTTACTTAGGTTTATCCGACCGCCAGGTTGCTTATATTTTTGCAGGCATAAGTGCAAACAGTATTTTTCTGATTACCTACATTAAACGTTATATTATAACCTGGAGTTGGGAGTTTACCTTATTGTTTGGTGGTTATTTTATTATACTGCTATCCGTGTTTTTTTACTTTGCATTTAAAGCAGGCCAATCAGCAATTCAAAAAGCAAAATAGTTATTTGCTAAAATCATTTTGTTGCGTTAAAAGTTGCAGTGCAAAACTATATCCTGATAAACCCGCACCTGCGATTACTGCTTTACAATGCCGGCTTAAATAAGATTGATGTCTAAACGGTTCGCGTGCATAAATGTTCGAAATATGTACTTCAATAACTGGTGCTGTAATAGATGCCAATGCATCGCCAATGGCAACACTCGTATGTGTATATCCGCCAGCATTTATAATAATACCATCAGAGTTAAATCCAATTTCATGCAACTTGTCAATAAGGATGCCTTCAACATTACTTTGAAAATAATATATGGAATGGTTTTTAAATTGATTTTGCAATTGTAAAAAATAGCTTTCGAAAGTTCGACTGCCGTACAATTCCGGCTGCCTGATGCCTAATAAATTTAAGTTAGGGCCGTTTATAATATGAAGGTTCATTTTAAATGGGCTATTAAATACATTGGCCAAATATATTTGATAATTAACAAAAATATTTTCTGAATTTCTTTTACAGTAAAATAATGTTTCTATTATTGTGCACATTGATTATTACCCCTTTAATCAACAAACCACTTAGGCATTTGCCAAGTGGTTTTTTTATGTAACAACCGGTAACTTTTCGGCTTCATGTGGCAGTCATATATAAAAGGTTTCGAGTCCTACTTGTTATTAGAAAGGTCGCTTTCGAAAAATACATTAGAGGCCTATGCCGATGATTTAAATAAGTTGTTACAATTTTTAAATTTTAAAGAAATTAATATCCCGCCCGAGCAGATAACCCTTTCTCATTTACAGGATTTTATTGCTTGGATACATAGCTTAGGCATGAGTGCACATTCGCAAGCACGTATTATTTCCGGCATCAAAGCTTTTTATAAATATTTGATGGTAGAAAATATCATCCAAAAAAACCCTACGCGCTTATTACAATCGCCCAAGCTTGGCCGTAAATTGCCTGATGTATTATCGGTAGATGAAATAGAAACAATATTGGCTGTAATTGACCTGAGCAAACCTGATGGCGAACGTAATAAGGCTATTATAGAAACCTTATATAGTTGCGGCTTGCGGGTTAGCGAACTGGTTTCACTTAAAATATCCGACATTTATTTCGAAATTGGATTTATTAAAGTTATAGGCAAGGGCAATAAAGAACGGCTGGTACCTATCGGACAAATTGCTATCAGACAATTAAAAAATTATTTTGAAAAAACACGCAATCATCAAACAATTGCTACAAGCCATTCTGACTATCTGTTTCTTAACAGAGGGGGCAAAAAAATAAGCCGCATCATGATATTTAATATTATAAAAGCACTGGCAATAAAAACAGGTATTACAAAAAAAATTTCGCCACATACATTCCGGCATTCGTTTGCAACGCATTTGGTTGAAGGTGGTGCCGATTTACGCGCTGTACAGGAAATGTTAGGGCATGAAAGCATTACCACCACCGAAATATATACACACTTAAATCGCACATTTTTACGCGAAACTATTATGCAGTTTCACCCGCGATCCAAGTAACTATTTGCAAATGCAATCGGGTTTATTTTTAAACTTAGGTTTTAAGGTTATTGCATTTTCCTGCCTTAAATTTTCGAATGGTAATTTTTCGGCTTTAAGTTGTCGTTTTATAAAATCAAATTGTTTGATATTAAAACTTGGCAATTCGTTTATATTTTCTGATTCGACATCTTCCTCTTCAGCTTCCTGATCTAATGAAAAATAGCGTCCTTCCTGAAAATACCATTCGTTTAACTTACTGTTTAATGAATCGTTGGAATAAGCCACTTTTTTAAATTTAAAATCATAAACCGTAAGTCCATTTAAATCTGACTCATACACAGAAAATAAAAAGCGTTTATCGCGTGTAAGGAAATAACGCCCACCTTGCAAATTATGTACTTTGCCTTGGCTGTCAACTACAATCGTTCTACCATCATAATCGCCATATTTTACGAGTATTAAATTATCAACAAGAGGCTGTTCGGTTTCAAAGCATATACCCGAACAGCCGGCTTTACCTACCATATTATCAAAATACAAACTATCACACAAAGAATCGTTTACCAATACGACCAACCAGGCTCTGCAATAAAAATCGCTTTCGACAGATGCCTTGGTGTTTACTTTTATCAATTTTACAGTTACATTTTTAAACGAAATATTTTGCGATTTTACTTTATAAAAATCGGTATCATAGTCTAAAGCATTAAACGGACGGTATTGTGCCAGCAAAAACTCACCCGTAAACAAGAGCAGTAATAAACAAAACAATTTTTTTAAGAGATACCTTACTGCCATAACATCCGGTTAACTATTTAATTGTATGAAACCGGCACCTTGTCGGATAATACGAATATTATCATTAGTACAATCAACAACTGTACTTGGTATGGTATGCCCCCAGCCACCATCAATAATTATATCAACCAAACTACTGTATTGCTCAAATATTTCTAATGGATTAAGCGGGTAATCCAGATAGCTATTACTTTCAGGTGTCAGGTGCAATGATGTTACCAATAATGGATTGCTTAATTGGTTGGCAATTTCAATAGGTACTTTATGATTTGGTATGCGAATTCCCACTGTTTTCTTTTTATTTCTAAAAAATGATGGGATGTTATTGCTGGCTTCCAGAATAAATGTAAACGGCCCCGGAAGCGATTTATTTAATAGTTTAAAAACAGAACGATCGAATGGTTTTGTATAAGCAGAAATATCAGACAAGCTATTCATGATAAATGAAAAATTTGCTTTTTCGGGTCGTATGTTTTTCAGTTTGCATATTTTTTCAAATGCTTTACTGCTATGCATGCTACAGCCCATTGCATATACTGTATCAGTTGGGATAACAATAATACCATCGTCCTTTAAACAAGCCACTATCTTATTAATTTGGCGACTATCGGGGTTTAAAGGATTAACTTCTAAAAGCATACAGTTTTCAGGATTTTTTAATCAGGCAGTTGCCGATTGATTCTTATAAAGTCCTTTTAAAACTTCGATGGTATAGTCAATTTCTGCTTTGGTATTTAATTTACTGAATGAAAAGCGAACACAAGGACGTGAAGGGTCAACTCCAATTGCACCTAATACATGCGATCCTACATTACTACCCGATGAACAGGCGCTTCCACCCGATGCTGCTATGCCTTTGATATCGAGATTAAATAACATCATTTCGGCAAAGTCGGCCGGGGGAAACGAAACATTAAGAACCGTATATAAACTATTGGCACTTATATCGCCATTAAATTTAATACCAGGTATGGTTTCTACTA
The DNA here is from genome assembly GCA_016788165.1 of Bacteroidia bacterium. GTDB lineage: Bacteria > Bacteroidota > Bacteroidia > AKYH767-A > OLB10 > JAEUTH01. The sequence continues at coordinate 163,265 of JAEUTH010000021.1, read as the reverse complement.
ATTTACTTTGCATATAATCTTTTAAACTACGTATATAGGTAGTGTCTGATTCCATATCAGCGAAGGCCAACTCTAAAGCTTTAGCCAATCCGGCTATGCCATACACATTTTCGGTACCGCCTCGCATATTTCGTTCCTGCGAGCCTCCGGTAATAAATGGTGCAATTTTAATTGCACTGTTAATGTATATAAAACCTACGCCTTTTGGGCCGTGAAATTTATGTGCTGCACAATTAATAAAATGAACCTGCAACTGTTTCATATCAAAAGGATAATGCCCCATGGTTTGCACCGTATCACTATGAAATAATGCATCATACCTCTTACAAATTTGGCCTACCGCTTCAATTGGTAACACTACACCCAGTTCATTGTTTGCATGCATTAGCGATACCAAACTGCGTTCGTTATTTTGTAACAGTTCGTCTAAATGATTCAAATCCACATTGCCCTGAGCATCCACTTTTACCAAACTCAGTTTTATTTTGCCCTGATGTGCTAAATCTTCGAGCGTATGCAATACAGCATGATGTTCGGTTGGCGATGTAATTGCATGCTTAATATGCAACTGTTCGATGGAACACCTGATTGCCATATTATTAGCTTCGGTACCGCCTGAAGTAAAAAACAATTCGCCCGGACTGCAGTTAATTAACTGCGCAATTTTTTTACGCGCCTGTTCAATGGTGGAGCGTATTTCGCGCCCAAAGGCATGTATAGATGATGGATTGCCAAATCCATTTTGTAATAATGGAACCATGGTTGCCACTACATCCGGATGCACAGGTGTAGTGGCAGCATTATCTAAATATACTTTCATATTGATGTGATGATTTATAATTCGTTCAGGCAGTTTGCTGAATAAACTCTTTTATGTCTGTAATAATTTTTTGTGCCAAATTGTTGGCTGTAGTCATACTGCTGCTTTCAGCATAAATGCGTATAATGGGTTCGGTATTGGATTTGCGCAAATGAATCCATTCTTTTTCAAAGTCAATTTTAACGCCATCAATCTGGTTAACCTGATATTGGCTGTAACGGTCGGCTATGTATGTTAGCACGGCATCTACATCAATATCTTCGGTTAATTCAATTTTATTTTTCGATATATGGTAATCGGGAAATGCTGAGCGCAACATGCTGCAACTTTTGCCTGTTTTTGCCAAATGTGTTAGGAATAAGGCTATACCTACCATTGCATCACGTCCGTAGTGTAATTGAGGCACAATAATACCACCATTACCCTCGCCTCCAATAATTGCATTTTGTGCTTTCATCATACTTACCACATTAACTTCGCCAACTGCAGCGGCAAAGTATTTACCTCCCGCTTTTTCGGTAACGTCTCTAAGTGCGCGTGTACTTGATAAGTTGCTTACCGTATTGCCTACTTCATATTGTAACATGTGATTGGCAACGGCAACAAGTGTATATTCTTCGCCAAACATTTCGCCATTTTCACAAACAAATGCCAAACGGTCCACATCAGGGTCAACTACAATACCGGCATGGGCACTTTCTTTTACAACTTTTTGCGCTATTTCATGCAAATGTTCAGGCAATGGTTCGGGGTTGTGTGCAAAATGGCCATTTGTTTCGCCATTAATTACCAATGCCTCTACGCCTAATGCACTTAAGAGCTGCGGTACTGCAATAGCGCCTGATGAGTTTATTGCATCAACCACAACTTTAAACTTTTTCGATCCAATTAATGCTGCATCAACCATAGGTAAGTTAATTATGGCTGTAATGTGGCGTTGCAAAGCATCGTTATCTTTTTGAATTTTACCTAAGCTATTTACATCTGTAAAATCAAACTTGCCTTTTTCGGCAATGTTAAGAAGCCATTCACCATCGGCTGCAGAAATAAATTCACCTTTTTCGTTCAGAAGTTTTAAGGCATTCCATTGTTTGGGGTTATGGCTGGCTGTAAGTATAATACCACCTTGTGCCTTGTGATGCACTACAGCCATTTCTGTAGTGGGCGTAGTGGTTAATCCTAAATTTATTACATCAATCCCCATGCTAATAAGTGTGGCACCAATTAAATTTTCTAACATCAGCCCACTGATACGGGCATCGCGGCCCAAAACTACCTTGCAAGTTTGGTTATGTTTATTTTTAAGGATGGTTGCAAAAGCAGCTGTATATTTTACAACATCAACCGGTGTTAGCGAGTTACCGGGTTGCCCGCCAATGGTACCTCTGATACCAGAGATTGATTTAATTAAAGTCACTTTATATTTTTATAAATGATTGATAAAACTTTGAAATGCCGTATAAAAAAGCCCACAAATATAAGGCAATTACCTATGCATAAAAGTTATGTATCATTTCATTTTGTTAACAGCCTCAATGCACCATATCAGCTCGGCAATAAAAGCGCTTAAACGCTTGTAAACAGGACTATCGGGCAGTGCCTGACCTTGTTCGTTTAGCTCGTTTTTCACGTTGGGATTTGGAAACATGGCCGGTACGGTTATGGCCTTCATTTTCCATAACACAAATTGCAAACTGGTAATTACCTGCGAGCCTCCAAATGAGCCATCGGAAACCGTGCTTATGGCTACCGGTTTATGATACCACTCACTATAAAGCAAATCAACAACATTTTTTAAAGCGGCCGGATAGCCACCATTATACTCGGGAACAACTATAATAACACCCTGGCTGTTTTTTATGGCATTGGCAAACTCAATTACATTAGGCTGCGGATGTGGCTGATGGCTTAACCTTTCGGTAAAAAGCGGAAACTGATATGTGTTTAAGTCGAGCAGTTTGGTTTTATAGCCGGTGTTACTTTGCACATATTGATTAATTAAAGCAGCAACTCTTTGCGTGTTGTTATTTACGCGTATGCTGGCACTAATAATAGCAATATACATAACTAAGTTTTTGCAATTTGGTGTTACATTAAAGTTTTAAATCAGTGATACTAAAAACAATATTCATTCGCATCAATTAATGCTTTGGCAATTTGCCTGCGTAAATCGCGGCTGTTTACCGGTGCTGTTTTAGTAAAACGTTTGAGGCCTAAGAGTAATAAACGCAACTCATCACCTTCGGCTATTGATGCAATTGCATTTTTACCTGAATTATGAATTTTATCGGCCATATCGAATAAGTAAACCTGTAACATGGCATTATAGGTTGCTGCCGCTTCATCACCCTTCATATCGGTTATTTTTTGCACGCGCATTAATAACGATTCGGCATTATAGGCGTCTATGGCCATATCGGCTATATTTATAAGTATTTCCTGCTCCTTAGCCAATTGCATCATGTATTTTTGAACGGCTGTACCCGCTACCATCAATATTGCTTTTTTAAAGTTGGCTATAAGCTTATAGTATGCTGCAAAAGGTGTTTCATCTTCCGTAAAATCAGGTATTTCGAGCAATTCTTTTTGCACAGCCATTGCAGGTGTCATTAAATCCAACTCGCCTTTCATGGCGCGCTTTAACAGCATATCAACAGTAAGCAACCTGTTAATTTCATTGGTACCTTCAAAAATGCGGTTAATGCGCGAGTCGCGGTATGCGCGGTCCATCGGAAAATCGGCACTGTATCCATATCCTCCATAAATTTGTACGCCTTCGTCAACTATATAATCTAAAACTTCGCTACCACTAACTTTAAGCATGGCACACTCAACGGCATATTCTTCGGCAGCGCCTAACAAAGCATCGGCATAATTTTTACCTTCGGCTAGCAGGGCACGTTCTTTTTCATCAATTAAATCGGCTACACGGTAGATGCTCGACTCGCAAGCAAACAGTCTTATGGCTTGTTCGGCTAATTTGTATCTGATAGCACCAAACTTTGCAATTGGCAATTTAAACTGTTCGCGCGTTGCAGCATATTGCACACTCATGGTAGAAACCCGCTTTGCGCCACCTAATGCTGCAATGGCTAATTTAATTCGACCGATGTTTAGAATATTAAAAGCAATTAAATGTCCTTTGCCTACTTCGCCTAAAACGTTTTCGACAGGCACTTTGCAATCGGCAAAAAACACCTGGCGGGTAGAGCTGCCTTTAATACCCATTTTATGTTCTTCATCGCCTAAAGATAATCCGGCTGTACCCGACTCAACTATAAAAGCTGTAAACTTATTTCCATCAACCTGTGCAAACACGGTAAACACATTTGCGAAGCCTGCATTGGTAATCCACATTTTTTGGCCATTCAACACATAATGTTTACCATCATCGGTAAGCACAGCTTTTGTTTTGGCTGCCAAGGCATCGCTGCCACTGCCGGGTTCGGTTAAGCAATAAGAACCTTTCCAATTACCTGATACCAAGTGCGGCAAATATTTTTGCTTTTGTGCTTCGGTACCAAAATATAAAATGGGCAATGTACCAATGCCTGTATGTGCTGCACATGCCACTGAAAACGAATGGCCACCACCTAAAACTTCGGTAATTAAAATAGATGAAATAAAATCTTTTCCACTGCCTCCGTATGTTTCGGGTACGGATATGCCTAACAAGCCGAGCTCGCCCGCTTTTTCGATTATGGATGGCATTAAGCCTGCTTCTTGCGCATCTAATCTTTCATGTTGATTATCAACGTTTTGTTTTAAAAAATCTGTAGCCATATCGGCCATCATACGGTGTTCCTCCGTTAACTCTTCACGTATGAAAACACTTTTGTAATCAGTGGCAGATATTAAAAACGCACCGCCTTTTATGAGTTTATTATCCATAACAATATCACAATAATTAATATTTCAGTTTAAATAGCTGTTGCAACAAAAGTATTTTTTAGCCTCTAAAAACAAGTACTAAAAAATATTTCTTGCATTCATGCTTTAATTACGAAACAACATTTCGATGTGTTTTTAATTGCTCGAAGGTTGTATTAAAAGCTATATATTACATTGGCAGCAAAAAAAAGTGAACTTTATACTCTATGATGGTATTTACCATGAGCAATTAAAACCGTTAACCTTTATGCGACCTGTATCCGATTTACGAATTGGCATACTTACCCTTAAAGAAAAATGGGAACATATGTTGGCGGCAAACATGAGTTATTTAACGCCACAATACTTAGAAAACAAATATCCATTGCATACCGAATCGGATAATGTTGTTATAAATGCGGCTTTACTACCAACACCATTTTTATGTGATGCCATTGCCTCGTTAAGCGTTAATCAGCAATTGGTTTATAACGATGTTGTATTGGCTACCGGTGCCAGCCGGGATGAGATTGTTGATTACCGGTTTTTATTGAACAAAAAGGAACAATTACAAGTGCAGGAAGCAACTGTTTTAGAAAGGTGTTGGCATTTTTTTACTTATAACGATTGGGCTATTAAAGCTGATTTTGCTTTGCTTACTGCAGGCAGAAAATCGCAACCTATATATGCCCCCAATAAGTTAATTGGTCTTGAAAATATTTTTATTGAAGAAGATGCCCAAGTATTGGTATCAACCTTAAATGGCAGTACCGGCCCCATTTATATTGGCAAAAATGCTTTGGTAATGGAAGGATGTATGATTAGAGGTCCATTTGCTTTAGGCGATAATGCACAACTTAAAATGGGAACCAAAATTTATGGCGCAACTACGGTTGGCAATTATTGCAAAGTGGGTGGCGAAGTAAACAACAGCATTTTTATGGCAAATAGTAATAAGGCACATGATGGATATATAGGCAATGCTGTTATTGGACAATGGTGCAATTTGGGTGCTGATACCAATTGCAGCAATTTAAAAAATAATTATAGCAACATTAAGGTGTTTGATTACCTCGAACAAAATTACATTGATACCGGTTTGCAATTTTGTGGATTAACCATGGGCGATCACAGTAAATGTGCTATTAACACACAGTTTAATACAGGTACTGTAGTAGGCGTAGCCGCCAACATTTTTACACAGGGGTTTCCGCCCAAACACATACCCAGCTTTACATGGGGCCAGCCCGGTAATGGCGAAGTATTTCGTATCGAAGATGCAGTTGAACTTGCACAACGTGTGTATCAACGTAGGGGATTAAATTTTGATACTGATGAAGCCGCTATCTTGAAACACGTTTTTAGCCTAACCAATTGTGATTAAGTTTGGTTTGCGTTTTTATTATCATCGCTATTAAAACGCTTTAGCTCATTATCAACCTTGCTTTTCATAGCGCCATATGATGGGATGAGCTGGTTTATGAAGCTGTCTATTTTAATGTTTAATGTTTTGAAAAACTTTAAATGCAGCAACAACCCGGCAATAAAACATAAGAGAAACAATATCAGTAAGGCAAAAATTTGTTGTGTAAACGGACCAAATGTTAGCTCAAAACCAAAATATAAAATTATGGGTTCGGTTATTGGCCTTATCGTATCTGCTACTTTTAAAACTCCATAAATTATTGCAAATACAGGAAGCAGTAAAAAAACACCACCCTTAATAGTCGTTAGTATAAAACGAATAAATGGATTTTGCATGGTTAAAAGTTTTAAGCAATATTAAAAAAGTAATGCTTCGCCTTGGCATAATGTTAGACTAAAGGCCGTTTATTAAAATTTACGTTTCTAAACAGCCAAAACAATACTGTACTTGACAAATTGACCGAATATTAAATAATATGAACTTCGATAACGACAACATAAAGATAAAAATGGCCGCTTTGGCCGATGACGAGTCAGAAATGATTCCATTGCTTACCCAAGAAGATGAGGACAGAATGAGTGATGAAAAAATACCTGAAATATTACCGATATTGCCATTACGTAACACCGTATTGTTTCCGGGTGTGGTTATTCCAATTACAGTTGGACGCGATAAGTCAATCAAACTTATTCGCGATGCTTACAAAGCTGATAAAACAATAGGCGTTGTTTCACAAAAAGATGTAAGCACTGAAGATCCACGGTTTGATGACTTAAACAAAATTGGCACCGTAGCACATGTTTTAAAGATGCTGCAAATGCCCGATGGCAACACCACCGTAATTATACAGGGGAAAAAACGAATCGAGCTTCAAGACCTGCAACAAGAAGAACCATACATTAAGGCATCGGTAAAACCATTGCACGATGTAAAGCCGGCCAAAAACGACAAAGAATTTAAGGCAACCGTTGATTCGCTAAAAGATATATCGCTGCAAATCATTCAACTTAACCAGCAAATACCGGCCGAGGCTGCTTTGGCTATAAAAAATATTGACAGCCCATCATTCCTCATTCATTTTATATCATCAAATATGAATGTGGAGTCGGCTAATAAACAGGAGATTTTAGAGCTTGTAAATTTAAAAGAACGTGCCATAAAGGTGTTAGAGCATTTAACCAAAGAGTTACAAATGCTTGAATTAAAAAATCAAATACAATCAAAAGTTAAAGTTGATTTAGATAAACAACAGCGTGATTATTTTTTAAATCAACAACTTAAACAAATACAAGAAGAATTAGGTGGCAATACACCCGACCAGGAAATTGCCGAAATGCGCGAAAAGGGCCGCAAAAAAAGTTGGAGTAAAGAAATAGAAGAACATTTTAATAAAGAAATAGAAAGGTTACAAAGGCTAAACCCAGCTGCTGCTGAATACAGTGTAACCATGAGTTACCTGGATACCTTGCTTAGCCTGCCCTGGAATGAGTACAGTGAAGATAATTTTGATTTAAAAAGAGCACAAAAAATTTTAGACAGCGACCATTACGGCTTAGAAAAAGTGAAGCAACGCATAATGGAATATCTGGCTGTACTAAAACTTAAACGCAATATGAAATCGCCCATTATTTGTTTGTACGGCCCACCCGGAGTTGGTAAAACATCGTTAGGTAAAAGTATTGCCAAAGCTTTAAATCGCCAATACGTGCGCATGAGTTTAGGTGGCGTTCATGATGAAGCCGAAATACGCGGCCACCGCAAAACCTATATTGGCGCTATGCCTGGACGTGTGATACAAAGTATAAAAAAAGCCAAAACATCGAACCCTGTTTTTGTATTAGACGAAATTGATAAACTAAGCAATACCTTTCATGGCGACCCATCATCGGCATTACTCGAAGCATTGGACCCCGAACAAAATGCAGCTTTCTATGATAATTATTTAGAGTTAGGCTACGATTTAAGCCAGGTACTTTTTATTGCAACAGCTAACTCATTATCTTCCATACAACCTGCCCTACTCGACCGTATGGAAATTATTGACATATCGGGTTACACGGTAGAAGAAAAAGTACAAATAGCTTCACAATATCTGATACCCAAGCAATTAGAAGCACATGGTATTAATAAAAAACAACTGAGTATAGCACCCTCAGTTATCGAATCAATAATTGAAGAATATACCAGCGAAAGCGGTGTGCGTAATATCGAAAAGCAAATAGCTTCAATTGCCCGCCAAATAGCAAAGCGCGTGGCAATGGATGAAAAGTATGACACACAAATTAATACTGAAGAAGTATATAAAATATTAGGTGCACCACGCTTCTTACGCGACCGTTACCAAACCAATGATGTGGCCGGAGTAGTTACCGGCTTGGCCTGGACCAGTGTGGGTGGTCAAATTCTTTTTATCGAAACAAGCCTAAGCAAAGGCAAGGGCAGGCTAACATTAACAGGCAATTTGGGCGAGGTTATGAAAGAAAGTGCACACCTTGCACTAGCCTATTTAAAAGCACATGCCGAAAATTTAAAAATAAATTATGATGTGTTTGACAACTGGGACATACACATACACGTGCCCGAAGGTGCCACACCTAAAGATGGCCCCAGTGCAGGTATAACCATGCTTACCAGTTTGGCATCGGCATTTACACAACGAAAGGTTAAAAAGAATTTAGCCATGACGGGCGAAATTACCCTGCGTGGTAAAGTATTACCGGTTGGCGGTATTAAAGAAAAAATATTGGCAGCAAAAAGAGCAGGCATTAAGGATATAATTTTAAGTGCCGATAACTTAAAAGATATTGAAGAAATAAAACCCACTTACTTAAAAGACCTGCGTTTTCATTATGTAAAAACCATGGCCGAAGTTGTGGAAATTGCATTGATGAAAGAAAAAGTAAAACCCGCTTTAAATTTTAGTATCAAAACAGAAATAACAAAAGCGTTAAATTAAAGTGCAGTAAGCATTAAGCAAAGTTGTACTCTATGCTTTATTTTTAAAGCAAAGCCATAAGCTATCAATACTTATGGCTTTTTTATTTACACACTATTAAATATATTTTGTAAACAGATGAGGGCTATTAAATATTAGATTCTAATTTTAAACGGAAACGATTGTTACTTTTAAGCAATCAATAAATTATACGATGCCAAAGACCGATTATCAAAATGTTGAAGAATATCATCAATCATTTTCGGGCGAAACATTAAGCCGCTTGGAAATAATTAAATCAATCATAAATCAAGTTGCACCCGATACCGTAGCCGTAATTAGTTACCAGATACCGGCATATAAATTAGGCGCCAAACATTACTTAATATATTATGCAGCTTTCAAAAATCATATCACTATTTCAAGTCCTTGGAGTACAGCATTGTTAAAACATTTTGAAACCGAATTAAGCGCCTTAAAAGTTTCTAAATCGGCCATTCAATTTCCAAATAACAAACCTTTGCCGGTTGCACTTATTCAAAACATAATCCGATTCAGAAAAGCCGAATGTTTGTCAGTTGAAACCAAAAAATAAATTTAATTTTCAGTAGTAAAAAATAATCTCAATACTTAACACATGAAAGCAACAGGAAATACAGTAAAAGAAATTTTAGCCAATGTGCCCGAAGACAGAATGGAAGCGTTTAATAAATTGCATAAAACCATTGTAAAAAATTTGCCTAAAGGATTTGAACCTGCAATTAGTTATGGCGGCTTAGGTTACGTAGTGCCCCATAAAATTTATCCTGATGGTTATCATTGCAAACCGGTTGAACCATTACCTTTTGCTGGCATTGCATCACAAAAAAACACCATCAATTTTTACCACATGGGCATTTATGCCGATGCTGAATTATTAAATTGGTTTGTTGCTGAATATCCAAAACATTGCAAGCAAAAATTAGATATGGGCAAAAGTTGTATCCGCTTTAAAAAGTTTGACGAAATACCCTTTACACTAATTGGTGAGTTGATGAAAAAAATGACCGTTGCCAATTGGATAAATATATATGAAAGTAAATACAAGAAAAAATAAAATATAAACTCAAAGCTTGCAGCTATGCAGTTTTAGTAATTGGGGAGCCAATTGTTTTGATCGAAAGCTACTTGTAAATGTCCAATACAACACATCTAATTTTATACTTGCAGGCAATATGTCGAAACCTGTATTAAGCAAATCAACCTTTGTCCGAAGTTTACAATGTTTAAAATCGTTATACCTGTATAAAAACTATTTTAAACAACGTGATAAAATTACCCCTGCACAGCAAGCCATATTTTCAAGAGGCAATCAAATTGGCGTATTAGCACAACAATTGTTTGCAGGTGGAAATAATGCAAGCACCGGTACAAAAGTAAGAAACAAAGAGGCCTTGCTAAATACTATGGAGGCTATACATCAAGGTCAAAAAATAATATACGAAGCATCGTTTCAATTTGAAGAAGTTTGGGTTATTGCTGATATTATTGTGCTAAAAGATGACGGATGGCACATTTACGAAGTAAAAAGCTCGTTAAACATTTCCGAAACTTATTTGCACGATGCTGCACTGCAATATTACATTATACGTAATGCACTGCCCCAAATTCAAAAAGCACCGGTACAATCCATCAGCCTGATACATGTTAATGCACAGTATGAAAAACAAGGGGCTTTAAACTTACAGCAGTTTTTTACATTTAAAGATGTTACCCAGCATTGCATTACGCAAACCGATTGGATACGCCAAAAACTTATAAAAGCAAAGCTTACCCTGGAAAACGGAAAAATTCCAGCAATTGACATTGGCGAACATTGTAAACTACCCTACCCCTGCGATTTTACAAATACTTGTCATAGACATGTGAGCAAACCTTTATCGTTGGTAGTGCCAACCGATTTCAATTTAGAACCTACGGCCAAACAAATGGTATTATGCATGTTAAGCACCAAACCTGCCATACCTGTTTACGATGGATGTAAACCTTATCAACTCATACCATTTGCCTTTGCGACAAAAAGTACAAGCAGCCGTTTTGTACATCAATTTACAGGTAATAACTATGAAAATCCAACTAACCTTTTTATAGAGAAATTATATAACGTCCTTGCTGATGCAGATGTAATTTGGGTAGATGAAATTTTAGTTGCAACCCAACTTTTTAATTTTTTTAATCAAATGAGTTATGCCGATCAAAACTGGGAATTAATTACTGAAAAATTAGCAGGCATTGATACATTCTTTACAAGCTATAATTATTTCGATATTAATTTAGCAGCACAACAAATACAAGTTACAGTTCCCATAAATACAAAAGTGCCACATGCAATTGCTGCTACCGAAATTTATATGACTATGCAACAATCGCAAGATTTGTTTTCGGCTGCCGAACAAGCCGAACTCATTCAACAATACTTATCAGATCAGTTACAACTCCTATCAAAAATGGCCAATACCTTAGGGCGTTTTACAAATACCAACTATGTATAAAAAAGTAATTTTAAAAGCCGGGAAAGAGCGGTCGGTACTAAATTATCATCCCTGGTTGTTTAGCGGTGCCATTGCAAAACATCAGGCCGTTGATAGCGAAATAGTTGAAGTATTTGATGCTCAAAATAATTACTTGGCTACCGGGCACTTTAGTGCAAGCAGCATTGCTGTAAGAATTATCACATTCGAAAAGCAAATAATAGACGATAATTTTTGGGTTAAAAAAATACAACAAGCATATAACACCCGTGCCATACTTGGATTAACCGATAATGCGGCAACAAATGCTTATCGTTTAGTACATGCCGAGGGCGATGGCTTGCCCGGCCTTATAATTGATATCTATGCACAAGCGGCTGTTATACAATGCCACAGTAAGGGCATGTACACACATTTGCAACAAATAGCACATGCGCTTCAAAATGTTTATGGTAAAAAGCTACAAACAATTTATAATAAAAGTGCCGAAACATTACACCAAAACAATGTTAGTGAAAATGGATTTTTATTAGGCAATGCAGCATCAGGTGTTATAACTGAAAACCATATTCCTTTTGAAGTAAATTGGGCCGAAGGACAAAAAACCGGTTTCTTTATTGATCAACGTTACAACCGACAACTACTTACACACTATTGTAAAAACAAATCGGTGCTGAATACATTTGCCTACTCGGGAGGCTTTTCATTTTATGCGATGCAAGCCGGTGCTTCAGTTGTTCATTCGGTAGATAGCAGTAAAAAAGCAGCAGCAACTTATGCCAATAATTTATTGTTGCACAAAACCATTCCGACACAACAATACATAACAAGCGATGTAATGGATTTTATAAAAGTAAATGAAGAAGCTTATGATATTATAATCCTTGATCCACCTGCATTTGCCAAACATCACGATGCCATAAAAAAAGCTGCCATTGCATATAGAAATTTAAATGCCGAAGCCTTTAAACAAATTAAACCAAATGGGATATTATTCACATTCAGTTGCTCACAAGCAATAGATAAAACATTGTTCCGCAAAATTATATTTGCAGCGGCTGCAATGAGCAAACGGCATATAAAAATATTACACCAATTAACACAACCACCCGATCATCCTATCAGTATATATCACCCCGAGGGCGAATATTTAAAAGGATTGGTACTGCAGGTTGAATAAATAATATCATGAAAACTTTAGTAATAGGTGCCAGCACTGACGAAAGCCGCTATGCCAATAAAGCCATTAAAAGTTTGGTTTTGCATGGTCATCAGGTAGTTGCTATTGGCAAAAAAAGTGGTGTGGTTTCGGGCATTAACATTGATACCCACAACGCTCCATACCAAAATGTGGATACGGTAACACTTTACATAAACCCTTCGCATCAGGCAGTTTTATACGATTATATATTTTCATTAAAACCACGCAGAATAATTTTTAACCCCGGCACAGAGAATGATGAACTTGAAATGTTGGCAGAAAAAAAAGGCATTGTAACCGAAAGAGCATGCACCTTGGTATTATTAAGTATTAATGCATACTAACAAAGCAAGTAGCAAGTTTTAAACACTTTTTATTTGAAAACATTTTTGTTAAACTAAGGTATGGATTTGTTCCTTGCCTTTGTTTACGCCACTTTACAGGCACATCAATTTAATTTACAGTAACCCAACATGGCAAAAAATAAAATACAAGACAATAGTTATAACGAAGACAGTGTAACATCACTTGATTGGAAGGAACATATCAGGCTACGGCCCGGTATGTACATTGGCAAATTAGGCGATGGTACTGCTAAAGACGATGGAATTTATGTATTACTTAAAGAAATAATTGACAACTGTATTGACGAGTATGTAATGGGATATGGGCGCGAAATTGATATTGTGCTTAAAGATAAAACCGTAGCCGTACGCGACCGTGGACGCGGTATTCCATTAGGTAAAGTTATTGAATGTGTATCGCAAATTAATACAGGTGCCAAATATGATAGCAAAGCATTTCAAAAAAGCGTGGGATTAAATGGTGTAGGTACCAAAGCCGTAAATGCATTAAGCACCTATTTTAAAGTTCAAAGTGTGCGCGATGGAAAAACAACCATTGCTGAATTTAATTGTGGAAATTTACAATCACATCAAAAAGAAATTAAAACCGATTTACAAAATGGTACCAGTGTAACTTTTATTGCTGACGATTCCATTTTCAACGACCATCAGTACAATGTCGAATTTATTGAAAAAATGTTGTGGAATTATGCATTCCTAAACGTTGGACTTACCATAAATTTCAATAACAAAAAGTTTGTTTCGCAAAACGGGCTCAGCGATTTATTGCAAGTAAATCTTAGCGAAGAAGCCCTTTACCCAACTGTACATTTAAAAGGCAATGACATTGAAATTGCATTTACACATACATCGGCCTATGGCGAAGAATACTATTCTTTTGTAAACGGACAACACACTACCCAAGGTGGCACACATCAGGCAGCTTTTCGCGAGGGTATTGTAAAAGCTGCACGCGAATATTTTGATAAAGACTTTGATGCCAATGATGTACGTAGTTCAATTATGGCTGCTGTATCAATCAGAATACAGGAGCCCGTTTTCGAAAGTCAGACAAAAACAAAATTAGGTTCGCAAACCACCGAACCCAATGGTAACGGACAAAGCCTGCGCAACTGGATAGTTGATTTTATAAAAAAGGAATTAGATAACTACCTGCATAAAAACTTAGAAATGGCCGAAGCCTGGCGCAAAAAAATATTGCAGAGCGAACGCGAGCGAAAAGATATTGCCGGCATAAAAAAATTAGCAAACGAACGTGCCAAGAAAGCCAATATGCACAATAAAAAATTGCGCGATTGCAGAGTACATTTAGATAGCAAACACACCGACAAATACGAAAGCACCATTTTTATTACCGAAGGCGATAGTGCCAGTGGCAGCATTACCACCTCGCGCGATGTGAGTACACAAGCTGTTTTTAGTTTAAGAGGTAAGCCCTTAAATTGTTTTGGGTTAACCAAAAAGGTAGTGTACGAAAACGAAGAATTTAACCTGATGCAAAATGCATTAAACATTGAGGATGGCATTGACGGCCTACGTTATAACAGAATAGTAGTTGCTACCGATGCCGATGTAGATGGCATGCATATACGCTTGTTGCTACTCACATTTTTTCTTCAATTTTTTCCAGATTTAGTTAAAGCCGGCCATGTATATATTTTACAAACACCTTTGTTCAGAGTACGTAATAGAAAAGAAACCATCTATTGTTATAATGAATCGGAACGTATAAAAGCTATTGAGAAATTAGGCGCAAAACCAGAAATAACAAGGTTTAAAGGACTAGGCGAAATTTCGCCCGATGAGTTTAAAAAATTTATTGGAAAAAAAATGCGCCTCGAACCGGTTGAAATGGGCGACCATACCATCATCCATCAATTGCTTGATTATTACATGGGTAAAAACTCTACCGAACGGCAGGAGTTTATCATCAACAATCTGCGTATAGAAGAGGAGTTACCACCACTTGATAATGCAGTTCTTGCATTAAATTAATCAGCGCTAACAACAATAGGCAAAATGATTAAAAGCCTGCAAGCCGTAAAACCTTCTAATCCATAGTTATATCCAACAAAAGCAACTGATTAAATTTTCAATTGCAAAGTTTTGTCAGCAAATGCACTCAATCAAAAGCAATCTGAGAATTAGCAATCAAAAAACGCATGGGATTATTAACAAAGCCGATTTAAAAATTGTTACTGAAACATGGCGTTCAAACACATTATAATTAACCATTAAACTAACTTGCATACAATAAATTTGCATTAAAAAATATTACAAATGGAGCCCGGTAAAAAAGTAAATCACGTTGATGACATGTACCAGAATTGGTTTTTAGAATATGCATCCTATGTGATAATGGAGCGCGCTGTTCCTTATCTTGAGGATGGTTTAAAACCGGTACAACGCAGGATATTGCATGCCATGTACGAACTGGAAGATGGGCGCTATAACAAAGTAGCAAACATCATTGGGCACACCATGAAATATCATCCTCATGGCGATGTAAGCATTGGTGATGCTTTGGTACAAATGGGTGGCAAAGATTTGCTAATTGACAAACAAGGCAACTGGGGCAATTTATATACCGGTGATAGTGCTGCAGCTGCCAGGTATATTGAAGCACGACTAAACAAGTTTGCTCTTGAAGTTGTTTTTAATCCGAAAATAACTGCATGGCAATCGTCATACGATGGCCGTAATAAAGAACCCATTCAACTACCTGTAAAATTTCCATTAGTTCTGGGTTTAGGTGTAGAAGGTATAGCAGTGGGGTTAGCTTGTAAAATTTTACCGCACAATTTTATCGAATTATGCGAAGCCTCCATTGCCTGTTTGCGTAACAAACCGTTTACGCTATTACCCGACTTTTATACCGGTGGCGAAGCCGATTTTAGTAAATATAATGATGGCTTGCGCGGTGGTAAAATACGCGTACGCGCTATAATTGAAAAAGGAGAGAAGAAAACCTTGGTTATCAAACAAATTCCTTTTGGTACAACTACAAGCAGTATGATAGATTCTATTTTAGCAGCCAATGACAAAGGAAAAATTAAAATAAAAAAGGTTGAAGATAATACGGCCGAAAATGTAGAAATATTGGTGCATTTGCACCCCGATGCAGCCGAAGACAGTGAAAATGCTATTGCCGCACTATTTGCATTTACCGATTGTGAAGTTTCGATTTCGCCAAATGCATGCATTATTATGGATGGCAAACCCAAGTTTATTGGCGTTTCCGAAATTTTAAAAGCATCTACCGAAAACACCACAGCCGTTTTAAAAATGGAGTTGGAATTTGAGTTGGCAAAACTTAATGATGATTGGCACTTTAGCTCGCTGGAAAAAATATTTATTGAAAAAAGAATTTATCGAAACATTGAAGATTGCGAAACATGGGAAGCCGTAATCGAAACCATTGACAAAGGTTTGAAACCCTACAAAAAACTGCTCCGTAGAGAAATTACAACGGATGATATAATTGCCCTTACCGAAATAAAAATCAAACGCATTTCTAAATTCGATTCATTTAAAGCCGATGAACATATAAAATCCGTTTCTGAAAAAATGGCTGCCATCGAGCAAAACTTAGCAAACATTAAAGCTTTTGCAATCGACTGGTTTAAGGACTTAATTAAGAAATACGGAAAAGGCAAAGAGCGTAAAACATCTATTACCGATGGTTTTGAAATTATTGAAGCAAAGCGTGTTGTAATGAACAATGCGAAATTATATGTAAACCGCACCGAAGGTTTTGCTGGTACTGCGCTTAAAAAGGATGAATACATTTGCGATTGCAGCGACATGGATGATATCATTGTTTTTACACGTGATGGGAAATGTACCGTTAGCCGTATTGATGATAAAAAGTATTTTGGTAAAGACATTTTGCATATAGCAGTTTTTAATAAAGATGATGCCGATACGGTTTACAATATGCTTTATCAGGATGGCAAAAACGGTGCTTTAATGGTAAAGCGATTTTTAATTGCAGGTGTTACCCGCGATAAGCCATACGACTTAACCAAAGGTACTGAAAACAGCAAGGTGTGGTACTTTTCGATAGGGATGACTCAAACTCAAGAAGTGATTCAGATTAACCTAAAACCTAAACCCAAACTTCGTAATCTTATCATAACACTACCACTTAACGACCAGTTGGTAAAAGGCCGAAATGCCATAGGCAATATTGTTACCAAATTTAGTTTTAATAAAATTCAACTATATAAGGAAACATCAAAAACAAATACGGTTGCCAAACCAACCATATCACAAGTCATTGAAACTAAAACTACCCCTGCATCCAATGAACCCAAAACACAAGGAAGTTTAGATTTTAAAGACCTGCTATCCTAATTGGTTCAAAAAAAATTTGATTTAAAATAAATGTTGGAGGCAATAAAACAATTTCTATGTTTGCAGCCCTTAAAACCAAGACCTGTTTTAGGTTTTGTTATCAAAAAGTTCGGGGTGTAGCGTAGCCCGGTATCGCGCCTGCTTTGGGAGCAGGAGGTCGTAGGTTCGAATCCTGCCACCCCGACAAAAAAGCTGTTTCAGGATTCTGAAACAGCTTTTTTATTTTAAACTGATGTGCTTTAATGCAGCCAATTAGCTTGTAAAAGCTGTTTTGGAAAATCAATGTAGTATCGAATAACATTTTTCAATATTTGCAAATGACTTTACTAAAACTAATTTTGTTCACCAACAAGACCTAACTATACTTTTATGATAAAAACTCAAAAAAACGAAACCTGGAAAAAAGTGAAGTTTAAAAAAGGCATCATTACACGCAGTAATTATGCAGTAAGCAACTTCGGTCGTTTTTGTCGTTATGAAAAAGCGGTTGAAGATGGTAGTTTACTTAATGGTTCGAATTTAGGTGGATATAAAGCCATTAGCTTGCGTACGGGTGAAACTACGCAAACACTATATATCCATAAGTTAGTAGCCGAAAATTTTATATTAAAAAAATCGCCCAAACAAAAATTGGTAATTCATTTAGACCATGATAAAACCAATAACAAACAAAGCAATTTGCAGTGGGCAAACTACAGTGATGTGGGTAGAAACCAAGCCAAAAATCCGGCCTTTATTGCACGTATAACCAAAAAACCAAGTTATTCGAAACTTACATCAGCCAAAGTGCGTAACATTAAAACGATGTTAGACAAAGGACAGGCTGCAAAATTAATTGCCGAAAAATTTGATGTAAGCCGGGTTCAAATTTATCGCATAAAAAACGGTGAAGTTTGGAACCATGTTTAGCAATGTTTACTAAACAATTATTATTTACTCAAATCGAAAGTGCCACATATTTTTTTAAAATATGTGGCACTTTTTTAATAGCTAATGAATTAATTTGCCTTTATTAAAAAGCAATATTTAAACGCACATTTAATTGCCTTGCAGTTAAATAATTAGGTATTGCGTATATCCTACCTGTTACATCCTTAACCCATAAATAAGACACTGTATTATTTACTTGTAACAGGTTTAAAACTTCTAATGAAAGGGAGCAGTGTTTTAGGTGGTTAAATAATTTATATCTGTATTTTTTTACCACATCTTCATCAATAAAAACTTTACTAAAGCCAATATCAACCCTTCGATAATCCGGGTATCTGAAAACATCTTTGTATCGGTCGTTACCCGGTGGGCCAAAAGGCAAACCTGTTCCATAAATTAAACTCAAATTAACTTTAAAACTTGGGTTGCGTGGCAAATAATCCTGAAAAAACAAACTTACCGTTAGTCGTTGGTCTGTTGGCCTTGGTATTAAGCCGGGTTCAATAAATACGCTATCTGTAGCAACATTATCAAATGTGTAACCCGGAATAATCTTAGTGCCCGATTTGTTGTAATAGTTGTAATAAAAGTCATTATTAATATCCTCTTTGCTTTGAAGGTATCCAATGCTTAACCACGATTCGGCACCGGGCAACAACTCACCATTTAATCGCAAATCTAATCCGTAGGCATATCCATTACTATTGTTATTGCCATGATAGCGCAGCCTTAAATTATCAATTTTATAAGGCACCATGTCATTTAAATCTTTGTAATAGGCTTCTGCTGTTAACTTAAACTCTTTACCCAAACCAATAAAAGTGTATTCGCTGCCTAGTACAAAATGCAGGGCATTTTGAGCTTTTAAATTGGTGTTTAATGTACCATCTAGCCTACGCATTTCGCGGTAAAATGGTGGTTGATAATACCACCCTGTTGCAAATTTAAACAGCAGCCGTTTGAAATTGTTAGGCGCAAATGAGGCTGAAAAACGCGGGCTGAAAATAATATCTTTATTAAGCGACCAGTAACTACTGCGTATGCCATAATTAAGTTTGAAATTTTGTTGCAAACCTAATTTGGTTGTATTTTGTATGTAACCACTGATACGATCGGAGGCCAGCGTATTTTTTGATTTAATCACATCTTGCAATACAATCTGATTATCGAATGGATTCGGAATCGAAAACCCTGCAGAGTCAATATACGTCCATTCGCTAAGCCTGTCATCTATATACTCGCGTTGATATCTAACACCGTATTGCAAATAAAACTTATCGGTGTTGCTGCTTAAATAACCTTTATGCTCAAAAGAATAAACTTGTGCTTCGAGCGAATTGCGTGCATGTTGTAAAAAACTGCCTATGCCTCTGTTAAATGCCACATCGCCAAACTCTGACGAGCCCAAGTCGTTTTCTAACTGATCAATAAAATACTGCCCAAGAATGTCAAATGTTTCACTTTCCAAAGTGCTGTAAGCTGATGCTATAAATTTAATTTTATAAAAGCTGTCAACACGATGTGTAAGAGTAAAGGCACCAGTACCTGTTTGATAACGATCTACCTCCTGCCCTTCAAAATATACCGTAAAACGCAAAGCATCATTAACGGTTCCAAATTCGGTTTCGCGATTACTTGGTACAACTAAATATTTGTTTTCATTGTAACTGCCTAAAAAAGCAATTTCGGTTTTTGGATTTATCTGATAGGTAAGATATGCTTGCAGATCAGTAGCCGAAGGTAAATAATCGCCTTTGGTTTCAATACTGCGCAATAAATATTTAGATGATTTATGCCGAAGGCCAAGTATGTAGGAAAAAGACTTTTGCTTATTCGTACCTTCCAGCATTACATCACCGCCAAGCAAGCTCGCACTTGCACTACCACCAAATTGCCTGCGTGGCTTACGATACTTTACATCTAAAACCGATGCCAATTTATCGCCATAACATGCTTCAAAACCACCGGCACTAAAGCTAACCGATTCGACCATACTGCCATTTACAAAACTCAATCCCTCTTGCTGACCGCTTCTTATTAAAAATGGTCTGTATATCTGCACATCATTTACATAAACTAGATTTTCGTCAAAACTGCCACCACGTACTGAGTAATCGCTGCTTAACTCATTATTCGAAACCACAGCCATGGTTGATTTTAACAAGCTTTCGAAATTGCTACTTGGGTTGGCTAACGACTTTAATAGTTTGGGTGATAAAGCTTGCAGCGTTGGATCGTTTCTAACATCGGTTGTTACCTGTGCTGCCGGTAATACGATAGCTGTACTTTCTAATTTAAAATTTCGAAGTATGCTTTGACCTGAAGTTAATTTAACAGTAAAAATTTGTTTCTCGAAACCGATTGAAGTAACTACAATTTTTAATACGGTATCTGCTGGAATTTGAAGCGTATATTTTCCGACCGAATCAGTTTTAGTAGCCACCGGGAAGCCTGCAACAGCAATATTGGCAAATTCGACCGGAGTATTCTTACTATCGGAAATAGTCCCATAAATTATTGCTTGTTGCCCTTCAACGTTTGATGCCCATAAAAACCAAACAACAGCATGGAGCAAAAATTTGAATTTAAGAAGCCTGACTAAGTGTGGTACTATCATCGCTAACAAAATTCCTTATTCGTCTTTTCGTTTAAAAGCGCCCTTTTTCCATGCATCAATAAATTTAGCCCATGCAATTGGATTGAGCAAGGTATTTTGTGGCAATTGCCCGGCATAATAAAGTTGGCTGTTGCGTTCGTTTAAAGTGTATTTAAACGACAAGCTACCATCAGCAGGTAAGTTAAGTGCTATTGCATCTAAGTTGTTTTTATCCAGTGTTTGTTTGGCTCGCACATAATCATCATCGGGTAATTGTAAATTTATAAATGCTTGCTTAAACTCTTCTTTTGTTGGCCATGGATACACATTGGCTTGCGGCAAAACAATGGTATCGGCATGCATTAATTGAATAAGCGATAAACGATGGTCGGTTAATGTATCGGGTATGACGAAACGCGCTTTGCGTAAACCCAAACATGTAAACTCTATGGTATCCTTTTGCCTTGCTACAAATGAGAAAAAACCATATATATCAGTAATAGTTCCATGGCTGGTGCCTTTCACTTTTACTACTACATAAGGCACACCTGTTAAGCTATCGCCCGTTACAACAATACCCGTAAACTGAACCAGATTTTCATCTTGTTTTGATTGCGCAGCCGCGCTGATAAAAAACAAAAAACACAAACTAAATATTGATAATCGCATGTAATTAAAGTTGGGTCAAAAGTATTTTTATTTTTTATAAACGTTGCTTGCGGTTAGGTAGTATGCATAATATAACCACAAAGTAATTAACGTTGATGTTATAGATGCATAAGCATAAGATTATCCTTTCATTGTAAGTTCATTGTGCCAAAAATACTTTTGAACCGTTCAATACAAACACATAACAAACAACTATGAAAAAAATATTATTAAGCCTAACACTTTTTACATGTTTTTCAGTTGCAGCTATCGCACAGGATGAAGTAGCAAAAGCGGCACCGGCAAACCCAAATGCACCTGAAATTTCTTTTGAAGAGGAGTTACATGATTTTGGGACATTACCTTTTGGCGGCAATGGAAACTTTGATTTTAAATTTACCAACACAGGTAAAGAACCGTTGGTTATCAGTAATGCAAAAGGTTCGTGTGGATGTACGGTACCTAAATGGCCGAAAGAGCCGATTATGAAAGGACAAACCGGTTCTATCAACGTTAATTATGATACAAAGAGAGTTGGGCCATTTACAAAAACAGTAACCATAAACAGTAATGCAAAAACGGCCAGTAAAACCATTACGATAAAGGGAAATGTAATGAGCCAGGAAGAAACCGAAAACCAATCGCCAATAAAGAAAAACAGTAGTTTTTCGCCATTAGAAAAAACTAATTAACTTATCATAAAAATTAATAATTAAAAATCAGAAAAATGAAAAAATCCATTTTATTATCCGCAACATTTTCAATGGTGTTGTTGCTGTCGAACACCTCCAGCACCTTAGCTCAGGATGCAAAAGTTGCAGATACCAAAGCCCTAGAAAATAAAAATCAGGCTGACTTTAAATTCGATGCTTTAGAATACAATTATGGAAGCATTAAGCAAGGCGAATCGGTTAGTTATAGTTACAAATTTACCAATGTTGGTAAAGAACCATTAGTAATTACAAGTGCACATGGTTCATGTGGTTGTACGGTACCTGATTGGCCAAAAGAACCCATCAAAAAAGGCGAAACCGGCATTATAAAAGTTACATTTAACTCGGCAGGCAAAATGGGAGCACAGGATAAAACGGTTACCATTAACAGTAATGCAAAGGTAAGTCCTGTAGTATTGCACATTAAAGGAAATGTAGAAGCACCGGCACAACCTGCTGCAGGTGGCGATGCTCATTAATTTGATTGCATAAATAATTTATGTTTGCGCCCACAGATTATCTGTGGGCGTTTTCATTTTAAATCAAACCTCTTATGCCAACCATATCAAATAAAGGCCTTCAAATGCCGGCCTCTCCAATTCGTAAATTAGTACCCTTTGCAGAATCTGCTAAAAAGAAAGGCATTAAAATTTATCATTTAAATATTGGGCAACCCGATATAAAAACGCCTGATACTATGATAAATGCTATGCATCAACTCAATTTAAAAGTTATTGAGTATAGCCATAGTGCAGGTATTGAATCGTATCGCAAGCGTTTAACCGAATATTATAACCGTTACAACATTGCATTAAATTATACGGATATAATGATTACAACCGGTGGCTCTGAAGCCATTGAAATTGCCATGATGACTTGCTTAAACGAAGGTGATGAAATAATTGTAACCGAGCCATTTTATGCAAACTATAATGGTTTTAGTATGCAGGCCGGTGTAAAGGTTGTTCCTATTACCGCTTCTATTGAAAATGGCTTTGCATTGCCTGCAATTAGTGAGTTTGAAAAGGTAATTACCAAACGTACAAAGGCCATTTTAATTTGTAATCCCAATAATCCAACAGGCTATTTATATACACGTGCCGAGTTAGAAGCTTTACGCGAAATAGTTTTAAAACACGATTTGTTTTTATTTAGCGATGAAGTGTATCGTGAATTTTGCTATGATGCTGAATACATTAGTGCCATGCACTTGCAAGGCTTGGATAAGCATGTGATAATGGTTGATAGTGTTAGCAAACGATATAGTGCATGTGGTGCGCGCATTGGTGCATTAATCAGCAAGAATGAAGAAGTTATGCAAACAGCATTAAAGTTTGGACAGGCAAGACTTAGTCCGCCAACTTTTGGTCAAATTGCAGCCGAAGCAGCTATTGATACACCTGATAGTTATTTTAAAGAAGTAAAGGATGAATATGTTGCACGCAGAAATTATGTTGTTGATGCTTTAAATAAAATTCCGGGTGTGTTTTGCCCAATGCCCAAAGGTGCATTTTATTGCATTGCACAACTACCTATTGACGATTGCGATAAGTTTTGCCAATGGCTTCTGGAAGAATTCAGTTACGATAATCAAACCGTAATGTTGGCACCCGCTACCGGCTTTTACAGTACACCAGGTTTTGGAAAAAACCAAGTGCGTATAGCGTATGTGTTAAATGTCGAATCGTTAAAAAACGCTATGGCTTGTTTGCAAAAAGCATTGGAAGTTTATCCCGGTAAAACAAATTAATTGGTCATATTTTATTTTGCAATAGCCATTTAATAGTAGCATAACTAGCAATTGCATTTTTAGCAACTTGTTTCTTGTTAGCCCAAATAACTTCACTGATTCCTTCTTCAATCTGCGGTTGCGGAATAGCTTTATCAGCGCAATACATTTTATACCAGTGGCTAAATTTTAAAACCGGCTGATTTTTTATAAAATATATATGATAGGTCGTAGCTATAAATGATTCAATTCTTAATTGCGTCAATGCACATTCCTCCTGCACTTCTCTTATTGCTGCATCACGTTTTGCCTCTCCCCTTTCTATTTTACCTTTCGGCAAATCCCATTTGCCTAATCTGTAAATCATCAAAAGTTTGTTGGCATCGTTATAAACCAAACCTCCGGCAGCTTCAATGATTAAAAAATATGCACGCACTTCCTTAAACACTTTATGAATAAAGGGAGTTACCAGAAAAATGCTGTTGGGTTTTTCGTTTAACAGATTTTGCACGGCCTCATTAATTGCTTCGCTATCATTTGCATTGATAAGTATGCTTGACTTGCTATATTGTTTTGGTTTATGTTTGACTATGTGTAAACATTTTTCATTATTAAAAATCTGATACATTGCACAAAATTTTAAAAAGTCAAAGCCCGAATTAAGCAACAATAAAATGATTAATTAGCCTCACCCAAACAGAAATTATGGAAAGAGATACCGCCAAATTAATTGCCGACCATTTACTTCAAATAAAAGCTGTAAAGCTACAACCTAACGAACCATACACATGGGCCAGTGGCTGGAAATCGCCCATTTATTGTGATAACAGAATAACACTTTCGTATCCCCGTATCCGAACTTTTATAAGGCAGGAGCTAGCCAAATTAATTGAAAACAAATTTGGGCGGCCCGACTTAATTGCAGGTGTAGCTACAGCGGCTATTGCACAAGGCGCATTAGTTGCCGAAGCGCTGGGCCTTCCGTTTTGCTACGTTAGACCTAAATCAAAAGAGCATGGTTTAAAAAATCAAATCGAAGGCGAAGTAAGTCCCAATCAAAGTTGCGTGGTTATTGAAGATTTAATTTCGACCGGCAGCAGTAGCTTACAAGCCGTTGAATTACTTAAAGCTGAGGGCGTAGTTGTAAAAGGTATGGTTAGTATTTTTACTTATGGGTTTAACATTGCCGAGCAAAATTTTAAAAATGCCAATTGCGTATTCTACTCATTGTGCAATTATGATATTTTAATCAAGCAGGCACAACTTAGTGGGCAAGTAAAAGAAAGTGACTTAAGAACTTTAATGGCTTGGAGACAAAACCCGGCCGAATGGGGTAAATAATTTATTAAGCTTAATAATCTACTTATGACAACTATTGAAAGTGAACGTACCCATATTGCAGCATCCGATGCTGAACTTTTTAATTTTTTATCCGACTTTAATAATGTCGGAAAACTAATGCCCTCTAGTGTTACAGACTGGCAATCCGATACAGAGGGCGGTAGTTTTACCATAAAAAACATGGCCACTATTGGGCTAAAAATCGAAGAGCGTATTCCCAATCGCATGATTAAGATGGAAAAAACCAAGGCACCATTCGATTTAAGTTTATTCTGTCATATTGCATACGTAGGCGATACTGAATCTATATTACAAATTAGTTTAGATGCAGATTTGAATCCAATGCTAAAAATGATGGCCGAAACACCATTGCGCAATTTTGTAAACATTTTGGCCGGCAATTGCCAGAAAATGTTTGGCGCAGCCTAATTAAAAATATACTTTATTTCCTTCACATCAATTATTTCCAAAACGCTATCCGCCTGTTGGATTAGTAACTTACCAGCATCATTAACACCTTTAATAGTTGCATTAAAGTAAGTGCCATTTCTTTCGAAAACATGTAACGTGTCTTTACGAAACAAATACTGATGATACATTTCATTTATAGTTGACGTTTTTTGGCTAATCAAGAGCTTATATAAATCATCAAAACTATTTTGAAAATATTGCAACACCTCTTCGCAATTAAAATGTTTACCGGTAATATTTTTTAAAGAAACTGCTTTGGGCGAAAAGGCATCAAACATAAGTTGATTAACGTTTATTCCGATGCCTGCAACACAGGCGCCCAAGTGCATACCTCTAAACGTATTTTCAACTAAAATGCCGCATACTTTATCGTCTTCATGCATAATATCATTAGGCCATTTAATTTTAAAACGTTGCATGGTTAATTGCTCTAAACTTCTACAAACAGCCAGTGCAATTACCTGATTAAGTGAAAATAAATTTTTTGATGCCAAAAACACGGGATAAAGTATAACTGAAAAAAGCAAATTGCTTCCGGTTTCGCTTTGCCACTTATTACCCTGCATACCCTTACCCTGCCTTTGATTATAAGTGTAAACGATGGTTCCCTCGGGTGGTTCATGTTTACTGATTAACGACAGGGCATACGTGTTTGTAGAATCTACAGAGTCTAAATAAATAAGGTTATACTTTAACATAATTTGTATCGGGGTAATGCTGCTAATATGCTATAAAATACACATATTAAATGATTAACTTCCTTATATTCAATTAAGCATCACAAACAATCCAATCTAATTTTGCATGGTATTAAAAAAATCTACCTTTGCCCGCTCAAAAATTGTTTAAAACATCCTTTAATCCCAACTAAAAATATAGCATTATGATTGAAGTAAAAGACATAAAAGAAGTAGTACCTCAAACCAATTTATTTTCAGTATTGTCAAATTTAGGCCACGAGCAAGTAGTTTTTTGTCAAGATAAAGAAGCAGGCTTAAAAGCAATTATTGCTATACACAACACCACCTTAGGCCCAGCTTTAGGTGGAACCCGTATGTGGATGTATAATAATGAGAGTGATGCGCTTAATGATGTATTACGTTTATCGCGTGGTATGACCTATAAGGCTTCGATAAGCGGCTTAAATTTAGGTGGTGGTAAAGCAGTAATTATTGGTGATAGTAAAAAAGACAAAACCGATAAATTGTTTCAAAGATTTGGTGAGTTTGTAAATAGCCTTAGCGGCAAATATATTACAGCCGAAGATGTTGGCACAAGCACCAATGATATGGTTAATGTGAGCAAATCAACCAAACACGTAACCGGCCTACCCGAAAACCAAGGTGGCGGTGGTGATCCTTCGCCTGTTACTGCTTATGGTGTTTTTATGGGTATGAAAGCAGCGGCAAAAGAAATGTATGGATCTGATAGCTTATCGGGCCGTAAAGTTTCGATACAGGGTTGTGGACATGTGGGACAAAACTTGGTTCGCTTAGTTACCGAGGATGGCGGTAATGTTTTTGTAACCGATATACATCAGGAAAATTTGGATAAGGTTAAAATGTACAACCCAACCATAGTAGATAAAGATGCCGTATATGATTTAGATGTTGATATATATGCACCCTGCGCTTTAGGAGCCACTTTAAACAGTGTAAATATTGCCAAGTTAAAATGCAGTATTGTAGCCGGTGCTGCCAATAATCAATTAGAAGATGAGGTAATACATGGCCAATTGCTTATGCAAAAAGGTATTTTGTACGCACCCGATTTTTTAATTAATGCCGGTGGCTTAATAAATGTTTATAGCGAAATACAAGGCTACAATCGCGACAAAGCCATGCAAGCAACACAACATATTTTTAATGTAACCTTAGATATCTTTAAAAATTCGAAAGCAAACAACATCCCAACAGTTGATGCTGCCAAACACATGGCCGAAAAACGCATCAGTGATGCCAAAGCAAGCCGTTAATTTTAATGATTAGTAAGCTAATGCTGTTGGTTTACAAAATTGCTTCCAACAACATTATCTGATAAATATTTATTTCATGCTCTCACGAAGACAGTTGCGCGTGCGCGTTTTGCAAGCTTTGTATGCTTTTTTTCAACAAGAAAATGGCGATGTATGGATTGCACAAAAAGAATTGCTGGCATCAGCAGAACGCGTTTATGATTTATACCTGCAATTGCTGAACCTGCTACCCGAAATGGCGCATCATGAAACCATGTACATTAAAGATGCTCCGAAAAAACATATTGCCAAATCGAATGAAATTGTAAACAAACTCGATGAAAACATTATTGTAAAGTATCTTAACAGCAACCTGGGTTTTAACGACAAGCTAAAAAAAAGGGGACTGTCGTGGTCGAAAGATACGGACTTGTTAAGTCGTATTTTTCTTAGTTTTCGGATGAGCGATGAATACCTACAATATATATCCGATAAAGAATTGACTGTTAAAAAGCAAGTTGATTTTGTAATTCACTTTTATAACCAGCACATTTTTACCAATGAAGCATTTACACATGAAATGGAGGATAAAAATGTGTTTTGGGCTGAGAGTTTTGAGTTGATTAGTCAAATGGTAATTAAGTCGGTTACTGATTTTGATGAAAAAAATGCATCACTCGAAATAATGCCTATGTACAGAGATAAGGATGATGACATTGACTTTATGCGCAAACTTTTTAGCGAAACAATAAAGCACAACGAATGGTTTACCCAATTAATTGCCGACAAAACAAAAAACTGGGAAGTTGAGCGAATTGCTATTATGGATGTTATTATGCTAAAAATGGCACTTGCCGAAGTAACGTGTTTCGAAAGCATTCCGGTTAAAGTAACCATAAACGAATACTTGGATATATCGAAGGTATATAGCACGCCAAAAAGTAAAGTATTTATTAATGGCATAATTGACAAGTTGGTGGTTGATTTAAAACAGACCGATAAAATTCAAAAACGCGGTCGCGGCTTAATTGATAAATAAAAATGAAATCAATTTACATTCTAACGATACTGATACTTTTATTTAGTTGTACCGACAAATCAAAAAAAGGCACACTATCACCCAGTTTAATCAGCAATCCCAGCACGGCAGGTAATAACACAAACAATCAACTACCTGAATTAGACTTTGAAGAAACCCGTTATCACTTTGGCGAAGTAAAACAAGGCGAAAAAATAAATCACACCTTTAAGTTTACCAATACAGGCAACGCTGATTTAATATTAGCAACCGTATCGGCATCGTGTGGATGTACCGTACCCGAATGGAATAAAGAACCCATAAAACCGGGCGAAGAAGGTTCGATTAAAGTTACTTTTAATACCGAAGGCAAAACAGGTATGCAAAGTAAAACCATAAGTGTAATGAGTAATGCTAAACCCGGAACACGCGTTTTAACCATCAGTGCAGAAATTAATTAAAACTAAAATATTTCAAATTCATGTTATCCATTTTATTACAAGCCGATAGTGGCTCGCCTTATTCAAATTTAATTATGATGGCATCCGTTGTAGCCATTATGTATTTCTTTATGATAAGACCACAAATGAAAAAAGCCAAAGACGAAAAAAAATTTATTGAATCAATTGAAAAAGGCAGTAAAGTAGTAACCTTAGGTGGCATACATGGTAAGATTGTAGAAATGAACGACAACACCATTATGCTTGAAGTTGATAAAAACGTTACCCTTAAAGTAGAAAAGAAAGCTATTTCGGCCGAAGCTACAAAAGCTTATCAACAACAAACTACTGTTGTACAAGCCGATAAAAAATAATTTTAAAATCCCATTGTTCTGGCTTACTACAAAAATACAAACAAGGCCACCGGCACACAGGTAAGTAAAGCAAAAATTAATTATCGCATTGTAATACTTATTTGGAGCTTTGTTGCTGCCTGCACTTTGTGGTTATTAATTGCATTAAACAATACGTATGATACAACACTAACCTATACTTTATACGCAAATAAAACCAAAAGAAGTATAGTGGTTCAAGTGCAAGGAAAAGGCTTTGAATTGTTAAAAGAAAAACTTGCCCACAAACGTATTCAAGTGCAAGCAAAGTCTATAAGCGATACCGAAAGCTATATACGTAATAACCTACCCGTTAACGAACATATTAAATATCTTTCGTTTAAACCACTATCCGTTAGTTTCTGAAATGGTTCGCATCGGTATAACAGGCAATATTGGTAGTGGCAAAAGCACGGTAGCATTGGTTTTTGAAGCATTAGGCATACCTGTTTATTTTGCCGATAAAGAAGCAGCGGCATTAATGACGTTGCCTGAAATCAAACAAAAAATAATTGCCGCAACCCATAATCAAATTTATAATGGTGATGTGCTTAATAAAACAGCATTGGCAGAAGCAATGTTTAATAATGATGCATTAAGGCTTCAAATTAATGCCATAGTACACCCTGCTGTAACGCAACATTTCGAAATTTGGTTTTCGCAGCAACATGCACCCTATGTTTTAAAAGAGGCTGCCTTATTGTTTGAAGCGCAAAGCCATGCGCTATTAGATAAAATTATTTGTGTGCATGCACCATCGCATATCAGACTTCAACGTGTGATGCAGCGCGATAACCGAACCGAACAAATGGTAAAAGCCATAGAAGCTAAACAAATGCCTGAAGCTGAAAAAATGCGCAGGTCCGATTACTTAATTCAAAACTATCAACAAGCCATTATTCCACAAGTACTCAACATACATCAAAAAATTTTAAAACGTGGTTTTGATTTGATAAAAGATAATACCTGATGTTATAATATTTGAGTATGACAGATAATTTAATATTCAATGATAATGGCATTTTATTTAAGCCCGGCAACTTTTACATTGATCCTAAAAAGCCCGTTATGCATGCAGTTACCACGCATGCACATGCCGACCATATTGTAAAAGCAAACCAACATGTTTATACACATTATGCAACTGCTGATTTGTTTTTACACAGATATAAAAAAAACAATGGCACACAATTCCACTGTTATCCGTACAATCAACCATTTACGCTAAACGGTATAGCTATTGAGTTTTTGCCGGCAGGTCACATGCTTGGTTCGGCACAAATACTAATCACCTATAATAACACACGATACTTATTTACCGGTGATTTTAAATTGCAAACCGATAGCAGTTGTACGCCTTACCAGTTTTGTAAAGCCGATGTGCTTATTACCGAAAGCACCTTTGCCAATCCACAAATAAAACACCCAACGGTTGATTCGCAGCTTAACCAATTTAATCAACACCTAAACAACCGCATTCTTTTAGGATGTTATTCATTAGGCAAAGCACAACGGTTAACTGCCCTACTCACACAACAACAAAACCGCCCTGTTTTAATACATCATCAAATTGCCGGCTTTCATAAAGTATATAAAAAACATAATATTCAATTAGGCAACTGGTTACCATATCATAAAAAGTTTTTTAAATCAAACAGCAATGCAGTTTATGTTGTACCTCCGGTTACATACAAATATTATTACAATACCATTGGTGCTATAAAGGCATTTGCATCGGGCTGGAAACAACTGCAACACGGGGCCGATATGGAACTATACCTCAGCGACCATGCCGATTGGTATGACATATTAAATGTTATTAGCCAAACACAACCTCGGTATATAATTACACATCATGGCGATGGCAGCCACCTACAATCGCATTTTAAAAACAAAATAGAAGTGCTGGTTTATTAAGGATTAAAAACATTAACAGGCTGTATTATATTAAAGCCCTTAACTACAAACGCTGCAACAAATTCATTAATTCAAAAAGTATATTCGCCCCATTAACGCCTTTTATATGTCAAACAAGCTATCAACTATCGAAACCAAATACAATCCGCAAACCGTAGAAAACAAATGGTATGCACATTGGTTGCAACAAGGTTTTTTTAAATCAATACCCGACCAACGTACACCCTATACGATAGTTATACCGCCACCCAATGTAACCGGTGTACTACACATGGGCCACATGCTAAACAATACCATTCAAGATGCATTAATCCGCTTGAAACGCATGCAAGGCTTTAATGCCTGCTGGGTACCCGGTACCGACCATGCATCTATTGCCACCGAAGCAAAAGTTGTTGCACTGCTTAAAGAACAGGGCATTGAAAAGAACAATTTAACGCGTGATGAATTTTTAAAACATGCCTGGGCCTGGAAAGAAAAATATGGTGGCATCATTTTAAAACAATTAGAAAAATTAGGTGCTTCATGCGATTGGGACCGCACCAGATTTACAATGGAAGACGACCTTAGCGAAGCCGTTATTGATGTGTTTATTGATTTGCATAATAAAGGTCATATTTATCGCGGTGTGCGCATGGTAAATTGGGATCCGAAAGGACTAACTGCCGTTAGTGATGAAGAAGTAATACACAAAGAAGTTAATTCAAAACTTTACTATGTAAGTTATCCCATTGCTGATGCTGATGATGAAATAACTGAAGCATGGATTAAAAACAAACAACAACAAGGCCACACTATAACCATTGCCACAGTTAGGCCCGAGACTATTTTAGGCGATACCGCTGTTTGCGTGCATCCTGATGACGAACGATACAAACATTTACATGGTAAATTTGCCGTAATACCATTTGTAAACCGCAAAGTGCCTATCATACTTGACGATTACATTACCATGGATTTTGGTACCGGTGCATTAAAAGTTACACCTGCACACGATATAAATGATTACAACTTAGGCGTTAAGCACAATTTAGAAGTAATTGACACCATTGCAGCTAATGGAACCATGAGTGATGCTGCGCAGTTTTATATTGGTATGGATCGTTTTGCGGTTCGTAAACAAATTGTTGCCGATTTGCAAAATGCAGGACACCTGCTTAAAACCGAAGATTATAAAAACAAAGTAGGATACAGTGAGCGTACCGATGCCGTTATTGAACCGCGTTTAAGCATGCAATGGTTTTTAAAAATGGATACCATAAGCAAACCTGCATTAGAAGCTGTTATTAACGGTGATGTAAAACTGATACCCGATAAATTTATAAATACCTACAAGCATTGGATGGAAAATGTACACGACTGGTGTATTAGCCGCCAACTGTGGTGGGGGCAACGCATACCTGCCTGGTATGACAAGCATGGAAATTTTGTTGTTGCCAAAACCGAAAATGAAGCAAAGAAACAACTTGCGACTAAACTAAATTTATCAGTCGAAAACATAGAAATTACACAAGACGAAGATGTTTTAGATACCTGGTTTAGCTCCTGGTTATGGCCCATAAGTGTATTTGATGGATTTAAAGATCCGGATAACAAAGACATTAACTACTACTACCCGACCAACGATTTAATTACAGCACCTGAAATTTTATTTTTTTGGGTAGCACGTATGCTTATAGCCGGTTATGAGTATAGAGGCCAAAAGCCATTTACCAATGTATATCTAACAGGCATTGTGCGCGATAAATTAGGACGAAAAATGAGTAAGAGCTTAGGCAACTCGCCCGACCCGATTGAACTTATTGAAAAATACAGTGCCGATGGTGTGCGTGTTGGTATGTTGCTTAGTTCGCCTGCAGGCAACGATTTGCCCTTTGACGAAGCCCTGTGCGAACAAGGTCGTAATTTTGCTAATAAGGTTTGGAATGCATTCCGGCTAACGCAAGGATGGACTACCGATGCAGACCTGCAACCTACTGCTGGTGAAAATATTGCTATGCAATGGTTCGAAAATAAATTTAATAAGTCGTTAGCCGATATAAATCTGCATTACGATAAGTACCGGATGAGCGATGCATTAATGGCTACATATAAGTTAGTTTGGGACGACTTTTGTGCCTGGTATTTAGAAATGATTAAACCAGCTTTTGGCGCACCAATTAGCCAGAAAGTATATGACGTAACCATGCATTACTTCGAAAACATATTAAAAGTAATGCACCCTTGGATGCCATTTATCACCGAAGAGTTGTGGCATTTAATTACAGAACGTAATCCTGCCGATTGTATAATTGTTGCAAACTGGCCTGTACTGGCTGCTGTTAATGAATCTATTAATAACCAGTTTGAATTGTTTGCCGAAACGGTTACTCAAATCAGAAACATTCGGGCATCGAAAGGCATTTCACCTAAAGAAACATTGCCTCTATTTATTAAACAAAAACCAACTGAAAATCCGTTTAGTCCTTTAATAATAAAACTGGGTAACCTGAGCCAAATAGCCTTTACCGATACAACAGTGGCGCAGGCAACATCGTTTCTGGTAGGTGAAGTTGAACAC
The DNA here is from genome assembly GCA_016788165.1 of Bacteroidia bacterium. GTDB lineage: Bacteria > Bacteroidota > Bacteroidia > AKYH767-A > OLB10 > JAEUTH01. The sequence continues at coordinate 129,073 of JAEUTH010000021.1, read as the reverse complement.
TTTATTTTATTAGCCAACAAAATTGATACAGCAGCCGAAAAAGAAAAATTGCAAGCAGAAATAAATTACCTGATTGGATTTTTAAAATCGGTAGATGCTAAACTTAACAACAACAATTTTACAGCTAAAGCAAAGCCCGAAGTGCTTGTAATGGAACAGAAGAAGAAAGCCGATACGGAGCAAAAAATACAGTTACTACAACAACAATTGGCAACATTTTAATCGGACTTACCGAGAAGTTGATACAAGTTTTTTTATGAATAATATGTGGCCGTGATTAAATGGCTGCTACCAAAATAAAACACGCTATGCAATTGCATAGCGTGTTTTTATTAAAGCCTTAATTCAAGCATTAGGATTTTACCTTTTTATAAAAGTTTTCCTTAAAATGGTTTGATCTGAAGTTATGACTTCCAAAATGTAAAATCCGCTTGTAAAATTCTCGATATTTAAAATTTGTATGGGCGGTAAAACAATCACTTCATTACCACTCAAGTTTAATACACGAATTTTTTGTACTTCGGCATCACAACTAATATTTAAAACTGTTGTACAGGGATTGGGATAAACAGTAAGTATTTTGCTTTCATACGTACTAACAGTTGAGCGCAAAGGTACCTGCGATTCGTATGCGCCTGCATCAACGCGGTTATCATATTTCCTTGGGGCCAAATCAAAATCGGTTTCGCCTAAACCGGCAACAAATGCAGGGTCGCCCAGGTTATATGCAAACGAGCCTGTGGTTAAATGAAAATCAGCACCTGAAACAAAATTAGGATTGCCAAAAACCGAATGGCTGTCCCACCCCAATGCCGAACCTACATAGTCAGCAAAAGTTTTATAGTTAGAACCATTAATTTTAAACATGGGCTTGGTACTGTCTGTGTCAATGGTAAACCAGTTATTATAATCAAAAGTATTGCCCAGTAAGTTGCCAATGGCCGAGTTAAATAAAAGGCGTTTGTTGCCACCATGCATTATGTTATTAATAAATACACTGTTTTCTAAATGTGTAAGTACCAATTCGCCTTGGCCCTTTTGCGTTAAATCATTATTGTAAAAAGTGTTATTGTTTATGTAACAATCATCCACCTTACCTGTATTCGGATAATTATAACCACCCAAAGCAATACCGGCTTCATCATTATTATAGGCAATGTTTTCGCGCATAATAATACCACTTGCAATACTGTTTTTTTCTTCGCAACCTATTTCAAAACCATACTGATTGTTATAACAAATATTGCGTTCAATTAAAACATCATCTGCACCATCGGCATAAATGCCGGCAGCTGATGCATAAGGCGATTTGCAGTTGTAAACCACATTGCCCCTGATAACGCCATTTCGGGCCACATCTAATGCTACATTTTTCGATACTTTATAACCACCACTTGCATCAATTCCAATATTGGTTATATCATGAATGGTGTTATTAATAATTTCCCATCCATCAACATTTCCATTTACTGTACAAGCTTCGCTATAGCCTGTGCGGCAATTGTAAATGGTATTACCTGATATTAAAATATGGTTTGCGGCAATCAATGAATCGGTTCCATAAATTACCAATGGATTGGTATTTTTATTTGAATTAGCAACAGCAGCCGGATTTACATTAAAATGAATATCATGTATCCTATTATTTAAAATTTCAATATAACTGCATTTGCCTTCAAATTCAATTCCTATCGAATAATTACCAACTGCATTTCTAAACTCAAGGCCAACTACTTTTATGTAACTTTTATTCTTCGCATAAAAGAGTGTACGTTTTGCATTACCGCCATCTATTACGGCTGTTTCGCCCGGATAATTTGTAAAAGTAATGTAGTTGCCCGAGGTGCCATTTACATTTAAAACCGCTTTGGCATAGGTACCACCTCTTAAGAACACCGTACTACCTGGTGTTGCTGCATCACATGCTTTTTGAAACGTTTTCCAGGGTTGGGTAATAGTACCCGGATTTGAATTACTGCCCGTAGGCGATACGTAAAAATTAACTTGCGCAATGCTGCACGTTGCATAAACCATTGCTAACCATAACAGATAACCTTTTTTCATAAAACTTTTTTATATAATTAAACATTTGCCGGTTTTATAAAGTGTGTAATGGTTTTACAATTTAAAATTCGAAATCGTGGTTGCGTCAAAAAAAGAAAAAGGATTTTAGCTGCGCAAATAAACTTTTATATCGTAATCTGATTAAGTAATGTAAACCAAAATATATTTTTAAAAACCCTTTCTCTATGCTTCAATTAGCGTGTCTTAGCGTAAAAATAGTTCAAGTTCATCTATGCCATAAATAACCTTAAAGACCTATATTTGCACCTTGGCATAAGCCTGTTGCATTTAAAAATTAAGTTGTTGTATATCTGATATTTAAATAATGAATCTTACTCCTGTTGACTTTGACCCGTTTAAAGACCTTGATAAAATTATTCCTACTTCCGAACCACAGCGCGAAATTTTAGGCTCCGTAAAATTTGGAAACGATGCTGCCAATTGCGCCTATAACGAATCGCTAACCTTAAAACTTACCGGCCCTTTTGTTTACGATGCTATTGTAAAAGCGGCCAATGCTGTAGTTGCACGTCATGGCTCATTGCGTGCTACTTTTATCGAAGAAGGTGTAAAAATGCGAATTGCAGATAATACTACTATAGATGTACCACTAATTGACATCAGTAATATTGCCACAGCCGAACAACAAGCACATTTAAACGAAATTATTACCGAAGATGTATCGGCCCCATTTGATTTACCCAACGGCCCTTTGTTTGATGTTAAGGTTATAAAGCTGGCAGCGCAATTACATTATGTAATTATTACAGCGCATCACATTGTATGCGATGGTTGGAGTATGGGTATAGTTATGCAGGATTTAAGTGCCTTTTACAACCAACATGTTACCGGGCAACCTGCTGTATTGCAACCGGCAATTCAGTTTGATGATTACGTAGCCGATGAAATTGCATTCGAAGCAAGTACTGCTTACGAAACAACTGCTCAATATTGGCTTAACCTTTATAAAGATTATAATCAGGTTTTTGAGTTGCCAACTGATAAACCGCGGCCCGCTTTGCGCAGTTATAATGCCAAACGTATTGACTGCCCTTTACCCAATGATGTTATTACACAAATTAAAAAAGCTGGTGCACAATTGGGTTGCAGTTTGGTAAATACACTTATTGCCGCATATGAAGTTTTTTTATTTAAACTTACCAAACAGCCAAACATTATTTTGGGTCTGCCATCTGCCGGCCAATCTGTTACCGATAACTACTCATTAGTAGGTCATTGCGTAAATTTATTGCCACTTAAAACACGTGTTGACGGTAATACTTCTTTTAGCGATTACCTGGTGGCACGTAAAAAAACCTTGTTCGATGCATTCGAAAATCAACGTTACACATTTGGTACACTTATAAAAAAGCTAAACGTACCACGCGACCCATCACGTATTCCGTTAGTACCTGTTGCATTTAATGCCGACTTAGGCTTGGCCGATGGTGTTGCATTCGAAAAACTGCAACTGGAGTTATTTTCGAATCCGCGTAACTACGAAAACTTCGAAATTTTTTTCAATATCTCAGGCCAACAAAACAACCTGGCCATTGAATGTACTTTTAACACCGATTTGTATGACAATGATTTGATGCATAACCGTTTGCATGAATTTGTTTTTGTATTGGAACAACTTGCTGCCGATATGAAAACAAAAATTAATAACGTACAACTTACACCCATTAACGAAGTTGAAATTATTAAACAATGGAATAATACCAACCACCCGGATTATTTATCAGGAACCATTCAAAGTTGGTTCGAAAAACAAGTAAGTTTAACGCCACAAAATACCGCCATAACGTGCGGTAATAACAGCCATACTTACGCACAAACCGAAGCAATGGCTAATCGCATTGCCAATTACCTGGTGGGTAATGGATTAAAACGCGGTCAAGTGGTTGGCTTATGCGTAAATAGGTCGGCAAATATAGTTTTTGCTATGTTGGGCATACTAAAAGCCGGAGGCGTTTACCTGCCTATAGACCCCGATTTTCCGGCCGATAGAATTGAATACATGATTAGCAATGCCGGCTTGCAAAACATGATTACAGAGCAAGAGATTTTAAAAAAACATCGCTTCAGTATATCAAATATTTTAGTAACCGATAATTGGCAAAATACATTACCTGCCGTTACTAGTAAACCGGTTATCAAATACGATGAAAACGCCTTAGCTTATATCCTATACACATCAGGCTCAACCGGTTTGCCAAAAGGCGTAATGGTACATAATGCTGCTTTGGTAAATCTGATACACAGCTTTATTGAAATTACCGGTTTTAATGCCAACGATACTTTACTTGCTATAACAACCATTTCATTTGACATTGCCGAACTCGAACTCTTTTTGCCCTTACTTACAGGCGGTAAAGTTGAAATTGCATTAAAAGATGAAACAGCCGACCCACGTGTTTTATTAAAATATCTGGCAACGGGTAACATAACTTTTATGCAGGCAACACCGGCAACCTGGCGCATGTTGGTAGATGCAGGCTGGCAAAAATCTGACATTAAAATATTGTGCGGTGGCGAAGGCCTGCCTTTAGAATTAGCTCTTCAGTTGCAACAACGCAGCAAAGACGTTTACAACGTATATGGCCCTACAGAAACAACCGTATGGAGCAGTTGTTATAAATTACCTGAAGCACAGGTATTACAAAACCAGGGTGTAAAAATTGGCCAACCCATAGCTAATACAACGTTTTATATACTGGATAATAATTTGCAACAAGTGCCTATTGGTATCGAAGGGGATATTTACATAGGTGGTGCAGGTTTGGCTAAAGGCTATTTAAACCGAGATGATTTAACACAAGAGCGATTTTTATCTACTCCATTTGCTGACGCACAAAGCGCATACATTTACAAAACTGGCGACTTAGGCCGTTACAATAAAAATGGATTGTTAGAATGTACGGGGCGCAGCGACTATCAGGTAAAGGTACGCGGCTTTAGAATTGAATTAGGCGAAATAGAAACTGCTATCAGCCAAATACCTGAAGTAAGCAATACAGCTGTTGTAACCATGCCAGACAAAAACCACGAAAACCAATTGTTGGCATACATTACCGTACATGAACAACAAAATAACAATGGCAACAATCATGTGAGTAACTGGCGCGAAAAATGGGACTTGATTTATGATGCAGGTATGAAAGCCATCGAAAATCAAACCATAAAAGACAGAAAATTAGATACAGCCATAGCACAACAAATTAGCGGAAACGAAGCCATTGAAGTTGAAGTTAATGAATGGTTGGATCAAACCATAGAACGCATAAAACATTTACAACCCAAGCGTGTTTATGAAATTGGTTGCGGTGCCGGACAGGTACTGTTTCAAATTGCGCCCATAAGCGAATATTATCTGGCAACTGATTATGCACAAGCTGCTTTAGACGAATTACAACTTAAAATTACAAACGATGATACACTTCAAAATAAAGTAGCTTTTAGTTTGGCTACTGCCGATGATTTTTCAGGCATAACACCCGGCAGTTTTGATTGTATTATTATTAACTCAGTAGTTCAATACTTTCCTAATGCTGCTTATTTAGAAGATGTATTGGCAAAATGCCTCGATGCACTTGCACCCGGTGGATGCGTATTTATTGGCGATGTGCAAAGCAATATGCTCATAGAAATGCATCATACGCATGAACAATTGCACCGTATTGATATCAGGCAACCTGTTGCGCGTTTACGAAGGCTTATTCAAAATCGTGTTTTAAATGAGTTGGAATTAGCCGTTGACATTGAATTTTTTGAAGCACTTTGTTTAAAATATCCTGCATACAACTTTGCAAAATACTTAATGCGCAAAGGCCGCATCTTTAACGAAACCACCAAATACCATTATGATGTTGTATTGTTTAAGGATGCCAAACCCGAAACCATTCAAATTAATTATCAGCCCTTTGGCAATGAAACCGATTTAACCGAATTAGACGAGTTATTCAAACAACAACAACCATTTGGTTTTAAAAACATACCAAACAAACGACTTTTAAAAGACAAAACAGCACTCGATTTAATTAGGCACAGTACGGATGACTTAAACTGCGGAATTATTATTGAGCAGCTTTTTAACCTACCCGATGCCATCGACCCTCAGGATTTATTTGAGCTGGCAACAGAAGCCGGCTTTGAAGCTGAAATTTATTGGACAGACCGCATAGGCCAAAGCAGTATTGATGTGGCATTTATACCTAAAACAAATTATCAGCTATTATGCAATACCATGCCACGCTATCTTACTTTAAACGTAGCACTAAGTGCATTACAACAAGCGGCAAACGCACCCTATAAAGTGGATGAGAATCAGGAACTCATCAATAAAATAAAACAACATCTCGAAAAATCACTACCACATTATATGCTACCAGTTGCATATAAAGTATTGCCCAAAATGCCATTAACTAACAATGGTAAGATTGACAGAAACGCATTGCCCGAAATTGAATTTGAAGTACGAAAAGGTAGCCAATTACAAGTAGCGCCCACAACTGAAACCGAAAAAATGCTTGCACAGGTTTGGGAAAAATTATTAAATATTAACGATGTAAGTTTAAATGATAATTTTTTCGAATTAGGCGGGCATAGCATTATTGCTGTTCGGTTAATGATTGAAATTGAATATTTAAAAAAAATAAGATTGCCATTGGCAGTGCTGTTTACAAATCCAACATTAGTACAATTGGCACAGGTAATTGACAATGAAGCATCGGGCGAACTTTGGAAATCGATAATACCCATACGCGAAGGCGGCAATCATGCACCGGTATATTTTGCACATGGTGTAAGCGGCAATGTATTTAAGTACCACACATTAGGCAAATTGTTAGATAATAACACACCTTCTTATGGTTTGCAAGCACGTGGCCTAAATGGTTTAGACAAACCCTTTAGCGATTTAGTAGAAATGGCTGCTTACCATACCTCAGAAATTTTAAAAATGCAACCCGATGGACCATACTTTTTAGGCGGTGGATCATTTGGCGGAACGTTAGCCTATGAAATTGCCTGCCAACTTTCGGCAATGGGAAAGGAAATTGGTTTTGTGGCTTTATTTGATGTAGAAGCCGCCACCAAATCAGAGGCATTAGAAGGTGTTGAAAAGCAAATTGTAGAACTTAAATTAAAATCACAACGTGTTGTTTCACGATTAAAACTATTAGCAAATCAAAGCATGGATGATAAGTTGGTGTATTTGAAAAATAAAATCAACAATAAAAATCCACAAGTTGATATTCGTAAAAAGCAAATAGACGAATGGCTTGAAAAAGAATTGATAGCTGAAAAATATGGTACCGTTTCGGCCGATTACTTTAACAACGTTGAAGAAAACTGTTACAAAGCCTTAAAAAACTATCATATCAACAGTTCAAATTTTCATTGCATTTTATTCAGGGCCAAAAACGGATTTTACTCGCCAATTGAATATGAAAATGATTTGGGATGGGGCTACTTTGCAAAAGGTAAACTTGAAGTTGTAAGCACACCCGGAAATCACAACTCTATATTCGATCAACCCAATGTAATTGAACTTGCAAACCAACTCATGAAACAAATAAATGCATACTACGCTAATAAAAAACAACTTAACTAGAGATGCAACGGTTTTCATTTTGTGTACATGATATTTTACAGCCACAATGGCAACAAGCCATACCTAATTTTAATGAATTTGATTTACAGGTTTGGTTAATTGATACGAATAATACAGCACTGTATAATCCCTTAGTTAAGTTGCTAAATCAAGATGAGTTGGAACGCTTAAGCCGGTTTAAACAACAAGATGACAAAACGCGTTTTGTATTCGGACGGGGCGCATTGCGGTTATTAGTTGGCAGGTATCTCAATCAAAAACCCGAAACGATTACTTTTACCGAATCCATAACCAAAAAACCATGCATAGAAATTTGTTTCGGCAATTTATTTTTTAATCTATCGCATTCGGGCAGTAAAATTTTAATTGGATTTAGTTCACATCATGAAATTGGTGTTGATATAGAACAAATTCGTCCGGCTTTTAAAATTGACGACTTTATGGAAAGAAATTATGCAGCCAATGAGATAAGTGATATTGCAAAAAGTGCAGCACCATTATCACATTTTTTTAAGTATTGGAGTCGTAAAGAAGCCTGGCTTAAGGCAGTGGGTATTGGCGTTTTTGGTAATTTAAAAGCAGTTGACACAACAGGCCTTAGCCCATACATACAAACCGAAACATTTATTGCAGGTGCCTTTGCCGATAAATTTGATTTTTACACCTTTTCAGTTGATGATTACTGGGCTAGCGTGGTGATAAATAACAATCATACCATGCCACATTTTTATTCCATAAACATTGCCGATTTATTTGAAACAACATCCTAAAAAATTTACATCTTGGTGCCGGATAAATTTTTACTAAAATTACCCTTCCATAAAATCGCCCTCGCATGAAAAAACACATACTAACATTTGTAGCCATAATTTTGTGCAACTATATATGGGCCCAATGTGTGCCCAATACTTCAATTGTAAACCCGGGCATATACCCCGATAGTGCAACGGGCCTAGCAGGTGGTTTTGTAAGTACGCCCTATAACGAGGTAATTCAAATTAAAGTTCCCTTAGATACGGTTGCCCAAACACCCTTAGGCCAGGCTACGGTAAATATTGATTCAATAACCTTACTATCTTTTTCAAATTTACCTCCCGGATTAAGTTATGCATGCAACCCGCCTACATGCAAATTTGTAGGTGGTAGCAACGGATGCGTATTGTTAGCAGGTACACCCACACAAGCCGGCACATTTATGCCTATCGCCATAATATCAACAAAAGGTAAGGTAGCCGGTTTAATACCCATTACACAAATTGATACCGTAGATTATTACACAATTAATATTGCATCAACATCGGGAATTTTAAACCCTAACACAAACCGATTTGCGTTGTTACCAAATGAACCAAATCCTTTTAATAATTATACCAATATCATATTTACATCGCCTATTGAAAAAATAGTAACGCTAAAGCTTTTTAACTTAATAGGAAAAGAAATTTTGTCGAGACAAATTAAAGGATCGGCCGGCAAAAATATTTACAGGTTAGAAACAGCCGAATGGCCATCGGGCATTTACATGTACACCTTATCTGATGGCATAAGTACCTACACCCGAAAAATGATAAGCTCAAAACGTTAATGACATTTGAAGTAACTATTTTAGGTTGTGGTTCGGCAACGCCACAAATTAATAGATTTCCAAGCGCTCAGATACTAAACTATCACGAGCGTTTTTTTTTAATTGATTGTGGCGAAGGCACTCAAATTCAAATGTTGCGCTACAATTTTAAGCATCAAAAAATTAAACATATTTTAATATCCCACCTACATGGCGATCATTATTTGGGCTTAATGGGGTTAATATCTACCATGAACCTCAATGGCCGAACCGAAGAACTTCACCTGTACGGTCAGCCCGAGTTGATGGATATAATCGAAATGCAATTAAAAGTATCAAGCACTACCTTACGGTATGCACTTGTATTTCATCCATTACAACATTTTCAATCACAAATAATTTATGATGATGGCGAATTAGAAATTAGTACGGTTATTTTAAGTCACCGCATACCATGCACCGGATTTTTGTTTCGTGAAAAAAAACGTTTAAAAAATTTAGACATCAAGGCATTAAAGAAATACAAAATTCCAATTTCGTTTTATAACGATATAAAAAATGGCTTGCCTTATGTAACCGATAAAGGAAAGACCATAGAAAACAATATATTAACCATCCCACAAAAAACATTACGCAGTTATGCATATTGCAGCGACACATGTTACCTGCCGGATATGGTACCGCAGCTTAAACAGATAACACTACTATATCACGAAGCCACATTTGACAGTACACTTATCGAACGTGCAAAAGCTACATTTCACAGTACGGCAGCACAAGCTGCTTCCATAGCAAAACAAGCGCAAGTAAAACAGCTGTTACTTGGTCACTTTTCGGCCCGTTATAAAAATTTAGATCTGTTACTTCAGGAAGCAATCCCTGTTTTTAAACAAGTACAATTAGCTGAAGAAGGAAAAACTTATGTAATTGAATAATTCCAATGGTTTTTAACATAATCCTATGTAAAACTATTGACGCATAGGCGATATATAAAGGTATAGCTTGCTTTTTTGGTTACTTTTGCTGACGTTATTTTTATCTGATTTTAAATCATGCGTTTTAAGTTTGGCATAGTTATTTTATTTCTGTTTTTTAAAAGTAAAGTTTTAACTGCTCAAGTATTACCGGTAGGATTTATTGATACCGTATATTCTTCAAATTGGCAAAGCGTAGTTTGTTTCGAATTTGATAAAAACGGACAACAATATGTAGTTGAAAAAAAAGGCAGGATATGGATTGTGGATACTAATAATGTACGGTTAACCACACCACTGCTTGATATTAATGAAGAGGTAGGTGTATTTGGCGACAATGGCCTTACAGGTTTTGTTTTAGACCCTGAATTTTTAAACAATGGCTATTTCTATATTTTTTATACGGTTGACAGGCATCACCTACTCTACTTTGGAACGCCACTTTACGACTCAACTGCCAGCGAACAATATCAAGCTACAATTTGCCGCTTAACACGATATACAGCCGATAGTAGCACCAACTTTCATACAATTGTACCCAACAGTAGGTTGGTATTATTGGGTGAGGACAAAAAAACAGGCGTGCCGGTTTTATATCCTGCACATACCGGTGGTACTTTACTTTTTGGCAGCGATACTTCCCTTATAGTATCTACCAGCGATGGCGCATCTTATGGCGATTTAGATACGGGCAGTGTTCCCACAACTTATTGGCTACAAGCATTAAACGACAGTATAATACCCGCAGGGCATAATGTAGGTGCATTACGATCGCTTTTAAAAGGTAGTTTAAATGGAAAAATTTTACGTTTAGACAGACATACAGGTAATGGATTAAACAGCAACCCATTTTTCGATTCAACTGATGTGCGCTCCCCAAAATCCAGAACGTATGCATTAGGTTTTCGCAATCCCTACCGTATAACCATTATACCGGGTACCGGTAGTACAGATATAACAGCCGGTAATCCCGGTATTTTATTAGTGGGCGAAGTTGGTTGGAATACCTGGGAAGAATTTAATATTATAAAATCAGGTGGTGGTAATTATGGGTGGCCCATTTTTGAAGGACTAAATCGTGAAAACAAATATTCGTCAGCTAATATCCCCAATGTAGAGGCTCCAAACCCATTGTACAATATTGGTGCTTGCACACAACCCTATTTTACATTTGCCGATGTGCTTAAACAACCAACAGCCAATGGAATAATATCTTACCCAAATTTGTGCGACTCGACAATACAAATTCCGGATAGCTTAAAGGCTATTCATACCCGACCCGACTTAGATTGGCGACATGGACAAAAAATTACACGCATACCAACATTTACAGGCAACACAGCCAGTGTTATGCAAATTGCCAATCCCAACAGTACCGTTTTTGGAGACATGTTTGATGGAAGTGCATCATTAGGTGGTGTTTATTACACAGGAAACAATTTTCCGTTTGCATATAAAAACACTTACTTTCATTTAGACTATGGCGCAGGCTGGATAAATAACTTCCGTTTAGATAACAACTACAATCTAAAACAAGTATTACCATTTGATACGGCCCTTGGTTTTGGCAAACTTGTTTTTTTAACCCAAAACCCAAAAAATGGTTGTTTAATGTACATCTCCTATCAAAACGATATCCGTCAAATTTGCTATACAGGTCAGGTAAATTATCCGCCAACTTCTGTAATTGTAACAGATACTATATATGGTTCGTCTCCACTGACAGTTAACTTTGATGGCAGCCAATCAACCGACCCCGAAAGCCAGCCGCTTCAATACAGTTGGAATTTTGGAGATGGAAATTCAAGTACTGTAACCACACCCACCCATACCTACACTGCCGTTGCGGGTGTACCAACTGTATATACTGCATCTTTATTGGTAACTGACGATTCATCATACACCGGTATAAGCAATGTCAAAATATATTTAAACGATAGTCCTCCAAGTGTAAATATTACATCAATACCCACAGGTACACAATATTCAATAACAGCACAAACTAACTTGTTACTGCAAGCTGCCGTTAGCGATGCCGAAAGTCCGAACGATAGTTTAAAATATGCCTGGCAAACTACTTTATACCATAACGCCCATACACACCCCGAAGCTATTGATGCCGACTCGGTAACTTATACTATTTTATCACCGATTGGATGCGATGGCGAAACTTATTTTTACCGTATATCGTTAACTGTAACCGATCCTTTAGGTTTATCGGCTACTGATTTTGTAGATGTGTATCCCTTATGCAATGCAGGAATAAATGATGATGGCCAAAAAATATTAATGTTGGCAATGCCCAATCCGGCAAAAAATCAAACAACTATCAGATTGTTTGGCGATAGTTATGGTACGGTTAACGTATCGTTATTAAGTATTGACGGAAAAGAAATTTTAAGTAAAAAACAGACCACCACAGCTACGCCAAAATATACGGATGTTACATTCTCAGTTAATGATTTGGCATCTGGAATTTACTTTATAAAAACCATTATTAACCATAAAACCATATTCGGTAAACTAATAATTGAATAAAACTTTTGCGATGTATTACGTAATTAAAAATCTGAATACACAATGGTTAAAAAAATTAAATGCACTTCTATTAGTACTGCTTTTTAGTCCCTGTCAAAAAATATGTGCGCAAGTGCTTCCGCCTTTTTTTAACGATGCCTTGGTAAGCAATAATTGGAATCAGCCTTTAGGTATTGCTTTTGATAAAAATAAAAAGTTGTATGTATGGGAAAAAGCCGGCTACGTTTGGATAGTAGATACAAATGGTAACAAAGCTGCAACCCCGTTACTTGATTTACACGAAGAGGTAGGCAATTGGGTTGATCATGGTCTAAACAGTTTTGCTTTGCATCCTAATTTTTTAAACAATGGTTACATCTATTGTTTTTACACCGTTGACAGGCATTACTTATTAAACTACGGTACACCTGCATATAAATCGAATAAAAATGAATATGGCAGTGCCACTATAGCACGTGTAGTTCGATTTACGGTTGATATGGCTGCCGGGGGCAACACCATAGTTCCAAACAGCAAATTGATACTTATTGGTGCTGATAAAAAAAATGGCATTGTTATAACACATACTTCGCACAGTGGCGGAACTTTGCTTTTTGGTGCCGATACCAGTTTGTTAATTTCTACAGGTGATGGTGCCAGTTTTAATGGCATTGATTCAGGTAGTAGTGTTAATTCATTTGCATATCAAGCATTGCAAGATACCATGCTTACCACTGCCAATAATGTAGGCGCTTTTAAAGCACAAATGCTTAGTAGCTATAATGGTAAAGTATTACGTATTGACCCAATTACCGGCTTAGGTTTATCAAGTAATCCATACTTTGAAACATTAAACCCCAATTCGGTTAAGTCAAAAATATGGTGTACCGGTTTACGAAATCCGTTTAGGATGGCAATAAAACCCAACAGTGGTAGTAATGATATAACAGCCGGTGATCCCGGTGTTTTATTTATTGGCGATGTGGGTTGGTTTAATTATGAAGAACTCAATATTTCTAAAATAGGTGGCGAAAATTTTGGCTGGCCCATATTTGAAGGGTTGGTTACAAACCCCGATTACTTAAATTTAAGTGTACAAAACCTGGATGCAGCCAACCCACTTTATAATGGTTCGAGTTGCATGCGCCCATACTTCATGTACAAAGAATTACTAAAGCAAGCTACCTTAGATGTAAACGACACTTTTGTAAACCCGTGTAATTCAAATTTACCACTTAATCAACATCCAACCTGGTATCATACACGTCCCATAATTGATTACAGGCATAACACCAATCAAACCCGAACAGGCTCCTATGTAGGCAATAATGCATCAACCATTAACCTGGGCGATAGCAATGCCACCGTGCAGGGTGTGTCATTTGCCGGTAATGCATCTTTAGCAGGTGTGTGGTATAATGATAACAGAATGCCTGTTGAATATCAGGGCAAATACTTTCATTTAGATTACGGTTCACAATGGATGAAACGTATGAACTTTGACACCGATAATAACTTATTAGCCATTGACAGTTTTTATACTGAAATGAATAAATCATCATTTGTAACAGTAAATCCTAAAGATGGATGCCTTAATTACATTGCATATCAAACCAATGAAATTAGAAAAATTTGCTATACCCAGTATATAAACAACCCACCCGTACCTGTTATAAGTGTGGATAAAAGATATGGCCCATCGCCTGTTTCGATTGTATTTAATGCCAGCAAGTCCTATGACTTTGAAACACGCGTTAACCTGAGTTATTTATGGAAGTTTGGTGATGGATACTCGAGTACCGGAAAAATTGCAGGCCATACTTTTGTTGTGCCCAACGGTGTACCTTCATCGTTTTGGGTATCGTTAAAAGTAACCGACAGTTTGGGATTAAGCAAAACCGACTCTATGTTGATTTTTGTAAACAACACGCCCCCTCAAGTATCAATTAGTAGTTTAAACGACAACGACTATTACGCCACATCCTATCAAAGTGTAGTAAATTTAGAATCTGTTGTAATTGATAATGAACATCACGACTCAACATTAACTTATGGCTGGCAAGTAGTACTTAATCACAACAATCACTATCACCCCGGACCTATTGATAACGATAAAATAACCTCTGCAATTTTAGACCCTGAGGGATGCAACAACGAGATATTTTATTATGCTATAATTTTACGTGTAACCGATCCATTAGGCTTATCCAATACTGACACGGTTAAGCTATACCCTGCTTGCAGTAAGCCTAAAGCAAAAATTGCAACAAGCAATACAACCATTTGCAAAGGTAGCAGCATTACACTTATTGACAGTTCGACCGTTGCATCAACCTATAAATGGATTACCAATGGAGGCACTCCGTCTATTTCTTATATAAAATCTCCAACCATAACTTACCATACACCCGGTACCTATAATGTAAAATTGGTAGTTACAAACCCCGAAGGGGCTGACTCTGTAACAAAATCAGGTTTAATAACGGTTGGCGGCTATGCTAACAACAGTATTGTTGCAACAATAGATACTATTTGTAATACTCAAAACACAACCCTTGATTGCAATGTTTCAAATGCCAGTTCCTATAAATGGTTTAAAAACGGTACATTAATAAATGGTGTAGGTACACAAACACAACAGGTTAACGAAGCAGCTTCGTATAGTGTAAGTGTTACAGATATCAATGGCTGTACCGGTACTGCAACAAAAGTAATAGCACAACGTGCCGTAATTCCACAAATTACCAGCAATAAAAATATGCCCATTTGTTTTAACGATAGTGTTATACTTACTGGAACCAACACCGCAAACACATTACTTACCTGGAAAAGAAATGGCAAACCCATTAGTGGTGCTAATGCAACAAGCTATACGGCTTCTCAGTCGGGCAGCTTTTTATTGCAAACAAACCAAGCTGGTTGTATTGGCAAGTCAAATACCATTCAGGTATTGTTAAGTCCTGTCTATACAATAGCTGCCGATGGTCCGCTTACTTTTTGCAGTAATGATAGTGTGGTTATAAGCTGTACAAATCCACAGGGCACTTACGCTTATCAATGGAAGAAAAACAATGTAAATATTACAGGCGCCACTTCATCTGCCTACGTTGCAAAAAGTGCCGGCAATTATATAGTTATTGTTACCGATGTAAATGGCTGCACCCGAAAAAGCAATGCATTTAAAGTTGTTATTAATTGCAAGGAATCGTTTGGTTATAATAATTTTTGGGGTAACATAAGCATACAACCAAATCCTGTAATAAGTACGTTAGGTTTAAGTTTTGATTTAACTCAAGATGCCAATGTAACTGTTGGTGTATATGATATGATTGGCAAACAACAGTTACAAACAACTGCTGAATGTGTTGCAGGCTCAAATCTACTTAGCATTGATTTAGAAAAATTAGGAAATGGAATTTATCAACTTATAATTTCCCACAATAATGGCACACAAAAAAGTGTACATAAATTTGTAAAAAACTAATGGCAAAAGTTACAGGTATTGGAGGCGTTTTTATAAAATGTAATGATGTTGAAAATGCAAAAAATTGGTATCAAAAACATTTGGGTTTTAATACCGATACCTATGGCACAACCTTTCAATGGCTAACTACAGACAGCAAAAAAATTGGGCACACACAATGGAGTGTTTTTAAAAAAGACAGCAGTTATTTTGCGCCATCAACCAAACCATTTATGATAAACTTTAGGGTTGATGATTTAGTAGCATTGCGCGAAAAACTTATTAATGAAGGCGTAACCGTATTAGACGAAATCGAAACCTTTGAATACGGCAAATTTATGCACATACTCGATTTAGAAAATAATAAAATCGAATTGTGGGAGCCCATTGATGAAGTGTATCATCAAATTTGTCAGGTATTTACACCCTGATTAATCGGCCTTTATAAACTGATTGTAGAGGCTAATACATTGATTTGCTTCAGCTACATCATGTGCACGTAAAATACAAGCACCTTGCATTAATGCCAAAGTGTGTAACACACCTGTACCATGTAATGCATCCTTTGGAGCCACCTCAAGTACACGTGTAATCATAGATTTTCGCGAAATACCTGCCAATAGTGGTTTATCAAAAATACTAAAGCAGGGTAATGATTTAAGCAAACTATAATTGTGCGCCACCGTTTTGCCGAAACCAAAACCTACATCTAAAATCACATCTATATTATAGCTTTTAAGAAGGGCTAATTTCTGAGAAAAATAGTCCATCACCTCAGCAACTACATCATCATATTGTGGATTTTGCTGCATGGTTTCCGGCACCCCTTGTATATGCATTAAAACATAAGTTGCATTATATTTTTTTACCACTTCATACATTTCATTGGTACCACCGCTAATATCATTTATAATATGTGCTCCATTTCGCAAGGCAGCATCAGCTATAATTGCATGTGTAGTATCTATTGAAACAGGAATTGAATCGTTACACGTTTTTGCTATTTCAAGCGCCATTAGCACATGTTTCATTTCAGTTTGAACATCTACGGATTTTGAACCGGGCTTACTTGACGAAGCGCCAATATCAATAATTGAAGAACCCTCACTTAACATTTTATTTATTTGCTGCTTCACGCTGATAGGTGAAACATACCGGCTTCCTTCGTAAAACGAGTTATCGGTAATATTAATAACACCCATTACAACCGGCATTTCTAAACTCAGTAATTTGCCGCCACAGTTAAGCAAATAGTTTTTCATGTATTCATTTTGTAATCACGCAATTATAAATGTTGTTAATCACTTTGCATGCATTATTTATTAACGCAAATTCGCCACTTATAATTTTTTAAAAAACATGAAATATCTAGTTCAGATTATTAGGGTATTGGTTGGCTGCCTCTTTATTTTTTCAGGTGTGGTAAAAGCTATAGACCCATTAGGCACCAGTTATAAAATGCACGACTACTTCTCGGCTTTTGCAGCAACCGGTTGGCCTGCATTTTGGCACATGATGGATACCTTTTCAATAAGTATTTCTGTTATTATGATTGTTTTAGAAATGATAGCAGGCTTTGCTTTACTTATAGGTTGGTCTAACCGCTTTACAGTTTGGTTACTGTTTTTAATGACGTTATTTTTTACGGTATTAACAGGCTTTACTTATTTATCGGGCTTTTGCCCCAATGCACTTTTTGCATTTTTCTCTGTTGCACTGGTAACGCTTATAATTGTTACAGCTTGCAAATGGCATACAACCCATGGAAAAAAAATTGCAGCATTTACAGCCTTGGTATTACTGGTATATGTTGGATTGATTGCCGGCACCGATAACTTATTGACATGCGCCTTTGATAAAACAAAAATGAAAGTTACTGATTGCGGTTGTTTCGGTGATTTTATAAAACTACAACCTTACCAAACCTTTTGGAAAGATATCGTTTTAGATGTACTAATTTTTATTCTGGTAATTGGTGTGGCACAAATACAACCCCTTTTTAAAAACCGAACCACTACCCTGCTTACCGTGTGTTTTGCAGTTATATCATTGCTGTTTAGTTTTTCTAATTATTTGTGGGGATTACCTATAGTTGATTTCAGACCTTATAAAATTGGTAACAATATTCGTGAATTGCGTGTAGCACAAAAGCCTGCCATAACCGACTTTGTGTTTATTTACAAAAACACCAAGACACAACAGGAAAAAGAATTTAAAATGGATGAGCTGGGTAATATAACTGATGAGTATGAATTTGTTGACAGAAAAGAAAAAATATTAGACCCCGGCATTCCTGCTAAAATAGATGGCTTTTTTATTAGTGATACCGATAACGATTTAACCGATTCATTACTAAGCGACCCTGATTATTCATTTATGGTAGTGGCTTATCACCTAAGCGAAACCGACTTAGAAGTATTTAAACGCAGCATTGTGCCCTTATCAAATAAAGTACAACAAGCCGGGTTTGCATTTTACTGCGTATATGGTGCCGATATGAATGCCGACCCATTACGCCATGAGTTGCAAGCCGCTTTTCCGTTTTATACTTCTGATGAAACACCACTTAAAACCATTGTCCGCAGTAATCCGGGTTTGGTATTGTTAAAGAATGGTGTGGTTGTAAATATGTGGCATAAGTATGATATACCATCGTTCGAAACTTTACAAACAAACTACTTAAGTAAATAATGAGGCTAACCCATAACCTGCATGTTATACTTAAATTAATATGTAGCCTACTTATTATTAGTGGTGATGCATCTGCTCAAATTAAGACACCGTGTACACTTGAGCAACGCTATCTATTTAAATTGCCACGACAACAACTAACCGGCAATGGGCCTGTTGTTTTTAAAATGGCTGCTGCTAACAACGGGCAGTTAGCTTTTGTGTGCTGTAATAAAAATGTAGTATTTATTTTCGATACAACAGGCGTGTTAATAGATAGTATAGCATTGCCCTTTACCAATTGTGTTCGTCAGTTTGATTTTGATGAGTATAACCGGTTGCTAATTATAGAAAATAGCGAGAGCTGTATTTATCGGTTAAACCTACCCGGCCATAATTTCGAAAAGCTATCTTATAACAAACCCGAAGACTGGTATTACAACATCAACAAATATTTTAGCCGTTTCGATTTAAGTTCGATACCGGCATATTACTATAATCCAAATTATATTCAGGAGTCGTATTTTACCCGTTTTGCCTATGGATATAACTTATACCTGAGCTATACCACCGGTTTATTATATCAAACCAATTTCAATTTTATTAAACGAATTGGCGATAAAAGAACTTATGAAGGATTAAAGAAAAAAGATTTATGGTTTAGTGATTTAATAAACAATAAGTCAAAAATATTATTGATAGATGATACAACAAAAAGGGCTACTTACTTCGACCGTTCATTAAAACTTATAACCGAAGACTTCGTTAATGAGCAATCAGAAATAATAGATTGCGGACGTGGCGTAACCGAAGCTGCACAGTTTGATTTTGCAGTGAGCATCCAACAGGATAAAATTTTTGGAGTAAACACTTTTGATAATGAATGGATATACTTTTCGTGCTGGTTAATGCCCAATCGTTTTTACACTAACGATTAGCTTAAAATTATTTGTTTAGAAAAGCGATAAAATTATCAGTAAACGCAAGTTTACTTTGTTTTACACTTCTTATGCTACCCACGTTTGTTAAAATAATATCATCAGCCAGTTCAAAATCTGTAAGTGTTAGTAATGATTCAACCACTTCTACATTTTGCTGTATAGCATAGTTAATACAAACTTGGCGCATAATGCCTGCAACACAACCTTGATTTAAATCAGGTGTTTTTAATTTGCCATCTAACCACAAAAACAAATTGGCATTACTGGTTTCAATATAATTTAAACCATTGGAAATAAAACAATCGTCAAAACCATTTTCAGCGGCATGCTTTGCTGCCATTACGCTAATTAAACCATTACATGTTTTTATGTTAGATAATAAGCCCATTGGTTTGAAATTATCAGAATAGTAACCCATCGTTAATTTACCTGAATTAAGCTTATATGTATGCTGGTAACTTTCTACAGCAGTAACAACTATATCAGCATTATTAGTTGTTGGCAAATAAAAACCTCCTGACTGGCGATAAAATAAAACACGTAACCTTCCATTTTTAAATGGCACACCACGTATTGCTTTATTTAATACAACATCAACATCCATTTCAGTTTCTAATTGCAAAATTTTTAAGGCCTTACTTATTCTTAATAAATGCAAATCATAATATAATAATTTGCCATCACGATAAATCATTGATTCAAAAAAACCATCTCCATAAATTAATCTAGAATTAAACCAATCATTATCTGAAATCTGCCAAACAGCATCATTAAAAAGCCATTGCATACATTAATGGTTTTGTATTTTTTCAATAAACTCAGTAAATAGTACAGGTCGTATTAAAATAGAAAGTACCACACCTGAAACCGCTCCATAAAAATGGGCATTATGCCCAATATTATCGCCTCCTTTTTTTGCCATGTATTGAGAGAAAATTAAAAACAAGGGCCCAAAAATTAAACCGGGCACAGGCAATGGTATCGGGAAAATGGTAATACTAATCCATGGGTCAATTAAAATACTTGCAAACAGCACACCGCTTACAGCACCTGATGCACCCAAAGCATTATACCAATGGTTTGTTTTGTGTTTTAACAAATCGGCCACGGTTGCTAAAAACAAACATGACATGTATAGAAATATAAAAAATAAGTTGCCCTCTGTAAAACCAAAATAATAAGTATAATAAGATGCTACAATATTGCCAAAACTATAAAGCGCAAGCATGTTAAAAGCTAAATGTATCCAGTCGGCATGTATAAACCCATAACTGAACATACGATACCACTGCTTTCGCTGGGCTACTAAGTATGCATTAAATATGAGTTTTGATTTTAATGTTGGATTATTAAAAGCGGCAAACGAAATCAATATGGTAACTAAAACAATTAGTAAAGTCATAATTCAATTAAACTACAGCAAACGTAATTTAATTTTGGCTTAAGTAGCCTCAAATATTATCAGTTATTTAAGTTTAGTGTATCAGTAATAGCGCGCAATATTTATTAAATAAAATATATTTGCACCCCTATAAATAATCAAATTTATTAAGCAATGACACAAGATTTTCTTCCTTTAAATGGCACCGATCATATTGAATTTTATGTGGGTAATGCCAAGCAAGCCTCTTATTATTACCAATCGGCTTTTGGGTTTAAGCTTACAGCATATTCAGGTCCCGAAACCGGTGTGCGCGATCGCGCTTCTTATGTTTTGGAACAAGGAAAAATTAAATTCGTTTTAACTACAGCCATACATCCAAAAGGCGAAATCAGCGAACACGTTGCCCTACATGGCGATGGTGTAAAAGTGCTTGCGCTTTCAGTGGATGATGCCGAAAAATCTTTTTATGAAACCATGTCGCGTGGTGCCAAAGCACATACGGAACCTACGGTTATCAGTGATGAATTTGGCGAAGTAAAAATTGCTGCCATACACACCTATGGCGATACCATACATAAATTTATCGAACGAAAAAATTACAAAGGTGCTTTTATGCCCGGTTATAAACCGGCTACTTCTACCATACCTGTTGAATCGGTAGGCTTAGAAGTGGTTGACCATTGTGTAGGAAATGTTGAATTAGGTAAAATGAATGAATGGGTAAAGTTTTATGAAGATGTTTTAGGTTTTAAAATGATTATCACCTTTGATGATGAAGATATTTCTACTGAATATTCAGCATTGATGAGTAAAGTTGTTTCTAACGGAAATGGCTTTGTTAAGTTTCCGATAAATGAACCGGCTGAGGGTAAAAAGAAATCGCAAATTGATGAGTATTTAGAGTTTTATCATGGGGCCGGTGTACAACATATGGCTTTGCTTACGCAAGATGTAATTAGTACTGTTACCAAATTACAACAACGTGGAGTTGACTTTTTAAAAGTACCTTCAACTTATTATGAGGATTTAGAAAAACGTGTAGGCAAAATTGATGAGGATATTGAGTCATTAAAAAATTTAGGCATTTTAGTAGATCGGGATGATGAAGGTTATTTGTTACAAATTTTTACCAAACCGGTCGAAGACAGGCCTACTGTGTTTTATGAAATAATTCAGCGTAAAGGTGCGCGTAGTTTTGGCAAAGGAAATTTTAAAGCATTATTCGAAGCCATAGAACGCGAACAAGCAATTAGAGGAAATCTGTAATATTGACATTACAAAAAAGCTGCACTTTAAACATGCAGCTTTTTTTATTTTAATGGCAATCAATTTAGTTTTCGAAAAAACATCCAACCATAACTTGCATCAAGCAAAACATCAACAATTAAAAAACGAATCTTTTATGCAAATTCATCCTTGGCATAATGTACACTTTGGCCATTTAGCTCCGCAAAAGGTAACTGCCTTAATAGAAATACAACGAGGCAGCCGCGCCAAATATGAAGTTGATAAAACATCAGGATTATTAAAATTAGACAGGGTTTTATATTCGGCTGTTTACTATCCTGCTAACTATGGCTTTATACCACAAACTTATGCAGGCGATAACGATCCGTTAGATATTTTGGTTTTGTCACAAATTGACTTGCAGCCTTTGAGCATAGTTGAAGCAAAAGTAATTGGCGTTTTAAGAATGAAAGATAATGATGCAATTGATGACAAAATTTTAGCAGTTGCTGCAAATGATATGAGTGTAGCTCATGTAAATGATATTGACGATTTGCCAAAACATTTCTTAAAAGAACTGCGTCATTTTTTTGAGGAGTACTCGAAATTAGAAAACAATGAAATCGTAATTGTTAATGAAATACTGAATGCAGCGCATGCCTATCAAATTATACAACAAGCAATTGATGATTATGCTTCAGGCAAATGGAAAAAATAGGTACTACTTTTTGATAGCAGAATAATACTTGCAAAAAGACGAAATGCCACATTCGTTACATTTTGGATTACGGGCAACACATACATACCGCCCATGCAAAATCAGCCAATGATGTGCTATATGAATTTTAGATTCAGGAATATATTTAACCAGCTGCCTTTCGGCAGTTAAAGGCGTATTTGCTTTTACGGTAAGCCCAATCCGTGCAGATACCCTAAATACATGTGTATCAACTGCCATGCTGGGCAAATTATAAACTACCGATGCAATAACATTAGCCGTTTTACGACCTACACCCGGCAAAGTTACCAAGGCTTCAATAGTATTAGGCACAATGCCATTATAAACCTTTACTAAGCGATTTGCCATAGCAACCAAATGCTTAGCCTTATTATTAGGATAACTGATGCTTTTTATTAAAGCAAAAACATCATCCACTTGGGCGTCCATCAAATCAACAGCTGTTGGATATGCTTTAAATAATGAAGGCGTAGTTAGGTTTACACGCTTATCGGTACACTGGGCCGATAAAATTACAGCAACTAAAAGTTCGTATGCATTGTTATAGCACAGTTCGGTTTCAGCTTCCGGAAAATGTATTTCAAAGTATTTTAATACACCAGCAAACCTTTCGTTTCGTAGCATAAAATTGTGTTGCTAATTACTTGGTTAAAAGTAAAGCAATAAAAATAAAAAAGCCTGCTGTTTTCTACAGCAGGCTTTTTTAAAGTTACTTTTTTCGTAAGTGTTTGGTTAATGCCGAATAGCACATTATAATTTCAACACTTTCAGTACTGGGTGCAATTGGATGCAACAATGTTTGATTTCCGCTAGGCTTACTGCGACTTTTTGTACCCTGCATGTTTTTTGTAACTTGATGTTTTTGAGTAATTGTTTTGGCCATACGCTATTTGTATTTTATTTGATGGATAACGCCATTAAATTACTGATATTGTTTATCTGATTAAATAGTATAAAAAAACCGCTCGATTAAAACAGAGCGGTTTTTTTAATAGCTAACGTTGCAGCGATATTTTATTTTCATCCATTAATTTTCGCATGTTAAGTAATGCATAGCGCATACGCCCCAATGCCGTGTTTACACTGCAATCCATGGCATCGGCAATTTCCTTAAAACTTAAATTAGCGTAATGGCGCATCATTACCACATCGCGTTGCTCGTCAGGCAACTTATTTATAAGCATTCTTACATCTTTATGTATTTGCTTTGTAACCAATACTTCTTCAATATTGTATTCGTCCGATTTCATGGTTCGAAAAACCGAATCCTCATCAGTATCATGAAGCATTGGCATTCGTTTGCTTCGTCTAAAATGATCAATTACTAAATTGTGGGCTATACGTAAAACCCATGGCAAAAACTTTCCTTCTTCATGATAGTTACCCGAGCGCAACGTGTTTATCACTTTGATAAACGTATCCTGAAAAATATCGTTTGCCAATTCCTCATCTTTTACAAGAACATATATTGAGGTAAAAATGCGTGTTTTATGACGATGTACCAATTCGCCAAGACCTTGTTCGTTTCCGGATAAATAAAGGGATATTAATTCGTTGTCTGAAATTAAATGTTGCATAGCGTACCGTTTAAGTAAATAAATAAAAACTTTAAAGGTAGATGTGGGCTATACGAGTTAATTTTAGGGGCAATACTCTAAAGCAATATTTTAAAATAACGTTGCTTTTTGAAGTGAATTGCGTGTTTGTGTGAATTAATTTTGGTAATGATAGAAATTATTTTGCGCATGCAAAAAATTAACATGAGTTTAAAATGAAAAACTTATTTAATTAAACTAAACAAATAGTTCAGCCGCTGTTTCAAAACAACATAATTAAATTGCCATACTAACGCTATAAAAAATAGTGGCATTAGTGGTGCTTTATATCTAACCAAACTGCCTAATACTGGTGTGGTTATGCCTATTAAAACAAACAAACTGACAGTAAAAAACAATAAAAAGCATGTTGCCGATTGACCTTTAAATTTCTGATTACCTAAAACAAATACCACTAACAGCAACAGCAGTACATAATTTTCGATGGCAGCAAAAAGCCATTGCATATTTTTGATTTCGAAAATATGGGGTCTAAAAAAAATGTGTTCTAAAGCTTGTAAATAGTTGGGTACCATTAGCCAAGGCGATTTAATTTCTAAAAGTGGCAATACACTTCCTGCACCTGACCACTCAGCTAAATACTGAAAACTATGTTGTTTAAAAATTAAGTACCCCATAAAATCAAAAGCCGGCATAGTAAAAAGAAATATTATTGTAAATGCGTATACCACTGCAAAGGTCAGCCAATTGTTTTTTTTCAAATAAAAAGCAATGCACCAGCTAAGTAATGCCGGAATTAAGGCCAGTGCTATATAAGATTTGATAAGAAACAATAAAGCACAACTACCAAGCAATGTGAAGGTAATACGTAACTGCTTAATTGCATTTGCTAATGCCCATAAAAACAAACCTAAAAAAGCGATCAATACAGCTTCTTTTGAGCAACCAGCACACCAAAAAAATGTCGAAGGAATACAGGTTAATAGCAACGTATGCAACAGTTTTTTACCAAAAAACAATTGCATGGTTTTAATCATTGCAACAAAACCTATTAAGCTTAAGAACGAAAACCAAACTGTGTGCACTATATATGAACACATCGAAAAAAAAGCGAGTAATGCATGCAATCGTATCATGGTTTGATTATCGTTAAAAAGTATATCTGCATTAGTCCAATACATTTGAGGTGTAAATACAGTTTCCACATCAAAACCTAAGCCTGACATTACCTTTATAAATAGCCATGGGTTTTCGAATGCAATCTGGTTTAAGTATAAACCCGTATTAAAAAACGATATAGCATCACCCCCAAAACTAAATTGCAGCATCAAAAAATATTGAAGCAACCCAACCCCTACTTTAGTTATGAAAAAAAAAACCAACCACTGCCATGCATAACCGCATTTAAAAAAGTGCATTTTATAAATAAGCACGAGTGCTAAAGCAAAATGGAGGAAGAAAACGAGGCATTGCACCCACATCAGTTTAGGATTTTTAATTTTCTGAAAGTTGCTTTAATTTTTTCGGTGTCGGCAATAATTAATAATATGAATGCAAAAAAAGGCATAGCAATAGTTTTGTATCTAACCAAAGCGCCTGCAACCGGAACAATTAGACCTATTAATGAATAAAGCGATAAAACAAAAAACAAAGAAAAGAAGAACCACGGTGTAATAAATGCATTCTTTAACCTGCTATGAAAAGCAACAAAAATTAAAGCTAAAAGACACAAGGCATTTTCGATTGAGGCTAATGTAATAACAGCCGATTTAAAATTACCTACATAAGGTTGTAAAAATGTATTACAAAATGCCAACGGCATTGCCTTAATTAAGCTAACAGAGGTGCTAAGTTCGTACGCTTTTAAAATACTGCCACTATGAACCTGGTAGGCAAGTTTTAAAAATTGATGTTGCTTGATTGCAATTTGCTCAACTATATTGTAAGGTGTAAAATATTTAAGCGAAAAAATTACAACTGCGTATATAAAATACGTTACTACCCAAACAGCAAACTGATTATAATTAATTAAAAATTTGCGTTTCAATAAGGTAACTATTATCAAACCGGGTAACACCAGTACAAAAACATATACCTTAATAGTTAATAAAAGAAGTATTGCCAGCAATAGCAAAATATAACTCTTAACTGAAGCTGCATTAATAAGTATTTTGTTATAATTAAATAGGAAAACAGATAGCGCAAACAGTATTGCTGCATCCTTTAACACAGCACTGGTCCAAAAAACAACAGATGGTATAAAAAAGGCGCAAAAATAAATGCCTGAAAATTTTGATTTTAACTCAGAAGCAAACAGTTTAAACAAACATGTTAAGCCATAAAAAACAATGAAGCAGATAAGCACTACATGAATATAGTAGTTGCCAAATGAAACGAAACGCATTAAGCAATTGAGCTTAATCATTAGTCGGTTGTCGTTGTAAATAAAATCGGAATCATACCAGGCAATCATTTGGTTATAATAAGCTGCAAGTGCTACATCATTAAAACCGAAAAGCATTTTTAAAAACAATTCAAAATCAACCCAGCATAAATCATACATTATTTTACTGTCATCGAAATACTTAAATATGTCTGCTGTACTTCTATCGGTATAGTAGTGCGTATAAATTAAAGTGAGAATAAATCCGGCTGTTACTTTTACCATAAATGCAAATCGAAACAACAAAGGGTGTACTCTGCGATGGTAAAAGAAATCGGATTTGCCGATTATATAATTTATAAAAATAACAATGGGTAAGGCCCATAATATTTGCACCATGCAACAAAAGTATTTTTTACAATGCACTTTTTAAAAAGCGCACTGCAAAGTGCGCTTTTTTATTGCATATTAACACGGTAACCTAAACCTCTAACGGTTTCAATAAATTCGGCATTTGCCTGTGTGGATAGTTTTTTTCGCAAATTTTTTATATGCACATCTATGTAATTGCTTTCATTGTCATCGTCAATAACATCACCCCATATATGCTCGGTAAGTTGTAATCG
Source organism: Bacteroidia bacterium (assembly GCA_016788165.1). GTDB lineage: Bacteria > Bacteroidota > Bacteroidia > AKYH767-A > OLB10 > JAEUTH01. The sequence continues at coordinate 101,351 of JAEUTH010000021.1, read as the reverse complement.
GGTAAGCACACGGTTTTTATTTAAGGTCATGTAATACAGTAAATCAAACTCCTTTTTGGTTAAATTAATTAAATTACTGTTATGCGATACAGTACGGTTGTTTACATCCATATCAAAATCGTAAATTTTAATTACCGTATTTTTTAATCCATGTTTTCTGCGTGTTATAGCTTGCATACGCGCAAAAAGTTCGGGTAATGAAAATGGCTTTGCCAGATAATCATCTGCACCTGATTGAAGGCCTAAAATTTTGTCGTCCACTTCGCCTCTGGCAGTTAAAATAATAATACTGCTTTCAACACCATTTGATTTTACCTGAGTTAAAACATCAAAGCCATTTCCATCGGGCAAACCAATATCAAGCAATATAAAATCATAGCCGTTACTACTGGCTTTATCAACACCACTTTTGGCGTTAAATGCTACATCACAGTTATAACCTTGTTTGGTCAAAAATATTTCTATTTCATGCGATAGGCTTTTTTCGTCTTCTACAATTAGTACTGTCATTGTTTTAGGTTTTAAGTTAATTAAGTTTTCTATAAGTATATTCAATTCCATCTAATATTGTAAAACAAGCTTTTTCCAATAAATCATTTTCAATTATTAATGGCGGTGCTATTCGTAATTTATTATCAGCAAATAAAAACCAATCTACTACTACTCCATTTTCGATACAATATTTTATTACTGATTTATTAAATGTTTCATCTTTAAAGCTAACAGCCAGCATTAATCCTTTGCCTGAAATTGATTGTATTGCCTTATGTTTTAAATGGGTTCTGATAATTTTTTCTTTTTCCGGAATGGTTTTCTCTGTATCTAAACTTTTTATCACTTCCAGGTTAGCTATTGCTGCAGCACAACTAACAGGATGGCCACCAAATGTGGTAATATGCCCTAATACCGGGTTATGTGATAAACAATTCATTCTTTCATTTGAAGCTATAAACGCACCCAATGGCATACCTCCTGCCATACCTTTACCTAAGCAAATAATATCTGGTTGGATGTTGTAATCCATAAAACCAAACAACGGGCCAGTACGTCCGAAACCGGTTTGTATTTCATCACAAATTAATAAAGCCCCCACAGCATTGCATTGTGCTTGTAAGGCTTGTAAAAAACCTTTTTGAGGTGTAATGGCGCCACTTTCGGCACGCACTACCTCGGTTACAACGCATGCAGTTTTTGATGTAATTAACTTCAGTTGATTTAAATTATTCCAATCAATAAAAGTAATATCAGGTAGTAGCGGCCTGAATGCCGAAGTAAAATATGTATCGCTCATAAGGCTCAGTGCACCATGTGTACTACCATGATATGCGCCATTAAATGCTATTATTTGACTGCGGCCTGTAACCCTTTTAGCTAATTTTAATGCTCCTTCAATGGCTTCGCTGCCTGAGTTGACAAAATAACACGACTGCAAATTGGGTGGTAAGTGTTGCGCCAATACATGTGCATAAGCTACTTGTGGGCTTTGAACATACTCGCCATAAACCATTAAATGCAAATATTTATCAGTTTGCCGCTTAATTGCATCAACAATTTTTGGATGCCTGTGCCCTACACCGCTTACTGCAATACCCGAAATAAAGTCTATATACTTTTTGCCGTTAACGTCAATCATAAAACAACCTTGGGCTGCTTCAATTTCAAGTATCATAGGCGCAGGGCTTGTTGGTGCCAAGTGATTTAAAAACAATTGCCTGTTACTAATCATATTGCAAATGAAATTTGAAAAATGGATTTAACTAATTAATTTCTTACCTCTTATTTTAAAAACTAGCAACAAACTGTGCTTCTGCTCCTTTTAAAGGCCATTATAATAAACCGTGTGCAACAAGCTTTTAATAATTTATAGCAACAAATTTTTACTAAAAATTGCGTGCTAATCATTTCAAACTTGTTTTATATATTTTAAAAAACAAATCTTGCAGGCTATGTTAACCGAAACCGCCTATCAAACGCATACTTTTAAAAATGGTATTAAACTTATTTTTCAATTCAACGATTCATTTGTAGGCCATAGTGCTATTTTAGTAAATGCCGGTACCCGTGATGAAAACACTGACAAAGAAGGTTTAGCTCACTTTATTGAGCATGTACTTTTTAAAGGAACTAAAAAGCGAAAAAGCATACATATACTAAACCGACTGGAAGTGGTTGGTGGCGAGTTAAACGCATATACTACCAAGGAAGAAACCTGTATTCACGCTTCCTATCTTACACCCTATTTCGAAAGGGCCATGGAATTGATGATTGACATTGTTTTTAATGCTGTTTTTCCGCCTAAAGAAATTATTAAGGAACAAGAAGTAGTAATAGATGAGATACGAACTTATTTAGATACACCGGCTGAACAGATTTTTGATGATTTCGAAAGTCAGGTGTTTGCCAAACATCCATTAGGCAGTCATGTGCTGGGCACTATTGAAAGTGTATCTGCGTTTACTCAAAAAGATATCAGCCATTTTACGAAACAAAATTACACTACTGATAAAATGGTAATAAGTGTAGTTGGAAACTATCAGTTCGAAACAGTGGTTGCTACCATCGAAAAACATTTGCATACCATAAAAGCAACAACAACAACTGTAAAACGAAATGCTTTTACTAAATACAAGCCAACGCAGGTAATAGTTAAAAAAGCTACAGAGCAAGCTCATTTTATTTTAGGTGGTAAAGCCTATTCGTTTAAAGATAAACAACGAATAGAGTTGGTATTACTAAACAATATTTTAGGAGGCCCGGGTATGAATTCGCGGCTTAATTTATCAATACGCGAAAAGTACGGTTACACTTATAATATTGAGTCGAATTATAATGCGTATAGCGATACCGGTATTTTTAGTTTATATCTGGCTACCGATAAAAAACTGCTCGATAAAACCATAAAATTAGCCCATATTGAATTAGACAAATTATGCCAGCAGGCCATATCAAAACAACAGTTAAAACAATACAAGCAACAACTTTTAGGACAAATTGCATTGGCGCAAGAAAACAAAGCTTCGGTAATGATTGGGCTTGGCCGCAGCATGCTTAATCACGGTAAGGTTGATACCTTAAAACAATTGCAAGAAAAAATTGAAGCTATAACCAGCGCACAACTATTAAACGTTGCGCATGAAATATTTGACACTAAAAAACATTGCAGTTTGTTGTTTATTAATTAGCAAACTGATACTAGATTATTAAGGAAATGAAAAAGCTCAAAATTATTGTAATACGCGAGGGTAAAATACCACATGATAAACGCGTACCCTTGGCACCTATGCAAATAGTGAGTTTGCAAAAAATGTATCCGCAAATTGAAGTGCTTGTTCAACCAAGTCCGTGGCGTTCCATACCCGATGTTGAGTATGAAGTTGCCGGTATAAAAGTTACAGATGCTATTGCCGATGGCGATATTTTTTTAGGCATTAAAGAAGTACCGGTTGCTGAATTAATTGAAGGAAAACAATATTTATTTTTTTCGCATACCATTAAAAAACAACAGCATAATAAAAAACTGATGTTGGCATTTATAGCACAAAAAATTCAAATGATAGATTATGAATGTTTAGTTGATGATAAAGAAAACCGCATTATTGGTTTTGGCAGATATGCCGGTTTGGTTGGCGCATACAACACCATTAGGGCTTATGGTTTGAAATATAAAAAATTTAAAATTAAACCTGCTCAAGATTGCGAACATAAAGCTGAATTAGAACGTGAGCTTAAAAAGGCCAAACTACCCAACCTTAAAATACTTATAACTGGTGGCGGCCGCGTTGCCAACGGTGCTATTGAAATAATGGGCACCATGAAAATAAGACGCGTTACACCTTATGAGTTTTTAATGTTTCCGTTTAACGAGCCGGTTTATGCCCAATTGCATAGCAGCGATTACCATTATCATCCCAACAAAACCGGATGGGTAAACGAACACTTTCACAATCATGCCGAGCAATATGCTTCAGCTTTCAGAAAGTTTACCGAAAAATGTGATGTGCTGTTGCATTGCGCTTACTGGAATCCGAAAGCACCAAAGCTGTTTAGTTTAGACGAAATGGCCGACCCAAAATTTAAAATTAAAGTTATTGGTGATATAACTTGCGATATTGATGGCAGCATACCATCAACCACAAGAGCAACCACCATCGAAAACCCATACATGGATTACAATCCGCAAACTAAATTAGCCGAAAACGGCCTGCATGAGCATACTATCACTACCATGGCAGTTGATAATTTACCATGCTCATTGCCACGCGATGCAAGCGAAAACTTTGGACAGGAGTTAATTGAAAAAGTATTGCCCTTATTGATTAATGAGCCTAATAATGATTTGATACTAAGAGCTTCGATAACTAAAAATGGCAAGCTAACCAAGCGTTATCAATACTTGCAAGATTATGCGACTTAATTTTGTTTCAGTGTTTTTACCATCTCAAACCTATTAGCTGCATTAAACACCGTGTTGCCTGCAACTAACACATCGGCACCGCATTGAAGCAGTTTCTGGTAATTGTCAAGTGTAACGCCACCATCTATTTCAATAAGTGCTGCGCTACTTTTACGAACTATCATTTCTTTAAGTGTCGTAACCTTTTGATAGGTATTTTCAATAAACTGTTGACCTCCAAAACCCGGATTTACACTCATTAAACAAACCAAATCAACATCCGTAATTATATCTGTTAATAGATGTACAGGTGTATGCGGGTTTAGTGCAACTCCCGGTTTTGCTCCCGTACTTCTGATTAATTGAATGCTTCTATGCAAATGCTGGCATGCTTCATAATGCACAGTTATAACCGATGCACCATGTTGGGCAAACTGTTGCACAAATTTATCAGGCTCAACAATCATTAAGTGCACATCTAACGGTTTGGTTGCATGCTTTTGTATGGCTTTTAATACCGGAAAACCAAACGATATATTGGGAACAAAAACACCATCCATAATATCTACATGAAACCAATCGGCCGCTGAGGCATTAACAAATTCGCAATCGGCCTGGAGGTTACCAAAATCGGCCGAAAGAATGCTGGGTGCAACTATATGACTCATTTATATTGTATTTAATAATTTAAAACGAATGCAATTTATTTAAATTAAAAATTTTTGTAATCTAATCTGCGCATAGCACGCATTATCCAAACCGATTTACGTTCAATATATCTCGATGGTTTATTTGCAATATAAATGCGGGGATTGGGTAAGCAGGCTGCTATTAACGATGCTTCTTTAGCAGTAAGCTTTAATGCACTTTTATTAAAATATGCCTGTGCAGCCGCTTCGGCACCATATATACCATCACCCATTTCAATCACATTTAAATATACTTCCATAATGCGCTCTTTGCTCCAGCATACTTCAATTAAAAACGAGAAGTAAACCTCCAGTGCTTTACGCCAATAGGTGCGCGATTGCGTTAGAAAAACATTTTTTGCTGTTTGTTGTGTTATCGTACTGGCACCTCTTACACGTTTGCCTTTCATGCGTGCATTGTATTGTTGCGCTTTTTCAATTGCTTCGATATCAAAGCCAAAGTGTTCTTCAAATTTTTGGTCTTCGCTGGCTATTACGGCTTCGGGCAACCGTGCTGATATTTGCGAAAGTGGAACCCAGTCTTTTTCAAGTTTAATTGGTTTACCCGCTGCTTTTTGCTCAAAGCATCTGATTATCATTAATGGCGTGTAGGGTATGGGTATCCACTTATAAAGTATTACCGCAACTACAGTGCTTATAATAAAAAACAAAGCCAAACGCTTAATCCATTTCCATAAAAAAAGTACAAGTATTTTAAGCATTTTAATTAGTTGCTTCCTTTGTTATTTCTAGTATCCATCGTAAATAACCAGCGGGTTGTATTGCTGTAAAATTGCTAACGCGATGTAGTTTTACTTTGCATTGAGGTAAGCTTGCTACAATTCGTTTTTGTAATTGATTAATATCATAATGCCTGCTATGAAATTGATACCAGTTACAATAGCGCAAATCGGCCTCGTTATCAATTATTGGGTGGTGGTTTCGTAACAAATTAAATGCTGGGTCAATGTGTATGGTGTAAGTATGTGCAAAATAAAATGGAAGTATAATGGCTTTGCCACCCAGTATTAAAATCCGGTTTACCTCTTTAAAAAACTGAATGTCGGTATCGTGCTCAAAATGTTCTAACGAACAGTGCAGGGTAATAGCCTTAATGCTATTTGCCGGCAGGTTGGTTTGATGGCCATAACCACCAATGTACTTGCCGTTTATGCCGGGTTTATAAATTAAATCCTGCTGATATACTTTAGCTCCGGTTTGGTTTTGTATAATTTGCGAAAATGGCGAATTGCAAGCTGCAACATCTAAAAAAACATCATTTACAGTAAGTGTAAATAATGTTTGTGATACATAGTGCTCTAAAGTTTTTTGAATAAAATTTTGCTTTAAGTCTTTTCCGCCTCCGTAATAGGTCACCGGATAACCGGCTTGCTTCATATAGGCATTATATCCATCAACAGAAATTTGATAAGTTGAAGTTGCAATTTTTTGCTCTTGCAATTCTTTAAACAGTTCATCATCCAAAATCGGATTTTGTAAATGTTCATCACCAATAAAACCTTTTGTCACTTTTTTATTATGATGTTGTTTTTTAAAAAGCGGATTGTAGTATGCAGTTGCATACAATAAATCGTGTGCTGTTTTATAAAATGGTTTTACTATGGCCTTTAACATCTTTGTACTTACAACAAGGCTTTTTCAATGGCTGTATCGTATTGGTTTTGTAAATCAACAATTGAAGTCCAATAGTTGCCATCAATTTTAATTTCGCCTGTTGTAACGTCACCTAAGTGGCTAAAATCAATGCCACTTGCAACAACTGTTTCTATAAACAAATCAAATTGTTCAGGGCTTATCGAAACTACTACCCTACCCTGTGCTTCGCCAAACAAAAATGCATCTTTACGGATATCTGCATCAGTAATAATGTTAAATCCTAATTGATTATTAAAGCCCGATTCGGCTAAGGCAACCCACAAACCACCTTCTGAGCAATCGTGTGCCGATTGAATTAAATCGGCATTTATAAGTTGCTTAATTAGTTGATGTAAGTCATACTCTTCATCTAAACTAAAATAAGGGGCAGGCGAAAATTTTATTTGATGAAAATGTGCCAGATATTGCGATGAGCTGATACAATTTTGTGAAGAACCTAGCAAATAAATATGATGACCTGCTTGCTTAAAATTATAGGTCATTGTGCGGTTTTTATCAGCTAAAATTCCCAACATGCCAATGGTTGGCGTAGGAAAAACCGGTACGGTATGGTTTTCGACTTCGCTTTGATTGTAAAAACTAACATTACCACCGGTAACGGGTGTATTAAACTTTAAACAAGCTTTACCCATTCCTTTAATTGCATGTACAAATTGCCAATAAGCTTCGGGGTCGTAGGGGTTACCAAAGTTTAAGCAATTGGTAATAGCACTGGGTTGGCCACCACTGCAGGTTATATTACGGGCTGCTTCGGCAACGGCAATTGCACAACCCGTTTCGGGATTCGCAAATACATAACGTGAGTTACAGTCAACGGTTAATGCCAACGCTTTTTTCGAATCTTTTAAATTAACAATGGCAGCATCGGTACAGGTATTGGTACTTCTGTTAACGGTACCAACCATGCTATCGTACTGCGTATATACCCATCGTTTGCTGGCTATGTTTGGATGATTGATTAAAAATAATGCTACTTGTTTTAAATCTTCAGGTATGGTTACATTATCAATATTGTAAGCCTCAATATCTTTTAAATAAACCGGGGCTGTGTAGGTGCGTGTATAAACCGGTGCGCCACCACCTAATACCAGCGATTGGGCCGGTACATACGCTACCTGTACACCATTCATAAAATATTCAAGATAACCATCAGCCGTAACTTCGCCAATCTGTGTACAGTTTAAATCCCATTTATCGAAAACTTTATAAACGGTTTCTTCCATGCCTTTTTTGGCCACTACCAACATACGCTCTTGCGATTCGCTTAGTAAAATCTCCCAATCTTTCATGTTTTTTTGGCGCGTGGGTACCTTGTCTAAATCAATACGCATACCATGCTTGCCCTTTGCACTCATCTCGCTATTCGAACAAATGATGCCGGCTGCACCCATATCCTGCATACCAATGATGGCACCGGTATCAATTAATTCTAACGATGCTTCCATTAAAAGTTTTTCCTGAAACGGGTCGCCAACCTGTACTGATGGCAAATCATCGGCCGAGTCTTCGGTAATATTTTTTGAGGCAAAAGCTGCACCATGAATTCCGTCTTTGCCTGTTGCCGAACCAACAATAAATACCGGGTTACCTACGCCATAAGATGTGGCCGAAACCACTTTGTTTTTCTTAACAATACCGGCACTCATGGCATTTACCAAGATGTTGATGTTATAGCAATCGTCAAAGTAAACTTCGCCACCAACGGTGGGTATGCCAAAGGCATTGCCATAATCGCCAATTCCTTTAACTACACCTTTAACCAACCATTTAGTACGGTCGGAGTTAATATTACCAAAACGCAGTGAGTTTAATTGTGCAATGGGTCGTGCACCCATTGTAAATATATCGCGATTAATGCCACCCACACCGGTAGCAGCACCTTGATAGGGTTCGATAGCCGAAGGATGATTATGTGACTCAATTTTAAATGCGCAACCGGTTTCATCATCAATGGCAACTAAGCCCGCATTCTCTTCGCCTGCTTTGGCTAACATGTGAGGCCCGTCTTTGGGTAAAGTTTTTAGCCAGGTAATTGAATTTTTATATGAGCAATGCTCGCTCCACATTACTGAATAAATGCTTAGCTCGGTAAAATTAGGATTGCGGCCTAAAATTTCAGTTATTTTATCGAACTCTTCGGGTAATAAGCCTAATGCTTTGGCGTCATCAACAGTTGTGTGCATACAATCTTATTTATTTTGAGCTGCCAAAAGTAATTTTATTTCAAAAAAGGATAATACCTGTTTTGCTTATTTACACACAATAATTGGCTATTTAAGCCTAAAATTTTACTAAGACAATAATTTATGTCTTAAATAAAATTCAAGTTGCTCGTTGTTTTGTTGTAGCTTTTGAGTTAATGCTTCGCGTTCCAGTTTTAAGGCATAAATCTGGTAGGCTTCAATAATGGTTTGACGCAAAATTTCATCATCCCAGGGTTTTTGTAAGTAGCGATAAATGTGGCCGCGATTTACGGCATCTTGTAAGGCATCCATATCGCTAAAACCGGTAAGTAAAATCCGTATCTGGTCGGGCTTATCTTTTACGGCATAGGCTAATAATTCAGTACCCGGTGTACCAGGCATACGTTGATCGGTAATTAAAACGTGTATCTCATTTTCGGACATTATTTGCTTGGCTTCATCGGCCGAAAGTGCAATAAACACAGTAAATACACGCCTAAAACTTGCTTTAAACGCATTTAAATTATGCGCTTCGTCATCAACATAAAGAACCTTAATTATCGACAAATCTTCCATACTAAAAAGTGTATTAATTACAGCTTATGTAACATTTGCAAATTGAAAACTAACAGAACAAATAATCAAACCCTGCAGGCAATCAAAAAGAAACTGAAAAAAATTAAAATTGAGAATCAAAATAACACCAAACTATCAAAATGATAAGTTGCTACAAAATTATAAAATTAAACTAAACTTGCCTGCTCATTCCCCTATTTTTAATTCATGAGTTTACACATTTCCAATCACCTTGACATAAACATGCAAAGTGCTTTTAACAATTACAAACCAATAATATTTAGCTGTGCATCTGACGAAAAAGAAATTGAACAAATTACAACACAGAATCAAGTTGAAAAGTTTGATACTTTGTTTGAACAATTAAAAGAATTTATAAAAACCTGTAATCCTTCGCAAAAGTTTGCAGATGCTATTTTAAAGCAAAAAGCCGAAGCTTACATCCATCCATTTACTATGAATAATTATGGTATGTGGATTTATTATCCCTGGAGTAAACGTTTGGTAAGAACCTTGCCCGAAGCAGAGTTTATTAAAGTACGCACCAGCCGCAATCAATATAAAATTACACCGGAAGAACAGCTTATCCTTCAGAAAAAAAAGATAGGTATTATCGGCTTATCAGTAGGTCAATCGGTAGCGGTTACCATAGCTATGGAGCGTATAAGTAACCATATACATTTAGCCGATTTCGACACATTAGAACTTAATAATTTAAACCGCATACGAACCGGCATACATAATATTGGTTTACCAAAAGTATATAGCGTTGCACGCGAAATTGCCGAAATAGATCCTTACATAAATATCACATGTTATCCTGAAGGAATTACTGAAAACAATTTAGAAGCATTTTTTTATAATGGCGGTAAAATGGACTTATTGATTGAAGAGTCGGATGGTTTTGATATAAAAATTATTAGCCGATATGCCGCGCGTAAACATGGCATACCCGTACTTATGGAAGCAAGCGATAAGTGTATGGTTGATGTTGAACGATTTGATTTAGAACCTGAGCGCCCCATTTTACATGGTCTGGTTGAACATTTGAATATAGAAAAACTAAAACAACTAAAAACAACGGAAGATAAAATACCTTATATGATGGATGTTTTAGGTATTGATACGTCAAGTGTCAGACTTAAAGCATCTATGATTGAAATTGAACAAAGCATAAATACATGGCCACAGCTTGCCAGTGCAGTTACAATGGGTGGCGGCATAACTGCCGATGTTGCAAGAAGGGTTTTATTGGGACAGTTTAACAGCTCGGGCCGGTATTATGTTGATGTTGAAAATATTATTGGGAACCAACCCGAAACCAAACCTGATAATGCATTTAAAAAGCACCCTACTTTTAAATTGGAAGATGCAATAAACTTTGCACTTAATTATCAAATAAAAGGTAAAGATGTTATAGGTAACCGAATTGAAAGTTGGTTGCAATTTGCAATTAAAGCTCCGTCAGCCGGTAATAACCAACCATGGCATTGGGTATTTAAAAACGATGTACTATTTGTAATACACAATGCCACACTGTCTTATTGCTGGAGCGATACCGATGGCAACTTAGCGCATCTGGCTTTGGGGGCTGCTATTGAAAATATATCACTTACAGCTGGTATGGATGGTTATGCCGTTGAAATTAAACATTTATCACATCCGTTTTGTTTAGCAGCATTAACTTTTTCAAAAACAAAAGAATCAGGCAACTCAATTTTGTTTAATGCAATTAAAGTACGCTGCACCAATCGCAAACACGGCAACGGGCATCCCATTAATGCAACCATAACCACCAATTTAGATATTGTTGCCAAACCTGCAACCATACGTTGGAAACATGATAAGGATAGTATTTTTGCACTGGCTGATATTGTTGCTTCGGTTGAAAAAATCAGGTTTTTAAATCCTTATGGGCATGACGAATTTTTTAATAAAGAAATTAGATGGGATACCGTACAAGCAAAAAAAACATGCGATGGATTAGATATAGCTACTTTAGAACTTAGCCAAATAGATTTTACGGGCCTCAAAGTAGCTTCCGACCCGGCCGTTATCGAAAAAGTTAGCGAATGGAAAGGCGGTGATGCACTAAAAAAAATTACATCTAATGCTATAAAAAGTGCATCAGCAATAGCACTGCTAAGTGTTGATAAAAATTTAAATGTACTTGATGCAGGTGCTTGCGTGCAACGCTTTTGGCTGGCAGCTATCGCACAAGGTTTACACCTGCAACCCATTAGTGCACCGGTATTTTATTTTAATAAACTGCAAGGCATACATCACTTTTCCGAAAACGAAATTGCCGAACTAAACAAACAACAAATTAAATTTGAGCATATATTTGAGTCTCTTCCTGCATTAAGAGATACATTTTTGTTTAGAGTTATGTATGCACAAACACCTACAACTATTGCACTACGAAAACCTTTAGAAAACAGTTTTACTATGATTTAAAATGTACAGATTCAGAATTTTTCATGCCCCCACCGATACTGAAACCAGTGCTAAATATTTAGAAGGCCATGTAAACGTTTTAAAAGACTATGGCATAACAAATATAACTTCCAATAACCAAGAATGGATGACATGGAATTGCGTTTACGGCATTGTTGCCGAACGCGATGATGGCGTTTTGGTGGGCGGCATAAGAGTACAAATTGCCGATGGCATTAATATGCTACCCGTTGAAAAAGCAATTGGAAAAATGGACCCCAACATACATCAGATTGTTAATGGATATATCAATACAGGTGTAGGCGAACTTTGCGCTCTTTGGAATGCCAAAGTAGTTGCTGGCAAAGGTTTAAGTTTATTACTAACCCGTGCAGGCATCAGTATTGTTAATCAAATTAAATGCAAAACATTAATGGGCATTTGTGCCGATTATACCATGCCTATGTTCAGGCGTGTTGGTTTTGTGGTTGATGATTCGTTAGGCGACAACGGTCAATTTGTTTATCCAAACGAAAACTATATTGCGCGGGTATTAGGAATTTTAAATGCCAAAGATTTGGGCACCTCACAACCCTATGACCGCGAACGCATGTTAAGCTTGCGAAACAGCCCGAATCAAAAATATACTGAAATGGGCGCTAAGGGCTCTATTGAAATAAATTACCAACTGTTTTTGCCCAATTAACTGTGTTTTTAATTAAACAATTTACACTAATAAGTTTGCTGCTGTTGGCCGGTATAACCCGGGCCCAAATAATTCCTATAGTTAGCAGCGATTACAAAATAAGTGTTAGCAACCAAGTTGTTTACTACGAAGATAAAACTCAAAAACTAACAATTAATGAAGTAAAACAACTTAATAACTTTAACAGAATTACCACCGATGTACCCAACTTCGGCATAAGCAATTCTGTTTTCTGGCTTAAGTTAAAAATTTCCAATCAAACCAACGTAGGTGATTTTTTGTTACAGGTTTCACATCCGGGTTTAGATAAAATTAGTTGCTATCAGATTAATGATGACACCATTTTTTCTGAAGCACACTCAGGCGAGTATAATAGTTTTAACCACAGGGTAATACGCGATCCGGATTATATCTTCAACTTGCAGTTACCTTCGCATAAAATAACTACCATACTGCTACAAGTAAGTGCCCGGGAAAACATCCAAATACCCATATTTATTGGTACTCCGGATCGGATTAGCGAATCAAACAAAAAAAGAAATTTAGCCGTTGGCATATACATCGGTATAATGCTGGTAATGTTTTTCTACAATGCCTTCTTATACGTAACAATAAAAGATAAAGTATATTTATACTATGTAATTTATTTAGCCACCGTACTGCTTACGCAAGCAAGTATTCATGGATATACCTTTATGGTACTATGGCCCAATATCCCATTATTGGCTGTTTATAGTTCATTCATTTTCCCAACTTTAGTTGGCATTGCCAGCATGGTTTTTATGCGTGAATTTTTGCATGTAAAATTCTTTTATCCAAGCCATAATAAAGGGTTTATAATTTTCATGTTTGCATACGTATGCGCATCGGCATTTTCATTATTCGGTCTGTTTAAAGTTAGTTTTATCTTAATCGAATTAATTGCAACGCTGGTATCGCTGTACATGCTTTATGTTGGCTACCTTATTTATAAAAAGGGATTTAGACCTGCCGGCTATTTTTTATTAGCATGGACTGTTTTCCTGATAGGTGTAACGGTTTATGTATTAAAAGATTTTAGCATACTACCTTACAATAATTATACACTTTACATGATGCCATTAGGTTCGGCTGCCGAAGTGGTGCTGCTTTCATTTGCATTAGCCGACCGGATTAATATTTTAAAAAAGGAAAAAGAGGAATCGCAAGCTGAAACCATGGCAGCTTTACGCGAAAAGGAAAAACTGATTTCTGAGCAGAATCTAATGCTTGAACAAAAAGTAAACGAACGAACGCAAGAACTCCAAATTGCCAATACAGAACTGGGTATTACTTTAAAAAATTTAAAAGATGCACAAGCCCAATTAGTTAATGCCGAAAAAATGGCATCATTAGGGCAACTAACTGCTGGTATAGCGCATGAAATAAACAACCCAATTAATTTTGTAAGCGCCAACATCAGACCATTACAACTGGATATAAACGATATTTTATTGATAATTGAAAAATACGATGCATTAAATAATGCCGCTGACTTTGACCAATCTAAAACTGACATTGAAGCTTATAAAAAAGAAATTGATTTCGATTACTTAAAACATGAAATAAATATTTTAATTAATGGCATTGAAGATGGAGCCAAACGCACAGCAGAAATTGTAAAAGGCTTAAAAAATTTCTCTCGTTTAGATGAAAGTGATATTAAAGAAGCGAACCTTAATGAAGGAATAGAATCAACGCTGGTTTTATTACGAAACTCAATGCCAAAAAGCCTAACACTTATTAAAAATCTGAACGTATTGCCCAATATCGAATGTTACCCGGGTAAACTTAATCAGGTGTTTATGAATGTACTTAATAACGCACTACAAGCTATCGAAAAAAACAATCAGCAAAAAAATCATGTACTCACCATTACATCTATATTAGATAATGATTTTATTAAAATTACCGTAGCAGACACCGGTGTAGGGATGGATGAAAAAGTGAAGTCTAAAATTTTCGAACCCTTTTTTACAACCAAAGACGTGGGCGAAGGTACCGGTTTGGGAATGTCTATTGTATATTCAATTATCGAAAGCCACCACGGAAGGATTGAAATTGAATCGGCACCCAATCAAGGCAGTGAAGTAATGTTATATTTACCGTTACGATTAAAAAGATAAAAGACGCAATAATTTACAGGTACAGTATGGAAAACCAACTTAAAGTACTTTATGTTGATGACGAGGAAAACAACCTGATTTCATTTAAATCAATGTTCCGCAAATTGTATAAAGTATATACAGCAATAAGTGCCCAAGAAGCTTTGCAGATTATTGAAAACAATGAAATGGGTATTATTATTTCCGACCAACGAATGCCCGGTTGTACCGGTATTCAGTTTTTGGCACAAACTATCGAAACCTATCCAAATACTATCAGGCTGCTTATAACTGGCCAAACGGATATTGATACCGTAATTGAAGCCATTAATACCGGACAAATTAGTAAATACATACAAAAACCATGGGATTGGGATAAGTTTACATTAACCCTGGAATATTGTGCTGATTTATACCGATCGCGCATACAATTAGCCGAAAAAAATGCACAGCTCGAGAAAACAAACGATGAACTTAACAGGTTTGTTTATAGTGCATCGCATGACTTACGCTCGCCATTAATGTCAGTTTTAGGTATAGTTCAATATGCCAGAATGGAGCCTGAAATGTTGGTAGCCGAAGAATACTTTAAGGTTATTGAAAGCAGTATTTTAAAACTTGATAATTACACCAAACGCATTATTGAATATTATCAAAACTCGCGCCTGGAAGAAATTAATGATGTAATTGATTTTAAAATCTTAGTAAGCGACTGTGTAGAATCATTAAGCAATCTGGAACCGAGTGTTGTATTTAATGTTACCATAAATCAAACCACAAATTTTATTTCAGACGATTTTCGCATAAGGGTTATACTTAATAATCTGATATCTAATGCCATTAAATATAACAACCCGAATACACCCAAGCATTGTGTTACCGTTACTGTAAATACAAATTTACAAGGCGCAGAAATCGAAATAAGCGACAATGGTATTGGTATTCCACAAATCTATATCGAAAATATATTTCAACTATTTTTCAGAACACCAACCACCAGTAAAAAGCAAGGTTCAGGTATAGGTCTTTTCATTGTAAAAGAAGCATTAGAAAAAATTAACGGTTCTATAAAAGTTAAATCAACCAGTGAAATAGGCACGACATTCAATATTTTTATTCCTAATAAAAATCCAAAATGATGGACAAACGAATTCAAGTAATGCTTATTGATGACAATGGCATCGATTTATTTTTACTCGAAAAACTAATAAATATCCGAGGCTTTTCACATTCTGTTCTAAAATACATTAATCCAATCGAAGCCATTGAGTACCTTAAAACATGTAATGAGCAAACATGCCCTGATTTGATTTTACTGGATATTCAAATGCCCGGTATGGATGGTTTTGAATTTTTAGCTGCATTCGAAAACTTACCAAAACCAATAGTTGATAAGATACATATTGTAATGGTATCATCATCACTAAATTTTACAGATAACAGCAGGGCTAAGGCCAGCAGTTTGGTAAAAGCCTTATTTTTAAAACCACTTTCAATTGACGATTTGGTAACACATTTAAAACATACCAATGTCATATAAAATCAGGCGTTTCATGGCACTATCATGCAATGCTTTTAATTTTGCATGCTTTATTTAATTTATTGCCATGCGCTTAAAAGTAAAGTTTGCTATTTATAATGCCATTTCTAAAGCATTAATTATTGCAGCATTTGGTTTGCTCCTTCCGGTTATTGTTGAAAGGGTTGTGTTTAGTCATATTGATAACCGTTTACGCGCCAATGCCGACAGAGCTATGTCGATGGTGAAACAAGGTGGTTTAGATGATATTAAACATGAGCAAGATTGTAGCTATGCAGATCATACAATTTTTAAAGAGGAATTTATAAAAATTGAACCCATAACCGATGCAAGTACGTTTAGTACCGTTGATAGCATCGATATCGAAACCTGGATTTTAGATACAGAAGAATTAAAACACCGGGTACTACACCGCAGTTTTATGTACGATAATCAAATGTATGCACTCAATATAGGCGAAGGGTTGAGCACTATCGAACAATTAGATAAGGCCTTTACACGATTTACAATTTGGTTAATGGTGGTGGTGGTTTTAATAAGTATTGCAAGCGACTTTGGCTTTATCGGTATGTTGCTTTTGCCTTTTAATAAAATACTAAACAAGCTTAAAGCAGTTGATAACCCTATAAAATTCAAATCGAATCCGGTTAATAGTTCTACTGCTGAGTTTACCTATCTCGATCAGGCTTTCGAAAACTTAATGCTTAAAATTAAAGACGACTTTAATCATGAAAAAGCATTTATTGCCAATGTATCACACGAATTACAAACACCCATATCGATATTACAAAACCGTTTCGAAAATATAATCACCGATCAAAAAACCGATCACGATACCGCCTTAAAACTTATTGACTCACAAAAAATATTGAGCCGGTTAAGTCGAATTATTAAAGCATTGCTAACAATATCAAAAGTAGAAAACGAACAGTTTGACAAAAGTGAGGTTACCAATTTAAACGACCTTATTAGCGAAATTATTGAAGAGCTGCAAGATCGTTGTGCACATAAAGAAGTTACCATGATAAATGATATGGAACACCAAATTATTTTAGCAAAAAGCAATACTTCATTGTTACAAATGCTTTTTAATAATTTGCTTATCAATGCCCTCAAATACAATAAACATGGAGGCAACGTAACCATTACCAGCAAATTAATTAATAATGATTTTGAAATTGCCATTTCCGACACTGGTTTAGGTATTGAGCCCGAGCAAATTGCCATTATATTCGATCGTTTTACCAGATTACATCAGAAAGATGCCAATAGTCATGGCTTGGGTTTGTCCATTGTTAAAACCATTGCCAATTACCATCAACTAAACATAGCTGTAACGAGTACTATTGGTGTTGGTACCACATTTATTATTAGCGGTAAATCATAAAAAAACTGCATTACCATTTGGGCAAAGCAGTTTTTAATTAAATTTATTTTTTAATCAATTACATGTGAATAACCTCACCGTAAGCAGCAGCAGTAGCCTCCATTATTGCTTCGCTAATGGTTGGGTGCGGATGAATTGATTTTAATATTTCATGGCCTGTAGTTTCTAAATTTCGTGCTACTACTATTTCGGCAATCATTTCGGTTACATTATATCCTATTAAATGGGCGCCCAATAATTCGCCATATTTAGCATCGTAAATTACTTTTACAAAACCATCGGCAGCACCTGCTGCTTTTGCTTTGCCCGATGCACTAAACGGGAATTTGCCAATTTTTAATTCATAGCCTGCTTCTTTTGCAGCAGCTTCGGTATAACCAACTGATGCAATTTCGGGTGTGGTATAGGTACAACCGGGTATATTGTTGTAGTTAATAGGATGCACATCTAAGCCGGCAATTTTTTCGACACATAAAATACCTTCTGCCGATGCAACGTGTGCCAATGCCTGGCCTTTTGTTATATCGCCAATTGCATAAATACCGGGCATATTGGTTTGAGAATAATCATTTACCACTACCTTGCCTTTGTCGGTAACAATGCCCAATTCTTCAAGACCTAAGTTTTCGATATTGGCAACAACACCGGCAGCGCTCAATACAGATTCGGCCTCAATCACCTCCATACCCTTTTTGGTTTTAATCTGCACCTTACATAAGGCTCCCGATGTATCAACTGACTCAACACTTGAATCGGTAAAAATATTAATGCCTTGTTTTTTAAAAGAGCGTTCCATTTGTTTCGATACTTCTTCGTCCTCTACAGGCACAATACGTGGCATAAACTCTACAATGGTAACCTTTGTGCCCATGGCGTTATAAAAATATGCAAACTCGCTACCAATTGCGCCACTACCAATTACCACCAATGAAGCAGGCTGCTTGGGCAATGTCATTGCTTCGCGGTAGCCAAACACCTTCACACCGTCTTGCTTAATATTAGGTAATTGGCGCGAGCGTGCACCGGTTGCTAAAATAATGTGATTGGCTTCATAAATGGTTTCAGCACCATCTAAGGTTACGCTTACCTTTTTGCCTGCCAAAAGTTTACCAACTCCATTAATTACATCTATTTTATTCTTCTTCATTAAAAACTGAACACCTTTACTCATACCATCGGCAACACTACGGCTGCGTGCAATTACTTTGGCAAAATCGGCTTTGCCATTATTTACCTCAATACCGTAATCTGCTGCATGATTTAAATATTCAAAAACCTGTGCACTTTTTAATAATGCTTTTGTAGGTATGCATCCCCAATTTAAACAAATGCCACCTAAATTTTCGCGCTCTACAACAGCAACTTTAAAACCCAGTTGCGAAGCTCTGATAGCTGCTACGTAACCACCCGGGCCACTGCCTATAATTATAACATCGTACTTCATATAAAATATGTTTATTGTGTGGCTGCGAAAATAACCAAACAACCTTAGGTTTTACGGTTATCTGAAGCGAATGCACAAGTGTTTTTAAAAAATTATGAATCAATTATAATGGAAGACTTTTTTAAACAAAATCAGCATCACTGGAATACATTAACTCAGGTTAACATAAACAGCGCATTTTATGCAAACGATACTTTTAAACTTACGCTTAATTCACTTTGCGATACAGAACAAATGTGGCTTGGTGATGTGCATGGCAAATCGCTGCTCCACTTACAATGTCATTTCGGACAGGATACCTTATCATGGCAACATAAAGGCGCACAATGCACAGGTATTGACTTTGCCGATCAGGCTATTGCTTACGCCAAATCCTTAGCCGAAGAATTGAATTTACCTGCCGAGTTTATTTGTTGTAACGTGTATGATACGTGTAAGCATTTGAATAAAACCTTTGATATTGTTTATACATCCTATGGTACTATTGGCTGGTTGCCTGATTTAAATAAATGGGCTGCTGTTGTTGCACAATGTTTAAAACCAGGGGGTACGTTTTTAATTATTGATTTTCATCCGGTGCTATGGATGTTGGATAATGAAATGAAAATGCTGCAATACCCCTACTTTAACGTTGACCCAATTATTGAAACTAATTTGGGTAGTTATGCCGACAGAAATGCTGTAATTAAAACCACTAACATCGGATGGAACCATAGCCTGTCTGATATTATTACTGCGCTTATTGATAACGGCTTAAAACTGGAAAAGTTTAGCGAGTTTGACTACAGCAACTACAACTGTTTTAAAAATACCGTGCAAATTGATAATGGGAAATACCAGATAAAAAACCTGCAAGGTGTGTTACCCATGATGTATGCCATTAAATGTAGCAAACCAAAGCTTTTATAATTTGTTTTTTAAAAGGAACATCAATTTATGTTCACCAAATTATAACTGTAACCCGTTTCAGGGTTTTTAACTTTGTGCGCCTTTCTATAAATAAACTATGAAAAACATCTTGTTATTACTTATTGGCATAACAGGCCAAGTATTTGCACAATTGCAATATCCGGTTGCAAAAAAAACCAATCAAACCGATGTATATTTTGGGCAAACCGTTGCCGACCCATATCGCTGGTTAGAAACCGATGATGTAGATACCAAGCAATGGATTGCCGATGAAAATAATGTAACGCATACGTATTTAAATCAAATACCATTTCGCGATAGCGTACAAAACAAATTAGAAAAACTATGGAATTTTCCACGCTATCGGCCATCATTTAAAGTAGGTAGCGCCTACTTTTATTTACGCAATAATGGATTACAAAATCAAGATGTACTTTATTATAAGCGCGGATTAGACTTTGTAGGTATGTTATTTTTAGACCCCAATACCGTTGATACAACAGGCTTAACTTCTTTAAGTGGATTTAGTGGAAATAAGAATGGGGCATTTATTGCTTTTAATGTTTCGCGGGCAGGTAGCGACTGGCAACAAATAAGAATTAAGGATATAAAAAAATCGCGCACCCTTGCCGACTCAATTGACTGGGTAAAGTTTAGTCAGATAGCTTGGAAAGATTCAGGCTTCTTTTATTCCAGATATGATGCCCCGGTAGATGGCGATAAATTTAAAGCACAAAATACCAATCACAAAGTTTATTACCATCGTGTAGGTTTACCGCAACAAACCGATTTGCTTGTATATAGCGACCCAACCAAACCTAAATGCACATTCCGTTGCCAAACCAGTTCTGACGAGCGATATTTAATTATTAACGGGGCCGAAAGTACCAGTGGTAACAATATAATTATTAAAGATTTAAGTCATTCAAACAGTCCGTTTATTACCATAGTTAGCGACTTTAACCACAGCTACAAAGTGGTTGATATCATTAATCAAAAACTGATAGTACAAACCAATGACGAAGCAAAAAAAGGGCGACTGATAAGTATTGATATTAATAACATTGATAAAAAAAACTGGACCACCATCATACCCGAAAGTGCTGATGTAATGCAAGAAGTGCATCAGGCTGATAAAAACTATCTTGTAAAATATATGCACATGGCCAGTAATAAAATATTAGGCTACAGTAATACCGGCAAATTTTTATATGAAGTAAAACTGCCGGGCTTATGCACCGTTAACGAAATAAACAGTTCGGTAAACGATAGTGTTTTCTTTTACAACATAACATCATTTACTATACCTACAACGGTTTATATGGGTTATGCTAAAAATGGCCGAAGTATGATAGATGGCTACGACCCCACAAAAAAAATAGCATTTAGAAAAGACGATTATATTACCAAACAAGTTACGTATAAGAGCAAAGACGGTACTGAAATACCCATGTTTATTGTACATAAAAAGAACCTGCAATTAAATGGTAACAACCCAACACTGCTACATGGCTATGGCGGATTTAATATTAGTAAAACACCTGAATTCAGAGCCGAGCGTTTACTATTTTTAGAACAAGGGGGCATATTTGCAATGCCCAACTTGCGCGGTGGTGGCGAGTTTGGTGATGCCTGGCATAAAGCCGGTACAAAACTAAACAAGCAAAATGTGTTTGACGATTTTATTGCTGCAGCCCAATATTTAATTGACAGTAAATACACGAGTGCCGAAAAATTAGCAATCAACGGTGGTAGTAATGGTGGTTTATTGGTAGGTGCATGCATTACACAGCGGCCCGATTTGTTTAAAGTAGCCTTACCTTCGGTAGGCGTAATGGATATGTTACGTTATCATAAATTTACTATTGGATGGGCTTGGGCTAACGATTACGGAACAAGTGAAAATGAAAAAGAGTTTGAAGCTTTAATAAAATACTCACCACTCCATTGTACAAAAGATGCTGCATACCCGGCTACATTAATTACCACAGCCGACCATGACGACCGCGTGGTACCCGCCCACTCCTATAAATTTGCAGCGGCATTACAGGCGCATAATACAGGCACCAACCCTACCCTTATACGTATTGACAGCAATGCAGGCCATGGCGCTGGAAAACCTGTAAAAAAACAAATTGCCGAACAAACTGATGTTTACAGTTTTTTAATGTATAATTTAAATATGAGCTGGAAATAACTTTGAAGTAAATACCGTTTCATTTATAAAGTAAAAAAAATGAAGAGTTTAAAAATTATCATCGCTTTACTTGTTGTTAGCTTTAAAATACAGGCATCGTACATACTTATACCTATGGACGAATCTCAAAAAAATCACCTTAAAGCATACGGCATTGCTTATTGGGTACTTACACAAGAGGTAGATATAAACTGGTTGCTCAATTACCGTGGCGGTAGTTTTATGATTAAACAAATTTCGGCCATAGAAAACGAATGTAAGGTACGCGGTGTATCCTACACCATTATTGCCGATGGCCAGGCCGATGCCATAATTCAGGAAATTGCAAACCCAGAAGTAAATATGGATGTGGTGAAATTAGAAAAGGCCCCACGCATTGCAGTTTACACGCCTAAAAACAAATTACCCTGGGACGATGCCGTAACCATGGTATTAAAATATGCCGAGATAAAATATGACATAGTGTATGATGAGGAAATAATAACCGGTAAACTTCCTCTGTACGATTGGCTGCACCTCCATCACGAAGATTTTACAGGCCAATACGGCAAGTTTTATTCTATGTACCATAACGCTCCTTGGTATCAGGAACAAGTGCGCACTAACGAAGCTATGGCAAAAAAATTAGGCTTTAGCAAAGTATCACAGCTTAAATTGGGTGTTGCAAAAAAAATTGAAGAGTTTACAATTGGTGGAGGCTTTTTATTTACTATGTGCTCAGGCACCGACTCGTATGACATTGCATTGGCAGCGCAAGACCTTGACATTGCCGATAAAATTTATGATGGCGATGGAACCACCATCAACTACAACAACAAATTAGATTTTGCAAAAACTTTTGCTTTCGAAAACTTTAAACTGAGTACCAATCCGGTTGAGTATGAGTTTAGCAACATTGATGTTAACCCGCAACAACGTGGCGTATCGCGCGATAACGATGTGTTTACACTTTTTGAGTTTTCGGCTAAATGGGATCCGGTACCCACCATGTTATGCCAAAACCACGAACAAGTTATTGCTGGTTTTATGGGACAAACAACGGCTTTTGATAGTCGTTATATTAAGAGCAATGTAATTGTGATGGGCGAAAACAAATCAGGGGGTTTTGCCAAATACATACATGGCGAACATGGCAAAGGCACCTGGACATTTTATGGCGGACACGATCCGGAAGATTATCAACACATGGTAGGCGACCCGCCAACCGATTTAAACCTGCATCCAAATTCACCGGGCTTTCGTTTAATTTTAAATAATGTATTGTTTCCGGCTGCCAAAAAGAAAAAACAAAAAACTTAATTTCAACATCTGTAATAGTATTGGCCGGCACTTTAAAACTATATTATGATTGCTAACATATTACTGATTTTATGTGGTGTAGTTTTAATTGCATACCTGATTGATGTTTTTTCGGCTAAAATTAAAGTGCCATCGGTGGTGCTGCTATTAACTTTTGGTTTTGCAATTAAATATAGCCTTCAGTTATTAAATATTGCCATACCCGATGTATCACGTATTTTACCTTTAGTAGGTACCGTTGGATTGGTTTTAATTGTGCTCGAAGGTGCGTTGGAACTTAAAATTGATGCAACCAAAATACCATTAATAAAAAAAGCATTTTGGGTGTCATGGCTTGCTATATTAATTTTAGCAGTAATTACCGTAAGTTGGTGTTACTATGTTTTCAATTACTCCATTAATGATAGTATAGTTAACCTGATGCCACTTTGCATTATTAGCAGTGCTATAGCTATACCAAGTGCCAAATCGTTTAACGAAATAAATAAAGAGTTTGTGGTTTACGAAAGTAGTTTTAGCGACATTATTGGCGTTGTCCTATTCAACTTCTTTGTTACTACTGAAATTATAAATTTAACAGCCGGATTAAAATTTACATCTGACCTAATTTTTATCCTGATAATTACATGCCTAAGCACCATAGCATCGGCAGTTTTGCTTTATAAAATTAATACGCATGTTAAGCATGTACCTTTGCTCGCATTAATTTTACTTGTATATGCTATAACCAAATTGTTGCATTTGCCGGGTTTAATTTACATACTGATTTTAGGTTTGGTTTTTAGCAATGCAAGTATGTTTAATAAATTTAAAATATTTAAAAAAGTACGTTTCGATAATTTTAATGCCGAAGTAAATTCGTTTACCGACTTAGTTATTGAAGCCACCTTTTTAATACGCATTTTATTTTTTACGCTATTTGGTTTTAGTTTAAATTTAGATGAATTGATAAGTACAACTGAATTGCCCTATTCTATCGCATTTGTTGTACTTATATTTTTATCACGGGCTGTTTTACTTCATCTTTACAAACTACCTTTGGTACCGGTTTTATTTGTAGCTCCGCGTGGCTTAATCACTATTTTACTTTTCCTTTCTGTACCAATAACCAGTCAATTGCCTTTAATAAATAAAACGCTGCTAATTCAAATGGTTTTGTTAACAGCTTTTGTTTTAATTTTCGGAGGCTTACTAAATAAAAAATCAAACCTTTAGTAAGTGCTGCATTAAAGGCTGTATAAAATGTAGCGTGCAAATGATGTGTGCAAACAAACGATACATATTTTATACGGAATATTACTTGATTAATGCAACTAAATTTATAGTTGATTGATTAATCACTTATAATAACTCGTTACCGTGTCTTAATAAAAACGCATTACGCCTAATCACTGTACCCATACAACTTCGTTAATGTAAAAACAGTAATAATTGCCGTTTGATTTATCCCAAACTCACAGTCATTACTACTACAAAAAATTTAAAATGTCTGTGTTTATATATCGTAATCGCCTGCGGCTTCCGGCTGATAAATTATTTTATCAATTTTAATTTTTGTTAATCCTGCCGGTACTATCCACTCAATTTCATCATTAACCTTGTAACCGATTAATGCCGTTGCAATGGGCGAAAAAATTGAAATTTTATTTTCTTTTATTTCAGCCTTATCAGGGTAAACAATTTGAAACTGAATTTTTTTATTCGTATTCAGGAAACTCAACTTCACAATTGAATTCATTGTAACCACATCAGCCGGTATGGCTTTGGGCTCGACTATTTTGGCCGAATCTAGCTCATTAACCAATTTTGCAGCCTCTGTTGCTGTAATTGATTTAAATTGTTTGGCATCCTTAATGCACTTCTTTATGCGTGCATAATCCAATCGGTTAACTATCAATTTTCCCATATTAATACAATTTATAATTTATTATCTGCCAAATATAAGAAAGTAAAAAAGGCATATATTGAACAACAATGCAAGCTTAACTTAAAAATAAACCCATAAATATGTTGCTTTGTGTATATAATAAACTTAGCCAAAGGCATCTAAATAACAATTACTTTGTATCAATAATTTACAAATACCTTATGCAAAATTTATTTATTCAGGATACTACTATTAAAAACGAAACTGCTTTACAAAAAGGCGAATATGAAAACTGCACATTTATAAATTGCAATTTTGAAAGCAATGATATTTCGAACTTTATTTTCATTGACTGTACTTTTAATAGTTGTAACCTAAGCTTAGCCAAATTAAACAATACGGCTTTTAGGGTAGTAAAATTTATTGATTGCAAAATGTTGGGGCTTAAGTTTGAAACTTGTAATGACTTCGGCCTTTCTTTTTCATTTGATGCTTGCCAGTTAAATCATAGTTCATTTTATAAAACAAAAATTAAAAGAGCTATTTTTAAAAATACAATATTACAAGAAGTAGATTTTACTGAATGTGATTTAACTGAAGGTTTTTTCGACAACTGTAATATGTTGCATGCTGTGTTTGATGAAACCATACTCAACAAAGTAAATTTTACTACAGCTTACAATTACATCATTGACCCGGATATCAATCAAATTAAAAAAGCAAAATTTTCACAATCCGGAATCGTGGGGTTATTAAATAAGTACGATATTGTTATAACAGATTAATTACATTCCATTTAAACATCGCTCCATTTAAATACTTAATTATTTATTTATGAGAAAAGTTATTGCTGCCATAAACATGACACTCGATGGCTATTGCGACCATACAGCAATTAATGCCGATGAAGAATTGCATCAGCACTATGCCACATTACTAACTAATGCAGGTGTTATTTTGTATGGTCGTAAAACCTATCAGTTAATGCAGTTTTGGCAATCATTAATTGAAAATCCTTCGGGCCAAAAATCAATGGATGATTTTGCAATTGCAATTGATAAAATTCAAAAAATTGTTTTTTCAAATACATTGCAAAGCACCGGTTGGCAAAGTGCTATAATGGCTTCAACATCTTTTGAAACCGAAATTAGTTTACTCAAACAACAAACAGGAAAAAACATTTTTATTGGAAGCCGGAGTTTAATTACTCAGGCATTAAATTATAATCTATTAGACGAATTACAACTGTGCATACACCCCGTAGTTACAGGCAATGGCATACCGTTATTTGAAAATGTAAAAGCCAGAAATGAATTTATATTGCTTAATACAAAAATACTTTTATCAGGTGCAATGGTACATAGTTACAAACCCCAAAAATAATTTCGTATTAAAGACAGAAAAATTAACTAAGCATTGCTTAACACTGCTTTTTATAATTAAATAAATATCAAAATAAAGCTTGTGCTTTCAAACTATAAAATTGAAGAACTAAAACGTACAACTATCAGCCAAGTCCCACTTCAGTAGTTTATCAAGAGCGGTTAAAACATTTTTAGTATCAATAGCTTGCGCAAAATCATACATACTGTTTACCTACTTACATATCGAATAGTTACTGCCCTAAAATTATTACAATAACCATTGTAGTTTATGCATAAAGAAGCCTTACTTAAATATATAAACACCCACAGCCTGATTGGAATTAAAGCAGGTAATGACAGAACAGCATTTTTAGAAATCTGGATGGTAGTGGTTGATAACAGAATGTTTGCGCGGTCATGGGGAATGGCAGAAAAAAGTTGGTATAATAGTTTTTTACAAGACCCCTTAGGTCAAATAAAATGTGGCGAAACTATTTACAGTATTAAAGCAAACATACCTGCCGACAATTATATTTTAAAGGATAAAATAAACGAGGCATATCTTAATAAATACAACAGCGCTCATAATGCTAAATATGCCAAAGGTATTACCCAGGAACCACACATAAGTAAAACCATGGAATTTATAATTTGTGAGTCCTGATTGATTTAATTTTATTAATTATTCATAAATCAATCCATTTTAAAAATCAGCTTACTCCTTATTATAAAACAACGATGTGATGTTTTTCAAACGCTAAAAAATGTTGGTTTTTAACTGCTAAAAATTTCGTCCAGATGTGCTTGTAAGGAAACAATAATGGTTGCATAATCAACCAAAACTATTGATTGCGGTTTTTTTTTGCGGCAGGGTTCTTTAACGAAAAGCGTCCGAAAATCTGCAAGTGCAGCCAGAATTTTTAAATGCAGCATGTTACTTAATTCGTTTATCCAATAGGCCATATTTTATTTCTACTAATTCTATTTTATGCAATAATGCAGTGTTTTGTTCTGATACCTCTTGCACCGCTTTAGCCAATGGCACAACAAACTCGGCATAGCTTAACGTGCAAGTATCTTTATCATTTGGCGGCCTGTGAATGCCGCTAAAGTTATAACCTGAATTTTGTGCTGTTGCTACAACTTCCTGTTCTATAAAGCCTGAATAAATTATTTTGTCTTTTTGCAAAATGGCGTAAGCATGCATGTTGATTTGCTTGTCATGAAAATGATTTAAAAATTATCATGCAAACTTACCTTCACATCAATGGTGTTGAAATACCATTAAAGTGTTAGCATACAACATGCACGTATGGATTAATACCAGACAGTAATTTGTGTATTTCAAGTTGATGTTTGCGAATTGAGATGACTCCCATACACTTTGTTAATCGCTTCTGTACGTGTGTCAACCTGCAATTTTTCATAAATATTATAAACATGCTTACGCACGGTTTCCACTGCAATTTCCTTCCTAAAAGCAATTTCTTTATACATCAATCCTTGAGCTAACAAATCAAGTATTTCTTTTTCACGGGCTGTTAAAAGCTCATTGTGAATGGCATGGGTTTGTTTCTGCGAAAATGAATCAACAACCAATCGTGCAATATTTGCATTCATAGGCGAACCACCCGCTGCAATATCTCTAACAGCGGCAATTAATTTATCGCTGGTATTATTTTTAAGCATATAGCCTGTTGCCCCATTACATAAAGCCTGAAAAATATATTGTGGATTTTCGAAAACCGTACTTATTAAAAATTGCACTTGCGGTTTATTAGGTTTGGCCAATGCTATGCATTCAATACCGTTTTTGCCTGGCATGTTTATATCCATTACCACAACATTACACTCAATATTTTCCCATGCCTTTATAAAAGTTTCGCCATTAGGAAATGTTTTTACTACTTCCATATCATGTTCGGCATCAAGTATAGCCGCTGCCAGTTCCCTGATATCTTTATCGTCCTCAACAATAATTATTTTAATCTTTTTCATATAACAACAATTAAAATCAAGTAAGTTTTCCTTTAGCTATAATTTTGCAGCCATTTCCGGGCGATGAAATAATACGAAGTGTATTTTTATGTTGTGCCATACGCAACTGCATATTGAGCAAACCATTTCCATTTTTATTTGGGGTTTCTGCATCTAAATTAAACCCTACTCCATCGTCCTGAACTTCTAAATAAAAAGTTTGTTCGTTTACCTCAAATGTAACAGCTAAGGTTTTTGCATGCGCATATTTAAGTGTATTGTTTAAGGCTTCTTTCATTACCAAGTAAATATTGCGTTTTATTTCGGGATGGATTGAAGCCCCCGATTCGGTTAGCGGAAAATGGAGTGTGTAATTTAATCCGGAATCGTCAAGCAAATTTGCGGCAGTAGATTTCAAATAATTTATAAGGCTATCTACTGTATCATTGCCGGGATTTATTGCCCATACAATTTCGCTTAATGATGTACTGACATTTTTTGAAAAGGATGTGATTTTTGATAATGCATTGGCTACATCAGTCTGTTGCGTTTTCTTTTTTGCCACATCACTTAATAAAGTAATTTTTGTAAGGCCGCTGCCAATTTCATCATGTATGTCGCGTGCAATGCGTACCCGAATGTTTTGTGCTTCGCGTTGCTTTTCGGTGTCTATCAATGCTTGCTGCGCTTCTTTTAAATCGCTGTAAGCCTTTTCAATTGTTTCATTTTTTTCGGCAAGCATTATAATGGTACGGTGCCTTTCCCTATAACGCTGAAAAATAAATCCTGCAAAGAGCAAAAGTACCGAAGCTAATACGATGAGAAAGTTGCGCTGCTGCTTCTCACGTTTTAATTCAATTGCAGCAATAGCTCGCTCTTTCTCAAAATCAAAATTCATTTGTGCTTGTGTTAAGCTGCGCACTTTATCTGTGTTAAGGTCTGCACTGTATTCGTTAAAGGCCGACTCTAAAACTTTAAAAGCATCGCCTGTTTTGCCCGCAGCAGCCAATGCCAATGCCAAATTTCGGTTAATCTGGCTGTTGTCGTTCAATTCAATTGTTTCATCAGCAAGGCTACGGGCTTTCTGCAATAGTGTTACAGCTTGGTTAGTGTTTCCTTCCATCAATTCGACTTGCGCCATGTAACAGTTATAAATTATAGTTTGCTCAGGATTTTGTAATTCAGCTATTAGGTGTTCCACTTCAGCTAAATACTTTTTACAGGAATCAGTTTGCCCGATGTGATGAAAAAATTCAACCAAATCAAAAGCTGAACTTGCCAGCAACATCGTATTGTTTGTTTCTTTAAACAAGAGATATGCTTTTTTACGATAATAATAAACGCTGTCAGTATTATCTTTTTCATCAAGATAATAATTGCTTATAAGTGCATACGCAGTAGCTAATGTTGCCGGATAATTACAACCGCTTAAAGTATAAACAGCCTTTTTTGCTAACTCAAATGACTTATGATAGTCTTCTAATTCGCGATGACAAGTTGCTATATACGTATAAGCTGTTGCAATATCGTTTATGCTGTTAAGCTTTTGTGCTGCTACTAAAAATTGCTGAAAATATTTGAGCTGGTTTGTGTAATCGCCATCTTCGAAATAGGATATACCAGCCTGCCTGTTAAATAGCATTTCGAACTGACGAAGCACTTTTTTATTTGCATCGCTCGAAGCTAATGGCAAAAATTGTTGCACCTTGTTAAGTCCTGCCAATGCATAAAAACGCATAGAATGGGAGTTGCCCGTTTCATAATAATGCTTGTTGAGTTGTGCAATGTTTTTAAAACTACTACTATCCGCTAATTCAAAGTTTTTTTTATCCAGAAATTTATTGGTCAATTTCAAAAGGCTTTCGCTGTTAATATCCTGCGCATTTACACTGCACCCTATATAGCTGAAACAAATGATTACGTGAATCAAAAAACGATTATAACTACTACTCATTATTTATTTTTCAATTATCGAATAAAGCACATTGAAAAGGTATTGCAGTTAAAATATTGGAATTAAATTTTGTTTCATTTTTAAAATACAAACCCCATAAAATTACGTGCTGTTAAATTATCCAAAACGCATTTCCATGGTTTTTAAATTAAACAATATGCGTTGTTCAATTAGTACCGATTCACAAATACCTGTTATATCTTTTAGCAGCTCCCAGGTTGCAATGTTGGCAAGTATTGCATTGGTAGCGGCCATTGAAGGCGCAATATGTTTTTCGTTTTGAGCATGTATTAACGCATCTTGTGATTGGATATCAACAGCCCAACTTTGATAAATTTCATCATAGGGCTTGGTGTTGTAACCTAACAATGGGCCTATCAATCCCTGATAGGCCATATAACCACACTTTAGGTATTTAAATTTATAGGGCTTACATAGTGCTGATGCCCATAAAACGATATCCACCGGTTTATCGGCCGATAATACTACATAGTCGATTTTATCTATTGATTTTAGCAGCTTTTCAAATGCTTGTAAGGAATGAATTTCTTTTTCAATCGCATTTATAATGCATTGTTGATTTATAGCTTTTAAACGATTTGCAGCAGCATGTACTTTGCTATTACCCAAGTCGTTTTCGGTAAAAAGTATTTGCCTGTTCAGGTTCGATATTTCAACTACATCAAAATCAACCAATGTAATGTGACCAACACCCGAAGCCGCTAACGAAGTTGCAATAAAATTACCAATGCCGCCAATGCCTAACACAAGCACATGCGTTTGCCGTAGTTTACTTTGGCAGCCGTAATTTTCTTCAAAATTATTTTTAGGGTTAACGGCATCAAATAGTAGCAACTGACGATGATAACGGTTTAACGCTTCTGGCAATTCGTCATCAAAAAACTCTATTACAGCTAAATCAAAGAGTTTATTGAGCAATTGATTAACCACAACATCGTCAGCACTTAAATGGGTTTTAAGTGCATCCACTATTTCATCTTCGTAAGTAAACTCACTAAAACATTGCAGTACGACATTAAAAAAAGTACCATTGGGCAATTGCACTCCTTCATCTAAAGTTTTTATCAGATGCACTAATTGCTCCATTTTTAAAATGTGCAAGTAGGGCTTAAGTCTAAGTTTTCTTTTCACAAATAGAAATTATGAAGCAAAATAGCAACAGGAGTTTTGCAAACAAAGCAAATTTAATAGCTTTACTTAGTTGCCATCCCAACCGCCACGCCTGCGTTCGGTTATAGGTGGTGTTGTTGGTGTTGTAGTTTGTTCTGTTTTAACTGCACTTATTTTTTCAACCGGTGCAATAGTTTGCTCAGGTGCATTTATAGCCAGTATGGCATTGATGAAAATAATTAATGTTTCAGATAACATAGCATGAAGTTTTAAGGTTTGATTAATTTCTATCCCAACCGCCACGCCTGCGTTCGGTTATAGGTGGTGTTGGTGTTGTAGTTTGTTCTGTTTTAACTGCACTTGTTTTTTCAACCGGTGCAATAGTTTGCTCAGGGGCATTTATAGCCAGTATGGCATTGATGAAAATAATTAATGTTTCAGATAACATAGTATAAAGTTTTAAGGTTTGATTAATTTCTATCCCAAATTCCCGGCAAGGCTATTGGGGTTTGATGCACTTTGGTTTTAACTTGTTTAACAACTTTGCTTGATGCAGATGCATGCGTTGGTCCGCTATACGTATAGGGTGTTATGGATGCGATTAAGAAGATTATGGTTTCTATTAACATGGTTTTTTAATTTGATAGGGTAAACGTACTTCAAACCAATGGCCTTGTAAATACCACTTTAGTGGTAATAAACATCCGGTAGTTTTTGCATTTAGTAACACTGTTGTTTTGCAACTATGTTGAATGCTACTACATATTAATAAAAAAATTTCCTTTGAATCTTAATCTAAAATAAAACGTATGATAAAAATTTTGGTGTACATCACCCTTTCTGACAATGGAATTGAAACCATTAAATCAAACCCCGAATTGCCCAAAGCCGAAATGGCATATATTAATCAATGGAGAACCGAAAACATACTGGAGAGCTTTTTCATTTCAGTATCTAAAAAAGATGCTGTATTAATTTTTCAAAATTTGGACGAAGAAAAAACAAAGGGTTTAATTTCCTCTTTACCTTACTATCCCTATATGTTGCAGGTTACTTACCACCAATTGAATAAGCAATTTTAAAAGCGTTTTAATCCTATCCTTTATTGCATTTAATATCGAACCATACACAAAGCGTGATTTACAAACTAAAATTAAAATTGTTTCAACTCTTGTTTTAATTATCTCGTTAAATTGAAACTCAAACTTTTAACCACGCTTTTGTTGGTAGCTTCTTTGTTTGGCTATTTGGAGTGGGGCACAAACAACCATGCTTTTTTGTTCGAAGCCGAGTATGATGTACTATCTAAGCTTTTTACAGATGTAAAATCGGTTGCGCATCCGTTAACTTTTATACCATTAATCGGCCAAATGTTACTGCTTGTATCCATACTTCAAAAGAAGCCGCATAAATACCTTATATACAGTGGTATAATTTGCTTATGCGTGCTACTTATTTTTATGGCATTTATCGGATTACTGGGTTTAAATTTTAAAATTTTTATTTCAACCATTCCATTTATTTCCCTATCCTATTTAACTGTTAAAGAGTTAAAAAAATTGAACCACTAAAATTCAATTTGGCTTTTGGCGGCAAATACAACGTAACGGATTAAGGTATTAGCTATCAGATAAACCCCCTGCTATAAAATATACACCGGTATTTTATTTAATAATAAGTTAGTGGTTACTCATCAACCTATTAATTACTAAAAAACAAATACATAGCTATTAGTGGTGATTCGAGAAAGCAAGTTCGTTTCAAAAATTGTTTATTTGGCTTATGAATGAGATGCCCCAAAACCTAACATGGCAATGCCAAAACTTTGAGTCGTTAAGCAATACAACGCTATATGAAATATTACGCATGCGACAGCAGATTTTTATTGTGGAACAAAATTGCCCCTATGTTGATGCTGATAGGAAAGATTTTGCCTCTATGCATGTTACAGGTACAGCCAATGGGGTATTGTGTGCTTACGCCCGTATTGTACCTGCCGGCTTAACTTATGCCGAATGTAGCATCGGGCGCGTTACCACATTGCTCGAAAAACGAAACACAGGCATAGGCAAAATCCTGATGCAACAAACACTAAACTTTATAAACAATTTGTACGGCAAAGTACCTATACGTATTGGCGCTCAATCATATTTATTAAAATTTTATAGCGCTTATGGTTTTAAAGCTGTTTTTGCATACGAAGAAGATGCCATAGCCCACCATGTAATGCTAAGGCCGGCAAGCGCCTGGCAATAAATAATTACTTAAACAGCTTGCAACTGGATAAAAAAACGTTGGCGCATTTTCATTTTACTAAAACCTGCTGTTTTCAAAAAAAATAGATAGCAAAAGTTATCTTTGCCGCCATGCATCAAACTATATTAATTATTGATTTTGGTTCGCAATACACGCAACTAATTGCACGCAGGGTACGCGAGCTGAATGTGTATTGCGAAATTCATCCCTATAACCATTTACCTGCAATTGGCAACCATATAAAAGGCATTATATTATCAGGCGGGCCCAGCAGCGTACGCGATGTAGATGCACCCATTATTGATACACTTGCACTTCGCAAAACATTGCCGTTGTTAGGTATTTGCTATGGTGCACAGCTTATTGCTTTGCAAGCCGGTGGTACAGTAGCCCCATCAAAAATACGCGAATACGGGCGCGCCAACATTACTGTAGGGCAAAACATACTGGTTAACCATGTTAAAGCTAACTCGCAAGTTTGGATGTCGCATGCCGATACCATTACGCATATACCACCGGATTTTAATGTTATTGCATCATCGGCCGATGTAAAAGTGGCTGCTTATGCTATTGAAGGCGAACAAACCTTTGGTTTTCAATTTCACCCCGAAGTTGTTCACTCGGAAGACGGAAAAGAAATGCTTCAAAACTTTTTAAAAGTATGCGGTTGCAACTTCGATTGGACACCCGGCTCTTTTATTGATGAAACTATTACCGCATTAAAAACACAACTGGCCGATGACAAAGTGCTTTTAGGATTATCAGGCGGTGTTGATAGCAGTGTGGCAGCAGCACTTTTAAGTAAAGCAATTGGTAAAAACCTAACCTGTGTTTTTGTTGATAATGGATTACTACGCAAAGGCGAGTTTGAGCAAGTGTTAGATGCATTTAAAAATTTTGAGCTGCAGATTATTGGTGTAAATGCACAGCAGCAATTTTATAATGCATTATCGGGCATAACCGACCCTGAAGCAAAACGAAAAGCAATTGGCAAAACATTTATTGATGTGTTTGATGCCGAAAGCCATAAAATACAAGATGTAAAATGGCTGGCACAAGGCACCATTTATCCTGATGTAATTGAAAGCGTAAGTGTAAAAGGACCATCGGCAACCATCAAATCGCATCACAATGTTGGCGGCTTACCTGAAAACATGAAACTAAAAATTGTTGAACCGCTTAAAACACTTTTTAAAGATGAGGTGCGGTTAATAGGCAAAGCATTGGGACTTCCGGCCGAATTGTTAGACAGGCACCCTTTTCCGGGCCCCGGTTTGGGCATCAGAATCTTAGGCGACATAACACCTGACAAAGTTGAGATACTACAACAGGTTGACAGTATTTTTATTAACGGCTTGCGCAAACATAATTTATACGATAAAACCTGGCAGGCTGGTTGCATTTTATTGCCGGTACAAAGTGTGGGCGTTATGGGCGATGAACGTACATATGAAAAATGTGTGGCACTGCGTGCCGTAACTTCTACCGATGGTATGACAGCCGATTGGGCCCACCTACCCTACGATTTTTTGGCCGGCATCAGCAATGAAATTATTAATAATGTAAAAGGTGTTAACCGGGTTGTATATGATATTTCATCAAAACCACCGGCAACCATCGAATGGGAGTAAAACAACCTATATAACAACAGTTACAATTTACATTAACTTTTATGACACACGGCATTTGTAACCAAAGTATTGTACCCATGCGGGCCGATGCCGCACATAAAAGTGAGATGGTATCGCAATTACTTTTTGGCGAACTGTTCGAAATTATTCAAGTTCAAAACGAATGGTTGCGTATAAAAACCGATTACGACCAATACAACGGTTGGGTGTTGGCAACACAAGTTCAAATGCTTGAATTAATGGCTTTTAAATCCATTAAAAAGCAACCTCTTTTTTTATGCAATGATTTAATTGGCGTTTTAGATGGCGGCATGCCTTTTCCTGTTGTTTTAGGTAGTACATTACCCAATTATGATTATAAAAAATGTAGTGTTTTAGATCAACATTATCATTTTCATGGCGAAGCAATAAGCACTCCGCATAAAACTATAAGTATTGCCAACTTTGTCGAACATGCCATGCTTTATTTAAATGCACCGTATTTATGGGGTGGCAGGTCGCCTTTAGGTATTGATTGCTCGGGCTTTACTCAAATGGTTTTTAAGTTAGCAGGCATTAAACTAAAACGCGATGCCTATTTGCAAGCCGAAGAAGGCAATCAGATACTTTTACTTAACGAAACCCAACCTGCCGACCTGGCTTTTTTCGAAAATGATGAAGGTCGCATTACCCATGTGGGTTTGTTAATTGGTGAAAATAAAATTATCCATGCATCGGGTAAAGTACGTGTTGATACCATTGATCATTTTGGCATATACAATGATGAGCTAAAAAAATATTCACATAAACTTCGCATCATAAAAAGAATGATTTAATGAAGTTTTTACTTTATGCTATTGCAAGTATTTTAATAACCGGTTGTGCAAAGCCGGTATCGCCTGCTGAAACTAACAATAAATTCAGTGGTACTTGGGTAAATCAAAGTTATATTGATACCGTTGCACATTATACTAAGGCCGATTTGTTTCGAACCATTAAACTACCCTTTGCCTTACAAATAGAAACCCTGAATGACAGTGTATTAATGTTACATAATGGTTTCGAAACCTATCGGGTAAACTACCGCTATCAAACCGATACATTACAAATACCTACAATGCAAATTACAATGTTGTACGACTCGGTAAGCAACAGTTTATCTGATAATAAAAACAACCATTGGAAAAAAGTAACGCCTACAGAAAATACAGAAGCATACATACAATCATTAAATAAAATTTTACTTGCAGGTAACTACAAATTGCTCAATAACAGTACGGATGATGAAATACAATTTGAAGCATCCGGAAAAATAAATGGCTGGCTTGGTGCTACTATTTACAGATTGTGTATTGCTGGCGATTGCTTACATGAATTTGCGTTTAAAGGCAATACCATGGTAATGCACTTTAAAAATGATGATACCCGTTATTATGGCTGGCAATTTATTGGCGATACATTATACATGAACCAAATACTGCCCATGTATGAAATGAATAATCAAAAGCATAAACGCTTACCTACCTTTACACTACTAAAGCAACAACCTTAGTTTAACAACTATGTTAATCAATGACATTTTAAAAAAGGTGGAAAGCTTTGGGTTGCATTGCCGGGTAGTAAAACTTAATACTTCGCCCTTTCAGTTTATTTGTATTGTCAATAAAATTTGGTTACACATTATCGATTTTAAAACCTATAAAACGCAAGTATTGCCTTCAGATTTTTTGAGCAGCTTTATGGAATTATGCCAACAGCAAGAAATGGAATGTATGACTGTATTTGAAGATCAATGGTACAAACAGCAACCCATTATTTTAAGTCGTATAATTCATACTACGAAACAAAGTAAACGCGTATTTGCCCGCACACTTGAATTAAGCAATTTGGATAAAACAACTGCAGAAAACTTTTACAACCAAAATCATTTGTTGGGTAGTGTAGCCGGATGGAAAAACATTGCATTGCAAAAGCAAACCGTATATGCAGTAGCAACATTTAGCAAGAGTCGTTTAATGAATTACGATTTACCCCATTTCAGATCGTACGAATTGTTACGCTTTGCCACATTAAACCAATACAGTGTAACAGGTGGCCTTAGTAAAATATTGACTCATTTTATTGAAATTACAGGCGCAAAACACATTATGACTTATACTGATAGCGCATTGGGAAGCGGAAAAAGTTTTGAAATATTGGGATTTAAATACATCGAAACAGTACCCCCGCAAGCGTTTATTATTAGCTCAAATTATATTCGAATTCCATCAAATCGAAATAATGATACAGGCAACAGTTTACTCAAAGTGTATAATGCAGGCAGCAAAAAATATGTACTCGATTTGCGATGAATAAGTATAATGCCTTAGTTATTTTAGGTGCCACTGCAACAGGCAAAACCAAATTGGCAACACAACTTGCTTACCATTTCAATGGCGAAATTATTAGTGCCGATAGCCGTCAGGTTTATAAAGATATGGATATCGGTACAGGTAAAGATTTAGAAGATTATAGTATAAATAATCAATCAGTCAGACATCATCTGATTGATATAGTACCGGCCGGCAGCAAATACCACATTCATCAGTTTAAGCAAGATTTTTCAAACGCTTTTTTGCAAACTATAAATAATAAAAAGTTACCCATTATATGTGGTGGCAGTGGCTTATACTTACAGGCTTGTTTGTTTGATTTACCTTTTACCGCTGTACCAATAAACAGCGATTTACGAAACAAGTTGCAGCATATTGAAAAACAAACGCTGCTAAAAATGTTAGCGCAAATACCGGCAACTATTTACACACCACACATTGATACCAGCAGCAGTAAAAGAATTATACGCGCAATCGAAATTAATTCATGGTTACAAAATCACACCTTACCACTTAAAGTAAATAATGCGGTTACACCATTTGTTATTGGTTTGCAATGTGACAGAGCGGTGTTAATACAACGTATATCTAACAGGTTATCAATGCGCTTAGAGAATGGTTTAATTGACGAAGTTGCTCGGTTAAAAGAGAATGGATTAGAAAACGAATTACAGTATTACGGTTTAGAGTACAAATTTGTACTTCAATATTTGCAAGGGTTCTTAAGTAGTGATCAATTGCAGGATAAACTTGGTACAGCCATAAATCAGTTTGCCAAAAGGCAGGTAACTTTTTTTAAAAAGCTTGAGCGCGAAGGATTAAAAATAAACTGGCTTGATGCAGCTATGCCACAACAAACTATTTTAAATGAGGCAATTGATTTAGTTACACCACACTTTATTTAGAAACGATAATACCCAAATCGGCTAAAATTTTTTTGGTTATATAAACCCTGCTCATCGAAAACGATTCGGGCACAGGCAATGTACTTTCGATGGTGGTTGCAAAATAAAATATGCCATTAGGTTTTTCGATAAAACCAATAAACCAGCCCACATTTTTATCAGGTAATTCTTGCAAACCTGTTTTAGCATAAAGTTTATAATTTTTATCTTCTTCAATAAGCATCAGCTTTTTAGCCCATTGGCAGTATTTATTTTTAAATGGTAATTTATTGCTGTTTAATCTTTTTAAAAAGTCAATTTGGCCGGCAGAGCTAATTACAAATTGACCATTGTTCCAAAATTCGCCATCTAATTTTTCGGTTAGCACTTTGCCATACTTTGCTTTTCTAATCTGCTTTTTCCAATATTTATGAGGCACTTTATTTGATAATTGCGTAAGTGCTGCACTGTTATTGTTTCTAAATGCCTGTGCTATGGTGGTGTTGGTATTCCAAACGGGTTGTGCACGCTTAATACCATCCCACAAAATAACGCTATGAGTATCGGCAATATTTTTTAGTTGTAATGCAACTAAAACCTGCATTATATCGAAGGTGCCTGCCGGTACTATAGGCATAGTAAATGCTGCCCTGTTATAAAAATGGAATTTATTGGTTTGTGCATCCCATATAACGCTGCTGCCTTTTACTTTATAAGCATCAAAAAAAGTAAGCCAATTATTATGCACCTCATTTAATTGTGCAACACCTACGTTTGTGCTAAACAAAAACCAGATAAAAAATATGGTGCGAAAAAAACTATTCATTATCTAACAATAAAAATTTCATACCCAAACCTAAGAATAAGTACAATCATTAAAATCATAAAAAAAACTCTTACAAAGGCACTCCCTTTTGCAATTGCCAAATGCGACCCAAGATAGCCACCTGCCACATTACAAATAGCCATCGGAATTGCAATTTTATATGCAATGGCATCTATGAATATAAAATAGATGATGGTGCTTAAATCCGTAAAAAAATTAATGACTTTAGCCGATGCCGAAGCATGCAGAAAATCATGTTTTAAAATACTGATGTATGCAAATACCAGTAAACTGCCTGTACCCGGCCCCATATATCCGTTATAAAAGCCTATAATCATTCCTATTAAACCGGCCCACAAAACAGGTTTGCTAACTGTTGAAGGATGGTGGGCAAAGCCCCATTGCTTTTTAGCAAATGTGTACAAAGCCATTACAACCAGCACAATAAAAACCAGCGGCTTAAATGTTTGCGGTGGTGTTTGTTTCATAGCAAAAGCGCCAACTAAAGCCATTAACATGGCAGCTACCATAGTTGCCAGTAGCCAAGGCCATTTTACTTGTACTTTTTTTACATATTGAAAAGCTGCTACAAATGTGCCGCATGCACCCGCCAAACGACCCGTTGCAATAATATTTACCGGTAGCCATGCCGGAAAAACTAAGAACAAAACCGGAAGTTGAATTAAACCACCACCACCAACAACGGCATCAGTAAAACCTGCTAATAAAGCGGTTAAACAAAGTAGTATCCACAGCCACTCAATTTGCATCAGGCAAACTTAAAAAAGATGCTGTTTAATGCTGTTACGTTTCTAATTGTTGGTTAAGTTTTTTTAATTGGGTAATAATATCTTCAAACTTTTGGTTTTCGTATGCGATAACCTTTTTACTTAAAACAAAAACAACATATAGAAACCAAACAGTAGTAATTATAAATCCAAACCATTGCCACAATGGGGTTACATGTGCAGTAACTTCTACTAAATACAGCATGCTGCCTATGTATAATATCAGCGAATATAAATACCCACCTATCTGATTAAACTTTTTACGGATTTCATATTGATGTTGTATCACTTTTAAATAATCGGCAGGTTTTAAAGTACTGTAATCTTTTGACAGATTAAAGTAATGCCATATTAATGCTGCACCATATACAACAATTGAAACCAACACCAGTATGATACCTACATAAGTAATAATGTTTACAAATTTTATAAAAACGGCAATTAATATTACGATAACCATAGCCGGTATGAGTTGCCAAACCGCTTTAAGCAAATTTTTGGCAAGCACATTTTTTGTGTTGGATACCTGCAATAAAATATCATTTGCTTCGGGCATAGCCTGTTGCTCCTGATTTAACTGCCACATCTTTTTTAACGCTTCAAAGTCTTGCATGGTAGTTATATATTTCGGTTAACTTTTGTTTGATGCGATGAATTTTTACACGCAAATTACCTTCTGATATACCAAAAACCTGCGCTATATCCAGGTATTCTACTTCATCTAAAACCATGGTAATTATCATTCTATCATTTTCTTCAAGTTGGTTAATGCATTTATATAACAAAGCAACCTGCTGATTTTTTTCATTTATTTCTTCAGGTTTGGTTTCGAGTATAAAATCACTAAGCGGGTCTTTGGGTTTGTTTTTTTCACTTCTTAAATAACTTAAACAAGTGTTTACAGCAATCCGATAAATCCAGGTACTTATTGCCGATTCGTTTCTGAACTTATCTAAGTTTTCCCATACTTTGATAAAAGTATCCTGCAATAAATCTTTGGCTAAATCGGCATTGCCGGCATACCCAAAACATAGCTTGTAAATTTTACTTCTGTGTTTATTGTAAATTTCCTTAAACTCTTGCGTTTTGTTTTGCATACTTAAATTTGCGCAGCGTTGTTTCGACCCACCGGATGTGTATTTGTTACAAAGGGTTTATTAACTCCCAATTTAATTATATAGTTATTGAAGCAGGTGGTTTTAGCAAATAAAGTTATTAAAGTAATCTGGTTGAAAAAGGTAGTGTTTGCTGTTACTTTTAAGCATATATCTTTTGCTTATTGCTTTAAAATCAGAAGCTAACGGCAACTATTAAGTCAACTCTTAAAAATACTTTGTACATCAATATCCATTGTCATACGCAACAACCCAGGCATGTGTTTACCTTAATGCAATATGAGTCAGGTTATGCATATCCTTTTACGCAAAACTATTCAATAGGCTTACATCCCTGGCATGTAAACAGTCAGTGGCAAAATGCTTGGGAACAATACTTGCCTTTACTAAACAACAAACATATTTGGGCTGTGGGCGAATGTGGCTTGGATGCGCTTTGCAAAACTCCAATTGAAATACAAACCGAAGCATTTAGAGTGCAAATTGAAACAGCATGTAAATTACAGTTGCCATTAATAATTCATTGTGTAAAATCATTTGACAAAGTTTTAGGCATATTAAAAGATTATCCAAAAGTGCATGCTGCATTTCATGGATTTAATAAAAATGTATCGTTAGCCCAGCAAATAACAAAACGCGGTTATTATTTATCATTTGGTGAAGCATTAGCACATCCAAGAAATCAAGAAACCTTAAAACATATAAACCTGAAACAAGTTTTGTTAGAAACAGATTATGCAACCATACAAATTGAAAAAGTTTACACCCTTGCAGCCCAAACATTAGCCATGCAATTAGATAGGTTGCAAGAACAAATATTTGACAATTGCGAACACTTTTTTGGCAAAAAACTTATTTTATAATATGCAGGATTTTAGCTGGTTACAACGTACTTCTCTATTAGTGGGCGATGAAAAAGTAAAGGCTCTATCGCAAAAACATGTTATGATAGTAGGCATGGGCGGTGTGGGTAGTTATGCTGCCGAATTTATTGCTCGTAGTGGCATTGGTATCATTACCATTGTTGATGGTGATGTAGTTGACCCAACAAACCGAAATCGCCAATTACCGGCCTTATCAACCAATCATGGCCAAAGTAAAGCCGAAATAATGGCGCAAAGATTATTGGCCATAAATCCCGAACTAAAGTTAACCGTTATTAAAGAGTTTATTACTCCGGATGCTGTTGCGCAATTGTTGCTATTAAACCCTAATTATATTATTGATGCCATAGATAGCATTACCCCTAAGCTTACACTGCTGACGCAAGCATTTAATCTAAAAATTAAAGTAGTAAGCAGTATGGGAGCTGGCGCAAAATTAGATCCTACACAATTACAAGTAGTAGATATTTCGAAAACCTATAATTGTCCATTTGCACAACAAATTCGCAAAACGCTACGAAAACATGGTATTTACAAAGGTATTACCGCTGTATTTTCGCCCGAAACACCCATACGCAGCAGCTTAATGCTAACCGATGGTACCAACTATAAAAAATCGGCTTATGGTACGATATCATATTTACCTGCTACATTTGGCGCAGTAACTGCATCTGTAGTTATTCGACATTTTTTAACCTCTAACTAATATCCATTTCTTTAAACTTTAAACAGCCATTCGTTAAGAACAAAACCATTATGTTTCAATTTGCACATCATCAATCTTTATTAATCAGAAAATTGGTATTGCTATTTTTTTTGGGCATTACCAATACCCTATATGCGCAACGAAATGTGATACTGATAATTGCTGACGATATTGGTACAGATTATTTTGGATGCTACGAAAATCATAAGGATACTATTAATGCACCAAATTTAAACCGCCTGTTAAACAAAGGAGTTCGGTTTAAAAATGCAACAGCCAACCCTATTTGTTCGCCAACACGTGCCGGTATTTTTACCGGGCGCTATTGTTTTCGTACCGGTGTAGGTACTTCGGTGGGCGATGGCAACGCCAATGCAACACCGTTAGATACAAATGAATTAAGCTTACCTCGTTTGATGCGTTTAAATTTTCAAAACCAAATTAAAATGGCTCATATAGGTAAATGGCATTTGCATCAGGATACACCTGCAACAGCCATGCTTATACCCAACAAAATGGGTTATGATTTTTATAGTGGCAACTTTAAAGCGCTGGTAAATAACTACTACCATTGGAAAAAGATTACCAATGGCAGTTATCAAATGATAAATAATTATGCAACTGTAGAAACTACCAATGATGCTGTTAGTTGGATAAAATCGCAAAGCACCAATCCATTCTTTTTATGGGTGTCCTATAATGCACCACATGAACCTTATCATTACGCGCCTACCAACTTGCATTCGTTTCCGAATTTAAGCGGTACACCTCAGGATATAAACAACAATCCAAAACCTTATTTTATGGCTGCTTTAGAAGCT
The DNA here is from genome assembly GCA_016788165.1 of Bacteroidia bacterium. Lineage (GTDB taxonomy): Bacteria > Bacteroidota > Bacteroidia > AKYH767-A > OLB10 > JAEUTH01. The sequence continues at coordinate 57,237 of JAEUTH010000021.1, read as the reverse complement.
TTGGATACAGAAATGGGCCGGCTGTTGGATTCGTTAGAAACGCTGCAATTAATGGATAGCACCGATATTATTTTTATTGGCGATAATGGATCGCCCAATGAGGTTGCCCAAAATCTTGATTCGCTTTTAAGTAAAGGCACTATCTATGAAAATGGTGTACAGGTGCCTTTTGTAATTTCAGGACCATCGGTTGTTAATCCGGGCCGCAGTAGTGATGCATTGGTAAATACCGTTGATATTTTTGCAACCGTGCTAGAGTTATTTGGTTTTAATAATTGGCAATCGTACATCTACCCTAACAAGCCTGTTGATACAAAAAGCATAATGCCCATTATAAAAAACCAAGCGCAACAAATAAGGCCCTGGAATTTTACCGAAATGTTTAATTCAAAAAGTAAAGCTAATGATGGGAAAGCAATAAAAAACGGTTCATACAAGTTGTTGCATTTTAATAAAGGCAAGCGCGAATTTTACTACTTACCCAATGACAGTGATGAGACAAATAACCTGCTAAAAACCACCGTTACCGATAGCGACTTTGTAAATTATCAATATCTGTGTAATGAAATGGCAACCCTTCTCGATAGTGGTTATGCTTTATGCAATGCAATGATAGATGCCTCTGTTGTTATTTCGCCCATTACTTGTTATGGACAAACCACACAAATAACACCTACCATAACAGGTGCTGTTGCGCCTTATACTTATTTATGGAGCAATGGCAGTTCGCAACAAAACTTAACCAATGTAACCGCTGGTACCTATACACTAACCGTTACAGATAATGTCGGACAAAACCGACAATTTACTTACCACGTTACACAACCGGATAGTTTAACTGCCACTGATAGTATTTGGAATTGCAATAAGGCAGCACGCAGTATGGTTACGGGTGGCGTTAAGCCCTATACGTATTTATGGGATAATGGAAATACAACAGGAGCACAATACAACCTAAGTGCCGGTGTATATACGGTAACCATAACCGATCAAAATGGTTGCACATTAAGTAATTCAATTTCTATTCAAACAATACCCTTATTGGAAGTAACCGGTAATGCCACCAATGTTTTATGTAATGGCTTTAATAATGGAAGCGTACAAACAACTATTACCGGAGGTAAATGGCCATATAATTATTTATGGAGTAATGGACTTACCACAAAAGATGCTTTTAATTTAACCAACGCTACCTATACACTAACAGTTACGGATGCTGTTGGCTGTAAAAAAACAACGGACTTTATAATTATTGAAACACAACCGGAAACTTGCTTCTTTAGCTTTACGGCACCGGAATGCGACAAATTTTGTGATGGTGCTGCACAAGTGCTTAGCGACAACACTTTAAATGGTTATAGTTTTTTGTGGAGTAATAGTGCAACCACACAATCCATACAAAATATTTGTGCCGGTTTATATACCGTTACCATTAGCAATACCAATAACTGTACAGCAAGTGCAACAGCAGAAATAAAAGGAAAAAACTTATTACAATTTACCGCAAATGTACTTCCTGCAAATTGTCCAAAAACAAAAACAGGTCGTGCCAATCTTATTGTAACCAATGGGCATAGCCCCTTTACCTATTTATGGAATAATATACCAAATGGTGTTTTTAGTAACCGTTTAATATCAGGCTTTCATAATATTTCAGTAATAGATGGGCATGGCTGTAGGTACGATTCAACCATTTTTATACCTTATTTATCGGCACCCAAAATAATTGTAACGGTTACAGCTGTTACGTGCAACAGTAACCAAGGTGCACTGTTAGCAACTGCCAGCAATGGTATTCCACCTTATTCATATTTATGGAGCAATGGAAACACTACTGCCGGCATAAGTCAATTAAGCGGTGGCACCTATTTAGTAACTGTGACCGATTCATTAAAATGTAAAAAAACATTGGTAACTCAATTGGCCGATACCGGTGTTGTACCCGATAAACCACAACCTATTGCAGGACAAAATAATACCGTATGTGCCGGAACAAATAATGTGTTATATCAAATTAATCCGGTAGCTAATTCAATAGGTTATCATTGGGTAATACCTGTAAACAGTACTTTGGTTTCAGGTCAAGGAACCACATCCATTGTATTAAACTACGATTCAAATTTTGTTTCGGGTACTTTGTATGCCCAAGCATTTAACCAATGCGGCATGGGCCAACAACGATTTTTAACTATCCGATCAGTACCTGCAGTACCTTCAAGTATCATTGGGCCTGTAAGTGTTTGTGCTAACCAAAATAATGTACTTTATGAAATTTTACCTGTACCCAATGCAAGTAGTTATCAATGGCTAAAACCTGCCAATACACAAATAGTAAGCGGCCGGGGAACAACAAACGTTCTATTAAATTTTCAGAATAATGGTGGTAAGGTAAAAGTAATGGCAACCAACGTATGCGGTAATAGCGATGCCAAAAGTTTAACGGTTAATATGAACTGTCGTAATGGAAGCTTACAAGCGTCTGAAATTATAATTATGCCAAATCCTGCAAACGATATAGTACAAGTTAGTTTTGTAAGTGAGCAAATAACAGCATATCAAATTGAGATATTTGATTTAATGGGACATGTTTTAAAAGGACAAAGTAAAATGGCAGAGATAGGCGATAACCAATGTAACATACTGCTTGCTGATATAAGTGCGGGAATTTATTTTGTAAAAATATCGATTGGCAACGAAACCCTAATATCGAAATTAGTTATTGAAAAGTAATGGGCTAAACCTCCGATCCCCAGTGTATAAATCTAAACAATCTGTTCCATCTGATTTTATGTAGCCAGTCTGCATCATAATCTAAACTGAGCCATACAAAAACCGCTTTGCCCGTAACATGATCCTCGGGCACAAAACCCCAGTACCTGCAATCTAATGAGTTATACCTGTTATCACCCATCATAAAGTAATAATTCATTTTAAAAGTATAGCTTGTAATTTCTTTGCCATTAATATAATACTTGCCAGCTTTCTCTTCTAAACTGTTGTGTTCGTAGGCAGTAATGGCACGTTTATAAATGCTATATGTTGCACTGTTTATAGGAACAACATCGCCTGCCTTTGGTACATAAATAGATCCAAAATTATCGCCATTATATAAGTGTAAGGAATCATAACAAAAAATACGGCTATCAGGATACTCCTTTGGTTGAAACACAGCCACCACACTATCAATATTTGGCAACTGCGTTAATTGAACAGCAGCATCGGGTGTAAGCATTAAAATATTATCATTAAACTGTTGCATGTCCCAGTTTGTAATACCCAGGTTATACAAAGTACTTTCATCAAACATAAAGGCTCTTGAATAAACTCTGTAAATTTTTTGTGCGCGTTTAGGAAATTGGCTGGGTTTGCCGTTTACATACACTTCACCATCAATTATTTTTATGCTATCGCCTGCAATGGCAATGCATCGTTTAATATAGTGTGTTTTCTTATCAACAGGGCGTGTATCATCCGGTTCGCCCGGCATACCCGGGTAATTAAATACAACAATGTCGTTATTTTTAATGGTAGCGAAGCCCGGCAGTCGCTTGTAATCTAATTTTATAGCCTCGCTATATGATTTAAAGCCTAAAATTTCATTATGTACAAAAGGTAATGAAAGCGGAGTTTGTGGTATGCGTGGCCCATAATTAACCTTGCTTACGAATAAAAAATCGCCAACCATAAGTGTCTCTTCCATACTTGGTGTAGGTATGGTAAAAGCTTCGAGCAAAAAAGTACGGATTAAAGTAGCAGCAACTACGGCAAAAATAATGGCATCAAACCATTCGCGTGCTTTACTCTTTGGTTTCTTGGTTTTTTCTTTGTTTGAAAACATATAGTGTAACAGTTACAATAACAGTTAATTAAAAGTGGGGCTTGCAATATGGAGTTAATTTAGTTAACAGGGTTACGCGGTTAACGTAAATTTAAATGCAGCATATCCTGCATCGTAAAAAATCCTTTTTTACCAAAAATCCAATTGGCAGCTAATAAAGCGCCTTCGGCAAAACCTTGTCTGTTAAATGCTTTATGTGATAAGGTTATTTCGTCAATTTCTGATTGATATTGTACCAGATGTGTTCCTATAACACCTTCGGCACGCACACAATCTATAACAAGTTTGCTTTTATCAGGGGTGATACCAAATCCGTTTAATTCTTTATAAGCAACCAACACATCTTGCGCTAACGTTATAGCAGTACCGCTTGGCATATCTTTTTTTTGTAGGTGATGTATTTCCTGCATGCTTACTTTATAACTCGCTTGTGTATGCATAAGCCCGGCCATAAACTTATTTATGGCAAACATTAAGTTTACACCTATACTAAAATTTGAGGCATAAAATAAAGTTGAATCTTTATAACTGGCAGCTAATTCGGGCAAAGTTTCGTACCAACCGGTAGTGCCGCAAACCACAGGAACATGGGCTTCGAAACAGGCTACAATATTTTTTACTACTGTTTGTGGGGTTGAAAATTCGATACATACATCACATTGCTTAAGCCAATCATGATTGAGCAGGTTACTGTTTGCAGAATTTATTTTTAAAACAATTTCATGGTTTTGTTTTTCGGCAAGGGTACCAATAATTTGCCCCATTTTTCCGTAGCCAATCAGTCCGATTTTCATAGAATCAGAATTTGAAATTTAAATTAATACCTGTATAAGCTACTTGATTAAAACCGGCATAAGGTGTAACCTGCATGCTTATTTTTTCGGCTACATTAAAATAAAACAAATGTGCATCAACATAAGCATCAATAATATTTAAAGTATATAAAGCGCCCATGCCTATAATGCACAAATCGCGGTTCCTGCGCCAATAGTCTTTTTGTGCTTTAATATCTTCAGGTTGCAAGCCCAATTGCTCAAACTCATCAATTGTTGAAGGGTCGTTATCTAACCGGTAGATGTAGGCCTCTTTATAACGTTGGTATTGGTTGTTATTAAAATATATAAAATAACCCAGTGTAGCTGCACCGGCATAAATAACTGGTATTTTCCAATATTTATTGTTGTATGCCTGACCTAAACCCGGCAAAATTGCCGACCTAAGTGCGGCTTTACTTGGCGAGTGCATAAACTCAAGGCTATCAATACTTGAAACTGATTGTGCTTCGGATGTATTACTGAATGCCAGAAAAAAAAATAATGCGGCTTTAACTTTAAAGCGCATTGATTTCAAACTTAATATTGCAGCGCGATTCATTACTCGTAATCGAGCATTTCGATAATGCGGGTCAGGTCTTCGTTTGAGTAGTAGTTAATTACTATTTTACCTGAACCTTTTTTACCATTAGTAAAGGTTACACGGGTTTCGTACAAAGATGACAACTTATCTTGAACGCTTTTTAAATCAGGCGAAAGCGCAGCTTGTGTACTTTTTGGTTTTGCAACTTTGTTTGTATTGCGCACCAACTCTTCGGCTTTACGAACCGATAAACCATTATTTAAAATTTCATTAAAAAGCTGTAGCTGCATTACTACATCATTTACATTAATTAAGGCGCGGGCATGCCCCATTGTTATTTTCGATTCCTTAATGGCCAGTTGGATTTGCGGTGGTAATTTTAGTAAGCGCAAATAATTGGTTACGGTGCTTCGCTCCTTGCCTACTTTGTCAGCTAACATTTCTTGCGAAATATGGCATTCATCTATTAACCGTTTGTAGCTGATGGCAACTTCTAATGCATTCAGGTTTTCGCGTTGGATGTTTTCAACCAAAGCCATCTCAAGCATTGCCTGATCATCTGCTATACGTACATAAGCCGGTAACGATTCTATACCGGCTAAAAGCGATGCCCTATATCGTCTTTCGCCTGAAATTATCTGATACTTGTCATAACCCATTTTACGAACGGTAATGGGTTGTATAATACCTTGCTGTTTTATCGAAGCCGAAAGTTCTTTTAATGCGGTTTCGTCAAATTCGGTACGTGGTTGAAAAGGATTGGCTTCAATTTTTCTTATATCAATATTTGAAATAGCACCTGCAACCGCAGCTATGTCGCCCATATTGGCATTATGGGTAATATCGGTTGCAGTGTTTTCGAGCAGGGCACTTAATCCTTTGCCTAAAGCAGTTTTCTTAGTCATTTTGGATGGTAAACGTTGCTAATTAGTTTAGCGATAAATCAATAGGGTTTCTATTTTCAGCAGACAAAATTTTGTCGCGATTTGGAATGGCTGTCAGATTATTTTTTTGAAGCACTTCGCGGGCAAGGTTTAGGTAATTGATAGCACCTTTGCTTTCGGCATCAAACATAATTATTGATTCGCCATAGCTCGGGGCTTCACCCAATTTGGTATTACGTTGTATAATTGTATCGAAAACCATGGTTTGAAAATGCGTTTTAACTTCTTCAACAACCTGGTTTGATAATCGAAGACGTACATCATACATAGTTAGTAAAATACCTTCGATAGCTAAATTTACATTAAGCCGGTTCTGCACTATTTTAATGGTGTTAAGTAATTTGCCTAAGCCTTCTAAAGCAAAATATTCGCACTGCACCGGAATCATAACTGAGTCGGCTGCAACCAAACAATTTATGGTGATCAAACCCAACGATGGCGAACAATCTAAAATGATAAAATCAAACTCATCTTTCATGCTATCTAACGATTGTTTCATCATACGCTCGCGATTGGGCATATTTATCATTTCAATTTCAGCACCTACCAAGTCAATATGCGATGGCAACAAGTATAAATTTGGCGTTTTGGTTTCGAGTATAATATCCATTGGTTTTATGTCATTGATAATGCACTCGTAAATACTCGTTTTTATATTACGTGGATCAAAGCCTACTCCAGAGGTAGCATTAGCCTGCGGATCGCAATCAACCAAAAGCGTTTTGTATTCGAGTACCGCTAGTGAAGCAGCCAGGTTTATTGCAGTAGTAGTTTTACCTACACCTCCTTTTTGGTTTGCAATGGCAATAACTTTCGACATAGTTTTTTAATTATTAAGTTTGATTATTGTGTGATTGTGTAAGTTTCGCCATAGATGTCCGTGTACTTAAGGAAACCGTATGCCTTTGAGTAAAATATCGAATCAATATTATGTATGCTGTCGGTTTGTAACGGGTCGGCAACTAATATGTAAACATCCGGGTAGTTTTTGCCGTTAATGCTTTGTATGGTTTGTTGCAAACCATTGATTTTCACATTTTTATAGAAATTAGGTAAACCAACTTTCACTTCTATACCTGATGCCTTTTTATCAATAAAAACACCACCTACATTACTTTCAATACTTGTATCGGTTCTATTGATGGCAGTATATAAGTACTCTTCATATAAATCACCGCTTTGATGGTAGGCGCGATACAAGCCTCCGCTTTTATAAGGAATTAAATTACCTTGGGTTGAAATAAAGTTAAAGCTTTGGTTAGCCCCATAGGTGCTCCACTCATCCTGTTCCTCTTGCGAAAGTTGATAATACTCCGCCTTTTTACATGCACTCAATAAAATGCAACATATACCGGCTAAAACGGTTATTTTTCTAAATGGATGCTTATGCATGGTTTGATTTTTAAAATGGGCCGGCAATTTACAATTATACATGTGTACTTTAAAACACAATTAGATTAGCTCAAATGCTAAAACACCCCAAAACATGTAGCAACAAAGGTTTTTAACGCAAATGGATTTCATAATTTAGTTTTTAACAATTATATTTCAATGGTGTTTCCAATAGGTATAAGGTGTAGTTTTTTACCGGCAGCATCAAATTTCTCAACAGCTTCGTCATGATTTATAGTTATGTATCCAAAAGTATCGTAGTGAAGCCCAACAACATGATCACAGTTAATAAAGTCAGAAGCAATTATGGCATTATCAACACCCATGGTAAAATTATTGCCAATGGGCAAAAAAACCACATCCATCGTTTTAAACTCCCCTATCAGTTTCATATCGTAATTTAATGCTGTATCGCCCGAGTAGTAAAAATTTCCTTCAGGTGTCTCAATTAAAAAACCCATTGCCTGACCACCATAACTACCATCGGGCATGGAGCTGCTATGAACTGCATTTATACATTTTACCTTCCCAAAATCAAACATCCAATGGCCTCCTATATTCATGGGGTGCGTATTGGTAACACCTTTTTTTATGTACCAATTTACAATTTCCCAATTGCTAACCAATAATGCACCGGTTTGCTTGGCAATTACTTCGGCATCAATTAAATGATCAAAATGGCCGTGAGAAATTAGTATATAATCGCAACGAATGTTGTTAATATCTATATGTTTTGCCAGTTCATTGGGCGTAATAAAAGGATCGAATAAAATACGTGCACCATTAATTTCAGTTAAAAAACAGGAATGGCCGTAATACGTTACTTGCATAAATAAATTTTTAACGTTATAAAATTACCGATATTAAATTGCTTGCTTTAAAGCTTGTACGCTAATTACCAACACGTTCATGTTAACATACATGTTCTTCCAAGCCAAGCTTACGTAATTTTTTCAATGCTTTGAGTGAAACCTCAAGTTGACAAACAGAGTGTTTGTTTGGCATCTTATTCATTTTTTTAAGTCTATTGGTACAAAATAAAAATGGCAGAATAACTAATTATTAAACTGGCAAATAAGATTTACAGGCCAAAAGCATGTGCCACAGTTGAATAAAAAGGTATTAACAATGCAATATGAATAACTGCAAGAATTTTGTTTTTTGGAAAACAAAAAAGAATATATTTGCACCCCGTTAAAATTAAAAATAACATTATGTCAAAGATTTGTGACTTAACCGGTAAAACATCTATTGTTGGTAACAGTGTTTCGTTTTCGAACCGCAAAACAAAACGCAGGTTTAATCCGAACTTGCAAACAAAAAAGTTTTTCATTCCCGAAACAGGCGAATATATCAGACTTAAGGTATCTACTTCAGCATTACGCACCATCAATAAGTTAGGTATCAGTGCGGCAATAGATAAAGCCATCCGTAAAGGCAGTTTATAATTATTACGGTATTTAATGAAAACGATTAACAAGTAAAAACGATGGCAAAGAAAGGCAACAGAATTCAAGTGATAATGGAATGCACCGAACATAAAAACAGTGGTGTTGCAGGCACTTCAAGATACATTACTACTAAAAACAAAAAAAATAACCCCGAGCGTTTAGAACTTAAAAAGTACAATCCGGTTTTAAAGAAAATGACTGTACATAAAGAAATTAAGTAATCTGATTTTATAACTCAAAATAAGCACCAAGCATGGCAAAGAAAGTAGTGGCAACACTTAAATCCGGTAAAGGCAAAGAATTTTCGAAAGTGATTAAGATGGTTAAAAACCCATCAGGCTCATATGCTTTTAAAGAAGAAGTGGTACACAATGACCACATTAAAGATTTTTTGAAAGAAAAATAATTTTAAAGCTAAAATGTAATAAAGCTTCTTGCGATATCGTAGGAGGCTTTTTTTGTTTTTAGCCTCTCCACAACCATTAAATTAATTATAAGTAATCCTATGAGTTTTTTTAGCAAATTGTTTTCTAAAGAGAAAAAAGAAACTTTAGATAAAGGCTTAGAAAAAACACGCGAAAACTTTTTCACCAGAGTTTCGAAAGCCATAGTTGGTAAAACAACCATTGATGATGAAGTGCTGGACAATTTGGAAGAGGTCTTAGTGTCGTCAGACGTGGGCGTGCCAACTACTTTAAAAATTATTGAACGCATACAAAAACGTGTTGCACGCGACAAATACATTGGCAGTGAAGCATTAAATCAAATGCTTAAAGAAGAAATAGTTGATTTACTAAGCGAAACAGATACAGGAATTGAGAATACATTTACCCCCAATAAAAAGCCATACATTATTTTAGTTGTAGGTGTAAACGGTGTGGGTAAAACTACTACCATAGGCAAGTTAGCGCATCAATTTAAAAGCCAGGGCAATCAAGTGTTACTTGGCGCTGCCGATACTTTTAGGGCGGCTGCTGTTGATCAGTTAACCATTTGGAGTAACCGTGTAGGAGTTGAAATTGTATCGCAAGGTATGAATGCCGACCCCGCCTCAGTTGCATACGATACACTGCAATCGGCCATAAGCAAAAATTATGACGTTGCTATAATTGATACAGCCGGGCGACTTCACAATAAAGTTGGATTAATGAATGAATTGGGTAAAATAAAAAGGGTATTACAAAAACTGATGCCCGATGCACCACATGAAGTTCTTTTAGTACTCGATGCAAGTACGGGGCAAAATGCAATTGAACAAGCCAAACAATTTACAGCAGCTACCGAAGTAAATGCATTAGCCCTAACCAAATTAGATGGTACAGCAAAAGGTGGCGTTGTTATTGGCATTTCTGATATGTTTAAGATACCGGTGAAATACATTGGTGTTGGCGAAAAGATGGATGATTTACAGGTATTTAACCGCGAAGCCTTTATAGACTCTCTTTTTAAAACCCAATAGCCAGACACTAAAATCATGAATTATTTATAACGCTTTACAAACCATATACTTTGAAAACAAAATCAACCCAACAAACCAGTGTTAATGTTGTAACATTAGGCTGCTCAAAAAATTTAGTTGACAGCGAGGAATTAATGGGGCAATTAAAGGCCAATGATTTTGATGTAAAACATGAGTCGCAAGCTAAAAAGCAAGCCGAAGTGGTTATTATAAATACTTGCGGTTTTATTGATAATGCCAAGCAAGAAAGTATTGATACCATTTTGCACTATGCTCGTAAAAAAGAAAAAGGGCAAATTGAAAAATTAATAGTTACCGGATGTTTAAGCGAGCGCTATAAACCCGACTTAGAAAAAGAAATTACCAACGTTGATGCTTTTTTTGGAACCAGAGACCTGCAACATTTACTTAAAACATTAGGTGCCAATTATAAGCACGAACTGGTAGGTGAACGTATGGTTACTACGCCCAAGCACTTTGCTTATTTAAAAATTTCGGAAGGCTGCGATAGGCCATGCTCCTTTTGCGCTATACCATTAATGCGTGGTGGACATGTTTCGAAACCGATTGAACAAATAATATCCGAAGCAAAAACACTTGCGGCAAAAGGAACTAAAGAGCTTTTATTAATTGCACAAGACAGCACTTATTATGGCTTAGACTTATATAAAGAAAGAAAGCTTGCCCAATTATTAGATAATTTGGCACAAGTTGAAGGTATTGAGTGGATTAGATTGCATTATGCTTTTCCAATGGGATTCCCATTAGACGTTTTAGATGTTATGGCCAAACACAAAAACATTTGCAATTATTTAGATATACCACTACAACATGTAAACAACGACATATTAAAGTCGATGCGCAGAGGTACCACACGCGAAAAAACACTACAACTGTTACAAACCATACGTAAAAAAGTACCGGATATAACTTTACGAACTACATTAATATCAGGGTACCCGGGCGAAACAGATGCACAACATCAGGACTTGTTGAACTTTATTAATGAAGTGAAATTTGACCGTTTAGGTGTTTTTGCCTATTCGCATGAAGAAGATACACATGCATATAATTTAATTGACAATGTTGCCGATGAAGTGAAACAACACCGTGTAGCCGAAATAATGAATGCACAACAGGAAATCTCATGGCAATTAAATCAATCAAAAATTGGAAAAACTTTTAATGTATTGGTTGATAGAAAAGAGGGCAACTACTACATAGGCCGAACCGAAGCCGATTCGCCCGAAGTAGATAATGAAGTAATTATTGATACCCAAAATAATTATTTGCGCGTAGGCAGCTTCATTAATGTACACATAAACAAAGCCGAAGAGTTTGATTTATTTGGCGTACCAACTGAATTAAAATAATTAAAAACAAGCTTATTATTTGTGGATTTTAAAGTATCGCATATTCCATTCGCACAAACCAATGCAGTTAATGCATTGGTTACCGATTACTATACAGGCAATAAAAATCTGGAAACATACTATGCTTTCGAACCAAACCTAAATGGAATTAACGAAGCTATAGAAAAACGCACCAATACAGCCCCCAATCGTAAATTGTTGCATCATGCATTACAAAAGCAGTATAGCAATTTGCCTACTCATAACGAAGTAAAATCAAACTTAAGTTCATTATTAAACAGCCAAACATTTACTGTAACTACCGGCCACCAGCTAAACCTTTTTACAGGCCCTTTGTATTTCATTTACAAAATAGCATCGGCAATAAAACTGGCGCAAATCCTTAACCAACAATATAGCGACAAACATTTTGTACCGGTTTACTGGATGGCTTCAGAAGATCATGATTTTGATGAGATAAACCATACGTATGTTTTCGATAAAAAAATAAATTGGACAGAAACAAATAAGGGTGCAACCGGAAGTTTACCCATAACAAATATTGACAATTGCTTAACCCAATTAAAAGAAGCTTTAGGCGCAAACGTATTTGCAAACGAAATAATAAACCTGATTAGCATTGCTTACCAAAACAAAAAAAACTTAGCCGAAGCAACACGCGCTTTAGTTAACGAACTTTTCGGCCAAAATGGTTTGGTAATTATTGATGCATCTGACAAAACACTTAAGCAACTGTTTATTCCGTATTTGAAAGCTGACATTTTTGACAGTTTAGCTTACAAAAATGTTGATGATACAACAAAACAACTGAGCAAAAAATATAAAACACAAGTATTTGCAAGGCCTATAAATTTGTTTTACATGATAGATGGTATTCGCGAAAGAATTGAGTCAGAAGGCGATAATTATCGGGTACTTAATACTACTATTTCGTTTAATAAAACCGAAATAGAACATGAAATCGAAAGCAATCCCGAACGATTTTCACCCAATGTAATTTTGCGTCCTGTTTATCAGGAGGTTTTGCTTCCAAATGTTGCTTACATTGGTGGTGGTGCCGAAGTAAGTTATTGGCTTCAATACAAAAAAATGTTTGACGCTTATAACATCTTCTATCCTGTTGTTCTATTGCGCAATTCATTTTTATGGATTGAAAAATCAATTGACAAAAAAATAAATCAACTCAAATTGCCAATCGTAGATTTATTCTTAGACAAAACTACATTGGTTAAGCGCTTTTTATTACAGGATGATACGATAAGTAAATTTGCATTGCCTGCTAACCATCAAATTGAACTTGTTTACAACCAATTGGCTACAGCTATATCAAATATTGACACAACACTTTTAGCAACAGCCCAATCCGAAAAACAAAAAGCATTAAATGGCATAAAAATTTTAGAAGATAAAGCCCTTAAAGCAATCAAACGAAAAAATGAAACGGCCTTATTGCAAATTGATACGATAAAGGAAAATTTGTTTCCCATGCAATCGCTTCAAGAGCGGTATTTTAACTTCACTATGTTTTATTGCAAGCATGGTAAAACATTTATCGAAACCATATTGCAAAATACTTTGCCCATAGCTAATAGTTTTACCGTAATAACCGAAACTGACGCAAAACCTACCATCGTTCAATAATTTTTCTTCATCGGCATTGGTCTGTTTTTATTTTTGTGAAACTATACGCATGAGCGTTCATGAAAATAAAACTACTACTCCCACTCTTCATACTACTTTTTGTACAATCGTCAAAAGCCACACATATTGTCGGAGGCGAAATCAATTACAAATATTTGGGCGGAGATAATTATGAGATAAGGGTAACGGTTTACCGCGATTGTTATAATGGTGTGCCGCAATTTGATGACCCTGCGGCATTAGGCGTTTTTAATGTGTTTAACGATTTGCTTTATAATTTTCAGATGCCCTTTTTGTTTAAAGATACCGTTCAGCCATTTATAAATTCGCCATGCCTTACCCCACCCACCGATGTATGTTATGAGCGTACTACCTACATCATTAATGTTAGCTTACCTCCAATACCGGGCGGTTACCAATTAGTTTATCAGCGTTGTTGCCGTAATGTTACCATAACCAACTTAGCCCTGCCCGATGATCAGGGAATAACCATATATACAACTATACCCGACCGCATACCCGTTCCAATAAACAGCAACCCTGTTTTTAATAATTGGCCTCCACCGTTTATTTGTCAGAATTATCCATTCGAATTTAATCATAGCGCAACCGATCTGGATGGTGATGTAATACGATATGAACTATGCGCACCTTTAAATGGTGCCTTAAGTACACCACAACCCGACCCACCCGAAGACCCGCCTTATGCTCCGGTTACATGGGCACCAGGTTTTAATGTGAATAATATGCTGGGGGGGCCATTCCCTTTAAAAATTGACAGCGTTACAGGCATACTCACAGCAATTCCGAATGCAGCCGGCCAATTTGTTGTAGGGGTTTGTGCAAATGAATACCGAAATGGATATTTGTTAAGCACCACCAAACGCGATTTTCAGATAAATGTGGTTCCTTGCTCAGGATTGGTAACTGCATTTTTTACTAACCCACAAACACAATGTGGCATTAATGCTGTAAACTTTACGAATTTAAGTGCCGGTGCAACTAATTATAAATGGGATTTTGGCAATTTACTAACTACCAACGATACCAGTACTGTCATTCATCCTACATATCAATACACACAACCTGGTACTTATGCAGTTACATTGATCGCTTATTCTAACAATCCGTTATGTAACGATACATCAATACAAAACATAACCATTTACCCACAACATATTGCAAATCTAACCGTAAACATTGACAGTTGTAATGCCATTGCTTATTTCAAAGATAGTGTTATAAGTGGCGGACTTGCCAGTAACATTTATTACGATTTTGGCGATGGAATAACCGGCTCTACTAGAAACCCTACCCATGCGTATAATGTTGCCGGTACCTTTGTGGCAACCTTTATCAGTACTTCGCAATATGGTTGCAAAGATACTGTTACACTTACTATAAACACCAGTAATGCATTTAATGCGCAACTGCTTTCAAGCACCAACAATTTATGTTTTGACGATTGTAACGGAACAGCAACGGTTAACCATACCGGAGGCAATGCACCCTACAACATTTTGTGGAGTGATAGTCAGAATCAAACTACACCAACTGCAATAAACCTGTGCAGCGGTGTTTACACTGTTACCGTTAGCGATGGTAAAGGTTGTGCCGTACAGCGTACTGTAACTATAACTGCACCTCCAAAACTTAATAAAACCATACAAGCTACAACTGCCTACTGTAACGGTTTGTGTATAGGTACTGCTACAATTAATAATAACGGAGGTACAAGTCCATACCAATATATTTGGAACGATACGCAACAACAAACTTCAGCCACAGCAAATAACCTGTGTCCGGGTATATATACCGTAATAGTTACCGATGATAATGGCTGTAGTGTTACTGATAGTGTACATGTTTTATTTAGCGACTCACTTCCACCACTGATTGCAACCATAAATTACGATACTGCATATTTAGGTCAGCTTGTGCAGTTAATTGCCACACAAGCCAATTACAACTATACATGGCAACCGGGCAACATATTAAATAATGCAGTCATATATAATCCCACCACTAAACCCGATACCGGCTACCACCAATTTGTAGTTGTAATTTCCGATGCAAATGGCTGCACCAATACCGATACTGTTTCAATCTATATCAAAGATGTGAACTGTATAGAACCTGAGCTATTTGTACCAAGCGCTTTTTCGCCAAATGGCGACAACGAAAACGATGTACTGTATGTAAAAGGCAATACGATATTAGAAATGAACTTTAAAATATTTGACCGGTGGGGTCAAAAAGTTTTCGAAAGTAATAACCCCAATAATGGTTGGGATGGTATGTATAAAGGCAAAGCATTAACACCGGCCGTTTTCGACTATTATATAGAGATAACTTGTTTTGATCAACAAAAGTTTTATAAAAAAGGAAACATTACACTATTAAGGTAGTCATTTGAAAATAGCAAATTATATAACCAAACTGAAAACAGTAAACCATATACATGCACTACGTATATGGGTATTGTTGCTTTTGTTATTTTCAAAACATTCGATTGGGCAAGATTTACACTACTCTCAATATTACAACTCGCCTTTAAACCTCAATCCTGCTTTAACGGGTGCCAATGCCGATTACCGGATGGTGCTTAATACCCGCAGTCAGTGGAAATCAGTAACGGTTCCATATCGCACTTACTCAGCCGCTTTTGATATGAAAGCAATAGGCATTGGAACTTTTCATCCCAACACCGGTGTTGGGCTAATGGTTAACAGCGATGTTGATGGCGACTCGCACCTGCGTACAACCAATATTAATTTCACAACCGGTTTCCAACAAACACTTGATGCCGATTCGATAAACATCATAAGTATAGGCGTTTTGTTAGGCTATACTCAAAAAAGTTTTGATATAAACGGGTTGTCTTTTAACAATCAATTTACTGGCGATTTTTTTGATCCTACTGCGCCAACAGGCGAACCGGTAACCGATGATAAAATGGGCTACTTTGATTTAGGTATAGGCTTGCATGGACAATTGTTTAAAAATGAAACCAGGCAGTTTCAATTGGGTGTTGCACTACACCATATAAACCGGGCAAAAAACAGTTTCTATAATTCGGGTAACGTAAAAATTATGCCCCGCCTTACTGCATACGCACACTGGCAGCAACAAGTAAATAACGTAACCATTATACCACATTTATTGTATATGCGTCAAAACACTTTACAACAAATACATTTTGGCGGACACATACAGTGGCATAAATTTGAAAAGGTTAGTTTGTTGGAAGCTGGTGTATCTTACCGTTGGGCCGATGCTATAGTACTACAAACGGGTTTAGGCTTAAAAAATTTGTATGTAGGATTAAGTTATGACATAAATATCAGCCAACTAACAAATGCAAGCAAAGGACGTGGCGGCTTTGAAGCAGCACTGATATATAAGATTTATAAAATCAGACCTTTGGCACCATCACCCCCATGTATTATTTATTGATAAATTAAAATGAGAAAATGGCTTGCCATAATTTGGTTTGTATTTGCAGCCCAACCCATAATAGCACAAACGGCTGCAGGCTTTGAAAAAGCCGGTGATAAAGCTATGTCAAAGTTCGATTATTTTAATGCTGCTTTTTACTACGAGCAAGCCTTACTTGCAAACCCAAAGCAATTACCATTACTAATAAAAAAAGCGGAGGCGCAACGTTTAGGCAACGATTATATACATGCTGCCGCTACTTATACAAACATTGTTTCGAACGATGACATGCAAATTTACCCGGATGCAATATTTTATCTGGCCGAAATGAAAAAGTATAATGGCATGTATGAAACAGCCAAAGTTTATTACAAGCAATATCAAAAATTAGGATTAGACACAACAACCTATAAAGGCAAAAAAACGCTGCTTGAAATTGCTGCATGCGACTCGGCCATCCTTTGGGCCAAGCAACCACTTAAAGCAACCGTCAATAATTTAGGCAGCCAGATAAATACAATACATGCTGATTATGCCGGCCAGGTTATTGCTAACGAATTATACTTTTCATCAAACCGTTTTGACGTAGCTAACCCTGATAAACGACATCAAAAAATATATATTCCAAAAATATTAAGCAGCAAAATCAGAAACAATCGTTACGCCAATGCCGAAACACTTCCCCTGCCCATTAACAGCGATGATAAAAACAGAAACAATGCAGCTATTAGTCCTGATAAAAAAATAATGTTGTTCTGCGATTGTAAGCCCGATACCGGCATTAAGTTTAAATGCCGTTTAATGATGAGCTATTTTGCTGATAAAAAATGGACAATGCCACAGCCTGTAAACTTCAGTTCATTTAACGAGGCTTATACTTACACACAACCCAATATTACCACCAATGGTAACAAAGGATATTTAATTCACTTCGTTAGTAACATGCCCGGTGGTTATGGCAAAATGGATATTTGGCAGATGCAATTGGATTTACAGGGACAATTTACAACACCCATTAATGCAGGAGATGCCATAAACACTTTTGCTGATGACGAAACACCCTTTTATGCAAAAACTGAAGAAGCATTGTACTTTAGTAGCGAAGGTCATTATGGCTTTGGCGGTTTTGATGTTTTTAGATCGGATAACTTAACGGGGCAGTTTAAAACAGCTACAAATTTAGGCTTACCTTTAAACAGCAGTTATAATGATTTATATTTTACCGTAAATGATAACGATACAAGCGGCATATTAACTACCAACAGAAAAGGCGCATTGCATATCAATTCCGAAACCTGTTGTTATGATTTGTATGCCTACAAAATTAACCGGCTCGAAAAACAAAAAATAAAAGGCGAAGTACAAAAAAGTTATGGTGTTATAACATTAGATGAGGGTCCGGTTAGCACACGCGATAGTTTAACACGAAGTATCATTGAAAATGAATTAGAATTTTCTTTCCCTTTACGATTATATTTTGACAATGATGAACCCGACCCAAAAACTTTAAAAGAAACAACTAAAGCTGATTATGATGCCCTCTTTAAGAAGTACCAATTAACCGCAAGTACCTACAAAGAAAATTACGCACTTGGCTTTGCAGTAAATGAAAGAGAAAAAGCAGCATTAAGAATGCATACTTTTTTTGAAGATGATTTATTAGACGGATATCAACGGCTTGAAAAGATGTGTCAATATGTTTTATCTCTTTTGCAACGCGATAAAACGGTTACAATAACGGTACGTGGTATGTCGAGTCCGTTAGCTGATAGTCAATATAACTTTCGTTTATCACAACGAAGAATCAGTTGCTTTATTAACTATTTGAATAAATACAATCAAAACATTTTGCAAAGCTATTTTGATGGCGGTAAGCTAATCATTGTTAAAGAAGCAATGGGCGAGGCTGATGTAGTAAAAGTTAGTGATGATGTGCGCAACAAAGCACAATCAGTATATAGCCCCGAAGCAGCTTTAGCCCGTAAAATTGAAGTTACTTCTTTATCCTTCAAATAATAAAGGCTGCCAAAATTTAGGCAGCCTCTTTGTTTGGGTAAATAAAAAATTGAAGTCTTGTTTTCAACTTCTTTCATATAAGTAATGCCCCTTTAATCTGAATATTCCTGATATGCTTATTTCGTTTTTATTGCTGTGTAGTTATGAAAGAAGTGAGGAATGGTTTCAATACCTTTCAGAAAATTAAAAATTCCAAAATGCTCATTAGGCGAATGTATTAAGTCACTATCTAATCCAAATCCCATCAATACACTTTTTAAACCCAATTCTTTTTCAAATAAGGCTACAATAGGAATACTGCCACCACCCCTTGTAGGTATGGGTTTTTTACCAAAGGTTGTTTCCATCGCTTTTTCGGCAGCTATGTAAGCATCGCTTGTGGTTTCGGTTAAATACGGCATGCCACCATGATGGGGTGTAACTTTAACTTTTACGTATGATGGCGCCATTTTTTCAAAATGTTGCGCAAACAATTTTGTAATGGTTTCATGGTTTTGATTGGGTACCAATCGCATGCTTATTTTTGCATAAGCTTTTGATGGTAAAACCGTTTTACTACCCTCGCCTGTATAACCGCCCCAAATACCATTTAACTCTAATGTGGGTCTGATTCCGGTTCGCTCTAATGTGGTGTAGCCGGTTTCGCCTCTAACTTCGTTAATGCCTAAGTCAGCTTTGTATTCATTTAAATCAAAAGGAGTTAAAGCCATAGCTTTTCTATCGGCATCCGATACGGATAGCACATCATCATAAAACCCGTCAACAGTAATGTGCTGTTTGGTATCTTTTAATTGTGAAATCATTTCACAAAGCACTTGAATAGGGTTAGCAACTGCGCCACCATAAACACCTGAGTGCAAATCTCTGTTAGGGCCGGTAACCTCAACTTCTAAATAACTCAAGCCGCGCAGGCCCACATCAATGCTGGGTGTATCGTTGCTGATAATAGATGTATCAGAAATTAAAATTACATCCCCTTTAAGCCTTTCCTTATTTGCTCGTATCCAATCGCCTAAGTTTGCCGAGCCAACTTCCTCCTCGCCCTCAATCATAAACTTTATATTACATGGCAAGGCATTATTCTTCATCATTAACTCAAAAGCTTTGATGTGCATATAAACCTGGCCCTTATCATCACAAGCACCCCGTGCATAAATTTTTTCATCCTTAATTACAGGTTCAAATGGTGGCGAGTTCCATAAATCCAATGGGTCGGGAGGTTGCACATCATAATGGCCATAAACCACAACGGTTGGCAGTTGTGGATTGATAAGTTTTTGACCATAAACAATTGGATGGCCTGCTGTGTTACAAATTTCTACATCGGTAGCACCTGCAGCTTCTAACTTTTGAGCTACAAAAGCAGCCGCATCAGCAACATGATGCTTGTATGCCGAATCGGCACTTACGCTGGGTATCCGCAGAAATGCCATTAATTCATCAATGAAACGCTGTTTGTTAGTGTCAATAAATTGGTTTATATACTCCATAAAAGAAAATTTAGTGGCCGCCAATATAGAACTCTCTCCACTTAAATTACACATTTTGTTTAGGCAATGTTTTAGAAAATCATCACCAATGGCTTACATTTTCAGCCAAGCAAAAACAAGTAGGCTACCTTTTTAAATATGAATAACTTTTTACAATCTTCAACTAAATAATCCACATAAAATTTGAACTTTACGGCCTTAGAATTCAAAGCAATTCGCGCTTTTAGACCTATGAAAAATATCTTAACGGCAATAGCAATATTATGCTACTTACAAACTGCAGTTGCCCAACCCTCGAACGATAATTGTGCATTTGCACAATTGATTACATTGCCAGCTACCGGTTCGTTATGTTTAAATAGTACCAATGCGTCAGCTACACCCGATGGAGTTACACCCAATACCTGTAATGCACCAACAGGTGGTAATGAGGTATGGTACAGCTTTATTACAACAGGTACCCAAAACACCATTACTGCTTTACCAATTGCTCCGGGTCCGGCTTCATCGCTTGTAATTAGCGTGCCTAATGGTAATTGCAACAGCAACACCTCTTTGGTATGTAATGCAGCCATTAGTCCGGGTGGGCCGGCAAGTGTAAATTTTGCTGTGCCTGTTGGTACACAAGTTTGGTTTGAAGTGAGCAGTTTGGGTGCAAGCGGTTCATTTAATTTATGTGTTACATCTATAACCCCTGTGCCTAATTATGCTGCCGGTATTGGCGATAGTTGCGCAACCAGCATACGTTTATGTAACAAACAAAGTTTTACCGGTAACCCACCCCCTATTTTCAGCAATTCGGGCCAGCAAATTAGTTGTTACACATTCCCGGCTGCTTATTTAAGCGATGTTTGGTATAAGTTTACGGTTGCAAAATCGGGCACTTTCGAATTTTTATGCACTCCACAAGTAGGATTAGATATTGATTGGGAAGTATTAAACGTAACAGCCGGATGTGCCGGTGCGCCTGTAGTTGCTTGCAATTATACATACAATGGTGCCGGTGGCGACCCAACCGGTTTAAGTGCTTCTGTTGGTTCGCCATGCGGTGGTGCAGCACATATTTGTACTGCTATAAATGTAACTGCCGGTAATACATACGCCATCCACTTAAACTACACCAACCCAAGTTTAAACACTTTTGATATGAGCTTTGGCGGCACTTTTCAAATTGCCCCCTACCCCGATTTTTATGTTGATGCGCCCGGAGGTTGTTTCCCGCATACAACCGATTTTACAGATTCGAGTTATGCCGGCACAACCTATAATTGGAGTTTTGGAAACGGAAACACTTTTGTTGGTAACAATCCACCACAACAAAACTATCCGCTTGCAGGCAATTACGTTGTGGGATTGGTTCTGTCGCATGCTGCAACAGGTTGTACCAACGCTACGTCTCGTTTAATTCAGGTAGGTGCAGGGCCATCAAGTACTTTTACAACTTCGCAGGCTACGATATGCGTTGGACTTAACGATACAATCAATTACACAGGCAATGGCGGACCATTAGCAACTTTTAATTGGAATTTTAACGGTGCAACAATAGTGAGTGGCAGTGGTAGTGGCCCTTACATTGTACAATGGAATACTTCAGGTACTAAAACTGTAACACTTACTGTAACTGAAAACGGTTGTCAATCTAATCCCACCAACGTAAATGTAACGGTTAACGACCCACCTACTTCTACATTTAGTATGCCGGCATCAGGTTGTGTTGGCGATACCATAATGATTGCTTACAATGGCAATGCAGCTTCAACGGCACTTTATTATTGGAGTTTAGGTAATTCATTTATTGCCGGTGGCAATAATATTGACACGTTTTTAGTAACCTGGGGAGCAGCCGGATTAGACAGCGTTTATTTGATTATTGATCAATTGGGATGCATTTCAAATACAACTACTCAATATATTACATTAGGCACAAAGCCCATTTCAACATTTTCACTTACCGATTCAATATGCAGCAGCGCTCAAGCTATTGCAACTTATACCGGTACTTCGACCGGCACTGCACAATATGACTGGGATTTTGGAAGTGGCACAGCAGCCCCTGGTGGTACTGTTGCCGGCCCTCAAAACATAGGCTTTTCCGCATCGGGTTATCAAGTAATAACATTGGTGGTAAACGAAGCTGGTTGCTTATCAAATAAAACAACTGATAGTGTATATGTAACCCAGGCACCTACCAGCACATTTACAATTAGTGATGATAGTTTATGCGGAAATGAAAACACAATAATTACTTATACAGGCAGCGGAAGTAGTACAGCTACATATAATTATAATTTCGGATCAGCAACTATTAGCAGTGGTAGTGGCAGCGGCCCTTATGATATAAACTATGTTAGCACAGGTATGCAATATATTACCTTAACTGTTTTTGAAAATGGTTGTAATTCAGTGCTTTTTACCGATTCCATTATAATAGCAGCAAATGCTAATGCTAATGCCGGTACAGATGTTACTATTTGTAATGGAGATAGTGTACAAATTGGCGATATAAGTTCAGTTGGTTACAGTTATAGTTGGATGCCCGCTAATAGTGTAAACAATGCAGCAATAAGTAACCCTTATGCAGTATTAAGCAACAATACATCAGCACCAAGTACTACTAACCTTATTGTAACAGCATTAAACAACTTTTGTAGTGATAAAGATACAGTAGCAGTTACGGTTGAACCCCGTCAAAAAGTTAACATTGCTGTTACACCGGGTATATCACAATGTTTAGATGTAAATAATTTCAATTTTAGCAACAATGCCACTGCTGTTACCGGCAGTACTTATAGTTGGAACTTTACACCTGCTGCTAATACCACTACTGCAACTACTGCCAACGTCTCGGGTATTACATATACTACAGCGGGTACTTATTTAATAACTTTAACAGCAACAACCGGTAGCTGCCCTGCATTAACTGATACCCAATCAATTTATGTTAATGATGCAGCGACTGCCAATTTTATGCAAGACGATTCGATTGGATGCCCACCATTTACAGCCACCTTTACCGACCTAAGCACGGCTGTTGCTGCCGGTAGTAGCTATTTATGGACATTTGGCAATGGCAACACCTCTACTTTAGTAAATCCACCTGCGCAAACCTATACTTCGGCAGGGCAATACACGGTGAGTTTGGCAATTACTTCATTAAGTGGATGTGTATCCACTAAAACAAAAACCAATTTAATTAAAGTGGTTGATGTGCCAGTTGCATCCTTTATTGCCGACCCAAAAGAAACTTCCATACTGCAACCTGTTATAACCTTTACAAGCACCAGCACCAATACCGATAGTTGCTTTTATAATTTTGGTGATGGCGGCACAGCTAATGCATGTTTTATTTCACACGATTATACTGATACGGGAACCTACGTTGTTACATTAGTTGTAACCAATTCGGGCGGTTGCAGTGATAGTACAACACAAACCGTAGTAATAAATGATTATTACACTTTATACGTACCTAATGCATTTAGCCCCAATGGCGATGCTATTAATGATTACTTTAGCGTAGCCGGTTTTGGAGTTAGAGATTTTAAGATGAAAATTTTTAACCGGCATGGACAACTTATTTACAATACCAGTAATATGAATTTTGCCTGGGATGGTAAAGACGATAATGGAAACACGGTTCAAGAGGGCAATTATGTTTATGAGTTAGAAGTTAAAGACAATAAAAACAAGTTACACATTAATAAAGGCTCCATACGTATTATTTTATAAACTACAGGTAAAAGCTTTTTGGTTTATTAACAATAGAAGTTTGATTAAAATGACTTAGTGGTTTGTTTTAATACCTAAAAAAATTACATTTGCCGCCTCAAATTTTTAAAGAAATGAAAAAAGACATTCATCCAAAGAACTACCGTTTAGTTGTTTTCAAAGATATATCATGTGATTATGCGTTTTTAACCCGTTCGGCAGTTGAAACCAAAGACACAATAAAATGGGAAGATGGAAATGAGTATCCATTGGTAAAATTAGAACTTTCGCACATGAGTCATCCTTTTTATACCGGTAAGATGAAGTTGGTTGATACAGCAGGCCGCGTTGATAAGTTCCGCACACGTTATGCTAAAAAGACAGCTAACGCATAAATTTAAAAACCTTGCAAAATGCAAGGTTTTTTTTTGCACCATTTAGAAACTTAACCATCACTTTAAAAACGCTTCTATTGCCTCTATTTTTAAATTTGAGTGCAACTCACCGTCAATTGCTAATGAAATACTTCCTGTTTCTTCACTTACTACCAAGGCAATAGCATCGGTGTTTTCAGTTATCCCAATGGCTGCTCTATGACGTGTACCCAAATGTACAGGCAGGTTATCGTTAGCCGAAACAGGTAACAAACAACGCGCTGCTGCAATTTGATTGTTTTCAATAATAAGAGCTCCATCATGCATCGGTGCTGTTCTTAAAAAAATACTTTCTATTAAAGGAGTTGATATTTCAGCAGCTATTTTTTGCCCGGTTTCAATAATATAATTCAAGCTGGTAGCCCTGCTTATAACAATAAGTGCCCCTGTATTTGATTTACTAAGCAATTGGCATGCATCTAAAATAGGTGTTGCATTTAATGGGCTGGCTTGTACGCTATCAAAACCAAACAACCCTGATTTAAAAAAGCGTTTGGTAAAAAAACTGTTGGTACCAATAAGAACCAAGAACCGCCTGATTTCGGGCTGAAACACAATAATTAACCCAATAATACCAACGTTTATAAAAATACCCATTAAGGTACCAATAAGTGTCATGTGCAGTACACGTGCAAAAAGCCACCATAGTAAATAAATCAGTAAAACGCCTAATAATATTTTTACTGCAACGCTATCCCGTATTATTAAAAAAACACGATAAAATATATAGGTAACAAGTAAAATATCTATTAAATCTAATAGTCTGAAATGAATAAAATCAACCCTAAATAAGTCGAACATATATTTCTGGTTTCGAAAAGTTTTAAAATTTAAATAAGCTATTTCAATTTAGCATTTGGCAAATAACAAAAATCATATTTTGCGGCTATATTAAATGATAAAATTGCAAAACTATTCAATAACAAAACGTTGCTTTGCATTTATTTATATTCCCAGTTATGACTCCAATGAGAATAAAATTTGCGGTTATAATTTTTACAACTTTTTTTACTACTTGCACCTTTGCTCAATCTTATTTTTCGAAATCGTTCGGTAGTGCAGGCATGGCATGCACCGGTAAGGGAGTAGCACAAGCAATTGATAATGCATTATATTATATTGGCAACTATGTAAATTTGCAAACGTCAGAACACGGCATGGAGCTATACAAACTCGATGCTGCAGGTAATATTATCTGGCGCAATTTTATTGGCTCGCAAACCGCACATGCCAACCGCATTATTTATACAGCACAAAACAAATTGGCCATTATTGGTCAGGTTGATGACAGTGCCGGCAATGCCGATGCAATGGTACTTTTGGCAGATACTACCGGACAAATAATATTTAATAAAACTTTTGGTCAATTAGCTTCAACTGAAATGTTTTCGGGTATTGCACCGGATAAGGATGGTGGTTTTGTTTTATCGGGTTTTACCAGTAATCCAACTGGGCCGGGCAATGCTGTTTATTTGCTTCGCATTGATTCTGTAGGAAATGAAATATGGAGTAAAATTTATAGCTATAACGTAAATGCCGTTGGCGATGATATTAGCGCTACTTCAGACGGCAATTTTGTTTTTGGAGGCGATAAGAAAACGGCAAGTATAGACTACAATGCACAAGTAATTAAAATTGATACTTCTGGTACAATAATTTGGAATACGGATATAACCTACGCTTTCAACAGTGGCTGTAAAAACATTTTAGAAACGGTTAATGGCAATTATTTATTAGTTGGCGAAGCGGCCACAGCAACCAGTGCTTATTTCGATCCGTTTATTACGTTGCTTGATACTGCTGGTAATATTTTATGGTCGCATATTGTACCTTGTGGCAATGGTCCCGAAGCCGGTTATGACGTTATTGAATACTTACCACAACAATACATAATTACAGGTTTTGGTTTAAATCAGTCAACAGGCAATACCGATTTAATGATTATTTATTTAGACTCGAACGGCAATGAAACTAATAAACAATATTTTGGAAACAGTGGATATGACCAGGCTTTCAATCTGATTTTAGATAACAGTAGCAATAGTTTTTATGCTGCCGGTATGACATTAGTAAATGGCGAGGGTAAATATTTTTTAATACATCAACCAGTGCTCACTACTTCAAGTGTTGTTCAGTTTGAAAAACCTGATATAACTATATTTCCAAATCCGACCAGTCATATTTTAAACATCAGCAAACGTGGAACTTTTAAAATTGTAAACCATTTGGGGCAATGTTTAATTGACACACCATTGCAACAAATTGATGTAAGCAGTTTGCCAAATGGTTGTTATATAATTGTAGCTACCATTGGAAACCAGGTAATCAGGCAAAAGTTTTTTAAGATTTAATGTTGCATTTTAATGCATAACCACTAATCGCTTATGCACACGTTTACTACCGGATTCTACACTTAGTATATAAACTCCGTTAGCTAAATTTTTAACAGGTAATTTTGTACTGCCTTGCATTAGCTGCCGATGCAACACATTTCCATTTAAATTATATAAGGCAAGCTGCAACGGCACAAAAATGTTTGCTTGAATAACTACCACATCATTAGCCGGGTTGGGTTGTAACTTTATATCCGACTCGCCAAACTGCAAAGGTGCAATGCCCGTTGGATTTTGTTGCATGTAAAGCGCCAAACCACCACCTGAATTGCCAACCATAAAATCTACATAGCCATCGTTGTTTACATCGGCTGCTGCCGGTGCTGTATATTTACCTTGTGTGCCTGTAACTACAGTGGTTTGTGCAAGGCGCCAGGTTCCATTTATGTTGTTGGTTATGCTGTCATATAAAAGCACTTCGCCTTTTTCGTTACCAACCAACATGTAAGTTAATCCATTGCTTTTATAAAAAGTAGGTGATGTATAACCTGTAACACCATTGGCATTAGTTAATAAAACAACTTTGCCTAATGTATCGCTTGTTGGTGTTTTATTAAAGTCGGCATTGGTAGTTGTACCAAAATTTTGATAATAATTAATACGCCCATTTCGTTTGCCAACCACTAAATCAAGCAAGCCATCGTTGTTTAAATCAACAATGTTTGGCATGCTAAAATTTCCTACATCAATACTATCCATAAATGGCGAAATTAAATTGAAATTAGCTAACCCACCAACCGGTGTATTGTTATAATAAAACAGCCGGCCGCTTTCAGTTCCAATAATCATATCGGCATCGCCATCGGCATCTAAATCGCCAAAAGCAGGTGCACAAGCGGTGGCATTTATACCAACTGCAATACTGCTAAAGTCAGCAAAATTGCGGTTTATAAGGTTATACTGTGGTTGTGTTAATGTACCTGTATTTACAAATAGTGCTAAACCTACCTTGGTGTTATTTACCTGAGGCTCATAATAGTTATTGCCAGAAACTAAATCTAACAATCCATCACCATTGTAATCAAAAAAAGCCGGGTAAGCATTTACACCCAAATCAATCATGGTTTGCTGTAAAAAATCGTTTTGTGCAAAAGCATAATTTGGAACACTGGTACTACTAACATCAGTAAGCAAATGGTAGCTGTTATTTACGCTTTCGCGATTGGCTGTTGCAACCAAATCTAACCTGCCATCATTGTTTGCATCAATAGCTGAAAAGTTTAAGTATGAGTGTACATCAAGGGCATGAGGGCCATTGGGAAAAACAGTGTCTTGCGAAATCATTAAATCTTGTGTTGCTGTGCCACCGTTAAGCGCAAGCAATGCCCTGTGGCTTCCTACATCGCCAATAAGCAAATCCATATCGTTATCGGCATCAATATCAAAAGGGAATAAACTGGTTACAGTATCATCTTTTTTTGCTACTGATGCATTTTCGATAGTTTTAGCTAAATCGGCTTGCGATAGTTTAAAGTTTGCGTTGGGTGATGGTATTGGTTTTTTATTGATTGGCGCAGGTTTAGGTGGCAAGCAAAAAATATTAAATGCACTTATGCTATTACTTCCAAAAGCCAATTGAAATTTGCCCCAACACAGCGACACCAACTCATACCTGAAACTATCGCAAGGAAGACCCATTTCAACTGATTTATTTTGGTAGTAAGCAATTCGACCGGTTGGAGGATCGGGCCAACCCAATGCATCTATATCGCCATCATTATCAATGTCGGCAAATCGGGTATAGGTTTCGCCTAAATTACTGCACCGTACTTTATCATTTATACCTGCAACCGTTGCCGGAATTTCATGGGTAATTAAAGTAAATGTTAAGCCTACACCGGGTTGAAAATCGTTTCTATAAAGTGCAATACTTCCCAAACTATCGCTACGTGTAAAAATATCAGGTTTGCCATCACAATTATAATCTACTAAAAAAGTCCATTTTTTAAGTGGTGGAAACAAGTTTTCATATTGGGGAGCATACGTAAAATCTGCATTATTGGGCAAGCCTGAATGTAAATAGGTTGTTATTCTATCGGTTGTATTGTCGAATACAAATACATCGTTAATGCCATCTTGGTTTAAATCAATAGAACTTAACAAACCACTGTTTAAGCCACCGGCAAAGGCATTGGTAAACGTTACATTGTTTTCGGATACGGGTACATAGGCTCTAAAGAAAGTTTGTGCAGAAGCAGCATTAATGCAAAGCAAAAAGCAAATTAATTTATACATAATGTGGTTTGTTTTATCTTGATAAAATTGAAGTAACAGAAGTAAAAATCTATAATTCAAACCAGTTAATGTTGTGCATAGTAATGGCAATTTTGTTTAAACGCACCGATAAAACTTAAGCCATGCAAAAATTTTTGACTAATAATTCAAAGAGGTATTAGTTTGCTAACAACCTTAACAACTGACTTATACGTGGTTTTATTTCTTTACGATTAATGATGAAGTCAAGAAATCCATGTTCGAGTACAAATTCAGAAGTTTGAAATCCTTTTGGCAAATCTTTACCAATGGTTTCTTTTACTACTCTGGGGCCTGCAAAACCAATTAAGGCATTGGGCTCGGCCACATTAAAATCGCCTAACATGGCAAAACTTGCTGTAACACCACCGGTAGTTGGGTCGGTTATATAAGAGATGTAAGGCACCTTTGCCTGGCTTAGCAATGCCAGTTTAGCGCTGGTTTTGGCCATTTGCATTAAGGAGTGTGCGGCTTCCATCATACGCGCGCCACCACTTTTGCTAATCATTATAAAGGGCACTTTATGTTGGAGGCTATAATCAATTGCGCGTGCAATTTTTTCGCCAACAACGCTGCCCATCGAGCCACCTATAAATGCAAAATCCATACAAGCAATCATAGCTGGCATGCCGTCAATTTTGCCTGATGCAGTTCGAACCGCATCATTGAGGCCGGTTTTTTTAATGCTTTCGCGAACGCGGTCTGTGTATTTTTTTGTATCAACAAATGACAATGGATCGCCCGATGTCATTTTTTCATTTATCTCAGCAAATAAATTGTTGTCAAACAACAATGCAAAATACTCGTGCGAACCGATACGTTGATGATAATCGCACTTTAAACAAACATAGTTGTTATCCTCATGTTCGTTGCTGGGTTGAATATGTTTGCAGGATGGACATTTGTACCAAAGACCTTCAGGTGTTTCCTTTTTTTCTTTGGTGGATGTAGTAATCCCTTTTTTGATGCGGGTAAACCAACTCATGTTTAACTTTTTATTGCTTAAAAAAAATGTGCAAGCTATTTAGTTTGCATATAGCATAACGGTTACTATATATGTTTATGCCAAATCAATGTCTTTGCACAAGTAAACATCCTGAATGGCATTTAGCATGGCAATACCATCATCAAATGGTTTTTGGAACGCTTTACGGCCACTTATTAATCCTTGCCCGCCTGCACGTTTATTAATTACTGCTGTTGTAACTGCTTCGGCCATATCGCTGGCTCCTTTCGACTCGCCTCCACTATTAATAAGTCCTGCGCGGCCCATATAACAGTTGGCAACCTGATAACGACATAAGTCTATTGGATGGCTGCTTGTAAGTTTGTCATATACATCTTTATGCGTTTTGCCAAACTTAACTGCATTATAACCCCCATTGTTGGTGGCCAATTTTTGTTTAATAATATCGGCCTGAATGGTAACACCCAGGTGATTTGCCTGACCGGTTAAATCGGCTGAAGTATGGTAATCAACGCCATCAACTTTAAATGCATTGTTACGTGTATAACACCACAATATTGTTGCCATGCCTAATTCATGTGCACGTTCAAAAGCACGCGCTACTTCAACTATCTGACGGCCACTTTCGGCACTACCAAAATATATAGTTGCTCCAACTGCAGCTGCACCCATTTGGTAGGCACTTTCTACTGTACCAAACATAATCTGGTCGAACTTATTCGGATATGATAAAAATTCGTTGTGATTAATTTTAACTACGAAAGGTATTTTGTGTGCGTATTTACGTGCTACCATTGCCAATACGCCATACGTACTTGCTACTGCATTGCAGCCACCTTCTACGGCTAACTTTACAATATTTTCGGCATCAAAAAACATGGGGTTTGGTGCAAACGAAGCACCAGCACTGTGTTCAATGCCTTGGTCAACGGGTAGTATGCTTACATAGCCGGTATTAGCTAAGCGGCCGGTACCATAAATTGATTGCAAGTTGCGCAGTACATTTACATTGCGGTTTGTAGGTGCAAAAATTCTATCTACAAAATCGTTACCCGGCTTATGTAACTGGTCTTTGCTGATGGTAGTACTTTTATGGTTTAATAAGCTATCGGCATCGTTACCTAACAAGTTTTTAATGTCGTTTATATTCATCATATCAATATGGAGTTTTTCTTTATAAAAATATTTGATTTTAAATTGTTTGTAATAATTGAGCGGGCAAATCTAAAAATTATTTAAAAGCCATGTTGGTAGTTATTATTTACCTGCCTTTGCAAAACCATAAGTAATAATTTTATCAATAAACTCATAAGGCTTGTAGTTATTTATTGCTGCCTGATGAAATATACAAGTGGCCGGTGTCATACCGGGTAATGAATTTACTTCGATAAATACAACTTCAACCTGTTCATTGTTATAAATACGCACAAATGCATCAATACGGCAATAGCCTTCTATTTGCAAGGTGCTTGCGGCTTGCTCTAATGCTAATTTTACTTGTTGCGAAATATTTCTGTTTGAGTTTTCATTGGTAGCGTAACGGGCTGGTGTAATATTTTGACCTTGGCCGGCTAAAAATTTTTCTTCTAAGCTTAATATATCTCCCTCGCGTAACGTTTCGCTGGCTTCAAAAACTTCGTATTCAATTTGGCCTGCCTTATTTTTGCAAGCCAACATACCTCCGGTTACTTCTAAAAACTGTACTGCATTTTCTTTATCAATAAGCGCTTCAATAAGTATGGTTTCTTTAATCGGTAACTCTTCATTTAATTTTATTTTCAGCATGTTTGCGGCATTGGCATCAAATGCTGCCGTATCTCTGAAAAGCAAAGTGGCAAAAGCATCCAGCTCTTCTTCAGTTCTTATCATTTTAACGGCACTGCTACATCCGTCATCAACGGGTTTGGCAATAAAAGGAAATTTAAATTTTTCGATAACCGAATTATAAAGTTTTTGCTTATCGCTTAGCCAGTCCTTTTTATAAATCATTAAATGCTTGGCAGCATGCATGCCTGCATGCATGAGTATTTCGGTTGTTTTAAACTTATCAATGGTTATTTGTGATGATTTTATACCACTTCCATTATATGGCAAGCCTGCTTTTTCAAGGTGTTGTTGTGCGTCACCATCTTCGCCAGGGCGGCCATGTAAAGCAATAAATACAAAATTAGCTTGCTGTGCCAATGCTTCATAAGTTAAAGCAAATGGCTTACTTACGTTTTGTGCAGATGCAAACCGCATGGTTATTTCAGCGCATCGGCTTTTAATATTTTCGATTACGGGATGTACTTCGTAACTATTTATTTTATCGGCAATATCATCGGCATTATCTTTTAACAACAAATTTATTGGTATTGCATGTAACTGATGCGCTTTAGCATTGCCACTTACAAATACAGGCATTGGAATATATTTGGTACTTGAGGCAAGTTTTTCGAATACGTTACGACCACTTTCTACACTGATATGGCGCTCGGTTGAATAGCCGCCCAACATAACTGCTACTTTAATTTTATTTTGAGCAGATGATTGTTCCTGCAGTAGTAGTTCATCAAATTGATTAATCAAATTTTTTAAAGTTGGCTGCATAAAATCAATGCAACGTGCCACTAACGAAGTTCTGATAATGTAGCTTAAAAACTGTGATGGATTCAGTCCAATTTCGGCTGCCTGATGAAAGAAAAATGATGATGGCAACATGCCAGAAGTGGTGTTGGGGTCATTTAAATAAATGCTTCCATCAGTTTTAATAAATCCATCAATACGCGCATACACATTAAAATGTAATTGCTTAAAAAGCTGTTCGCAGGTTTGCATGATGCTATAAATTGCAGCATCGGGTAATTGAATGGGCGTAATTTTACGTGCCATGCCCGGCAAGTATTTGGCGCGATAGTCGAACAGTTCTTTCCCTTTTTTTATTTCAGTAGGTGGCAGTGCAACGGGGTTGCCGTTTAAATCGGCTATCACAATGCAACTAAACTCTTTGCCTTCTAAAAAACTTTCGAAAACAATTTCGTTTTCCGAATCGAATGCTTGTAGTAATACGTTGGTTTTATTGACATCAAAATGCATTTGCAGCTTATGAAGTAATGCATCGGCATTGTAAATTATTTCATCCCAAATTATGGGTAAGCCAATGCCTTCGCGTATATCGGTAAGCCTGCGTACAAAATGTAGTTTGGCATTATCATGGAGTTCTACCCATTGGTTATAGGTAACCTCTTCCATAAAAAATGCTTTATCTACTGCCCTAACCCATTCACTAACTTCGGGTGTATTTAAAACACTAATGCCAATGCTGCTACCTTGATTAGCTGCCTTTACTACTATAGGCAACGAAACTTTGGCGCATATTTCTTGTTGCAAAAGGGATGCATTACCTCGGATAGTTAACCATTTTAGCCTGCTTAATGTTGCATAAGCAGGCAAATTAAATCCCATCTTCTGCATTAATTCTTTTTGCAAGGCTTTATTCATGCCAACTGCCGAGCTAAATATACCCGAGCCCGAATATGGAATGCGGTATAATGCCAATGCGCCTTGCATCCGACCATCCTCGCCATCGGCACCGTGCAAACAAAGAAATGCGAAATCTATTTGGTCTTTCAGCGCCTCCATGGTAACAGGTGTACCAATGGTGGCAAGCATTTTTAATTGTTGATGCGTAGTAAGGTTACCCAAATTTTCAGCGTAGTTTTGAAAGTTCGAATGGGTAAGTTGCGATGCTGGCGGGTAAAAGTCCCTAATACTGCCTTTATAAATATTTTGCCAGTTGAGCAGTACCATATTACCGAAACTATCAATGAAAACCGGTATGGGTTCGAATAAATTTTTGTTTAGATTATCGTAAACAGTTCGGCCTCCTGCAAACGATATTTCGCGTTCGCGCGATGTTCCTCCAAATAAAATTCCAATACGTAATTTCATGTAAAATGCTTGTATTTAATAGTGCACAAAAATGTATTTAATAAGTGCGCATATTTATGAGATAAAAATATTTTTAAACTATTTAATCAAATTAAAAAGGGTATCCAATGCCTAAATTAAAAGTACTGCGGCTTATAACATTACCCCATGTAATCTGGTCTAATACAAAGCGCTGTCCGTCAGGTTGTGATGGGTCTTTAATGGGAATAGCGGCATCAAGTCTGATAATAAAAAAATTGAAATTAAGGCGTGCGCCTAATCCGCCACCAATAGCAAATTCTTTATAAAAACGATTGATTTGAAAATCGGCTAAAGGGCGTTGTGGGTCGGGGTTGCGTAACCAAACATTGCCACCATCAATAAAAGCAGCCCCTTGCAGCATTTTAAAAATATCGAACCGATGCTCGAAGTTGAAAGCCAGCTTAATGCTGCCAAATTGTTGAACTGTAGTTGTGGGCTTGTATCCTCCGGGCCCTATTGTATAAGGTTGGAAAGCACGGTTATCAATAGAACCACCACAAAAAAATGCTTTTTCGAAAAGCACTTCGGTGTTATTGCCATAAGGCCGCACAAAACCGGCTTGTAATCTATATACCAATTGCGCATACTTGCTAAAAACCTGATAATATCTTAAATCAATATCAGGCCTTACGTATTGTGCATAGTCAACTCCAAAACGCTGATAATTGCCGGTGGTGGCTGATGGTGTTGCTCCGGTAATTTTATCATACATGTATAATGTATTGCCCGCAAGCTCGAAATTGAAACGAAAGAAAAATATGTTTTTAATAAGTCCAATAAACTGGTTGTTATACGTCATACTATAACGCCCGCTACTAATTAAATGGTCGCTGTAGGAATATAAAATTGCCTGGTCGTTTAGGCTATCTAACCGTTGCTGATAAGCTTCGGTGGTGGTAACTGATACAAAATTAATTTCGACCGGGTATATAAAATGGCGGATTTTTGGGTTTCTGCGATAAGCGTATGAAAGCGAAAAAGTTGAAATATTTCTATCATACTCTACTCTAAGTTCTGTATTAAAATTAGCAGTTAAACGTGTGGTAGGTTCAAAATATTTTTCGTTACGCGATGTTTTAAATGGCAGTAAAAACTGATGAAAGGTAAGCCTTGTTTCGGCACCTAATTCAAATGTGTTTAAGTTAAAAGGATTTTGTTCTTGCACTTCGGCATCGGTAGTAAAATCGGGCTGTGAGCTAACGGCACCTCTAATTTTAAATTCAAATAATTCAGTACCTCTAAAAAAGTTTTTATGCCGGTAAGCAATACTTCCTGCAATACCAACATTGCCACCACTTGTGGTTACTTCATTTTCGAGTGAATAATCTTGTTGGTCGGCTTTGGTTAGCTGTATGTATGCATTTACAAGTTTTGCCGTATCGTTTAATGTACTGCTATCGTCAGGTGTGGTTAATGGCAATTGAGTCATTGCAATATTTATAAATCGAAACACGCCCAAATCTTGCAGTCGTTGATAGGTTAAATCCACATCCTTTTGCCTGTATAAGGTGCCAGGTTGTAAAAAAATGTGTTGTTCGATTATGGCCTTTTTAAAAGGCATTGATTTATTACTTTTTATTAAAAAATAAACTCTGTTTTTTAAAATGGTATCGGTGGCTTGTGTATTATCAACCTTATCTAAAATGTCAAATTGCGGCAATACATAGGTTTGGTTAATGTAATATGGCTGATGAAACAAATCACTTTCCGAGGTGCTGGAGGCATCAATTTCAGGATTATCAATAACCACCACCACTTTTAC
Source organism: Bacteroidia bacterium (assembly GCA_016788165.1). Lineage (GTDB taxonomy): Bacteria > Bacteroidota > Bacteroidia > AKYH767-A > OLB10 > JAEUTH01. The sequence continues at coordinate 21,371 of JAEUTH010000021.1, read as the reverse complement.
CTTTTGATTATTATTTGAACTATCAATTAAAAAGTGTACGTATTGTTGTGTAAAGTTGTAGTAGCCATTGTTTCGCAATATTTTACTAATACGCTCACGCTCTTTTTGCAAACCGGTTGCATTATAAATTTGCCCAGGCTTTAAATCGGTAGCAGGTGTGTTGCTCTTTAAAATTGCATCTATTTTAATGTCTGATAATTTGTAACTAATGGTATCAATTATATAGGGCTGGTGTGGTATTATTTTATAAATAACATTGGCATGCCGGTTCTTTTTATAAATAATTGTATCGGTTACAACCACATTAAAATAACCACAATTTTGCATGTATTGTTTTAACTGATTTACCGATTTGGTTGTAAGAAATGTATCTAAAATTACCGGTGGCTCGCCTACGGTTTGCATAAGCCAGCGATTAAAGCCTTTGCGGTTACCTGCCGAGTCCACCTTACCCAAATAACCTAATTGGTATGCACCTAAATGAAAACGAATGCCTCCTAATATTTTACGATTGGGCTTTTGTTTTATAATAGGCAGTAATTGGCTTTTTAGGTTTCCGGGCTTAGCTTTTACGGAAACATTATTTAGCAAATATTGCTGTGGACCCAGAAGTTTGGTGCTATTACAAGCTGAAAACAATGTTGCTGCAAAAAGTATTAGCCATACTTCTTTGCTACTAAGCCACCAGATATTTTTCATTTATGCCCCAAAAATAGAAATTGAAATTACTTTAGTAAGTATTGATATAAATTGCATTTCAAAATCACATTATCGGTTTATTTGTCGAATCGATTTTTATTTCAAACTTTTATTAATCTAATATGCTTTCGAAAGCACAATTAAATTTTATTAAACAACTTCAGCAAAAAAAATATCGCAAACAGCATGGTAGATTTTTAGTTGAGGGCGAAAAAGCTGTTGCCGAATTAATTGCATCTGATTTTGTGGTGGATAAAATATTTGGAACACAACTTTGGTATGAAAAAAACTTACAACATAAGCATTCGTTTCCATCGGAAATAATTACACAAAAACAATTAAACGAAGTAAGTCAGTTGGTAACACCCAATCAAGTAATTGCTATGGCACTTTTGCCTCAATCGAACTTAAAGCAGGATGATTTAAATAATGAATTGATTTTGGTTTTAGACGGAATAAATGATCCGGGTAATTTAGGAACGCTTATTCGAACTGCCGATTGGTTTGGCATTAGCCATATAATTTGCAGCAATAACACAGTTGATGCATTTAATTTTAAAAGTGTGCAGGCTACCATGGGTTCGCTATTCAGATGTAAGCTGCATTATGTTGATTTGCCTACATGGTTGTTGGCCTATAAAGTTGAAACCAAATTGCCTATATACGTTTCAACTCTTAGGGGGCAAAACATTTACAATACCCGGTTAGCAACTAACGGTGCCATTGTTATTGGTAACGAATCGCATGGGGTTAGTAATGAAGTTATTGCTATTGCCAACCATCAAATTACCATTCCGCCATTTAAAACTTCAAATCAAGCCGAGTCATTAAATGCCGGTATTGCCGGTGCATTAATGATGGCTGCTTTCAGACAACAATCGGTTTGATAAAATATAAATCCAACCTGGTTACTATTTTAAACCATGCTCAAATTTAAATGTGGCATTGCCTATTGAGCGGCCCGAAGTGGTTTCGAACAATTTTAAATATTTTGCTTGTGTAACTTGTGGCAAGGCTTTTCCATCAATTAGCATTTCGGCTGCACTTAATTTAAAACTGTATTTTGAGTCGGTTACTAATTTGTCTTTTTTAAGTTGTTCGGTTATGGCATTAAACAAATTGGTATTTATCTCATCGCGTTTCTGCTCTTCAGCAGTTTTGGTATTGGGTTCCGCTACTTCTTTCGACATGCGCTCAGTACCGGCAATTTTAATCCCTTGTTCTATATAATTTTTATATTTTCCAAAATCGTTTTCTGAAATGCTTTTGCCATTTATTACCAATTCTTTTACTGCATTATTGGTATTAACTTTCATTTTTATGTTGTTGCCATTTTCATTTAAAGTAACTTCCATATCGCTTCCCGTAATAATGCTGGTTTTAGTACTTAATGCTTCAGGCAGAATGGGTTGGGCATTTGTTTTATTTGGTTTTTCTATATTTTTATCCGTGTTCTCAGTTTTTACTTCGGCATCTGTATTTTTTGTTGTTGGATTGATTACATCTTCTGCATTAGCTGTAGGTGCTTCTGCTAATTCATCTTTGCTTTGTTCAATTGGTTGTTGAATGTTGCTATGATTATCGGTTGGTGTTTCGATAATTACATTGGGTTGCGTAGTTTCATTGGTAATTTGAGCCGAGGTAACATTTTCAGCAGTATCTTTATTTAAATATAAGAACAAGCCTGATGATATTAATAACAGACCTAAAAGGATAATGTATTTAAGGTTATTGCTTTTTTTACTTATTGAAGCAGGTGCAGGTACTGCGGCAATAATGTTGCGTACTTCATTTATATCCATTACAGGTTTCGACTCCTTTGCCTGTTTAAACAATGAATCGAGTTGTGTATTTGTGTTATCTGAATCTTCCACTGTCTCTCAATTTTAAATTATTAATATAAAACTTTTAATCAATTATCGTTTATCAAGCATCCGTGCTAATTCCTCGCGCCCGCGAGTAACCCTCGACTTAACTCCCGATAAGGTACCCCCTTGAATTTCTACAATTTCATTTAGCGATAATCCCGAAATTTCGAATAATGTAATCGCTTCTCTTTGTTTCTCGGGCAAAGTGCTCAGAGCTGCGTAAAACTCGTTCAGCTCTGAGCGTGCTTCAATGTTTGATGCTTCATCCGCGATAATATTTGTATGTACTTCGGTAAGTGCTGTTACCATTTGTGCTTTTCTAACCTTCTTCGACCACGTTCGGCTGGCTATGGTAAATAAGTAACTTAAAAAAGCCTGATGGTTTCTTACTTTTTCAAAACTTTCGTAGGCTGCTAAAATGGTATCACTAATAACATCACGTGCTTCTTCCCTATCCCATACCATGGCATACACAAACCTCGACAATCTGTCGTGCAAGGGTTCATATAAATTCATAAACTGCTTTTGTTTTGCAATCCAATCATCACTGGGGTTAACACTCATATCCGTAATAAGCCGCTTTAAATGGTAAGATAGTATTTGTGATAAAAAGTTGCACGAAATAAATAAAAATGTGCTGTTTAACCCCAATAAACACCTAATCAGAAACGTTCATAAAATCAATAATCAACCTGTTTACCTCATCGGGCTTTTCTAAAAACACGGCATGTCCGGCATGTTCAATCATGTGCAACTGTGCATCAGGTATTTGTTTGCACGCACGCTGCGCAATTTTTTGAGTGGTACTGTAATGTAACATGGTATTTGGTATTAATGCATCGTTACATCCAAAAATTACCAATGTTTTGGATGCCAGAAATGGTAACAAATCATAAACAGGTTCGGTTAGCATGCCTACGATACAACGGTTTACCATATACCGCCATTGCGCCAAATCTGTTTGCGAAAGCAAACCTTGTAAGTCATTAATAATCTGACTGCCGGTTGCATTCAGTTTAAAAAAACTTTGTTTGAGGCTTTGTACCAGTTTTGTTTCATCTGAAATAAACCAATTGCTAAGGGGCAACATTTGTTTAATAGCAGCAATTTCGAAAGCCGTAAATTGCTCAAAACCCGATGGCGCAATCAATATAAGTTTTTGTGCTAATTGCGGATAACGGAGTGCAAAAATTAAAGCTACTTGTCCACCCATACTGTGACCACAAATGGTAACATCCGTTAATTGCATTTTTTTTATAAACAAGGCAATTACTTCCGAATAATAAACCATGCTATAAGGCAAATATCCTTTACTCGAATGGCCACATCCGGGCAAATCAATTGCAATACAACGGAAACTGCTTAACTTGTTTTGTTGCAATTGCCACACTTGCGCAAAATTGGCCAAACCGTGAATAAATAATAAGGTTTTGCCTTTACCGGTTTCCGTAAAATTAATATGCAAACCGTGCGAAACCTCAACCGTTTTATCCGGTAAAATGTAACTTGAATTATTTTGAGTTTTCAATATGATTTATAGCTATAAAGTGTGCAAATAAAGTAATACGATATCAAATCACATTTTTATTGCGTGGTAACACCACATAAATTTTACATTTGTCCCAACATAAGTCTTCACACCAGCGTATGCAATCGCGATTAATATTAAATTCTCAAGCTTTTGAAATTACCATACGCAGGCTTTGCTATCAGTTGATTGAGAATCACCATAATTTTGAACATTCGGCAATTATCGGCTTGCAACCGCGTGGTATTTTTTTAGCCAGACGCATTGTAACCATGCTTGATGCATGGTTGCCTAACACACCGGTATTGTATGGAGAGTTAGATATAACATTTTATCGTGATGATTTTAGGCGCAGAGCAGAAGTAGCGAAGGCCAATGCAACTAAAATTGATTTTATAATTGAAGATAAGAAAGTGGTTTTAGTTGATGATGTTCTTTTTACAGGCCGTACCATACGCGCTGGCTTAGATGCTTTACTGGCATTTGGCAGACCACGCAAAGTAGAATTGCTTACCTTGATTGACAGAAAATTTGCCCGCCAGCTACCTATATCGCCCAATTACACAGGCCATGCAATTGATAGTATTGATGCAGATACCGTAAGTGTGCAATGGAAGGAAACCGATTTAAACGACAGCGTTTGGCTGCATACAACTAATACCTGATACTGAAAAATTAAAGAATTAATGGCCACTGCATTAAGTGTTAAACATCTGATAGGCATTAAAGACCTGACTGCCGATGATATTGAACTTATTTTTTCTACAGCCGAAAATTTTAAAGAGGTAATAAATAGGCCCATTAAAAAGGTACCCTCGTTAAGAGATATTACAGTAGCCAATATTTTTTTCGAAAACAGTACACGCACCAAACTATCATTCGAACTTGCCGAAAAACGTTTAAGTGCTGATGTGATAAATTTTAGCACCAGCGGCAGTAGCGTAAGTAAAGGTGAAACATTAATTGATACGGTAAACAACATATTGGCCATGAAGGTTGATATGATAGTTATGCGCCATCCCAAAGCCGGTGCACCCTATTTTTTAAGTAATTATGTTAATGCCAATATTATAAATGCCGGTGATGGCGCACATGAACACCCTACACAAGCCTTACTTGATGCATTTAGCATAAAGCAAACTTTAGGCGATGTTGCTGGACGTAAAGTGGTTATTGTTGGCGATATACTTCACTCACGGGTAGCCTTAAGCAATATCTTATGTCTTAAAAAATTAGGTGCCGAAGTAAAAGTTTGTGGCCCGCTTACACTTATGCCCAAGTATATTGAGCAACTAGGCGTATCAATTGAACTTGATTTGAAAAAAGCGTTGCAGTGGTGCGATGTAGCCAATATGCTTCGTATCCAGTTAGAACGGCAAGACCTTAAATATTTTCCATCGTTGCGCGAATACACTATGATGTATGGATTAAACAAAAACATTTTGAATCAACTTGATAAACCAATTGTAATTATGCATCCGGGGCCCATAAACCGCGGTGTTGAAATAACAAGTGATGTGGCCGATAGCGAACAAGCCATTATTTTAAATCAGGTTGAAAACGGTGTTGCTATTCGTATGGCCGTTTTATATCTGCTTGCGGCCAATAACAAAAATTAATTCGCGCAATTTTTGTCTCTAATCAACAATTTGTAAGTCTTGTTGCAATATGGAGTCGGCTGGCATTGGCAAACTATCGGTTGCCTGTAATACAAAGTTTTTAGCTGGCCCTGTTAATATAACATTTGCTGTTAGGCCAACTGTATCGGCATCGGTTATCCAATTGCGGCCTAACATCTTATTAGAAAGTAATTTATAATATGATGTTAAAAAAGGCTTTAATGTTGCATCCTGACTAAACGAATATTTAAAATATTTTGGGTGTGGAATTATACTTGCTAAAAAAATGCTTTCTGCTAAAGTTAAATCTTTAGGTTGTTTGGCAAAATAAAAGCCTGCAGCTTCGCCTATGCCATATACGTCAGGGCCCCATTCAATTACGTTTAAATATACTTCGAGCATGCGCTCCTTACTTACCAAACCACAGTTTTCGATAAGCCATACTATTAATGCTTCTTCGGCTTTACGCGATACTGTTTTATCGCGACTTAAAAAGCAGTTTTTAACCAATTGCATGGTTATGGTGCTGCCGCCTCTGGCAAAACGTCCCTGTTTGTAGTTAGTAGCTATTGACTGCCTGAATGCGTCCTCATTAAAGCCGTGATGGTACATAAATGAACCGTCTTCGCTGGTTAGTACTGCATATTTAAGGTAACTGCTTATATCTGCAAAAGGTGTAAAAGTATTACTCTCGGGTCCAACGGTTAATTGCCTTACTAACCTGTCGCCATCTAATGCATCAAACAAAAAAGTTTGATTTATTCGACCATAGTACTCGGCACCAAAGTTTATAATGCTAAAATTCTTCTTTTGTAATGATGCTTCAAACTTTACATCATCAGGTTTCGAACCATTTAATTCAAAATTTAAATTAAAACTTAAGGTACCCTTTGTTTTTATGCCTCTCAGTGTATTAAACATGCCTAAGGGCAATGCTTTAAAAAAAGTGTCGGCTTGGGTGGGTTCCATTGTAATTTTAAATGCATAGCTGTTTTTTTCAGCTTTCGAAAAATTTGCATACAACATTGCCTGTGCATTATTTAACTTCAAAACAGATGTACTGTCAATAGATAAATTTTGAACACCAATTTTAATGGTACCTATAAATTGCGTTTGAGGCATTACCACATCACTTTCAGATAAGCGCCAATGATTTATATGCAGGTCGGCAATTTGTGCATCAATACCTAATTCAATGTCGTTAAGGTAGTTATAGGTAAGTTTACCGCTAATGGATTTAAAACCCAGTTTCGGAAATTTTTCTTGCTTTAAAATTGGTAAGTATGTTTTACCACCGGCCGGATGTGATATATTATAATGATACACTTTACCCTCTTTTTCCACTTGGGCCGAAACAAATAAAGTGTCGAACTTATTTTGTGTTTTTAATAATGCACAGGTTTGCAATTGTTTTAAATCATAAACAAATGAAGGTACTATAATGGTTTGGTTATAGGTGCTATCTGCATAAGATAAATACAGGTTGTTAATGGTTGTAGCTACATCTAATAATTTAAAAACACGGTTTGCTATACCCGATATTTTATGGTTGTAACCATTTGCAGTGTTTATTTGAGTAGTATCCGTTTTATGGCTATTTAAAAACGCAATATTGTTTCGGTTTTGTAAACGATATATGGTAAGGATTACACTATCGGCATCCAGTTTATTAATAACCGGTTCTAATTTTAAAAATGTAAGCCAGCTAATTGTTACATCGGCTTTTTTTATCACCAATAATGTATCTGAACTATCAGGCTTGACAGACAAATTGTTTATGCTAATAGTTTTTAAACCCTTAAAATCAATTTCGCTAACGGTTAGGCTTACATTTTTTTTTCTGGCTCTTTCCTGAATTTTTTCAAAACCCCATTGCAATAATGTGTTGCGCATTAGTACTGCAGTTATGCAAACAACTAATACCAAAGCCAGCAAACTCCAGGCAATTTTCTTGAATATCATGTTGGCTAAAATAAAAAGAGGAGGACATTATGCATCCTCCTTAAAAAGTAATTTTATAAAAGTTATGCTACAATATCAACCATACCGTAACCTTGATCGGTAAGGGCACCGGCACCATTATTCCAAATAAATTCATGCACATCGGGATGGGCATGTAAGGTAAAAGGCAATAAATAACCCATCATACTATTGCCTTTTGAGCTTTTATAATAGCGAGCAAATTTTTTACCCGAGTCTTGAATTTTTTCAACATACTCTCTGTCAGGTTTTACTTCAAACTCAGCATACTGCGCCAATTTATCCTCGGAATATCCGGCAGCTTCCATCCGATCCAATGTACCATTAAAAAGTGCATCGCTAAACTCGGTTGAAACAGGTGAGATAATTTCTTGATTCACATCCGGGTCAATATCGGGATTGGTAAGCACCAAAGGTGAAATACATAAGTAACGCATACGCTTTTGAAACACCGGGTCGGCTAACATTTCCTTATTTTTCGGTATCAGATTTAGCTTGCCTACACTAATGTAAGGACGGCTGAAAATTTCAGTTATCAGTTTATTAAAAAATTCGGCATCGGGTGCAGAAATAACCAAAGTAACCTTGGTTGATAAAAATTTCATGATGCCATTTTGTATGCGTGATGTTCCTTTTATAGAACTGAAATTAAAAGGAACCGGTGTTGGCGAAACAGCACTGGCAATTTCATGTAATGCAGCCGATAATAATTTTTGATGGTGTAATGGTATTGAATTGCTCGATGACTGATCACGCAAAAAGGAAATTTTGATTCTCATGATAAAAGGTTGTTTTTTAAGTCAAAAAATAACGTTGTGTTTAAAATTCTAAATAGAAGCGGCTAATAAAACATTTTTGTAGCTAAATATCTACGAAATAAAAATTAAAATAGATTTAATTCAAAACTGAAATTTAGCTCTACGGCTTATCTATTTAAACATTAAATCTAAAATGCATGATATCGCCATCGGCTACTACATACTCCTTACCCTCTACACCCATTTTACCGGCTTCTTTGCAAGCGGCTTCCGATTTTAATTTAATAAAATCATCGTACTTAATTACTTCGGCACGTATAAACCCTTTTTCAAAATCGGTATGTATTACACCGGCTGCCTGTGGGGCTGTCATTCCCTTTTCTATGGTCCAGGCACGCACTTCTTTTACACCGGCAGTAAAGTATGTTTGAAGATTGAGTAACTTGTAGCTGAGCTTAATCAATTTCGAAACACCGCTTTCTGTCAAGCCCAAATCGGCTAAAAACATTTGGCGTTCATCAAAACTTTCGAGCGATGCAATATCAGCTTCTATTGCTGCTGCAATAATCAAAATTTCAGCGCCTTCATTAGCAACTGCGGCTTTTACTGCATCAACATAGCGGTTACCGTTAACCACCGACTTTTCATCCACATTACAAACATACAGTACAGGCTTATTGGTTAACAGGTAACAATCGGCTGCATAGGCAGCATCTTCAATACTTACACCGGCTGCCCTGGCACTTTTACCTACTTCTAATGCATCTTTATATCTGCTTAATACTTCATAGGTTTTTTTTGCCTCTTTATCAGTACCAACTTTGGCAGCTTTTTCGAAACGCTGCATTTTTTTTTCAATTGTTTCTAAATCTTTAAGCTGTAGTTCGGTATCTATAATTTCTTTATCACGTACCGGGTTAACACTGCCATCAACGTGTATGATATTATCATCATCAAAGCAACGCAGTACATGTAAAATGGCATCACACTCGCGTATGTTGGCTAAAAACTGATTACCTAAACCCTCGCCTTTGCTTGCACCTTTTACCAAGCCAGCTATATCCACAATTTCAACCGTGGTGGGCACTACCTTTTGCGGATTTACTATTGCCTCTAACGCTTGCAAACGCTCATCGGGTACAGTTATTACCCCTAAATTGGGTTCAATGGTACAAAACGGAAAATTAGCTGCCTGCGCTTTGGCATTGCTTAAGCAATTAAATAAGGTTGATTTACCTACATTGGGTAAACCTACAATACCACACTTCATAATTATTATTTTTTGCGTTATGAAAAAAGGGGATAAAAGATAAAAATCACGCCTTTATATTGACGTGTAGCTCCTACTTAAAACTACCCATTTTTCGGGCGGCAAAGGAAACATTTTGTTTTATAAATTTTAAATTGAATATGATTAACTAAGTAACATATTGTTAGTTTTTTTATAAAATAACTTTTTCAAGTTTTTGGAAGCAGCAAACAAATTGATATCTTCAATCTAACAATTAATTTTATTTTCAATGTTCACATTCCAATCTATACCACATACCACATACCACTTGCCTCAAGCCTCATGCTGTGCCTAAACGTGCCGGTGTTTTACAAAGCCCATTACTATTGTAAACTTCGTTATGGCGATTTAGGTTAAATAATTGCAGAATCCTAACTTAAAGTTCCATTTAAAAATATGTATATTTATAATAAATGCATTACTTCTGTAAACGGTTATTCTCAAAAAAGTTTAGCGAAGCTTTCTTTTAATTAAGGAGGTTGTATTGCGAGCACCTTTAAAAATACTGCTTTGCAATAAAGACCGTTTCATGAACTATGAATCAGGCGGCCAACAATTACCAACGATTCGATACGGGCATAAAACGAAATTAATGATGTTACAGATGCTGACACTTATTCCCGGATTTCGCCCGATAGAATAAAAGTGTTTTTATACGGAAACGTTGTTTTGAAAAAACCAGCTAATGTTTACAAGTTGTGCAAATGGCAATACTACTTACCGCTTTATACTTCCATCTGGTGTTACTGCATGCAACAGGCAAGTGCACCAGCCGTTTTATTTGCCTACAATTGTAATAGTTGCAGTTTGAGATATAGTTTCATAAAACACCATTCAGAAGCAACACTTCAAAAATAAATGAAAGCTTAATTATGTTGTGCTTTACAACTACATTTGTGCGACTTTATATGAATACATAAAATTGAAGTTTATAAAAATGGAACTTAATTATGCGGATAGATAAGTGGCTTTGGGCAGTCAGGATTTTTAAAAGCAGGTCGTTAGCTGCCGAAGCATGTAATAAGGGTAAAGTTACCGTTAATGAGCAGGTTGTTAAGCCGGCTCGTACAATTAAAACAACCGATGCAATTACTTTTAGTTATGGCATGCTAACGCGCAGTTTTACAGTGCTTGCTTTGCCTGCAAACCGTGTTAGTGCAGCCTTGGTAAAAGATTTTTGTAATGAAACCACTGCACCCGATTTACTGCTTAAACATGCAGCCATGCGCAAAGCAACGGCTGTATGGCGCGATAAAGGCAGCGGGCGACCTACTAAAAAAGACAGGCGCGAGTTAGATGACTTTATTTGGGAAGGCAATTTTGAGATATAGATTTTAGTATGATGTTGCCCTACCCGAACCAAAAAGCCGAAGTGTATCCCACTACTAACTTGCTTACCGATGAGTTTGAGCAAATTAAAAAACAGGCCCAAACTTTTTGTCTTAGTACTATGGGTGCAGCATGTATGCAAAACGCACAACCTACAGGCAGTTTCGAAACGATGCTTACCTGGTTAAGCCAAACCAATGACTTTAAAAAAATTATTGACAATGCTGAGTCGTTTGTTGCCGAAGGCTACGAAGACATTAGCCGTGAGCTGAATATTTTGCGGATTGAAAATGCGGTTTTGAGTGCTGAGCATTGCCTTAAAATTTTATCGCTAACACAAGCCATAAAAAGCATTTTGCTTTTTTACAGCAACAAGCATGTTCTTTATCCGCATGCAGCACAAACAGCAAACAATATTTATTATGAGCCGCAAATTAGTTTACTGATTGAAAATGTTTTCGATGAATTTGGTATTGTAAAATCATCGGCATCGGATGCATTGGCAAACATCAGAAAAACGTTGCAACGCAAACGTGCCGAAGCCGACCGCATCTACTTACAACTGATAAATAAGTATAAAAAAAACGGATGGATTAGCGAAATAGAAGAAAGTACACGTAATGGCCGTAGGGTAATATCTATTGTAGCCGAACAAAAACGGAGTTTAAATGGCATTGTACACGATGTATCGGCCACAGGCAAAACGGCTTACCTGGAGCCCGAAGCAGCAGTTGAAATAAACAATATAATAGCTGCATTAGAACAAGACGAGCGTCAAGAAATTTTACGCATACTACGGGCGTTAACTACCAACCTCAGGCAATTTACATTGGTACTAAACCAATACTTTGAATTAATAACCATTACCGATTTTTTACGAGCCAAAGCTTTATTTGCACTTCAATTAAAAGCATGCATGCCGCTGCTATCATCGCAACCGTTTATACAACTAAAAGATGCACGGCATCCATTGTTGATACTGCAACACATTAAATCGGGCAAAAAAACCATTCCGTTTACTTTGTTGTTAAATCAACAAAACCGCATATTGGTAATTAGCGGACCTAATGCCGGTGGCAAAACAGTATGCATGAAAGCTACTGCACTTTTACAAATTATGCTGCAAGCCGGTTTTTTAATTAGTACACATGAAAGCAGTGTATGTGGGTTTTTTAATAATTTTTTAATTGAGATAGGCGACTCACAAAGCATTGCTTATGAATTAAGCACGTATGCATCGCGCTTACAAAAAATGAAAATGTTTTTACAGGAAGCCGGCCCAAAATCGTTGTTTATAATTGATGAGTTTGGTACCGGCACCGACCCAGAAATGGGTGGAGCCTTAGCCGAATCTATTTTGGAATCGCTAAATCAGAAAAAATGTTTTGGATTGATAACTACCCATTTTTTAAACTTAAAAGTACAAGCCGATCGTACTGCAGGATTAATAAATGGCAGTATGCTTTTCGACCAGATTAAGCTGGAGCCTATGTATGAGTTAGTTATTGGAAAGCCAGGCAGCAGCTATACTTTTGTAGTTGCCGAACGGAGTGGCTTGTCAAAAAAAGTTATTGAAAGTGCACAAAGTAAAGTTTCGAAAAACCATGTGTTGCTCGAAAATTTATTGCAACAGGTTGAGAAAGACAAGAACACCATAACATCCAAATTAATTCAGATTGAACATGCAGAAAAAGATTTAAATGATTTGTTGGAGAAGTATGAAAAGCTACGGCAACAAAACGAAAACAGCAAATCGAAGTTTGACGAAAAGATAAAAAAAACTGAACTAAGGTTAATTCAGGAATTTGATAGCAGAATGCTGAAGTTTATTAACGAATGGAATCATGCAAAAAATAAAAAACAGGTACTTGAAAAATATAAACAACTATACGATAAACAACGCAATAACAACGAGCAGGTAGTAAACAAAGCCGAAGCTGTAAAACAACAAGCCTATATTGCACAATTAAAACCCGGCATGTGGGTTAAGCTTAAAGGCAGTAAAACATTAGGTTTGCTTGAACATTTACAAAACAATAAAGCACATATTTTATTTGGCAGTTTTAAAACCATAGCCGATGTGCAACACTTAATGCCTATTGATGAAAATGATAATAAACGTTCGGATAAAAAATCAAAAGACAAAGTGGTTAAAGCATCAAACCCTAAAGCCAGATAAAATACATCAACGTAAATTAGTTGCGTAAATCAACTTCTTCGCAGCCGGGGTACTTGGCTTTGTTAAATGTAAACATAATATCATCGGCAGGTATATTGGGCTTAAACTCTTGCACAGCGTAACTTATATTGGCACCGTTTTTCTGATAGATAATTGCTTGCGTAATATATTTTTCGGCTTTACTAACCGTAAGTTGTACTTTACTAAAATTACGCTTTGTATCTTCAGGTACCAGTTCAATAATTTGAACAGCCTTACCTCCTACTACTTTTTCGCCTATAAATTTCGATTTAAATCCTTTTTCATAAATAGTAAACATGTTGGTAGGCGATATGGCATTTGGGTCGCTTTTGGGATCGTTTAACTGTACTTCATTGGCATCCTTTAAATAAGTCCAAACAATGTTACCGTCTGATATAATTTCTTGTGCGCCTAAAAGCAGCTTGTACTTATTGCCTTTTAAAATTACGGTACCAACCTGGCTTTCATTTGTTTTGGTTTTTTGGTCGGTAACATTTACTTTAAACTTGGCACTAAGTGTTTTGAATGATTTATACTTTACACTTACACTTTTTAAAATTTCTTGTGCTTTCGGGTCAACTTGTGCTTGCGCTAAAATATTTGATACAAGAAAAACCAATACAACTACTACTTTTTTCATGGGTGGAAATTAATGAGGGCTCAAAATTAAACTTTTAAATGAATGCACTTAAAGCATGGTGCATTACAATAAGTTTTCCAAAACCGTTTCAACATGTTTTTGGCTCATAAAAAACTCATTAATTAAAATGAAGGCCAAAAAAATATTTTTTAAAATATATGCTTAAACCCTTTGTCCATGTAGCATCTCCATCAATTCGGCTTCGGTTTTTACTTTTACCTCGCGTGCCTTACTGCCTTCAAATGCACCAATAATTCCGGCTGCTTCTAACTGATCAACTAATCGTCCGGCACGGTTGTAACCCAATTTTAATCTGCGTTGCAGTAACGATGCCGAGCCTTGCTGATGTTGCACAATAATTTTGGCAGCTTCTTCAAAAAGTGCATCTCTGTCCGAAGCCGAAAAATCGGTTGCCATTGTGGCTTCGCCATTGGGATCAATATACTCGGGTAATTTAAATGCATCGGGGTACCCACGTTGTTGCCCGATAAAGTCGGTAATTTTTTCTACCTCAGCCGTATCAACAAAAGCACATTGCAACCTGATTAAATCGGCACCGGTTGAAAGCAGCATATCGCCATTACCCACTAATTGGTCGGCACCACCGGCATCTAAAATCGTACGTGAATCAATTTTAGAAGTTACTTTAAATGCAATCCGGCAAGGGAAATTGGCTTTAATTGTTCCGGTTATAATATTAACCGAAGGTCGCTGTGTAGCAATAATTAAATGAATACCAATAGCGCGTGCTAATTGTGCTAAGCGTGCAATGGGCGTTTCAACTTCGCGCCCGGCCGTCATAATTAAATCGGCAAATTCATCAACAACCAAAACAATGTAGGGCAAAAACTGATGTCCGTTTTCGGGATTCAATCTGCGGTTATTAAATTTCTGATTGTATTCTTTGATGTTACGCACCTGTGCATCTTTAAGCAACTCATAACGGTTATCCATTTCGATACACAATGAGTTTAATGTTGCTACCACTTTTTTGGTATCGGTTATAATGGCTTCTTCTTCATTGGGCAGTTTGGCTAAAAAGTGACGCTCGATGCGTTTAAATAATGTAAGCTCTACTTTTTTGGGATCTACTAAAACAAACTTTACCTGCGATGGATGCTTGCTGTACAATAACGAAGTTAATACAGCATTTAAGCCAACCGATTTACCCTGACCTGTAGCACCGGCCATTAACATGTGTGGCATTTTTGCCAAATCGGTTACAAATACTTCGTTGCTAATGGTACGACCCAAGGCCAATGGCAATTCAAAATTACCCTGGTTAAATTTTTCGGATGCAATTACAGAGCGCATGCTTACCGTTTCGGGATGTTGATTGGGTACTTCAATGCCTATAGTACCTTTGCCCGGCATAGGTGCGATAATGCGGATACCGTAGGCCATTAAATTTAATGCGATATCATCTTCCAGATTTTTAATTTTCGAGATTCGAATACCTGCTTTGGGAACAATTTCAAAAAGGGTTACCGTTGGGCCAATGGTGGCCTTAATTTTTTCTATTTCAATATTGTAATGTCCTAAGGTTACAACAATTTTGTTTTTATTGGCTTCGAGTTCGGCTTTAATCTCCTCAGGCGTATGACGCGTTTTTCGGCTTTGATAATCTTCCAACAAATCAATGGTTGGATATTTATAAGCAGACAAATCCAAAGTAGGGTCATACTTACCCATTTTGGCCAATAGGTTTTCAGCAGTAACGGCTTCATCTTCGGGCAAGGCAATATCCATTGGTACTGCTGCAATTGCATTTTCATTTTCGATAGGCTGCTGGTTTGGCGTTACTTCTAATGAAACAGGTTTTAGTTCAGGCATTAGAACTTCCATTTCCAAATCGGCTTCATCATCTTCCTTTTCATCAGCTTCTATAGCAGAATTAAAAATTTCAGGCTCAACCGGATCTTCAATTTCGAGTGCAATTTCATCTTTAACTTTCATCACAATTGGCGTGCTCACCTCATCGCGCAAGGCATTGCCGGCTGCAGGTGCATGTGTATTTTCGACAACCGATTCGGGTGCTGCTTTTTGTGCAGATACCGGCAATTGGTATGAATATTTAAAAACAGATGCCACAAATAATATGGCGGCAAAAACTAATAACAACCCTGTACCTAATACGCCAATGGTTGCATTTAACCATGTACTCATTTGATATCCATAAACACCACCTAACCATAATAAATGACTGTGTTTACCCATTAAGTAACCCAGTGTTATGCTTAAAAACAATAATGCAAAAAAACTGTATTTCAACGTTTTTGGCCAGGGTAGCAAGTCAACTTTAAACACCAGTTTAAAACCCAGTAAAAACGATAATAAAATAAAAACTGCTGCGGCAATGCCAAAACCGTTGTATATAAATGCATGAGCCACTATGGCACCCAATTTACCCAACCAATTATCAACCATAACATCGGCATTACCCAAAAGTGATAACCATGAAGTTTGATTTACTTTATCAAAATCGGCAGCATGCGTAAACAAGTATGAAAAAAAAGGAATGAGCAAAAAAACAGACAATAACATACACGACAACCCCAACCAACGTAACGGTTTTTGATAATTGTTTGAAATTGCCTCAGTTTGAACAGGTTCGGCAGGCGTTGTTTTTGAACTGCGCTTTTTTACCGGTTTTTCTTCGGGTAAATCATCCGTTTGTTTTGATTTGAATTTATTTCCGTTCGACATATTATAAAATACTTAAATGGTAAAACTAAATATTGAGCAGGGTAGGCAGCTACACATTTGGCTGAATAAAACGCTACTTACTAACAGTACATTGTTTGGAAAAAGCATTTATTACTGCTTATAAAATGCATCTAATTATCGAAAACCACAGTTTTTATGCTTGTTGCCAAATCTTATTTAATGCTTCTTTCGTAACTTTTAATTTGAAGTTTATAAAAACAAAACTATTGGCATAACGCAGGGCTTATGAATAAACATTTAAAGGAATTATATCAACAAAAACCACTTTTTGTAATACTGGCTGTAGCTGCTTTTTTCAGACTGCTTGCTGTAATTTTTAGCAAAGGTTTTGGTATGATGGACGATCACTTTCTGATAATTGAAGTAGCACAATCGTGGGTTGACGGTTTAGATCAGAACCATTGGTTACCCAAAGCCGGTAATGAATCACCCACCCCATCGGGGCATAGTTTTTTTTATACGGGCATACACTACTATTTATTATCATTTTTAAAATGGATAGGTTTTGAGCATGCACAAAGTAAAATGTATGCCATACGTTTTTTGCATGCTGCACTCTCTCTAATTGTGGTTTACTGTGGCTACAAAATTGCTTTTATAAAAAGCAGCTTAACTGTTGCTAAAACTGTTGGTTGGTTATTGGCGCTTTATTGGTTTATGCCTTTTTTAAGTGTGCGTAATTTGGTTGAAGTAGTATGTGCCATTCCGTTAATAGGTGCATCATACATTGTTATTAAGAACCAAAATCAGTTAAAAACTGCACATTATTTATTGGCTGGTTTTTTATTAGGTATTGCTTTTTGTACCCGTTTTCAAACTTTACTTTTTGCAGGTGGTTTTGGTTTAGCCTTGTGGGCTATGGGTCGTTTTAAAGGCATGTGTTGGGTTGCTTTCGGATTTTTACTTACTGCCGGCAGCATACAAGGTATTACCGATTGGGTAATATGGCATGCACCCTTTGTTGAGTTTACGGAGTACGTTAGATACAATATTAGCGCAGCTAACGATTATATTGTGGGCCCTTGGTATGTTTATACTTTATTGCTGGCCGGGATTTTAATACCGCCTATTAGCATTTTTCTGTTTTGGGGTTTTGGCTACACCTTTAAACGCAATTTACTGTTATGCCTGCCATCACTGATTTTTCTTTTGTTTCACTCATACTTTCCTAATAAGCAAGAGCGCTTTATTTTACCCATTGTTCCTTTTATTATTACAGCCGGTGTCATTGGTTGGCAGCAATGGATTGAACAATCGTTGTTTTGGCAAAGCCGTACCAAATTATTACGCATTTGTTGGATATTTTTTATAGTCATTGGTATAGCACCCTTGTTAGTTGTAACGGTTTCGTACAGTAAAAAAAATCGCGTTGAGGCCATGACTTATTTGAGCACACAAAATGTAAATGCACTTATAATTGAAGATAGCAACCGTGATGATTTTTTAGTACCTCCGTTATTTTACCTCGGAAAATGGGTAACTGTTTATGGCATAACCAAATTGTGTGATGCCAATTGCGCAAAGGCAAAAACCGATACAACTGTAATTAAACCTAATTTCATCATATTTATGCAGCCTGTTAATTTACAAGCGCGTATTAATGCCGTAAAAAAAACGTATCCGAACCTAACTTATGTAACAACTATTGAACCCAGTTTGATTGATAAAATTTTGTTTTGGTTGAATCCAAAAAATAAAAATCAAACCAGTTACATATACAGTTTATAAGCATCAATGCGTAAATGTTGCTTATACTAAACGATAGCAGGCGCTGGTATTTGCTATTGTTTAATTAGTTTACCTGAAAATACATTATTGCCCGAAACAAATTTTAAAAAGTAAACTCCGGCTTGCCAGTTTTTACCAATATATACCGGTTTATCAGCCTCCAATACATCTTTATAAACAACCTGGCCTGTTACATTTGTAACAGTTAGCAGGCCTGCAACCGGCATTATAATTTTAGTAGCATCGTTAAACGGATTGGGCATGGCACTTACTGGTAAAATTTGTTCGTCAATTGCGGCAATACCATCGGTTATTTGAAACACATCAAAACCTGCTTCGGTAACATTGCCGGGCGAAATGTCTTCGGCTTTTACAATCAAAGTCATATTTGCCGTGGGCGTAATCAAACTATTTAAATTATAGGTTTTGTTCAACCACTTGCTGTTATTTACCAATGAATTGCCTACCGCTTCAACAACTACTGTTTGTAAACCATTGCTGATATATATGGTTAAACTGTCATTTGGCGCATTGCCGCCAGATTGTGCGTTAAAAAACCAACGGGCATAACTTAAAACCGGGCTTGCATAAGTTGTTAAATCAAAAACAGGCGATGTTAATACAACTGCACCTCCGTCAATATCATCGTTACCGGACCCACCGCCTGCATTGCCGGTAACAAATGCCTGTGCATTGCAATCGGTAATAACATCGGCATTGGGGTTAGCAATATTATTATTTAGTGTTGTACCAACAGGCACTTCTCGTACCCAGACTCCGGTATTGGCAGTTGCTGATGTGTTCCAATTAAAATCGAGCGAAAAATCATCATAATAACCTTTAGTTAGTTGGTAATTTAAAGTACTGCCCGGGGTAATATTTATGCCACCAAAACATTGGGTAACATAACCCCATTTGCCCACCGTAATGTCATAACTACCCGGATATACGTTGGCTGTAAAATTACCATTAGCATCGGCTGCAAGTGTATAATTTCCATTAATGCCCGTCATAAAAACCGTTGCATTATTAATACCGGCAACCACATCGGTTACACTGCCTGTAATGCCCACTGTAGTTAAAGGTTGCAACAACACATTTAAATTGGTAACCACACCATTGCTTAAACTTACACCGGTTACTATTTTGCTAATGTAACCTTGCTTCGTAAAAACAATATCGTATAAACCTGCTGTTGCCGTGCCGGTTTTATACATACCGGTAAAATTGGTGTTTTCAATATGTACCCTTGTTAAAATATTTACAGCAACGCCATTTATGGGTTGTAATGTTATACTATCGCTTACAAGGCCCTCCAAATAGCAAGCACGTTGATAGGTTGGTGTTAATACAAATAAACCTTCGCTCATATCGCTAACCAATACATTACCCGAAGGCAAATATGGATACACACCCCAGGCACCATCAAAGCCACCACCTGTTTGTGGCGATGTATCGTAATGCCCCACTTCAATTAAATTATCGGGGCGCACTGCATCAACAATTACAACACCCTCTTTATACCAGGATACAACCTGATAATCGTTAAGGGTATGCGTGTTATGCACCACAGCCTGCGAACCCGGAGCCGTTTGGTATTTATCTAATAACTGAATATTAAACGGGTCGCTTATATCGTAAGCAGCCAGGTACGAATCGTCAACTTCATCGGTTGTAAACAGCACATTACCTGCATCGTTTAACCAACTGTTATGACTAAAATTATCAGGCGTAGTTTGTGTATTAAGTAATACAGGATTGGCTTTGTTACTTACATCAATAATCGAAAAGTAGCCGTCATAAATATGGCAACCATACATTACATTGTTTCGTACATAACCATCGTGAATGTAGTTTGGGTCGGCATTGGAGCTGTTGCCTACATATTGCGGGTTCCAGGGGTCGTTATTCAAATTACAAATAACAGCCGTACCACTAAATAAATTAGAGCCATACAAGTATAAATAACCGCTGTCAATATGCAATGCATGTATGGTTTGGATTTGATTAAGAATGGCGCCATCACCTTTATAAGTTTTGTGATAGGTGTTATTTATTGTTGCAGGCAAATCGCTTAGGTTTATAATGGTTAAACCTTCGTAAGGCCCACCCGAACCTTCTGTTGTTACATAAGCATAATTGCCAAACGTTTTTACCTCGCGCCAGTTACTGGTTGGGCCCGGCACCTGATAACGCTCAAAAATCGAATCGGGGTTGGTAACATCTACAATAGATAAGCCTTCCTCCCATCCTACCAAGGCATACTCATGCCCGTTAACTGCAATGCCACCAATATTAGCCAGAACGCCATTGTAGGTAAGCTTCGACCTGAACTGCAAATTTTGTCCGTTGGTTACAACTACCGTTAGTAGAGTTAGAATAAAAACGCTGATTTTTTTCATAGAGGTTTTTTTTGGAGGCGCCAAAGTAATTTAATTATAAATCTATGTTACATCACAACGCATTTCAAAACAGAACCTATATTTTCATTTTTCATTTTATGGCGAATAGCAATTAATATAATGCATAAGTTTTTGCCCAATGAATAAACTTGCTAATCTGGCAACGTTTATTTTAACCTACGCTACACGCTACACGCTAAGCTTATGCGTAGCTGTAAATTACCAAGCCCATTACTATTGTAAACTTCGTTATGGCGATGTAAGTTAAACGATAATTTATCCTTTAATCTTTAACTTATAATCCATTATAAAATGAAAAAAATAATACAACAACGCATGCAATCATTTAAGGAAAACGGCCAGAAAACACAGGTGTATAAACTCATAAAAACCCAATAAAAATGAAACGATTAATAATATTAATGCTGTACCTGCCTTTTGCATTAAGCGGTCAGGGCATTGTTACCGATTGGCAAAAAAGTGTTGGCGGATTTGGTGCCGATTACCCTGATGCTTGGGGCAGCCATTTTATTTGTCATGGGCCTAATAAGTCATGGGTTTTGGGATGTGCCAGTAGAAGCCAAATAGGTGGCGATAAAAGC
>JAEUTH010000027.1 GCA_016788165.1 Bacteroidia bacterium | reverse complement strand
GATGCTCAGGCTATCAGCACAGTACCTCAGTAATGCACGGTCGCTGTTGATATTGTTGAGATAACCTACCAGCAATATTTTATAAAATACGATCGGGTCAATGCTTTGTTGTCCTTCGGTGCCGTAAAATCGTTTGGTATTAGTTCTTCACTACGGCATATATGTGCTTCGTGTGTACCTGCCAATATTCCATTCTTTAAATACGAATGGAAAAAAGAAGTATGGAATTTAATTTTTGTATTTGGAATTTTCTTAGGCGGAGTAATAGCCATCAATCTTTTATCAAATCCAAATCCTGTTGAAGTTAATCCAAAATTAGCCACAGAATTGGCAGGTTACGGCATTACAAATTTCAACAACCTTGTTCCGAAAGACATCGTAAATTGGCAATCGCTATTTACTTTAAAAGGATTTTTATTGATGGTTGTGGGAGGCTTTTTAGTTGGTTTCGGAACACGTTATGCAGGTGGTTGCCCAAGCGGACATACCATTATGGGATTATCTAACTTACAACTACCGTCATTGATTGCTACAATCAGTTTTATGCTTGGCGGTTTCTTTATGGCTAATATGATTTTACCTATTATTCTTTCACTTTAATCAAAACAACAATGCAACAAAATTCAGGCGCAGAAAAAGATTTACAACTTCGTGAGTTAGACGCAATGTGTGTAAATGAAAGCCAATTGCAACACAAATGGTATTATAATTTGAAATATTTAATTATCGGGGTTTTATTTGGCATCGTATTCGTTAAGGCCGAAATAGTAAGTTGGTTTCGCATACAGGAAATGTTTCGTTTGCAGTCGTTTCACATGTATGGCATAATCGGAAGTGCTGTTGTTGTTGGTATGTTTTCCGTTTTTCTGATTAAGAAATTTAGCATTAAAACCATTTATAATGAACCGATTAAAATTTCACCTAAAGAATTTAATAAAGGTCAAATCTATGGTGGCCTAATCTTCGGCTTTGGTTGGGCAATTACGGGAGCTTGCCCCGGACCTTTGTTTTCACAAATCGGAACAGGCGCAAGCGTTATCGGAATAACGCTATTGAGTGCCATAGCAGGCACTTGGGTTTACGGCTTTTTAAGAGAAAAACTTCCTCATTAAAACATATCTATGGATTGTATTAAAATTGCTGAAACGTGCAATATGGATTTCTATAGACCAAACTTCACGGCCACAACAACATTACAATGTTAGCTTTAGTGTTTCTTAAAATTTATCAATCAATTTGAGTAGTTGTGCATCACATGCATTGCATTGGCAGCATAATGCTGCCAATGCTCAAATATCAAAGCGCTAAACAGCCTTGCGTTTTATAATATCTTTCAAGCATTGCACTTTCATGCTTTTAGTTATTCATTTTTTTTTGATGGTATAAAAAAGATGTTCCAAACGCTACAAAAATTAAAATCGCAGAATGCTCATGTAGCACACATTAACCATTATCTTATAATAACAATTGGCAAATGACATACATATGCGAGAACATATTAACCTTTATTGTGCCTGTAGCAAGAACAAATCATTAAAATAGAAATTATAAACCAATTAAAACTATAAACATGAAAAAAACATTTTTAGCAATCGTTTTACTACAACATTAGCATTAAGTTTAAACGCACAAGTTGTATCGGGTTTGAAACCACCGGCAGATGGTAAAATGGAAACATTTACCGAATGGAAAAAATCTGAAGTTAGTTTTGATGATAATACCAATGCAACAATTGAGTACAGAATTGCCTTAGTAGCAAAGAAAGGATTGGGATGCCATTATGAACTGGAAGTAAAAAATACTTCTGACCAAAAACTTAATATTAAAATGAAATCAAACTACTATGATAAACTGGTAAAGAGTCACTTTGGTGACGAGATAAAGGAAACACTTAAACCTGGGAAAACAGTTTCAGGACGATTTGTTGGTCAAGGTTGTAAAAAAGAAATTGGTGTTGCGAAAACTGACTACGAACATTGCATTGCATGCGATTTAACGCTTTCGATATACGTAACTAAATAGCCATATTAAATAAGTGCATTATAGTGCTTGTTAGATGTATTTGCATAAATTATTTCTTGAATGCCAGCTTTTTAATTTCAGGCAGTTAAGCCTAATTTTTTAAAAATATTTAGAGCAGTTGTATAATTTACAAACAGTTTGTGTTTGCAAAAAAACATGTAATATGAGTTAGCTCATTTTTATGCCCTTCGTATTGGTTTAGTATTGTGTTTTACAATTTAAAATTTGACAGTTAATTTCAAAAGTAAACACCAAAGAACCATGCTGGCTAACGAAAAAGTTACAACTACAAAAAAATCAAAAACTTATTTTTCTTATAAAGAAGCACTTGCTGCTGCCCTCGCCTATTTTAATGGCGATGAATTGGCAGCTACAACCTGGTTAAAAAAATATGCAATAAAACTCAGCGAAACGCAATGGATTGAAACCACACCGGATGCTATGCACAGGCGTATGGCTATTCAATTTGCAAGAATCGAATCAAAATACACCGATAAAAATCAAACAGACAAAACCGTACTTTCTTATTACGGCCAAAACCGTTTGGTATTAACTGAAGATACAATATTTGAGTTGTTTAAAAAATTCAAGTATGTAATTCCGCAAGGTAGTGTAATGTCGGCCTTGGGCAATACGTATATAATTGCATCATTATCAAACTGCATCGTGTTGCCCGAAATTTATGATTCATACGGAGGAATATTTTTTGCTGACCAACAGCTTGCACAACTCTTTAAAAGACGCTGTGGCACCGGATTAGATTTATCAACCATACGTCCGGCAGGCATGTCGGTTTCAAATGCTGCCGGCAGCACAACAGGAGCGGTTTCATTTATGGAGCGTTTTAGTAACACCACGCGTGAAGTTGCTCAAAATGGCAGACGGGGTGCGCTAATGATTACTTTGGATGTAGCACATCCCGATATCGAATCGTTTATAACTATTAAGCAGGATTTGCTTAAAGTTACCGGGGCCAATATTTCGGTTCGTTTATCGGATGAGTTTATGCATGCCGTAAAAAACAATACTGAATTTACTTTACGATTTCCAATTGATAGTAAAACACCCAAAATTAAACGCACTATACATGCACGAAGTTTATGGGATAGCATTGTAAAGTGCGCACACCATACAGCCGAACCCGGTTTGATATTTTGGGACAGACAACACCACTATTCAACTTCAAGTGTTTATCCCGAATTTAAAAATGTTTCAACTAACCCATGCTCTGAAATTGCCATGCAAGGTGGCGACAGTTGCCGCCTGATTGCATTAAATCTTACCGGTTTTGTAAAACAACCGTTTACTCATAATGCTGCTTTTGACTATGAAACATTTTATAAAGTTACCTACGAGTCGCAAAGGCTTATGGACAACTTGGTTGATTTAGAATTGGAAGCAATTGAACGTATTATAAATAAAATTAACAGCGATACCGAGCCCGATTATATAAAAGACACCGAACTGCGTACATGGAACCTGTTAGCCGAAGCCGGAAAAAAAGGCAGACGTACCGGCTTAGGTTTTACGGGACTTGCCGATTGTTTGGCAGCATTAAATTTAAAATTTGACAGTGATGAAGCTTTGGTCGAAACCGAAAAAATAATGAAAAAGAAATGTGAAGCCGAATTTGATAGTAGTATTGATATGGCTGTTGAACGTGGCTCATTCAGTGCTTTTAATAGCGAAACAGAAAACACCTCAGCGTTTGTTTCTATGCTAAAAACAGAATTACCACATGTTTACAAACGTATGATACAATATGGCCGTAGAAATATTTCGATAAGTACAGTTGCACCTACAGGCACACTGAGTTTACTGGCACAAACATCGTCAGGTATTGAGCCTGTGTTTATGCTTTCATATAAAAGACGAAGAAAGATTAATCCCGATGATACAAATGCAAAAGTTGATTTTAAAGATGCAATGGGTGATGCCTGGCAGGAGTTTACTGTGTTTCATCATGGCCTAAAACAATGGATGGAAGTTACAGGTAATAAAAAAATTGAGGACAGTCCATACTACGGAGCAAGCGCTAACGAAATAAGCTGGGAAAAAAGAATTGAGTTGCAAAGTATCGTACAAAAATACACCACACATTCAATAAGTTCCACAATAAACCTGGCATCAGAAGCAACTGAAGAATTAATAGGCAAGATTTATATGAAAGCCTGGCAAGATGGATTAAAGGGCATAACCATTTATCGCGATGGATCGCGCAGTGGTGTGCTGGTCGCAAATGAACCTGAAAAAAAACACACCGATGTTGCGGGCATTATGGAACATGATGCACCTGAGCGTCCGCAAACGCTTGAAGCTGCCGTAATTCGATTTAACAATGCCGATGAAAACTGGGTAGCTTATGTTGGATTGCTGAATAACAAACCCTATGAAATTTTTACAGGCAAGGCACAGGATGCTTTTAGCATTCCGCTGTGGGTTAGCAATGGATGGATAATTAAAAATAAAAACAGCAATGGCAAATCGCGTTACGACTTTCAGTACATGGATGCCGAAGGCTACAGGGTTACTATTGAAGGTTTGTCGCGTTCGTTTGACAAAGAGTATTGGAACTATGCAAAACTTATTAGTGGCGTACTTAGACACGGCATGCCTTTACCCCAGGTTGTGCATTTAGTAGCAAACCTGCATTTGTTTAATGATAATATTAATACCTGGAAAGCAGGTGTTGAACGTGCACTTAAAAAGTTTATTCCTGATGGAACTTCAGCCGTTGACAGATACTGTACCGAGTGTGGCGACCCGGATGGCTTATTTTATGAAGAAGGTTGTTTAAAATGTAAAAGCTGCGGCCAAAGTAAATGTGGTTAAACACATCTATTACGCTTGACTACTGTCTATGTTTTTACAAAAATCTATATGTTGTTAAACATATAAGATATGAAGTATTATAAATGCAGGGTGAAACAATTGCATATTTAAATAAACAACTTACATCTATAAAGAAATACATTTCAAAAAAAATGCACTTAATTGAAACAGCGTTCTCAATTAAGTGCATAATAGTATTTGTATTTAGCAAATACTTTAATTATTAATTACAATCTTTTTTACTGCACGGCCTTGTGTTGTTGTAATTTCAATAAAATATACACCGGCAGCTAAAGCGAAATCATTTTTACAAAACTGAAACGAATAATTACCCGTATTTAATTTTTGATTAACCAGCTCCCCTACTTCACTTCCATACATGGTTAACAAATTAATTTTTACATCCATCGGCTTTTGCACCTGCAATAAAATTACTGCATCCTTAACTATTGGATTGGGCGCAACCTGAAGCTGATAGTTTAAATTAACTTCGTTAATGCCTACTGGTCTGATACTATCCAAATATTTAACTGACGAAACAGTTTCGTTACCACCGCCTAAGTCCATTGTATTTATTTGTAAAACAGGAATACCCATGCCCGCAGCTAACCACTTATACTCAACCATTTGTGGTTGTTGAAATCCAAAACCTGTACCTAACGAATCAATGTAAATGCTGTCAAATTCGTTTACAATAGATTTGACTCTTAAAGCATTAAATGTACCATAAGGTGTTGTTATAGTACCCCATCCATCTACTTGGTTATGGCGGCTACGTGTTATACCTACAAATGCTGTTGCAGGCACACTAACAGTTCCACCACTATTACAACTATCCATATCACCAAAGTCAATCGGGAAGTGATAAATAAAATCATGATCAGAAAAAGTAAATGGAATATCTACACCTGCCATAGTAGCTCCCAAACCTACTTGCTTGAATGTTGATGAACTTTTATTATAAAAGGCAAAAATATCTTCAATTGGGAAGGTACCGGGCGGAATGCCTGCAAATGCATCAAAGCGCTTTAAAATATTAGCGGCATT
Source organism: Bacteroidia bacterium (assembly GCA_016788165.1). Classification (GTDB taxonomy): domain Bacteria; phylum Bacteroidota; class Bacteroidia; order AKYH767-A; family OLB10; genus JAEUTH01. Next base: position 10,629 of record JAEUTH010000027.1, on the reverse strand, counting down.
GGTACCAAAACCAAAAGCAAAACCATAGGTAAGGCTGCCTGTCGATAGCAAAGTAAAACTACTATCCAGCTCTTGCGTTACAGCCGATAATGTGCTAAAATCCCAATTGGTATTAGCGCCTGTTGTTACAAAATCAATTGGTTGTATTAGGCTTGCATTACTCACTCGAAAAGTATCACCGGCAGTTAACAAATCACTACTTGTAATAGATATTTGAGCAAAACTTTGAATCCATAAAAACATGGATAATAATGGAAGTAATAATTTTTTCATAGTTAAGTTAATATCTGAATTTACTTGTTTGGTACAAATTAAAGCAAATGCTGTTGTGTAGCAAATCTTACCAAGCCTAAAACACTTTTTGCCTGTGTTTTTCTGAAAATATTTTTTCGGTGTGTTTCAACAGTTCGTTCACTAATAAACAACCTTGCGCCAATTTCTGCATTACTGAGTTCTTGCGCAATAAGCTTAATAACCTCTATTTCTCTTTGCGTCAAATTTATTGCATCGCCTTTGTTAGTATTTGTTTGCATTAATTGTTGCATCATTTGATTGTTTACAACATCGCTGAAAAATATTTGATCAGACGCGACTTTAATTATAGCTTGTTTAAGTTCATCACGACCTGTATTTTTAATAACATAACCTGATATACCTGCTTGTATCATACTTTGAATAGTAGTGCCATCTACTGACATAGACAAAACCAAAACTTTAACTGCAGGCAGTTGTTGCTTTAATGCAATTGTAAATGCCAAACCATCCATATCTGGCATTTGTATATCTGTAATTACAATGTCAACGTTTAGGTTTTTAATTTCAGTCAGCGCCATCTTTGCATTCGTATTTTCGCCAACTATTTTAAACTTACTTTCAGATTTTAGTAATGCCTTAATTCCATCCAGCATAATCTGATGATCATCTACTAAGTAAATTTTTATAATATCCATCTGCAGCTATAATTTAAAGTAATCAGGCACATCAATAAACAACACATTTCCTTTAGATGCAATTATAGGTTCAGCCGTAATAGATGCATTTGCAATTTCTAACCTCGACTTGATATTAAACCAACCGTTACCATTACTTGTTTTTATTTTTTCAAAATCAAAATGATTACCATCATCTTCAATCATCACTACCAAATTGCCATCTTTTAAATTTAAACTGATGTAAATTTGTTGTGCGTAAGCGTGTTTAATTATATTTTGAATTAACTCCTGTATGATTCGATAAATACAAATGTCAACTACGTTTTTATAACCTATTAATTCATCATCAACATCTAAATCAATTTTTAATTGAGGTGTTTCAAATCCGGGCAATTGATTAATCAATGTATTTGCCAAGCCCGATTTGTACAAAATTGCAGGCATCATTTGATGCGAAATACTTCTTACTTCAGTACAAGCATCGTCAATAATATGCATAGCTTTATGTAATGATTCAGACTGTACAGTTAATTCAGTAGCTGCTAAATTAAGTTTAGCTGCTGAGAGTAGTTGCCCAATGCCATCATGCAAATCTTGTGATATGCGTTTACGTTCATCTTCTTGCGTTTGCATTATTGCCTGAATACGTTGCCGTTCGTTGGCAAATTGCGCTTCGTTTTTAATGCTTTGTTGTTTCAGTTTATTACGTTGATACCACAAATACACAATACCAACAACTGCCAACAACAAAATAAACAGCGAAACATTTTGAATTTTTGCCTTTCGTAATTGCAATGCTGTCAGTTTGTTTTCAGACTGGAGAAATAAATTTTGCTGTTCTTTTTTTTCTGTATCATACTTCGTTTGAAGTTCGGCTATTTGTTTGGTCTTGCTTTCGTTAAATAATGAATCGTTGTAGGTGGTATAGGACATATAATTATAATACGCATCTTTAAAATTTTGTAACGAAGCATAACATTCGCTTAGTTTTTGATAATCATACCTGACTAAGTCCACAAACTTTAATTGTTGTGCCATTTGCAAACTCTTTTGAAGAAGTGGAATTGCAGCCTTATAATTTTGTTGCGCTAATTTTAATTCAGCAATGTTGGTATAACAAATGGCTACATTTTGTGTTTCGCCTAATTGGTTTCTTATTTCAAGTGATTTTGTCAACGCTGCTTCTGCTTCAGTATAACGCTTAAGCGTTGTAAGTAAACCACCAATATTTGCATAGGTATATCCTATTGCTACCATGCTATTATTTAGTTGATGTATTTTTAAACTTTGCTCATAGAAATTATATGCACTTCGAAAGTTGCCTTGCATTTCGTAAACCATACCTAAATTATTATAGGTGTTAGCTAATTCAACACTATCACTTTTTATAATAAAAATTTGCTCAGCCTTCTGATAGTAATCTAATGTCTTTTGAATATTTCCTTGCTTTTTCCAAAGTGTACCGAGTTCATTATAAACCTTACCAATATTTACACTATCTTTTAGATTTTCGTATATACTTAGAGTTTGTAAAAGATAGCTTGCTGCCGAATCGAATTTGCCATCAAAGTAAAGCACTAAAGATTTTAATTTGTATGCTGCCGCAAGCGTAGCATTACGTTGGCTATTTTTAATTACAACTTCGGCAATGAGCAATGCGCTATCGCGGTTTACATTGATTAAAGAATTGCCTAAAACCAATAAACTATCATGGTTTGTAGTTTGTGCTTTCGATAAACTACCAAACAATACCAGAAGCAAAACGAAATACTTCGTCATACTATTTCGAAAAGTGTAGTGTAATTATTTAAAGTCAATTGATGTGATTACAATTTCTATTCTGTTATTTTCTTCGTGTTGTTCATCAATACACGTTATGCCATTAGTACAATGGTTAATTATTTTTGATTCACCATATCCTTTTGCCAATAAGCGGCTGCTGTTTATGCCTTTTTGTATCAAATAGTTTCTAATAAATTCGGCACGTTGCTGCGTTAAATCAGTATTGTCTTTGTCATTACCGCGTGCATCAGTATAACTGTTTATTTCAATTGTAAGCTGCGGATTTTTTTGCATTATTTCAAGTAACTCATCCACACCTTTTGCATTGTTTCTTCTTAAGCCAACACTCTTGGGTTCAAATATGAGCTTTTTGTAAACTTTAGGTATATCCGTAATAATAGCTTCGAGTGCTGTTGGTGCATCAATTTCTTCAGATGCTTTTTTACCGAATGTTGAAATATCATAAGCCTCGGCAAAGTAATTTTTATTATAAAATCTGAAATGATAGTTGTTGTCTAAATCTAATCTATAAAAAAACATTCCATTTCCATCGGCTGTAATGGTTGTATCTAAACCATTGCCATCTTTAATTTGTACCGATGCAAATGCTATTGGCTCTAACTTGGGGTAGCTTGTTATAATTCCCGAAACTGACAAACGTGGTGGTAATTTTTGGAAACTATATATTCTGTCAACCTTTCCATTTCTATTGCTTGTAAAATAGCCTTGCTTACGCTTAGCATCACAAATCAATGCAAAGTCATCTGCATCGGTATTAATAGGATAACCCATATTTTGGGCATTAACCCATTTGTCGTCTTTAAATTCAGCCGCATAAATATCCAATCCGCCTATGCCGGCCCTACCGTTTGACGAAAAAAACAACAAGCTGTCGCCCATCACAAACGGAAACATTTCATTGGCACTTGTATTAATGGATGCGCCTAAGTTTTCGGGGTTCGACCAACGTCCGTTAATAAATTTTACACGATAAATATCCGTACCACCAAAGCCCCAGGGCATATCGCTAATAAAGTACAATGTATTTCCATCTTTACTAATGGCGGGGTGCGCTACAGAATAATTGTCATTATTAAAAGATAACGGACCAATTGTTTTCCATTCGTTGTTTTCAAAAATTCCCTTATAAATTTTCAAAACATTTACATCCTTATCATTTTTAACCAGTTTACCATCCTGCATACTGTTTCGCGAAAAGTAAATGATATTATAATCATTGTTAAATACAGCCGGACCATCGTTAAAAGCTTCGTTTATGGTACCCGAAATCGGCTCAGGGTCAAGCCAATTGCCAGCCTCAGTTTTCTTCGAATAAAACAAATCAAAGCAACGGTTGCCTGTCCATTTTGATTTGGTGTTTTTGGTTGATGCATAATATCGGTCGCTTGCAAAAACAATTCCCGATTTAAAATAAGTTGGTGCAAATGTATTTATGTTAGAGGCATTAAAACGCAGCAAGTTTATCTTAACCAAATCCGAATCACGATAAAAATTGTACATGCTATCGCATGAAACAGCCAGTGCTAATGCTTGCAACTCATTTTTATTGCTACCGGCTGCAAAATTTTCGAACCATGTTTTTGCATTTTTATAATCACCTGCACGCATTAACGCTTGTGCATAGTAGTATTTAATTTGATTGGGACTTTCGGACATACGAACTAAACGTGCATATAATGCCAAAGCCTTTTCATTATTTCCGGTTAAGCGATAGCACTCTGCCAGTTTATATTTTGCATCCTTGTATTTACTTTTCTCAAAAACACGCTCAAACTTTTTTATCGCATCGGCATAAGCATACTCTTCATAAGATGCATTGCCGTTTCGGTAATTAATACTTGCGCAACTGCATAAGGCTAAACCTAAAAGAACAAAGTTAAAATTTATACTACTCTTTAATCTCATCATTTACCTGTAATAACGTATTTAAAAATAACGCGGATTTCGAACTTTCATAATATCATATCCAAAATCAAAACCTACCATTATTTCATGTGAACCTACTGAAATTGAATTTATTTTTGATAATGGATAATCGTAAGCATAGCCTAAGCGTAATTTGCGACTAAGCTGATATTCGAAAATTGCAACCATAGCATCTTTATAGCGATACGAAGCTCCAACCCAAATTATTTTGTTTATTAATACATTTAGATTTAAGTCAAATTGCAATTCGGCATTTTGTACATAACGAAACAAGACCGATGGCTTAAGCACTAAGTCTTCACTTTTTTCAAATGCATAACCACCTGTTAAAAAATAATGCTGTACAGGTCTGTGTACTGCATTGGTGCCATCGTGTATGCCATTACGCCAACTATAGCTTAGCAGTTGAGGCACCGAAAAGCCTGCATACCATTTATCGGTACTATAAAATAAACCGGCTCCAAAATTGGGAAGTTGGTTGGTAAGCACATTTACTTCATATACTACATCATTAGCATCCCAAACAGTAAGGTTGCTTAAATTTGATTTATAAAAGGAAACACCACCTGAAATACCAAATGATAAGTTGCCTTCTTTAATAGGCAATTTATAAGCATAACTTCCATATAAATCGGTTTGATTGGTTATACCTACTTGATCATTACTTACACTTAAACCTAAACCCATGCGTTTGTTTTTAAGCGGTGTATGTATGGTTGCTGATGATGTAAATGGCGAACCTTTAAAATTGAGCCACTGCTTGCGTGTAAGCAAAGTTGCACTCATATAGGGTTTCGAGCCTGCATACGCAGGATTAATAATAAGCGGGTTAAACATGTATTGACTGTAAACCGGTGCCTGTTGCGCTTGTATTTGTGTACATGCCAAAAATAAAATTAAAAGAAAAATAAATTGTTTCATTTTATGCATGATTAATGGCGAAGATCAATATATCCTCTATAGGTTTTATTTATTGATTTTACATTTAAAATATAAAAATAGGTTCCATCAGGCAAATCGCCTTGATTACTTTGACCTGACCAATTGTTTTGATAGCTGTTGGCTTCAAAAACTTTCATCCCCCATCGGTTAAAAATCTCCAGATTGTTGATTGGGTAATCTTGCAAATTCCTTATAAAGAAAACATCATTTTTTCCATCACTATTAGGTGTAATTCCACTTGGAATTTCAATGGGATCTAAACAGTTTTCAGGTGTTTGTAGCGTGATGGTTACCAAATTCGAATCGCTGCAATTGCCATTAACTACCTTCCATTGAAACACATTGGCACCAAAGCTTAGGTTAAATGCCTCTGTGTTTTCTTGCAATGAATCAAATAAAATTGCGGCACCTGAAATTACATTCCAATACCCATATCCAAATTGTGGATCGGAAGCTGCTAAGTTAATCACATTATCACAAACAATCCTGTCAACACCAGCTATAGCTGTTATGCTTTCTGAAACTGTAATTGACATTATTGCTGTATCAGAACAAAAACCATCACTCACTATCCAATTTAAAATGGTGGTGCCTAATGGTATTGATGTGATGTAAGTATTGCTGGCATTTACATTGTCAATGGTGCCAAATCCCGAAACCACATTCCAATAACCAACACCTTGTATAGGTTGAGTTGCAACAATTGTGGTTGAATCCATACCACATAATAGTTGATTACCTGCAACGCTTGCAATTATTTGCGGAGGACTTGTAAGCACAAAAGAGTTGGTGTTGGTGCATCCTGCTGCATCAGTAACTAATACTGTATAGGTACCAGCCGGATTATTACTTATGGTTTGGGTTGATTGACTGGTTGACCATAAATAACTATAAGGCGATGCGCCACCTAAAACATTTGCTGTTATAGTTCCATCGGCTGTGCCAAAGCAGGTTGTATGATATGGCACATTTAGCTGCGGTATGGTTGCAGTGATAAGAAGTGAATCACCTTCGCTTAATTGTACGGTATAAAAAGCTAAACAACCAAAGGCATCAGAAACGGTAGCGGTAAATTGGCCGGCAGTTAAACTATCAATGTTTAATGTGGTTTGATTGGTACCTGACCATACTACCTGGTAAGGTGCAACACCTCCATTTACTTCAATAGCAATAGTACCATTATTGCCACCATAGCAAGTTACATTTGTCGAATCTAAAAGTGTAATTTGTGGGCCGTCTGTATTATTAACGTTTACAATTGATGTTATTGCACATCCAACAGAATCGGTAACAGTTATTGAATAACTTCCGGCAAACACATTGGTAATTGCTGTACTTGTGGTACCGTCTGACCATAAAAACTGATAAGGTGAAAAACCGCCTGAAACAGACACTACCTGTGCCACACCATTTGCAAAACCACAATTTGCATTTATACTATTGGTTACGGCTTGAATTTGTGTTGCCTGACTTACAATGAAATTAGCACTTGTTATACAATTGGCACTATCTGTAACTGTTACCGTATAGGTGCTTGAAATCAATGATGCAATATTTTGTGTTGTTTCGCCATTAGACCATACAAAATTAAACGGTGCAGTGCCATTAAAAATGTTGTAAGCAATTGCTCCGTTATTTAATCCGAAACAATTAACGTCAGTTACTAAGGCACCCACTATTTGAGGCGATGCCGGATTTGTTACTGCCACACTTTGGCTAATTACACAGCCGTTGTCATCAGTAACAGTTACTGTATATATACCGGCAGCAACACCCGGTTGCGTTTGACTTTGGCTACCCGCACTCCAAATATATGAATATGGTAAAGTACCGCCTTGAACAATAACCGAAGCACTGCCATCACTCAAATTACAAGATGCAAAGGTTGAAGTAATGGTTGCTGTTAATGTATCAGGCTCGTTGATAGTATGTGTATAAATGGTAACACAATTATTAGCATCAGTAAGTGTAAGTGTGTACACACCAGATGGGATATTAAATAGATCTTGCGTAGTTGCACCATTATTCCACAAATAAAAGTAGGGGAATACGCCACCAGTAATATTCACATCAATTTTACCATCACTTAAGCCAGCACATGAAACAGCCTTTACCGAATTAACTGTAATTACCGGAGCATTAATATTGTTAATTAATGCACTTGCAGATGCTGTACAATTATTGGCATCGGTAACGGTGATAGTATAAATTCCGGGATTCAAGAATACAATCGAGTCTGTAGTATTTCCATTAGACCACAAATAGGTAAATGCACCAACGCCACCTTGCGCTGTAACATTAGCAGAACCATTTGCCACACCACAGGTTGCATTTTGTTTATTTAAAAATACCTGAATGGCTGTTGGTTCAATTGTAATATATGTATCCGAAGCCGAACATCCGGTAATATCTGTTACAGTTACTGTATAGGTGCCAGCCGGTATATTTGAAAGGTCTTCGGTAGTTGCCCCATTACTCCATAAATAATTATAAAAGCCACCACCGCTAGATACAGCGATATCAATACTGCTGTTGCTGGCACCATTACATAAAACATTATTTATACCTGATAATGTGATAACCGGCAATCCAAAATCAACCAATGCTGCCGATGCATTTTGCATACAACCTAACGAATCGGTTACAGTTACGGTGTAGCTACCTATTGATAATGATGAAATAGTCTGAGTTGTAAATCCGTTCGACCATAAATAGGTATATCCAGGTGTTCCACCAGTTACATTTGCTGTTAACGCTCCGTTTGTATTGCCGCAAGATGGATTCTGAATAAACAAACTTGCATTTAATATGGTTGGCTCGCTAACGGTAAACACCTGCGATACCAAACAACCTGCATTATCAGTAACCACAACTGTAAATAAACCGGCTAAAAGCGAACCAATATCCTCAGTTGTTGCACCATTACTCCACAGATAATTAAAAGTAGGTGTTCCCGATGAAACCGAAATAGCAATAGAGCCTTGTGCAAAACCATTGCAACTTACCGCGCCAATACTATCAACACTTAATACAGGCTTAGGTGTTGTAACTAAACTAACATTGTTTGAGGCTGTACAACCTTTTACGTCAATAACAGAAACTGAATAATTACCTGCGGGCAAACCTGCTATACTTTGTTGGGTACTACCATTTGACCACAAATAAGAAAATGGCGCAGTACCACCGGATGGCAATGCAATAACAACTCCATTACTATCTGAGCAGGTTGGATTGGTTTGATTAAATGAAATACTCAAAGGGAATGGCTCATTTACCTGAAATACCTGCGTTGCTGTACATCCATTATTGTCAGTAACAGTTAAAGTATATGTTGCCGGCAACAATCCTAAATTATCCTCAGTAGTGTTACCATTACTCCATTGGTACATAATGGGTGCTGTACCATTAGAAACCGACAAATAAATAGCGCCATCAGATGAACCATTACATGAAACAGCAATAATCGAATCGGTATTTATCTGAACGGCTGATGTGCTGCCAATTGTTGCAAAACTAACTGCCGAACAATTATTAGCATCTGTAACGGTAAGCGTATATAAATTTGGAGCTAAGTTTACTATGCTATCAGTGGTTACACCGTTTGACCATAAATAGCTGTAGGGCTGCGTGCCACCACTAACTGTTACAAATGCTTTACCATTATTTTGACCACATAAAGCACTATCAACTGTTACCACAATGTTTATTTGAGCAGGTTGACTAACAATACCTGAAATGGTTGCTGTACAACCTGAAGCATCTGTAACTGTAACAGTATAAATCCCTGCAATTACAGCCATTAAGTCAGATGTGGTTTGACCATTAGACCACAAATAACTAAAAGGTAGATTAGCTCCATTGGCAGTAATATTAATTTGCCCATCTGCTAAGCCAAAGCATGTAGCATTTTTAGTGGAATCAACAACAACTGTAACCGCTGCGTTCGAACTAAGAACTACCGAATCGGTTAAAACACAACCGGCACCATCAGTTATTGTAACAGTAAATGTGCCTCCTGGCAAATTGACTAACGAAGCTGATGTATTCCCATTTGACCACAAATATTGATAATTAAGCGTGCCACCGGTTACCAGTGCTGAAATCTGGCCATTTGCCTGACCACAATTGGGTTGAACAACGCTAAATTGAATTGCTAGTTGCTGTGGTTGATTTACGGTGAAGGATGCAGTAGCCGTACAGTTAAAATTATTTGTAACAGTTACCGTATAGGTACCAGTAGCAATATTGGTTAAATCTTGAGATGTTGCTCCATTCGACCATAAATAATTAAAGATTATACCACCGGAAACATTAATATTAATGATGCCCGTACTATCACCAAAACAAGTTACATGATTTAATACAGCTAATGAAATATTAGGTGCAACAGTATTAGAAATAGATGTAGAAGCTGTAGCAGTACAACCATTACCGTCTGTAACCGTTACAGTATAGTTACCAACACCCAAATTTGCTAACGAATCTAAAGTGCTTCCGTTAGACCACAGATAGCTGAATGGGTTAGCCCCACCAACAATGTTTGTATGAATAACACCATTCAAATTACCACAGTTTGCATTGGCTGTAATTAGTGACAATGTAAATGAAGATACTTGAGTAATTATTGTGTCTGCAAAACTTTGGCAGCCATTAGCATCAGTTACTGTTACCGTATAGGTGCCGGCTAAAATATTGCTAAGATTTTGAGATGTTGCACCATTTGACCATAAAAAATTATAAGGCATTGTGCCACCACTTACCGAAGTCGTAATTTGACCAAAACCACCACTGCAACCTATGTTTGTTACACTTGTAATACTGATTACAGGGCCATTGGCATTGCTTAAACTTGTTACCGCACTTTGGCTGCAGCCATAGCCATCGGTTACAGTTACTGTATAGGCGCCGGCAGGTAAATTTATTAACGTACTCGTTACCGATCCCGTATTCAATAAATAGCTGAGTAAGACAGAGACGCATGAAGCTGTGTAAATTAAAATCCCATTTCTTTACCAGCACGTGGCAA
>JAEUTH010000018.1 GCA_016788165.1 Bacteroidia bacterium | reverse complement strand
GTACCCCAACCCTGCATTGGCTTATTTGCAAATAGGTTTGCCTTTTGATATCAGCAAAGCTACATTACTTATTACCGATATGCTGGGCCGTGTAGTATGGCAACAATACCTGCCACAAGCTTATGATGTTATTACCATACCTACTGCTACACTTATGCCGGGTATGTATCACCTCAGCTTAACTACGGCAACACATCGCACTGTAAAAAAGTTTGTAAAGGATTAAGCTAGAGTATAAAGTTTAAGCTTAATTGATTTTGAATACAAAAAATGGCCTGCATAAAAACAGGCCATTTTTTATTGATAATTGCAGCAATCATACGTAATGCCTTTTTGTCAGCAATTTTAAAGCATTACCTTTGGCCATCAATTTTCAAATTAAGTATGCAAGATTTAAAATACATTGACGAAAGCAAACAAGGGCAAGCTTTGGTAATGCCACAACAAGTTAATGACGTAGAAAAACGCAAAGTATATATTGAAAGTTATGGCTGCCAAATGAATTTTGGCGATAGCGAAATTGTGGCTTCCATTGTACACAATCAGGGATTTGCCACCACCGGTAACATTGATGCTGCCGATTTGATTTTGCTAAATACCTGCGCCATTCGCGATAATGCAGAGCAACGTATTTGGAATCGGTTAAAACAATTAAATCCACAAAAGCGTAATAATCCCAATTTGATTATTGGTGTGATGGGCTGCATGGCCGAGCGTTTAAAGGGTCAGTTGTTAGAAGATGAAAAGTTAGTTGATATTGTAGTAGGGCCCGATGCTTATCGCGATTTACCCAATCTGATTAACCAGGTCGAATCGGGGCATAAGGCTGTAAACGTGCTGTTAAGTAGAGAAGAAACCTATGCCGATATAAGTCCGGTGCGGTTGGATAACAATGGCGTTTCGGCTTTTTTAAGCATCATGCGCGGTTGCGATAATATGTGCTCGTTTTGCGTAGTGCCATTTACACGTGGCCGCGAACGCAGCCGCGACCCTGAATCCATACTTGCCGAAGCACAAAAATTAGTGGCTGACGGGTATCGCGAAGTAACCCTGTTGGGCCAAAATGTTGACTCTTACTTATGGCATGGTGGTGGCTTAAAAAAAGATTTAGATGCCGATGTGGTACAAGCAGCCTTGGCACATCAACTACCTGCTGCACAACAAAAACAGTTTATCACCTTTGCCGATTTATTAGAAATGGTAGCAAAGGTAAGTCCTTTGTTAAGGGTACGTTTTAGTACCAGTAATCCACGCGATATTACTGATGCAGTTTTACACAGCATGAGCCGCTATGCCAATATCTGCAAATACATACACTTGCCTGTACAATCGGGCAATAGCCGTGTACTCGAAAAAATGAACCGTGGTTATACACGCGAAGATTATATGAAACACATAGAATCTATACGCAACATTTTACCCGGATGTGGAATTAGTACAGATATTATGACAGGTTTTTGTACTGAAACCGATGCCGAAAACGATGATACCATAAGCCTGATGGAATGGGTGGGTTACGATTATGCCTACATGTTTATATACAGTGAAAGGCCGGGAACATTAGCAGCACGCAAATATCCCGATGATGTGCCAGCCGATGTGAAACAAAAACGTTTAGAAAAAATTATTGCCACACAAAACAAACTTTCGTTGCAAAAAAACAAAGAAGCAATAGGCCAGGTACAGCAGGTATTAGTAGAAGGATTTAGCAAACGCAGCAACGAACATTTATGTGGCCGCAACGATCAAAATAAAACCGTTGTTTTCCCGAAACAACATTATAAAAAGGGCGACTATGTAAATGTAATGGTAACCGATTGTACAGCAGCTACATTATTGGGCGAAGCCATTGTTTAATTAAATTGAAGCGCAAAACTTGCAATCAAAAAAATGGAATTACAAGCAATTAAAGCACGATTTGGTATAATTGGTAACTCACCATTATTAGAGCATGCCATAGACACAGCCCGGCAAGTGGCACCTACTGAAATTACGGTTTTAATTACAGGGCAAAGTGGTGTGGGTAAAGAAGTGTTTCCACAAATTATTCATCAGCTAAGTTCACGCAAACATGGGCCATACATTGCAGTTAACTGTGGTGCCATTCCCGAAGGTACGATAGACAGCGAATTGTTTGGCCATGAAAAAGGATCGTTTACAGGTGCCCACGAAGCGCGTAAAGGCTACTTTGAAACTGCCAATAGCGGCACCATATTTTTAGACGAAGTTGCCGAACTGCCCTTAGGCACACAAGTACGTTTATTACGTGTGTTAGAAACCGGTGAATTTTTAAAAGTAGGCTCTTCAAAAGTTCAAAAAACCAATGTACGCGTTGTAGCCGCCACCAATATAAATATGCCGCAGGCAATAGCCAACGGTAAATTTCGCGAAGATTTGTTTTACAGGCTCAACACCGTACCTATTTCAATTCCATCGTTGCAACAACGTAAAGACGATATACCACTTTTATTCAGAAAGTTTGCCAGCGATTTTGCCGAAAAGTATCGTATGAGCACCAAACAATTAGATGCCGATGCCATGCAAATGCTTATAGCCTACCCTTTTCCGGGTAACATCAGGCAATTGCGCAACTTATGCGAACAAATTTGCATACTCGAAAAAAATCCGGTGGTTACCACACAAATACTAACACATTATCTGCCACAGGTAAATACCAATACATTGCCTGTGTTGCTTCGCGATGAAAACAAAAACAGCCATGCCGATTTTGCCAACGAACGCGACTTGTTGTATAAAGTACTTTTCGAAATGAAAAAAGACATTAACGACTTAAAGCGTGTTGTTTATGACAATATGCCCGTATCTGATAATTTCGAAAACATACCATCACCTCATAATGCCATTATTGATATGCAAGGCATTATGCCCACAGGCAGTGTAACACTTCAAACACATCCGCAACAAATGGCCGAAGAAGTTGAAGAGTCGCTATCAATCAGCGAAAAAGAAAAGGAGCTTATTGTAAAAGCATTACAAAAACACCGCAACCGCAGAAACAATGCTGCTAAAGAATTGGGCATAAGCGAGCGCACCCTTTACCGTAAAATAAATGAATACGGTTTAAAATAAACCTGAATGTACTTGGATGAAAAAACTAATTAACGGCTGGAATTTTAGCGTATTGGGTTTACTTGTTTTTTTAACAAGTGGCTGCTATTCGTTTAAAAGTGGCCGAATACCCGATAATATTGAAACCATTAATATTAAATTTTTTCCGAACCGTGCAGCGGTTGTGCAACCATCGTTAAGCCAAATATTTACCGATAAGCTTAAAGATAAATTTGTATCCGAATCGCGCCTCAATTTAATAACTACACATGCCGACCTTAATTTCGAAGGTTATATAAGCGACTATACCAATACGCCTAATGCCATTCAAAACTCACAGCAAGCTGCACTAAACCGGCTTACCATTAGCGTTTTTGTAAAGTTTACAAATGCAAAAGACCCTAAGCAAGATTTTGAAACCACCTTTACACGCTTTGCCGAATACAACAGCAGCCTGAGTTTTCAAACGGTTGAAACCAATTTGATTCAGGAAATTAACCGATTGCTGATTGATGATATCTACAATAAAAGTGTAACCAATTGGTAACGGCATGTTATGCAACTATAAATAGCTTCGCTTCATTAGGTACATGTAATTTTTTCGGTAAACCAAAGGGTCGTTAATTATGCTTTCACTTAAAGTTCAATGTATAAGCACATTACAAAAATCTGTTACGTTTGTACAAGTGTTTAATGCAACTAAAAATGTACTTGCACAATAAATTATAAAGCTGATTATGCATCGCAATCAATTTTTGTCCTATATCGAAAATCCCAAACATGCCCCTTGGCATACCGATGTGTTTTCGCCACTATTGGCACAGTTTCCTTATTGCCAGTCGCTACATTTGATGTATGCCAAGCACCTACATTATATCGAGCATTTTAATTATCAACAGCAACTAAAACTTACAGCCGCTTATGCAGGTAATCGCAGTGTGTTGCATGCATTAATAAATGATCCAACCTATCAATCTGTAACAACAAGTTCTGTTATGGCTGTTGAACAAGAGAATAATGCTGCCAGCAACGTTTTTACCGAAGCACCTAAACATCACAGCAATGTTTTTGTTTTAGATGAATTAGAAACCACAACAGCAACAACTAACAACAATACAGCCCAATCAATTGCTGCTGCCAATGCAACCACACAATGGAGCGATACAAACAATTTACAACCAACCGATTTACCGGCTAATGATAACTTATTTAATTTGGAAGAAACGGTTGAAGAAATTCAGGCTACGGTTTTAGAGGAAACAACTAAAGATGAACTTGACAGCTTAACACATTTAAAATTACATAACCTCAACAAAAATGCTACAACGTCAGATAATGATTCAGCAGTTGAAGTTGATTTGAAAAACGAAATTGCTGATGAAATTATAGTACCATCCGATGCAGTAAAAGTTGAATACAGCAATCAAAATAAAACGTCTGCAATCACATTAGAAGCCGAAACAAATGCTGAATCAACTGAAGTGTTAACCGTTTCAGAAAATATTGAAAAAGAAGCAGCAACAATTTTAAATGATGTTGAGACCAATGTTGACGACATA
The DNA here is from genome assembly GCA_016788165.1 of Bacteroidia bacterium. Lineage (GTDB taxonomy): Bacteria > Bacteroidota > Bacteroidia > AKYH767-A > OLB10 > JAEUTH01. The sequence goes on along the minus strand of JAEUTH010000018.1, from coordinate 67,682 downwards.
AATAAAGACGTAAATTCAGATATCCATCCACAACATTTACACGATATTATTGAAGCACGTTTGGCTGAGTTGGCACCCTCAGAAACATCGGCTAATAAGACAGAAACTATTGAAGTTGCAGCAAAAATTGAATCTGACATAAGTACAGAACAACAAAATCAAATAGAAGATGTATCAGTTGAAACCTCATCTACAACTATTAATTTTCATTCGAAAGATGTTGAAACGGAGGCAGAATTTTTGGAAACCGATGTTACAGCAACGGATGCGCAAGCTGAAACCAACTTGGCTACCCATCCTATTTATTTGATTGAAACAGCATCGGTTGCAGATATAATGTTAGCTGACCTTAAGGAAGAAAACGTTAATAAAATAAGCGATGGCACCGAAAACTTAACAACACAAAATGCTTCAGAGAAACACACCTTTAGCCAATGGCTTAAACAACTTACAAAAGATGCCCAGGTTGCCGAAGTACATGCAAACGAACCGTTGGCTCCATTTAAAACCAACATCAACTCAAGTACCGTAATAATCGAATCAACAAATAACAACCCGGCCGACTCATCTATTCATAGTAATTCTGAACCTAAGCCTGATAGCCATAATTCGATAAATCATTTAATAGATAAATTTATTGATGAACAACCGCGCATCGAACCACAAAAAAGCAACTTTTACTCGCCCAGTGTAGCTGCCCGCAACAGCGTTATTTTTAATGACAGTGTAGTTAGCGAAACATTGGCACTTATTTTTGAAAAACAGCAACTCTATCAAAAGGCAATAAATGCTTATGAAAAATTAAGTTTGATGTTTCCCGAAAAAAGTGATTTATTTGCCGCCCGAATTTCAGTTTTAAAACAAAAAAAAGGCAATAGCCATTAAACAACATGTATTTATTCATCACAATTTTAATATTTCTGGCATCCATACTACTTAGTTTAGTTGTATTAATTCAAAGTTCAAAAGGTGGCGGTTTAGCCGCAGGCCTTAGTTCATCAAATCAGGTTATGGGTGTACGCAAAACCACCGAAGGTTTAGAAAAATTAACCTGGGGATTTGGAATTGCTTTAATGGTTTTAGTATTGGTAGCTACTTTTTCATTACCTAACAGCCAAACAAGCGCCACAGGTACAACTACAACCAAACAATCAACTACCTTAGAGCGTGCTGCCAAAACCAATGTGCCACAAGCTGCACCGGCACCACAACAACAGGCTGCACCGCCAGCAAGCAAATAATTACGCTAAAAACTGCTTACAAGGGCAGTTTTTTTTTGCACGTATTTTTTAAACCGAGTTTCAGCACTTAGCCAGCATGGCAATTACTTTTATAATTAACTAAAGTATTGCTGCCAATCTTAAAGCCGGGTATTGAAATTTTGTCAGTATAAACCAAATGGCATAATTACTGACAAAGGCCAACCGAAAATTCATATAACATTAAATATAAAATCATTAAAACTATGAGTAATTTTAATTTAAAGCCATTAGCAGATCGCGTAATTGTTGAAGCTGCAGCTGCCGAAGAAAAAACTGCCAGCGGAATTATTATTCCCGATACGGCTAAAGAAAAACCGATGCAAGGCACTGTTGTAGCAGTGGGCGCAGGTAAAAAAGATGAACCCATGACCGTTAAAGTTGGCGACAAAGTTTTATACGGTAAATATGCCGGTACGGAAATAAGTCATAATGGTACTGAATACTTAATCATGCGCGAAAGCGACATTTTTGCTGTTATCTAAACAAAAACATTTTACAAATGCAGCAGTTTGTAATCCTCACTTTAAAAACAAATCATTTAAAACAATAAAATTATGGCAAAGGAAATCACATTTAACCTCGAAGCCCGCGATGCATTAAAGCGCGGTGTAGATGCATTGGCAAATGCAGTAAAAGTTACATTAGGCCCAAAAGGACGTAACGTAATTATTGATAAAAAATATGGCTCACCATCAATCACCAAGGATGGTGTTTCGGTTGCCAAAGAAATTGAACTAAAGAACCCGGTTGAAAACATGGGCGCGCAAATGCTTAAAGAAGTAGCTTCAAAAACAGCCGATGTTGCCGGTGATGGTACTACAACAGCTACTGTATTGGCGCAAGCTATGGTTACTGCAGGTTTAAAAAACGTAGCAGCCGGAGCTAATCCAATGGATTTAAAACGTGGTATTGATAAAGCCGTTGTTGCTGTTGTTGATGCACTTAAAAAACAATCGGTTGAAGTGGGAGACGACAATCAGAAAATTGAACAGGTAGCCACCATTTCAGCAAACAGCGATTCTTATATTGGTAAGTTAATTGCCGATGCCATGCAAAAAGTTGGTAAAGAAGGTGTAATTACAGTTGAAGAAGCTAAAGGTACTGATACCGAAGTGAAAATTGTAGAAGGTATGCAATTCGACCGTGGCTACATTTCGCCATACTTTGTTACCAATGCCGATAAAATGGAAGCAGATTTAGAAAACGCATACATTTTATTATACGATAAAAAAATATCGAACATGAAGGAATTACTGCCCGTACTTGAAAAAGTAGTTCAGACAGGACGCCCATTGGTAATTATTGCCGAAGATGTTGACAGTGAAGCATTGGCAACTTTGGTGGTAAATAAAATTCGTGGTTCTTTAAAAATTGCTGCTGTAAAATCACCGGGTTTTGGCGATCGCAGAAAAGCAATGATGGAAGATATTGCCATACTTACCGGTGGAACTTTAATTGCTGAAGAACGTGGTTTTAAACTTGAAAATGCCGACTTAAGTTACTTAGGCCAAGCCGAAAAAGTTACTATTGACAAAGATAACACCACTATAGTAAACGGTGTGGGCAGTAAGGAAGATATAACTGCACGTGTTAATCAGATTAAGGCACAGGTTGAAACTACAACCAGCGATTACGATCGCGAAAAACTTCAGGAGCGTTTGGCTAAATTAGCCGGTGGTGTTGCAGTACTTTATATTGGCGCAGCTACCGAAGTTGAAATGAAAGAAAAGAAAGACCGTGTTGACGATGCTTTACATGCAACCCGTGCAGCAGTTGAAGAAGGTATTGTACCCGGTGGTGGTGTTGCTTACATACGTGCCATCGAATCGATAGCTAAACTAAAAGGCGATAACGAAGACGAGAACACAGGTATTAATATTATCAGACGCTCATTAGAAGAGCCATTACGTCAAATAGTTGCAAATGCCGGCTTAGAAGGCAGTATTATTGTTGACAAAGTGCGTAACGGCAAGGACGATTTTGGTTACAATGCACGTACCGATAAGTATGAAAAAATGCTTGCAGCCGGTGTTATTGATCCAACTAAGGTTACGCGTGTAGCATTAGAAAATGCAGCATCAATTGCAGGTATGTTGTTAACTACGGAATGTGTTTTAGCTGATATTAAAGAAGATAAAGCTCCGGCTATGCCAACACCTGATATGGGTGGTATGGGCTATTAATAAAGCACACTTTAATAAGCTTACCAAAAAAAGGCTGTTTCGAATTTTCGGAACAGCCTCTTTTTATTGCTTTATAAATAATCCTTTTAAAGTATCACCCTTGCTAAATAAAGTAAGCAGGCTATTTATGCTGTTTTTTACAATACGCAAATACCATTTTTCTTCAACCTTATTACGCACTTGCTCATCGGTGCTGCGTGCTATACTTCTATCGTTACGCACACTTTGTTTGTAACGTTTAACGGATATGCCTGTAGTTATAAATCGGCTGCATTTAAATCCATTACGTAAAAAAGCGTTGATTAACGTACTTTTTGTAAAATAGCATAAGTGCTCAGGGTATGTAATAATATTCCATTGCGCTTTAAAATAATCATGCGATAAAGCATTAAAGTTTGGTGTGGTTACATAAACAGCCCCGCCCTGTCTGAGCAAATAATTAAACTTACTTAACTCTTCCATCGGATTATTTATGTGTTCAATAACTTCAATACTGCATATAACATCAAAACTATTGACTGCATAATTGCTGATATCCAAAGCACCTTGATGCATGTTAATTCCTTTGGCAATACCTTGCTTTACCTGCCTGTCGGTGTATTCCGTACCAAATACCTTCCACCCTTTTAAAATAGCTCTTTCGAGTAAATAGCCATCGCCACAGCCAACATCTAAAATGGTGTTTAATTTTCTGAATGGTTCAAAACTATCCAACCACTCATCATAACGTTTTGCTGTTAATTGGCTTAGGCTATTACTTACAGGATAACGGCTATAAAAGTCGGATAGGGTTTGCGTAGTTGGAATTTCAGAACAAAAGACAAAATTGCAAGCCTTACATCTAACTAAATAACTATGTGCATAAGCAGGCATTGCCAGCAATTGCGGGGCATTACAAATAATACAATGAGAAAATGAAGCCATTTTGGTTAATAATGTGCCAATAATACAAATTTGAAATTTTGAACCGCCTCAACAATATCCGGCCATTTTGTAAGTAATCAATCCCAACCATTCATGCAGCAGCGCTACCCAATTACTTACCGCATCTGCACCGGGTATTAGAATTTTGTCTGGGGTTAAACTTATCTCACCACTAAGTGCATCAACCGGAAAATAATCTGCTTTCAAATTAAGTTTTTCGAAACAAGCTTTGGTTCGTACCACATGATAAGCCGAGGTAATAATCAATATGTTTTTGATTTGTGGCATATCGGCTATTAATTGTTTCGACATGTACGCATTTTCAAAAGTATTACGCGATTGGTTTTCGATATAAATTACACTATCAGGAATTCCAAAATTTAATAGCACAGGCTTTAACAAGTCAGCTTCTTTTACATGCTGCAGCGTAACATAACCTGAACCGCCCGACAATAAAATGCGTTTTATTTTTCCGGCTTTGTATAAAGCAACTGCCTGCATTAGCCTATCAACACCATTTCCAAAAACAGGTCTAACGGTTTGACCATTGAAGTACCGCACCGAACCACCCATTACGATACAAATATCATAAGGCCTAACAATTTGTTTTTCGGAATAGCCTTTCATCTCATATGCATGAAGTACCTGGTTTATAATAAATGGATTGGTAACTAGCACAAGTAACAATAAGCCCGACACAAAAAAGCAACGTTTAAACCTCTTGTTTTTTATAAAAAAAGCTAAGAACAATAAAGTAATTACCCATAACAGCGGGTTAATTAAAAAACTTAAAATTTTCGACAGATAGAAAAACATTTAATAGCCTACGAACCTTGTTTAAACTTAATGAAAACTGTAGTGCCTTTGTTTACTGCACTGCTAATATTAAACGCACCTCCCAACTGAGTCATAAAATCGCGGCACATGGTTAAACCCAACCCCGCACCCTTTTCGTTTTGTGTACCTAATTTCGAGGTTAACTCGGGTTTAAACAAACTATCTAAAGTGGCTTTGTCCATACCTAAGCCGTAGTCGGTAACTATTAAGCTAATATTACCTGCGTCAATTTGGGTGCTTATTAAAATTTTATTATTGGCATGACTAAACTTAATGGCATTGCTTAAAACATTTCGTACCACAATTTTTACTATATCAGGGTCGCAAATAATTTTTACCTGAGGTTTGATATCAACTATCAAATCGAGCTGCTTATGTTTAAGCGCTGCATCAAAAGCAGAGGCACTTTGTAAAACCATTTCGTTTAAAGCAACCTCTACCTTTTGCACTAAAAAATTATCTGATTGTGCTCGTGCCCAAAATACTAAGCTATCGAGCAGACCTAAATTGTAGCTAATTTGCAATTGAAGTTCGCGCGTATAAGAGTTAAATTCGGTGATATCAATTAAGTCTTCATGGCAGGCATCAATTAAGCTATAAATATTAGTGAGCGGGCTTCTGATATCATGCGAAAGCACTGCCAATAAACGTGTGCGCATATTATTAAGCCGCTCTAACTTTTCGTTTTGTTCGATAACCAGTTTATTAGACAATAATAATTTGTTATGCTCCAGATCAAAATCATTTTGCGAAACGTAGGTTAGAATCAGAAATACAAAAACTACTACCAAATAAGTGCAGCACAAATCAATTAACTGTGTTTCGACAGATGGGTATTGCACCACAACTTCAGGAGCAAAATATTCAATTAATGTAAGTGATATGAATGCGGCTACTAAGAAAAATGTTACCCAAATTTGCCAGCGTCTTTCAACAAAAGAAAAAAGAAAAGCTTGTGCAAAAACAAAAAGCATAGGCATGGGTCCGTTTGCACCCGCATTGCTAAACCAAGTAATAATTGCAATTAGAATTGATTGTATTACTAAGAGCCAGGGCATCCATTTAAAAATACGTTTATAACGCCCCAAATAAAAATACAGTCCATGCAACAATGCCAACACCAAACACAACAAGGAAAGTTGAAAAAAAAGTTGATTTATAAAATTTATAATTACAACCGAAAGATAAAAAACAACACCCATTATATTGGCCAGGTTATAAAACCTTTGTTGTTTTGTAAAAAACGTTCGGTTACCAACACAAAGTTCGCCTAAGGGCAATAATTTTTCCAGCATAAATTTTTAAAAGGTTGCAAAACAAATTCTTTTTTTAATATGGTATATAAACCAAATACTGCACAAACCATTTTAATCAAACAACTTGCCATTGATGATGAGCTTGATTGTAAAGTGATTAAAATTACTAGAACCGGAGTAGTAGTTCAGCATAAGATAATTACCGGTATCATCAGGCTCAACGATTTAACTTATGGCCGATTTACTTCAGTTGACGATTATATAAAACTCAATCAAAAATTAAAAGCCAAAGTATTGAGTATTGATGATAATCTTCAAATACAATTTGGATTAAAACAAATGCAACCACACCCTTGGCAACAAGTAACTGCAAAATTTAAGCCCGGTATGTTTGTAGTAGGTACGGTCGTATCCATTCAGGAGTATGGTGCTTTTTTAATGCTAATTGATGGTGTTGAAGGATTGTTACATAAAAAACAAATACCAGATTTAAATGGTAAAACCACTTATGAGTACTTTGTTTTGGACGAAGTTTATCAGGTTATGATTACTGAAATTGATTTGGAGAAAAAAAGAATTGCCTTAGCCCTGCCCGTTGATTAATTTTAAGCCAATCAACAATGGTTTATTTAAATATCACTAATATTAGTTAGTGGGAAAATCAATTATAAATACTTGTTTTGGCCAAAACTTAATCTTTACATCCTATGCTAAAAAAATCTATTAAAGTGGCAGCAGCAGCCTTATTGCTGTTTAATGCAGTGCAAGCCCAACGCAATTGTGGCACCATGCAGCATTTACAAACCCAGTTAGATAACGACCCTGCCATGCGACTACGTATGGAGCAAATTGAGCAACAAACTCAAGATTATTTATTACAAAAAAACAGCAACAGTACACAAGCGGTTGTAACGATACCTGTAGTTTTTCACGTATTGTACAATGTTAACAATGCAACTCAAAATGTATCTGATGCTCGCATTATGGAGCAATTAAATGTGATCAATCTCGATTTTAGTCATACCAATGCCGATGCAGGTAATGCACCTGCTCCATTTTTAGCCGTAGCTGCTAACACCAATATTCAGTTTTGCTTAGCGCAACGCGATCCTAATGGAGCTGCAACAACGGGTATTATCCGTAAACAAACTTCGGTAACAAGTTTCACGCAAAACAATAACGTAAAGTTTAACTCAACCGGTGGTGCTGATGCTTGGCCTGTTGCTAGTTATATGAACGTTTGGGTATGCCAGTTAGGAAGCGGCTTATTAGGTTATGCACAATTCCCCGGAGGTACTGCAAGTACGGATGGTATTGTAGTTTTAAACGGCTCAGTTGGTGGCCCTGCTGCACCCGGTACATCATCACCTTACCACTTAGGCCGTACACTAACGCATGAAGTAGGTCACTGGCTAAACCTGCGTCATATTTGGGGTGATGCCAATTGCGGTAACGATTTGGTAAATGATACGCCTACACAACAAACATCTAACGGTGGCTGTCCTTCATATCCACATGTAACTTGCAGCAATGGTCCTAATGGCGATATGTTTAACAACTATATGGATTATGTAAACGATAATTGTATGAATATGTTTACAGCAGGCCAATCGGCACGTAGCAATGCCTTATTTGCTCCGGGCGGTGCACGCGTTAGCTTAACTACTTCACAAGGTTGTGTACCTGTAGGTGGTGGCTGTGGCAAACCAACCGGCTTAGCTGCATCAGGCATTACTTCGTCAGGCGCTACATTAACCTGGGCAGCAGTAAGCGGTGCAACCAGTTATAATTTCCGTTACCGCTTAAGCCCAAGCGGTTCGTGGGTAAACAGTACAGTTACCACCAATTCGAAAACACTTACAGGTTTATCTGCTAACACACTTTACGACTATCGTGTGCGTGCCGTTTGCTCTGTAACAGGACAATACTCTGCAATAGCTCAATTTACTACTTTATCGGGTGGCGGATGCAGCGATAATTATGAGCCAAATAATGGCAAGTCGGTTGCAAAACCAATAGCCATCAATACCAATATCAACGCAATTATCAGCTCAGCTACCGATAAGGACTGGTTAACTTTTACAACCACCAATGCACAACCTAAGTTACAAGTTGTACTTGATCAGCTACCTGATGATTATGATTTAAAATTATACAACAGTGCCGGTACACAAATTGCTAACTCACAAAACGGAGGAACTACTGCCGAAACCATTAATTACAATGGCGCGTCAAGTGGCAGTACCTATACCTTACAAGTTTATGGTTACAATGGTGTATTTAATGCAGCTTGCTACCGTTTACGTGTAAATACCAGTGCAACTAACTTCCGTATTACCGAATCGGCTATAAGCAACAAAGCTAACTTTAGCATGTATCCAAATCCGGCTAACGCACTTGTAACCATCAATTTATTTAGCGATGAATCGCAGGATGCAACTATAAATTTAATTGACATAACCGGTCGCGTAGTTTATACACAAACCATCTCTATTGCCGAAGGCGATCAGAAAATGGAGTTAGACATCAATCAAATAACTAAAGGCATTTACTTCCTACAGTTAAATGCAAATGGCGATAAAACCGTTCAAAAATTGGTTATTGAAAAATAATTAATCCACCCTCATTAAAAAAGCCCTGAATCATATTCAGGGCTTTTTTTTGCACTTATCAAACCAATATCACTTCAAATAGGTATATAACAATAGAGGCCAAACGAATACATGCAATTCATTTATAAATAAACTTACTGCAAAATTGGCATTTAAACATATTGCCGACTAATTAAAAGTCAGCCTTTCAATAGTTTCTTTGAAAAAACAAGTCATAACAGATCAGAATTAAACATGGCATAGCATTAGTTGATACATCATTCCAAAAAATGAACAATTGAGCGTGAATTAATTTTAAAAAAAATAATAAAGGTCGTATGCATCAAGTAAAATTCAGCTTAGGTTAGCAAACTCTAATACACAACCCATAGTTTTACAATGGCATTAAAAACATAAATACTTACGCACAGCATAATCGTTCGACTAAATATATACATTACCAAAGTTAAATACCTGATTTATGGAAGCTAAATTTTCACCCAGAGTAAAAGATGTAATCACCTACAGCCGCGAAGAAGCCTTACGATTAGGCCATGATTATATTGGCACAGAGCATTTATTATTAGGCTTAATACGCGAAGGCGAAGGTGTAGCCATTCGTTTTCTTAAAAATTTAAATATTAATTTAGTTGAACTACGCAGAACTATCGAAAACTCGGTAAAAGGAAGTTCAGGTAGCGTATCCAATTTAAATAATATACCCCTTACCAAACAAGCCGAAAAAGCGCTAAAAATAACTTACTTGGAAGCTAAGGTTTATAAAAGTGATATAATCGGCACCGAACATTTATTGTTATCAATATTAAAAGATGAAGACAATATTGCCACGCAAATATTAAATCAATTTGGAGTTAACTACGAATTTATTAGCGAAGAAATGGATCTGTACCATGGCAACCCTAAAGCAGAATCGCCACAAAACAGCGAAGATGATAACATGGCCCGTGAAGACGAGCCTGCTTCTTACAGCCAAAGCAAAAAACCGGGTGATAGCAAATCGAAAACACCGGTGCTTGATAACTTTGGTCGCGATTTAACCAAAGCTGCTGAAGAAGGTAGATTAGATGCCATTGTAGGTCGCGAAAAAGAAATCGAACGTGTATCACAAATTTTATCGCGCAGAAAGAAGAACAACCCCATTTTAATTGGCGAACCCGGTGTTGGCAAATCGGCTATTGCCGAAGGTTTGGCATTGCGTATTATGCAACGTAAAGTATCGCGTGTGTTATTCGGAAAAAGAATTGTTACGCTTGATTTAGCAAGCTTAGTTGCCGGTACTAAATATCGCGGGCAATTTGAAGAGCGTATGAAAGCCGTGATGAATGAGTTAGAAAAATCGCCTGATGTAATTTTGTTTATTGATGAAATACACACCATAATTGGTGCCGGAGGTGCTTCGGGCTCATTAGATGCCAGCAATATGTTTAAACCGGCTTTGGCACGTGGCGAAATTCAATGCATTGGCGCAACTACATTAGACGAATATCGTCAGTATATTGAAAAAGATGGCGCTTTAGACAGACGCTTTCAAAAAGTATTGGTTGACCCTACCAGTATGGACGAAACCATTGAAATACTTAATAACATTAAAGATAAGTACGAAGAGCATCACCATGTAAATTACACACCTGAAGCTATTAAAGCATGCGTTAAACTTACATCGCGTTATATAACCGATAGGTTTTTACCCGATAAAGCTATTGATGCTTTAGACGAGTCGGGCTCGCGTGTACATTTAAAAAATATACATGTGCCTGAAAACATTGTTGATCTGGAACAAAAAATACAAGACGTTAAAGCCGAAAAAAACCGGGTAGTGCGTAACCAAAAATATGAAGAAGCAGCACGCTTGCGCGATAAAGAAAAAACGCTGATTGAGCAATTGGATTTGGCGAAACGTTTATGGGAGGAAGAAACCAAAAACCAACGCTTTACTGTAACCGATGAAAATGTGGCCGAAGTAGTTGCCATGATGAGTGGTGTACCGGTAACACGCATTGCACAAGCCGAAACTGCACGTTTGGTAAGTATGCCTGATGAACTTAAAGGAAAAGTAATTGGCCAGGACGAAGCCATTAGAAAAGTAGTAAAAGCCATACAACGTAACAGGGCCGGATTAAAAGACCCCAATAAACCCATTGGCTCCTTTATTTTTTTAGGCCCAACAGGAGTTGGTAAAACGGAGCTTGCAAAAATATTAGCTACCTACTTATTTGACAGCGATGATGCACTGGTTCGCATTGACATGAGTGAGTACATGGAAAAATTTGCCGTGAGTCGTTTAATTGGTGCGCCTCCGGGCTATGTAGGTTACGAAGAAGGCGGACAATTAACTGAAAAAGTAAGACGCAAGCCCTATGCAGTTGTTTTACTTGATGAAATAGAAAAAGCACATCCCGATGTTTTTAATCTCTTGTTACAATTATTAGACGATGGACAATTAACCGATAGTTTGGGTAGAAAAATTGATTTTAAAAATGCCATCATTATAATGACTTCTAACATTGGCTCACGTCAGCTTAAAGATTTTGGTCAGGGCGTTGGTTTTTCAACTTCAAATAAAAACAACCAAAGCGAAGAGCATGCACGCAGTGTTATCGAAGGTGCTTTAAAGAAAGCCTTTGCTCCTGAGTTTTTAAACCGAATTGATGATGTAGTTATATTTAATAGCCTTACTAAAGAAAACATTTATAAAATAATTGACATAGAGTTAGAAAGCCTTTATAAACGAGTTGGTGAGTTAGGCTTTAAGCTTACTATTAATGATGATGCCAAAGAGTTTTTATCAGACAAAGGTTACGATAGCAATTTCGGTGCGCGGCCGCTTAAACGTGCCATTCAAAAATATGTTGAAGATATTTTAGCCGAAGAAATTATTAAAAAAGAATTGGTTGAAGGCGATACCATTGAGCTCAGTTTAGATGCAGAAAAGCATTTGCTTAAAGCACTTATAACCAAACCTGTTGCCGCAGTTACACCTAAAAAGAAGAAAAAAGAAGAAAGCTAATTTTTAGGATTTTTTCAAACAGCAACGGCTGCCCTAGGGCAGCCGTTGCTGTTTGTCCCCCCTTTCAACTCTCAACTCCTTTTATATCTTTACCACTTTCAAAACCAAGTTTCCCTTAACCCTTTAATTTTATCTATTATGAAAAAAGTAGCATTTATGAAAAAATCACACACACACACACACACACAACAAAAATCAGCAGTTGTGCAAGTAAAATTTCTTTAGTTACGGCTATGCAACTGCAAGACCAAGCTGCAAAAAACAGCTTACAGGTTAATATTGCCGTCAATAAAATTACAGGACTGGCAAGTGGCATTATAAATGGTAAACTTTTATCGGTAAAAAAATGAGGGCTTTTGTTTTTTGTTTACTGGGCATGGTATGCGCAGTAAACTGCTTGGCACAAGGCGAGCGTAACAATTGGTTTTTTGGCGACTCGGCAGGAATTACTTTTAATAATTCAAACGCTCCTACCATTTTAATTAATGCAAATATAAGAACTGCTGAAACTGCTGCTTCTATTAGTGATAAAACAGGTAATGTAATTTTTTATAGTGGAGGAAATTATCCTGCTCTTTATCCAAATTCCTTTTTTGCAAATGTTAAAAGTTATAACTCCCTGAATATGCAAAATTCTACAGTTATTAAAAGCCATTACTCAATAACACAAGGTCAAATAATTTTACCCAATCCGGCAAATAGCCACAGCTACTACCTGTTTTCTATTGATTACCAGCCTCCATTGGGTACTAAGTTGTATTATAATACCATTGATATGCTATTGGATAGTGGCCGGGGGCAGTGGTACAAAAAAATGTGCTTTTATGTGATACTTCAATTTCTGAGAAAATGACTGCCGTTAAACATGGCAATGGGCGCGATTGGTGGTTGTTGGTACATCCTTTTTTCTCCAATGATTTTTACGAATATTTAATTACACCTGCAGGCATATCCGGGCCTATGCTATTATCGGTTGGTAGTTGTATAGCATGCAATAACACAGACGACCAGGGGCAAATGGTGTTTTCTAAAGATGGCAGTAAATTATGTATGGCAAACACCTACGGCATATTAGATATTTTCGATTTCGACAGGTGTACGGGCAGTCTAACGTTAAATTTAAACTTAGGCATGCCTTATAACCCATTAAATGGCTGGACTACTTTTTATGGCTGCTCCTTTTCGGCCGATGGCTCGGTATTGTATGCCTCGCGTTTCGATACCTTATGGCAATACAATTTAAATGCAAGTAATGTAAAGGCATCCCGTTTATATTTAATGGGTTTGGATAATGCTAAGTATGCTATAGGTCAACACATGATAGGGCCTGATAATAAAATATACATTGCTACAGCTCGTAATAGCAATTCAAACGATAGTTTAGACTACAAGCTATCGGTAATTAATTACCCCGATAGTGTTGGCTATGCCTTCGATTTGCGCCCGCATAGTATCTGGCTGGGGGGCATCGCAGCAGAGGCGGGTTACCTAATTTACCACATTATGAGTTAGGCCCTTTAACAGGCAGCTTATGCGATACACTTGCCGGTATTAACGATATAAACGATGCCAAACTGTTGCTTTACCCCAACCCCGCAAATAAATGGATAATGGTTAATGGTAATTGGATAAATGGTTTGCCGTATACAGTTACTGTATATGATGTTTTGGGTAAAATGCACTTAACGCAAAATACCAATGCCACAACTTTAGATATTAGCATACTAACACCGGGCTTATACGTACTGCGCTTACAACAAGGCGATAAAACGTATTATGGCAGGTTTGTGAAGGAGTGAGCGGTGAGAGGTGAAATGTGAGATGTGAGTGTTGAAATGCTTTGGCTATGGTTAATTCATGCTCTAACTCTGTTTCTAATTTCCGTAATCAATTGACATACGGATATAGCTATGCCTTACGCTGTTGCTATCTTTTGCTTTTTTGCTCAATGAAATGTTTGGTAAGAAAGTGCACCTAAAACCATACGCAATGTTTCTTGATTTAATTTCGTTTTTAAATCATATAAGCAATAAATCCCATACAAAGCATTTAGTTGTGTAACAGTGATATGTAACTTGCTGATTCGTTTTTAATTTGTTACGAATATTAAGATTAAAAATTAAAAACCATTTTCGCCTTGTGTTATTCTATCTATTTACAAGTTACCCTGTTGCCCGTTAATTATAACAGAATTTACTGAGATGAAAGAACAAAGAACAAATAATGCATTAACCGACTTGCTTTTCGAAGAAGCTAAAAAATATAACAACAAATGCTTTATAGAAGATGACCCCATAAGCATACCACATAAATTTACAGCCAAACATGATATAGAAATCAGTGCATTGTTTGCAGCAACCATTGCCTGGGGTAATAGAAAATCAATTTTAAAAAACGGTAATCAGTTAATGCAACTTATGGACTTTGCACCTTACCAATTTGTAATGCATGCATCAAATAACGAATTGCTTGGGCTTAATAAATTTGTACACCGCACGTTTAACGGACAAGATGCTTTGGCATTTGTTGATGCATTACGTAAAGCATACAACCATAAGGGTTTGCAGGCACTATTTACGCCTAACTACCCCGATATACGATTACAACATGCGGCATACATGCATCCGCTGGCTGCTATTATTTTTAATTTCAGGTATGCGTTTACAAAATCGTTTAAATGGCAACGAAGTGCCAAACACATTGGAAATCCTTATAAAAATAGTTCAGCCAAGCGCATGTGCATGTTTTTAAGATGGATGGTAAGGCAAGATAAAAACGGTGTTGATTTTGGAATTTGGAGAAACATTAATCCTGCTGATTTAATATGTCCGTTAGATGTTCACAGTGGCAATGTAGCGCGCCAATTGGGCCTACTTACACGCCCGCAAAACGACTGGAAAGCTGCTGTAGCATTAACTGAAAGCTTAAAGCAATACAATACCAACGACCCCACAATTTTCGATTTTGCATTATTTGGTATGGGTGTAAATTCTAAAAGGTTGGCAGTTATTAATTAATCAGTTGCTGATTGTTATCGTATCTGAAACAAAATCAATCGGCATACTGCCGCCACTTTTGCAAAGCATTGTCAAAATCGGTTGGCAATGCTGCTTCGAAAAAAAGTAACTTTTTGGTAATTGGGTGCATAAATCCCAACGATGCAGCATGCAATGCCTGCCTGGGCAACAAGTCGAAACAATTTTGTACAAACTGTTTGTATTTATTGTAAACCGTACCTTTTAAAATGGCATCGCCACCGTATTCGGCATCATTAAAAAGCGGGTGTTTAATGTATTTCATGTGAACACGTATTTGATGCGTGCGTCCCGTTTCCAATTTACATTGCAAAAGGGTAACAGGGCCTAAACGCTCTAATACGGTGTAATGTGTAACAGCATGTTTACCAAATTTTTCATCGGTAAACACATCCATTATTTTACGGTTCTTTAAGTTACGGCCTACATATCCGGTTATGGTTCCTTTATCATGCTCAAAAGTACCCCAGGTCAATGCAATATATTTACGTTCTATAGTACGGTCGAAAAACTGTTTTGCTAAAAATGACAAACTGTATTCATCCTTTGCCACTACCATTAAACCCGAGGTATTTTTATCAATACGATGCACCAAACCCGGCCGCAGCGTTTCTGATTTTAATGGTGCATTACCTAAATGCGGATGAAAATGGTGTACCAAAGCATTAACCAACGTATTGCGGTAATTACCATAAGCGGGATGCACCACCATACCGGCCGGTTTATTTATAACAATTACCTGATCGTCCTCGTAAACAATGTTTAACGGAATTGCATCGGCATACAATTCAATATCGCGTGGTGGATGCGAAAATACGATGGTTATTACATCGCCCGGCTTAACTTTATAGCTCGGTTTTACCGGCTTATCATTAACACGAATGCAATCTGTAGCGGCTGCTGTTTGTATTTTGTTTCGTGATGTATTTTCTAATCGGTTGCCCAAAAATTTATCAATTCGCAAAAGCGACTGTCCCTTATCAACTACAATGCGATGATGCTCATAGAGTTCTTCCTGCTCTTGTTCGGTATCTACATTATTCATAAAACGAAATGAAAATATAATGCATCATTTTGGCGCATACTGACCAATTAATTTTTAATAAACTTTCGGGTTATTATACCTTCTTTGGTTCGAAATTGTACATAGTACATGCCAGCATTAAGGCTTTCAACATGTATTGTTTTTTCAACAACAGGTATAATGACTACTTGCTTGCCCAAGGTGTTGTAAATAACAGCTTGCGTGAAATTCAAATTACTATTAATGTTAATTGAGTTATTGGTTGGATTTGGATACAATGTTATTTGATGCTTTGCAGCAACATCATCAACACCGGCATAAATTGCCGAATCGCCAAAAATGGGGCGTATCATAAATGAGCCTTGAAACGTAGTATTAACCCAATTACCGTTCGAATTAAAAAACATTTTGTTTTGATTGTTGGTGTTAAAATCAAAACCCAAATCATAATCCTTTGCCAGGTTGCAAATAAGGCCTATGTAAACCGTGCCTTGTAAAATTAATGTAGTATCGGGTATTGCATAAGTGGCAAAACCATTTATGCTGTCGGTATAAATGGGTAACAAACTGCTTCGCTGATAAATTAAATTTTCAGGCGTTAGGCTACTCCAAATTGCCAATCTGAAAGTGTTTAAAGCACTGTTATCGTATTGTTGTACAAAAAATATTTGAACAGCTCTTACGGTATCGGCTTGCAGTAAATCGAAGCGCATAGCTATTTTTGCATTAACAGCATTGGTAATAGAATAGCCTGCTTCGGCAGTACCATCATCATAAGCATAGTAATTATTAAATACCTGACTGGTTACAATGCTATCGTTGGTTCTGATATTATCCTGGCCACCACCGGTTAATTGGTTCGACATTTTATTTACCAGATAAAATGTTTCATTAGGTAAACTGTTGCTTTGAATGTTGAAATTATTAAGCGGATAGGTATAAAGCGTATCGGTTTGCGCATTTAGGTTGTTGCTGCCACCATCATGGCTAAAAACCTGATTACTCATACTGCCCTGATAAATTGCTTCGGTAAAGCGCACGTTAATTGGTGTTGTGCCATTGTTATTAAATGCTTCGGCTATTAAAGTGGTTTTTAACAGCGAAAACATATTGGGATTATTTATAAAATGATTCCAGGGTAAAGCTGTGTATTCATTTAAAAAACTGGCTACGGGATAACGAAATGCTATGTCGTATATGTTGTTATCGTAAGGCGCAAAATTACGTAGCAGCTTTACGTAATCAATATGCCAATGCGAAAGGTTGCCTGTTAAATAACCATAACTTTTAAATCTGAACTGAAATGCATTGTCTAAATATTTAGCATCAATAATGGGTATTTTAATTTTTGAAAAAACGGTATCGGCAGCGCCCCCTTTCATACTCCATACGGTATTCCATTTTAGCGAATCGGCATCATAAAATTCAACCAGCAACGAGTCGTTTAAACCCGGTCCGGGTGCAGGGCCTCGCCTACCCTTACGCTCCACAAAAAAGGTGAGCCAAATACTATCGCTTAACTGATAAATGTTGCCTTGATTATCTTGTTCTAAATTAATGGGTTTCGATGTTAATATATCACTTAAACCTCTTACAGATGGGGTGCTGTTATCATAAGCATTGCCCAATGAGTCGAGTCCATCAAATGTGGCCGCACCAATAGTTGGCGGGTTTAGTGGAAAGTTGTGGTTTATAAAAACATTTTTGTCAAGCCATTTATCTGCATCGGGATAAACCTCGGTTGATGAAAAATCATCCACAAAAGGCAATGACAATGTATCGCTACTTGCCATAACTTTTAAGGTTGTAACAGCTTTTTTGTTGTAAAGTTTAATTACCGGATTAGCGTTTAGCGGACGTAGTATTTCGTTTTGCGCGAAAGTATGCATCACATTACAAAACCCTAATGCCAGTAGTAAATTAAATTTAGTCATTGATTATTAATGAAAACGGAAAGGTTCAAAATTAATTATTAGCGTGTAAACAAAATGCCTACAACTGTAAAGTTTGTTACTTTATATGTTTATCAAGTACCACCTTCGAATTGGTAAGAAACAGGTCAATAATTTGTCCCTGACTAATAAAAACCGAATCGCCATAAGCCGGAGTTTGTCTATAAATACGCGCTGCAAGTGTATCAAGTACAGTACCATCATACTCAATACGGCCTGCATTAAGTGCCGAACCTTTTAAAATAAATAAAGCTTCGTTTAGTGTAAAATTATAGAGGTTGGGTACTTCTACCTGCGTGTTTCCATAGCCATCGCCTAACACTAAATCAATGGTGCTTCCTTTACTTATTACATCACTGGGTTTTAAAGTATAACCTTTTATCTGCATGGATAAAACTGCATTTTTAGCTAAGTCGGGTTTATAAATAATTTCGCCCACTTTTAAGCCATAGCTATGCAATATGGCTTCGGCTTGCCGGTACGATACATCAATTAAATCGGGCATTTTTATTTCGGGGGCAATGGAGCGGGTTATGCTTATGTAAATGGTACGGTTTTCTTTTACTTTTTCTGCCGGTTTGGGGTCTTGTTCAATTACGGTGCCCGGTGGCAAGGTAGGGTCGAAAATGGATGAATCGGCTATGTGATAGTTTAAATTTTTGAATTCTAAAAACCTATCCAAATTTTTAATTTGTTGCCCACGCAGGTCGGGTACAGTTAATGTTTCGCCATGGCGCGTGTATCCGTTCAGCCACTTATATACAAAGGCTAAAAGAAATATTAACAGCACAACTGCCAATAAAATATTGATAAAAAAAGTGCGTGATTTTAAAAACTGAAAAAAATTATTCATTTAGGTTATGCTACAAACAATCAAAGTATAAATTGTAAAGGTTACTATATATGCAGTTTATTTTTTTAAAAATCGGTTGTTTTTAATTGCCAAACCAAACTTGGATTTTCCTGGGCAAACTTGGCAATAACAAACCGGATGTGAAAATTTTCTTTTATAGGTTTTAAATGCGATTTCAAATCTTCAATACCGGCTATATGTGTGTGGTTGCTTATATAGCCCATGCCATAAAGTTTTCCTTTTTCAACCAATAACACTGCCTGCTCTTCTGCATTTCGTCCTGTTTGTTTAACAGCAAATGTTGGTTTTTGTTCATCTATTTCATCAATAAGCAATTGTAACCTTTGGTTATAATCTGCTGAAGTTTCTATGCCGGCACATGCACCTTTGCACATATTTTTTTCGAAACCAATACAGGGCAAGCTACTATTTTGCAAGCCCGATAGTTTCGGACATAAGTCATATTGCCCCACAATTTTATGCAGATAGTCAAGGGCATCGCTGTGTAATTTAAAAGTGGCCAGTGGTTTAATAAAGGTTTTTACTTTATCTATAAACAAACGTAGATAACCGTTTTGGTCTTCATAATCATAAATTGCAAAAACGGGTTCATACTTTTTTTGTGAACGGTTAAAAGCCGGCCATAACCTTTTAATTTCGGCCGATTCGAGCACAATAGCCATTAGTTCAGTTGCGCAAACTTCAGTTTCGAGATGATATATACTTCTTAAAAAATCCTGCTTTTGCTTATGGATGGCATTATTACTAAAATGACTAATCACCCGTTTGCGCAAATTTTTAGCCTTGCCTACATAAATCACCTTTCGTTGTTTGTCTAAAAAGTAATAAACACCGGGCTTATCGGGTAAATTAACCAGATACTTTTCGGATAAGTTAGGAGGTAAAGTTTGTTCGCGCGATGTTTTTTTAAGCGATTGTTTGATATAGCCCGATTCGTCATTTTTTAGCATTAAATCAAACAAGGTAGCCGTTGCTGTGGCATCGCCCAAGGCACGATGCCTGCCTTCTATTTTAATATCTAATTGTTTACACAGTTTACCCAAACTGTAGCTTGGGTATCCCGGCAATATTTTACGGGCTAACCTAACCGTACAAAGTTTGCTGCATTTTAAATCATATCCATTTTGAGCTAAAAAATAATTTACAAAAGAGTAATCAAAATTCACATTATGAGCAACAAATACGGCTCCTTTTAAGTAAGAATAAATGGTTGCCGCTACTTCGGAAAACAAGGGCGCTTTATCCACCATAACATCCGTAATGCCTGTTAATCGCTGAATAAACCATGGTATGGGTTGCTGCGGATTTATTAACGTACTGTAACTGTCGGTTATCTTAAGGCCATTATGTATAACAATGCCAATTTCAGTAATGCCATGGGCATGGGCATAACCTCCTGTGGTTTCAATATCAACTATGGCATATTTCATAAGTCGCTAATATCTGATTTTAGCCTTTTGCTGCATTTAATTTGCCAAATCTTAGCTAAAAAGATTTTTCTTTCTTTGTGCCCCTTTAAAATTTGATTGTTGTGCCTCAATGGTTTATTATTA
This sequence comes from Bacteroidia bacterium, assembly GCA_016788165.1. Taxonomy (GTDB): domain Bacteria; phylum Bacteroidota; class Bacteroidia; order AKYH767-A; family OLB10; genus JAEUTH01. The sequence continues at coordinate 47,163 of JAEUTH010000018.1, read as the reverse complement.
AGTGTAGCTTACAATGTTGTTTTGTGTTTTTTGCATCGCTTTTGTTTATGAGCAGTTGTGAACTTATAAACCCCGAAGAACCCATACCGGCATATATTAAAATAGACACAAATGTTTTTACGGTAAATACAGGCTCATCGAGCTCGGCTATTTTTGATAGTTGGGTGTATATTGATAACAAATTGCAGGGCACTTATGAAATGCCTTTTTCAATACCGGTTTTATACAGTGGCCAACATCAGGTAACCATTAGTGCCGGTATAAAAGTTAATGGCCTTAATTCCGTACGAAGCGTTTACCCGCTCTATACTGTTTACGATACAACATTAAATTTCGAACCCGGTAAAACCGCAATCATTAAGCCGCGATGTACGTATAACAGTAATGTTGTGGTTAATGTAGTTGATGATTTTGATTCGGGTACAACCAAGTTTGTGCGCGATGCCGATAGCGATACCATGATTACAACCACCAATAATGCTTTTGAAGGCTCTTTTAGTGGCGAGTTTTATTTAGATACCATACGCAGGCGCATTTCAATATCTACGCTAAACAAATTTGTTATCCCAAAAGGACGTATAAATATTATTGAACTTAATTACAATTGTAACAATTCATTTGTTGTGGGCCTGATAAGAAACTATGTGGGCAACAGCCAACGTTTAGAAATGATTGCCGTACTGCCATCGGGTGGCAAGTGGCGTAAAATGTATATTAGTATTGTTGATGCCGTAAATAATTTAACTGCCGACAATTATAACATATACATCTACGCACAAATTGATCAAGGAAATACACAAGCAAAAGTAATGCTCGATAATTTGAAGCTTTGCAACAACTAACACTTTTGCAACTTAGCTTTATTGGACTAACTGCATGGATAAACAACAAAAATACTACACCATAAAATACATTTTAGCCGATTACCTGGCTGCTGTAGCCGCATGGGGTTTGTTTTATTCGTTCCGTAAAATTTATATTGAATCGGGTAAATTTGGCTATCAGTTAGATATAAATCTTGACAATCATTTTTGGATGGGCATTATTTTTATTCCCATTTTTTGGTTATTGTTTTACACACTTATTGGTACGTATAAAAATGTTTTAAGGCGTAGCCGGTTGCGCGAAATTGGCGAAACTTTATATGTAAGCATCATGGGTGTGCTGCTTATTTTTTTCGCATTGCTTTTAGACGATACCATTGTAAATTATGTAAGCTATTACGAAACCATATTTGCATTATTTGCCATGCACTTTTTGTTTACGGCAAGCTTACGTTTCATATTAAGTACAGGAGTTGCCCGTAAAATCCGAAACCGAACAATAGGCTTTAATACCCTACTTATTGGAAGCAACTTAAAAGCACTCAATTTATTTAATGAGTTTGAAAGCGCCAAAGCCAGCTATGGCAATAAGTTTATTGGCTTTATTAATATTGATGAAACCAATGGTCATCTTTTCGAAAATAAATTGCCATGCTTAGGTTCATTGTTAGATGCCAGAAAAATTATTGCCGACTATAAAGTAGAAGAAGTAATAATAGCAGTTGAATCAATTGAACATGAAAAAGTAGGGCGCATTGTAAATGAATTAGAGGACACCAAGGTAACCTTAAAGGTTATACCCGACATATACGATATACTAACCGGTACTGTAAAACTTAATGCCATTTTTGGGGCACTGCTACTCGAAATAAACCCCGAAATAATGCCGCAATGGCAACAAAATGCCAAACGCGTTTTTGATATTACGGTGGCTGTTTTTTTTCTGATATTGTTGATACCATTTTACCTGGTTGTTGCCTTTATAATCAAACTTACATCACCCGGCCCCATCTTTTTTTGGCAAGAACGCATTGGCCTGCATGGCAATCCGTTTTATATTGTAAAGTTTCGAAGCATGTATCAAAATGCCGAAAACGGAACACCGCAATTATCAAGCACCAGCGATGCGCGCATTACACCTTTTGGCCGTTTTATGCGCAAGGTTCGGCTTGACGAAACACCGCAGTTTTGGAATGTTTTAATTGGCGATATGAGCATTGTAGGCCCCCGACCTGAACGACAATATTTTATTGATTTAATCACTAAGGAAGCGCCTCATTACAGGCATTTACATAAAGTCAGGCCCGGTATTACATCGTGGGGACAGGTTAAATTTGGCTATGCCGAAAATGTAACCCAAATGGTTGAAAGGTTGAAGTATGATATTATTTATATCGAAAACATGTCGTTAGGCCTTGATATTAAAATTCTGTTTTATACCGTTAAAACAATCGTACAAGGCCGCGGTAAATAAATATACCGGATTGCTTACGCCATTTCGGCCAGGGTAAGCCAACGCATGGTTTTGGTTTCGATAAGAAGTAAAGCTGCCTCATATTTTTTTGTTAGTTCTTGTAATTCAATATGTGGCAACGGTGTGCCCATTTGCGATATCAACCCTGCTTTTTGTACTTCTAAATCGGCCAGGTCTTTTTCTAATTGAGCCAGTTCGCGCACTTCATTATACGATAGTTTTTTACTTGCCGTTTTATTTTCAGCGGGTTTGCTTACAACAGTTCGCTCTTTATTTGCCTGTACTTCCTTTTTCTCTGTTTCTATCAACGTTCGATATTCAGTGTAATTACCATGTATATCGCGCACCTGCCCTTGCCCTGTAAATACAAAAACATGATCAACCAACCTATCCATAAAATAACGGTCGTGTGTAACCATCAACAAACAGCCATGATAGTTTTCTAAAAATTCTTCTAAAATATTCAGGGTTACTATATCTAAATCGTTGGTTGGTTCGTCTAAAATTAAAAAGTTGGGGTTTTTAAGCAGCACTGTAATTAGGTGCAAACGTCTGCGCTCGCCACCGCTTAATTTGCTTACATAAGTATGTTGCTTATTATAATCGAAATTAAAATGCTGCAAAAACTGCGACACGGGCAGATAGCTACCGCCACCGGTATCAACATACTCGCAAATGTCTTTGGCTACTTCAATTAATCTTTTGTCTTCTTTTAATTGCAAACCATCCTGGGCATAGTAGCCAAAAACCATGGTTTCGCCTGCTTTAATTCTTCCTTTATCAGGCTTTACTTCTTCCATAATCATCTTTAGCAAGGTTGATTTGCCACAGCCATTTCGGCCTAATATACCCAGCTTTTCGCCTCTTTTAAAGGTATGCGAAAAATCCTTAATCAACACCTTATCACCATATTGTTTGCATACATTTTCCAACTCCAAAATTTTACTTCCCATGCGGCTCATTTGCATGGATATTTGCATGCGTTTATCACCAACTTGTTTGCCGGCTTTTTCTTCGGTTTCGTAAAACGAGTCAATGCGTGCTTTTTGTTTGGTAGTTCGAGCTTTGGGCTGCCTGCGCATCCATTCCAATTCGCGCCTGTATAAATTTTGGGCCTTATCCAACTCGGCATACTGCACAGCCCTGCGCTCTTCTTTCTTTTCTAAAAAATAGGCATAGTTGCCTTTGTATTGATACATAACGCCATCCTCAAGCTCCAAAATAGTATCACATACATTATCTAAAAAATATCTGTCATGGGTAATGAGTAATAACGTTTTACGCAAACGCTTTAAGTATTGTTCCAACCATTCAATCATATCTAAATCTAAATGATTGGTAGGTTCGTCTAATAACAACAAATCAGGTTCTTCGATTAATAATTTGGCCAAGGCCACACGTTTGCGTTGCCCGCCCGACAGGTCGGCAATCTTCAACTGCAAATCATGGATATTTAATTTGCCCATTACCTCAGTTACTTTCGCTTCGTAATCCCAGGCACCGGCATCATCCATGCGGTGCATTAAATCGGCTAAATTTTCGCCTGCACTATTTATGTAATTTGCCCCTGCATGTAATGCCAATTCATAGTCGCCAATTAGCTGTAATGTATCATTATCACTTAAAAATAAGTTTTCGCGGATTGATGCATTTTCTATCAATTGTGGCTCCTGTTCCAAATATCCCAACGTAACACTTTTGCGCACCACTACCTGTCCGCTATCAGAAACTTCTTTACCTGCTAAAATTTTTAATAAGGTGGTTTTACCACTTCCATTGGCAGCAATGAGTGCTGTCTTTTGGTTTTCGCTAAGCGATAAACTAATGTTTTCGAACAATGGATTGGCTCCAAAGCTTTTACTCAGATTTTCGGCTGTTAAATAATTCATGGGCCGCAAAACTAAAACTTACATGACATGCACCCTATTTTTTATCCAGTTAAAATCGAATACTTTATCAATGTTGCTTCAACAAAACCTAAGGTTAATAATTTATGTTTATTAAAATTAAAAATCATAATATCTACCTTGCCCACCTTTAAAAAGTAAACTATGCAAATTATTGAAGATGCCTTTAACAACCGCTCATTGTTAAACGATAGCCAAACACAACAAGCCATAAGAGATACTATTGCCAGATTAGATGCCGGCAGTTTACGTGTAGCACAACCCGATGCAAATGGCTGGAAAGTAAATAACTGGGTAAAGCAGGCTGTTATCATGTATTTTCAAATTTGTGAAATGAAAACCATGCATGCCGGTATGCTTGAGTTTTATGATAAAATGGAAATAAAAACAGGTTATGCCGATAAAGGAATAAGAGTAGTACCACATGCCGTTGCGCGCTACGGTGCTTATATAGCGAAAGGTGCAATACTTATGCCCAGTTATGTAAATATTGGTGCTTATGTTGATAGCGGTACAATGGTTGATACCTGGGCTACCGTTGGCTCTTGTGCACAAATTGGCAAGCATGTACATTTAAGTGGTGGTGTTGGTATTGGTGGTGTTTTAGAGCCCGTGCAGGCTGCACCGGTAATTATTGAAGATGGTTGTTTTATTGGTTCGCGATGCATTGTTGTTGAGGGTGTGCATGTAGGTACCGAAGCCGTTTTAGGTGCCAATGTGGTTTTAACCATGTCAACCAAAATAATTGATGTTACAGGTGCCCAACCTGTGGAAACAAAAGGATATGTACCACCGCGCAGTGTGGTTATACCCGGTTCGTACACTAAAAATTTTAATGCTGGCAGCTATCAGGTTCCATGTGCTTTAATAATCGGGCAGCGCAAACAAAGTACCGATACCAAAACATCGCTAAATGATGCCTTGCGCGATTTTAATGTTGCTGTGTAATACATGATGAGTCGTTTTTTAATTGTTCAAACAGCTTTTGTTGGCGATGCCATTTTAATGACGGCATTACTCGAAAAACTGCATGTATATTATCCACAAGCAACATTAGATGTATTGGTTCGAAAAGGCAATGAAAGCTTATTTGATAGCCATCCATTTATTGGCAATGTTTTAATTTGGGATAAGAAACAAGGCAAATACAAAAGCTTGTTTACACTAATAAACAGCATCAGAAAAAAAAAGTATGACACTGTAATAAACGTACAGCGTTTTTTTAATGCCGGCATGTTAACAGCTTTTAGTGGTGCCAACAAACGTATTGGCTTTAATAAAAGTCCTTGGTCGTTTGCGTTTACAACTGCCGTTACACATCAATTAAACAGCAACCTGCATGAAGTTGAGCGCAACCAGCAATTAATTACGGCTTTAACCGATAACGAAGCTGCAAAACCAAAACTTTACACCAACCAAGTAGCTGCATCGGTACAGCATTTAAAACAACAACCTTATGTATGTATGGCACCTGCTTCGGTTTGGTTTACCAAACAATGGCCCAAACAAAAATGGATTGAGTTGTGTAATGAAATTAAACAACCGGTAATTTATTTAATTGGTGCCCCTGCCGATAATGCGCTTTGTGATGAAATAAAAACAAGTACTGAAAATAAAGGCATTGTTAACCTGGCCGGTAAACTTAGTTTATTGCAATCGGCATCGCTTATGCAACAAGCCGTAATGAATTATGTAAACGACTCGGCCCCAATGCACTTATGTTCGGCAACGGATGCACCCGTAACAGCCATTTTTTGCAGCACCATACCTGCTTTTGGTTTTGGCCCACTAAGCACTAACAGCAAAATTGCACAAACCGGCACAGCCTTAAAATGCAGGCCTTGTGGTTTGCATGGTCACAAACAATGCCCACAATCGCATTTTAATTGCGCTTATCAAATAAACATAAAGCAAGTTTTATAATTACCCATACACCAACCGTAACAAAATGGAAAACGACATACAGCAGTGTCTTAAAATACTTAAATCAGGTGGCATTATATTATATCCAACCGATACCGTTTGGGGCATAGGTTGTGATGCACGTAATGAAGCAGCCGTACAACGTATATTCAATTTGAAACAAAGAGCCGATAATAAAGCCATGATAGTTTTATTAGAAAATGAAAATCAACTTAATAAATATGTAAGGCAAGTGCCGGCTATTGCCTGGGATTTGATAGAATTTACAGCGCAACCACTTACGATAATTTACGAAAATGCCGGTAGTGTTGCACCTGCTTTACTTGCCGAAAACAATTCATTGGCCATACGTATTTGCAAAGAACCCTTTTGCAATAAGTTAATACATAAACTGGGCAGGCCATTGGTTTCTACTTCGGCCAATATCAGTAGCCAACCCACTGCCGCCAGTTTTAATCAAATTGATAGTGCCATTATAAACGGAGTTGACTATGTGGTAAGTTACAGGCAAAACGATACTACGGTTAAACAACCATCAAAAATAATTGCGCTAAAAAACAATGGCGAAATAAAAATTATTAGGTAGTACGAATGCTTACCACTTGCTGAATACTTTTTGTATAAAAAATTATTGAGTTGCATAAATGCTATACTGCCTGCAAATGCTACCTATATTTGATACCACATGAATTTGAAACAATACCTAACGCATCCTGTTTTTCATATTACACAGCAATGCGCCCATAAAATAAATATGCCGGCCTATGTTGTAGGTGGATGGGTCAGAGATTTGTTGTTGCACAGACCGTGCAAAGATATTGACATGGTTTGTGTTGGTGATGGCATTGCTTTGGCGCAGGCAGTAGCAAAAAAATTGGGCAATAAAACAAACGTTACCGTTTTTAAAACGTATGGCACGGCACAAATCAAACTGCACGATGTTACGCTGGAGTTTGTTGGTGCCCGTACCGAAAGTTATGGAGCTGCATCGCGCAATCCGATTGTAAAGCCGGGCACTTTACTTGATGATCAGTTACGCAGAGACTTTACAGTAAATGCACTTGCAATAAGCCTTAACGATGATTTTGGTGCATTGATAGATGCCTTTAACGGAATGGAACATCTATCGCAAAAAAAATTAGTAACCCCTACCAACCCCGACATTACCTTTACTGATGATCCTTTGCGAATGTTACGCGCAATCAGATTTGCATCACAATTAAAATTTGAAATTGCTGCAGAGGCATTAGCTGCAATAAATAAAAATGCACATCGCATAAGTATCATTTCACAAGAGCGCATTACAGACGAAATCAATAAAATTATTTTAAGCAGCAAACCTTCTATAGGCTTTAAGCTATTATTTGACACAGGTTTACTTCAGTTAATTTTTCCGCAAATGGTGGCACTGCATGGTGTAAGTACCATTAATGGTAAAAGCCATAAGGATAATTTTTACCATACATTGCAAGTACTCGATAATGTGTGTAAAACCAGCGATGACCTATGGTTACGATGGGCAGCAATTTTACATGACATTGCCAAACCGGCAACTAAAAGATATGAACCCAATCATGGTTGGACATTTCATGGCCATGAGGATAAAGGTGCCCGCATGGTGCCAGGTATTTTCAAACAATTTAAATTACCATTAAGCGAACCCATGCGTTTTGTTCAAAAACTGGTAAAACTGCATTTACGACCTATCGTGTTGGCACAAGAAATTGTTACCGACTCGGCCATACGCAGGCTTTTATTCGAAGCAGGCGATGATATTGATGCTTTGATGAAACTATGCACAGCCGACATAACTTCGAAAAATGAAATGAAAGTAAAACGGTTTTTAAATAACTATGAATTGGTTAAACAAAAGCTTATTGAAGTTGAAGAAAAAGACCGCATTCGCAACTGGCAACCGCCCATTACTGGCGAAATAATTATGCAAACTTTTAACCTTAAACCCTCGCCTGCAATTGGTACTATTAAGCAAATTATTCGCGATGCAATTTTAGATGGCGACATAAACAACAACTATGACGAAGCCTATGCATTAATGATTAAAACGGCTGCATCATTAGGTATTAAACCCGGTAATTAAAATCCACCGGCAAAACCTACTCTGATAATTGGGTTGGTGTATGGCGAATATTGATCTTCTATCAAATCCCATAAAATAGAAAACTGAACACCGGCATTATTACCTATGCGTTGAAAATAACCACCGCCCACTAAAAACGTGTTTACGTTATAGCGCATGGTTTCGCCATAATAACCTCCGTTGGCCCCGGCTTTGGGAATTGGCATGTTTAAAATACCATACTCGGCATGTACATAAGCTTGCGGAATAATTAAATATTGGGCCCAAACATTACCACCATAAATATGACCCTTTTCGGTAAATGTTTGACCATTGTAACCAAAGTATTTGTACTGATAATAAATGTAGTTTAACCCCACACCGGTAGTTAATTTTTCGGTTAATCTATAACCTATAATGGGCGATAGGTTTACTTGAGTATTACTACCAAACTGCGCACCAACATTACCGCCAAAAACCAACCTGTCTTTACTAAATCCACGATTTAATGGTGCAGGTGGCTGCTGAGCATAAACCTTGAATGCACTAAAAAAAAATATTACTGTAAAAACAAAACGTACCATCTTTTTATTTTATTTGTTAGGCAAACTTATCAATTTTTACTCTTCACTTTTATCCTGATTTAATCATTTAGCATTTTCAACATATAAAACTTAATAATCCTATGAATATTGTTATTACAGGTGCCAGCAGTGGTATTGGTTATCAAACGGCACTGGCTTTTTCGGCAACCATTCAAAACCGGATTATTTGCATGTCGCGCAATGTGCGGAAACTTAAAATGTTGCACGATGAGGTTTATAAAAAAAACCCGGCAGCTAAATTGATGATTTTAGAGCTGGACTTAGAAACCTTAGACGAAAAAAAAATAAAAGATGTGTTGGCCGACTATGGTATGAAACATATTGATATACTCATTAACAATGCCGGTGCCTTAATAAATAAACCCTTTGGCAAATTAACCGATGCCGACTGGCAACACCTATATGGCGTAAATGTTTTTGGTGTAGCCAAATTAATTAAGTTACTACTACCCTATTTACAGCATAAAGAAATCAGAAGTCATATAGTTAACATTAGCAGTATGGGTGGCGTGCAAGGTAGCAGTAAATTTAGCGGCTTAAGCGCATATAGCAGCAGTAAAGGCGCCTTAGCTGTACTAACCGAATGTTTAGCCGAAGAGTTTAAACCCTTAAACATTTCGGTTAACTGTTTGGCCATTGGCGCTGTACAAACCGAAATGCTACAAAAAGCATTTCCCGATTACAGGGCACCATTAGAAGCCGCGCAAATGGCTGCTTTTATTGTTGATTTTGCAACCAATGGGCATCGCTATTTTAATGGCAAAATATTACCTGTTTCACTTTCTACTCCTTAAAGTTTGATATCAACAGATGAAGTTTTTTGTATGGCCCATTTCGCTTGCACTGTTTACAATATTTGGTTGTAATGCCCGCAAAGCCCAAACCACTACAACAACGCTTACGCAAACAAAAATTTTAACCGATACTTTTAACCCGGGGTTTTATAAAAACATTCAAGCAATAAACTATCCGGTAAGTTATGCATTGTATAAAGCACAAAGCAATAAACTGTTCCCTATTCTGTTTCTATTCGATCCACATGGCGATGGCGCTTTACCCGTTAGCCTTTATCAAAAAGTAGCCGACAGTTTACAAATTATATTAGTAGGCAACCATCAAATTAAAAACGGAATGGATGCAGCCGCTATTGAAATAATTTGGCAGCAATGGTATAACGATATTAAGCAACGTATCAAGTTTGACACCAACAACGTTTATGTTGCAGGCTTTTCCGGTGGTGCAAAAGCTGCGTCTGTTGCCGCACAAACCACGCTGGTAAAAGGGTTAATATGTATGGGTGCAGCACCGTTTAATCCATCGTTATTAAGAAATAATATAAACTACATAGGCATAACCGGAAATGCCGATTTAAATTATACCGATTTGCTTTCAGCTGATAGTATGGCTAATATGCAAAAGCATCAGCTAATTATATTTAATGGCAAGCATGAATGGTGTCCCGCTACTGTATTAACAGATGCCGTTGCTGCAATGTTGATTTGGAATAATGACGATTCCGTATTAAAATCGAACTATACAAAAAACCAACTCAAACTAATTGCTAAGCTCAAACAAAAGAAGCAATATCTGGATGCTTCAATAAGCTATAATGCTTTGATTAGTGTTGATAATAAACCCGGATTTAATAATGAATTATCGGATTTAAAAAATTCAGCATACTATAAAAATCAGCTTTACGCCAGTAAAAGCGTGCTTATTAATGAGCAAAATAACAAACAACATTATGCCGTGATGATGCAACAAGGTATTGACACCGGCTATTGGATTAACGAAGTTAAGATGTTACAAAAACTCATTCAAAATGAAATGCTAATGGCCAGTAATCAACGGTTGTTAAGTTTTTTAAGTTTAATGGCATATACACTGAGTAATAAGGCACTGGCACAAAATAATATAACCGCTGCACAGTACTTTACAAATTGTTATAACATAGTAGATACTTCAAATGCCGAAACAAATTTTTTAAAAGCAATTGTGGCAGCACGGCTGGGGAACAACAACCAGGCTATTCAACAATTAAATGTGGCAAAACAAAAAGGGTTTACAAACTGGAACCGCATTAACGCTGAACCCGCATTTACAAATTTAAACTGGCGCGAATAATCTTTAAAGCATTTATTATAAGCAATAGTTACTAACTGATGTAGTAATTTTATCCCGTCAATAACTGTTAAACGATAAAGACAAAACCGACAATTCAAATATGTATTAGGTTGCTTGTTTGTTAAACCAATCCTATATTCGAACAAAATTAAAATCACTTATTTATGATAGTATTCAGCACTTTCGGAATTGTAATTTTATTACTAATCATATTCCTGATTTTTATTTTTAACGAACTAACCAAAGAGCGCATACTTGTTAACGAAGCCTGGAGTGGTATAGGTGCATACTTACAGCAGCGTTTAGATGCCATACCCAATTCGGTTGAAATTGTTAAAGGCTATGCAGGTCACGAAAATAAAACACTTACCGATGTAATTCGCGCACGCAATGAATCAATTGCAGCATTAACACCTGAAGCACAAATTGAAGCGGCAAAAAATTTAGGTGCTGCCATGCTTAACTTTAAAGCATTGGCCGAAAACTATCCCGAATTAAAAGCAAATGAACATTTTATAAAAATGCAGGAGCAGTTAGTAGGCTTAGAAGAAAAGATAAATCAAAGCCGCAGATATTACAATGGTACGGTACGTGAGTATAATCAAAGCATTGCCGTTTTTCCTAAAAACATAGTGGCATCGCTTTTTGGTTTCAAAGTAGCAACCTTTTTTGCCGAAGATGCAGAAGCTGGCAAAGCACCAAAAATTTCGTTTTAATTTTTTTCGATTGAAAGCAAAGCTAACACTTGCATTGCTGTTGCTTGCACATATTGCCGTGCAGGCAATTAGCTTTACAAAATATGCCGATAAGCTGTTTAAATCAGACGAATATTACAAACTGATTGAAGAAGCTACTTTTGATGTTGCAAAATATCTGGACTATCCAGCTAATGCATTTGGCGAAACATACTTACTTCATAAAACCGAAATAATAGAAAAAGCAACTCCGTTTATTACCAAGCGGTTTTTATGGCTTGAAAACGGATATAGCACCTGGCCAAAACCTGAAACAGAATCGGGTAAAAAGCGAAAACAAACTTATATAAGAGAAATACAACGCGGTGTACGCGATGCACTTTATGCCGATGAAGAATTTCTTAAAAGCATCTTCGTTATAGACGAAACCGACAGAATTATTTCCTTTCATGCCGATATTAATGTTGCTGTAGATGGCAACTTAACGGTTGTTGAAACCATTAAGATTTACAATGGTAATGGCGGCAGCAACGATGAAGTTAAACGCGGCCTGGTGCGCAGTTTCCCTACACATTACAAATCAAAATGGGGCTTTGTGTCAACGGTCCCTTTCAATTTGCTTGCGGCAACATGCAACGGATTAAATGAAAATTACAAATCCAAAAAACTTGATAATGGAATCAGCTACTACTTTGGTAAAGCTGATATTATACTCGAAAGAGGTTACTATACCTATGTGTTAACCTACACCACATCGAAACAAATTATTTTTCGTGACAATAATGATGAATTGTATTGGAATGTGAATGGAACCGGATGGAGTTTCACAACAGGTATGGTGAGCTGTAAAATTGTATTTCCGTTGCAAACAAAAATTACCGAAAACAATTGTTACACAGGCCAACAAGGTGCTACAACAAGTAACTGCACCTTCAAAATTATTGAAGCTAATGTTATAACATTTCAAACATCGCAACCGCTTGCAGCAAATGAAGGACTAACCGTATCAACTACCATTGCAAAGGGCACCCTAATACCGCCAGCTACTACTGAAAAATTATGGAGTACAACAACAGATAATGCAATTTTGCCATTGCTAATTTTGGCAGTTCTGTTCTTGTTTTGCTTTAATTACTATGCCTGGCATAAAGTAGGCCGCGACCCTGCTGCCGGTACCATTTTTCCACAGTTCGAACCTCCGCCCGATTTTTCGCCTGCCGCCTGCGGTTTCTTAATTATCAAAAGTTATAAATCACATCACTTTGCTGCATCGTTAGTTGATTATGCAGTTAACGGATTGGTGGATATTGAAGTAAAACCTGAAGGCTTAATTTTTAAATCACAGGTTTACACATTTCATAAGCCCGATTTAATTACCAATAAAAGTGAAATAATTAACCAACGTTATCAATGGTATGGCTATTACATGGATAAACTGTATAATGAAAAAGCCGAAAAAGGGAAATACAACGCTACCATTGCTTCTGTTTATAATGGATTGGGCAAACATCTGAAAGACAAACATGAGTTTAGCAATGGCAACACCAATAGCTTTAAAAATTTATTCACGCTCAATTTGAATTATGTGGGTTGGGGTATTTTTTTTCTGGTGTTATATGTAATTGGCACCATCGTTTATTTTATATCATATAGCGGCACGCCTGTTCTGGTGTTATCATCCATTGCTCTGTTGTTAATAGGCTTGGTTATTCAAATTTTATTTAGCCGTTGGTTACAAGCCTATTCTAACGAAGGACGTAAAATATTGGACCATGTTTTGGGTTTTAAAATGTATGTGGAAACAGCCGAACAAATTAAATATGATGCAATGAATCCTCCGGATTTAACCATTCAACTTTTCGAAAAATATCTGCCTTATGCAATAGCACTTGAATGTGAAAACCAATGGGCGTCCAAATTCGAAAATGTTTTAGAAAAGGCTATTGAAGGTGGATACCAACCTACCTACTTTAGTATGCATGGCAGTAATTTTAATTCACATGCATTTGCATCGGGCCTGTCAGGTGGTATCAGTAGCACTATAGCTTCTGCATCAACTCCACCCAGTAGCAGCAGTGGTGGCAGTGGTGGTGGTGGTTCTTCGGGTGGCGGTGGCGGTGGTGGCGGTGGCGGTGGTTGGTAATTTTTATTAAACAATCTATATTTAGAAACATTATGCACGTCTTTTTTTACAAACTGTAATTTCTGGTTTTTGATGCAGTTTCAAACTTTTTTAATTTTTTAAACCGCTTAACTTTGTACCATCTAAAATAATGTAAATATGAAATGTCCGAATTGTACAACCGTTGATTTAGTAATGTCTGAACGTCAGGGTGTTGAAATAGATTATTGCCCTACTTGTCGTGGTGTTTGGCTCGACAGAGGTGAACTGGATAAAATAATTGACAAATCATTTGCCCACGATTCAGGACAGGCACATTATCAAAAACAAACCCATTACAGCGACCACAAATACAAAAAGAAAAGTTGGATGCATGATTTGTTTGACTAACAAATTGTAGCGTTTTAAAAATGAGGCATATCAGCCTCATTTTTAGTAAGTAAACATATGGGTTTGTACTTGCATTAAAATTCCAAAGTACCACTGAGTTTACAGTTAAGCAAGCGCTATAAGATCGATATCTTTTGGCAAAAAAATAAGATTAAATAAATTTCAATGCATCCATTTGTACACGTGCAGCATCAAATTCAAGCATCATATTTTTAACAATGGTTGCAGCAGGTAGTGTTTCATTAATTGCAGCACTTACCTGGCCAATTTCTAATTCGCCTTCAATCATATCACCTTCAAACATACCCTTTTTTGCACGTGCACGGCCTAATATTTCGGTTAGTGTTAATGTATCGGCACAGGTGTTTTCAGCATCAATCACACGTTGTTGAAATGCATTGCGTAAAAGCCTTACAGGGGTTAGTTTTTTTAACAACAATTGGGTGTCGCCTTCTTTCGAATTTATAATGGCTTGTTTAAAATGATCATGTGCTGACGATTCAATTGCATTTACAAAACGACTACCCACCTGCACACCTTGTGCGCCCAAAGCAAAAGCAGCCAACATAGCCCGGCCACTACCAATACCACCTGCAGCAATAACGGGTACAGTAACAGCCGATACAATCATAGGAATTAAGCACATGGTAGTTGTTTCTTCGCGGCCATTGTGGCCACCGGCTTCAAAACCTTCGGCAACAATAGCATCAACACCAGCCTCAACACTTTTTAGCGCAAATTTGGTATTGCTTACTACATGCACCACTTTAATGCCATGTTGCTTTAAATGTTGTGTCCATGTTTTTGGATTGCCTGCCGATGTAATTACTACTTCAACTTTTTGTTCAATAATTATTTGAATAAGTGCATCCACATCAGGATAAAGCAATGGAACATTAACGCCAAATGGTTTTTGTGTGGCTGCTTTACATTTTTCGATATGTAATTTTAATACATCGGGGTACATACTCCCAGCTCCAATTATACCCAGACCACCGGCATTACTTACGGCTGATGCCAATCGCCATCCGCTACACCAAATCATGCCGGCTTGTACTATCGGATATGAAATATTAAATAGTTTACAAATGTTATTCATATAAAAAATTTAAGAGGCAATACTATTGAATTGAAATACGAAGCAAGCCGTGTTGTTATCAACTTTTTAAAAGTTGCTTTGCATGACTAATTAAGCCGAAACCAAAATTATAATCTATAAAATGCTTTGAGTCCAATTATTAAAAGTTATGGCTGTTATAGCAATTAGTTTAGCTTTGCTGCCCCATCATTAAAAACGCCATAATTTTTGAAAGTTATTATTCCTGTGGCCGGTATCGGAAGTAAACTCAGGCCGCATACGCATACACAACCTAAGGCATTGGTACCTGTAGCGGGTAAAGCAATATTATCACACATTGTTGATTTCTTATTACATAGCGGTTGCACGGAGTTTATATTTATAATAGGATACATGGGTGATAAGATTGAATTACACGTCAAAGAAAAATACCCCAAACTAAAAGCCACTTTTATTTTACAAGAACCACGGCAAGGTACGGGCCATGCTGTTTATATGGCGCATGCATGTATTAAAAAGAAAGAAGGTGTGTTTATTGTTTTTGGCGATACGATATTTGATTATGATTTGCGTGCATTAATTAAAGAAGGTGTATCGAGCCTGGCGGTAAAAAAAGTTGAAGACCCACGCCAATATGGTGTGGTTGAATTAGATGAAAATGGCTATGTAACCAACCTTCAGGAAAAACCCAAAATACCCAAATCAAATTTGGCATTAACGGGCTTGTATTATATTAAACAAGCCTCCGAATTAATGAATTGTATGAAAGCCCAAATCGAAGCCAACGAAAAAAACAACGATGAGTTTAGTTTAACAGCAGGCCTTATGGCCATGATTGCACAAGGCCAAAAATTTAAAACGTTTCAAACCGGCAGTTGGTTCGATTGCGGCAGCCGCATCAGTTTGTTAGAAACCAATGCAACTTTGCTTAAACGCATTAAAAAGAAAAAAACCAGCTATCACTATCATAATACCATTATAATTGAACCTGTAAGTATTGCCGATGATTGCAATATTCGTAACAGCATAATTGGCCCAAATGTTTCGGTTGGCGAAAAAACCATCATCGAAAAATCAATTGTGCGTGATAGCATTATTGGTTCATACTCGCAAATAGAAACAGCCATATTACACGAAAGTGTGGTTGGCAGCGATGCATACCTTAAAGGATTATCGCAAAGCCTGAACATTGGCGACAGTACAGAAATTGATTTCTCATAATACAATCCACATCATATATGAAAACCAAAGACACAGCAATTTTTAAGCTTATAGCCAAAGAAAACAAACGCCAACAAAACGGTATTGAGCTTATTGCATCAGAAAATTTTGTAAGTAAGCAAGTTATGCAAGCGCAAGGCAGTGTACTCACAAATAAATATGCCGAAGGCTTGCCCGGTAAACGATATTATGGCGGCTGCGAAGTAGTTGACGAGATTGAAAACATTGCCATTGAGCGTGCAAAAATTTTATTTAATGCATCCTGGGTAAACGTACAACCGCACTCAGGCGCGCAAGCCAATGCAGCCGTTATGTTAGCCATTTTAAAACCCGGTGATAAAATATTAGGTTTCGATTTATCGCATGGGGGCCATTTAACCCATGGCAGCCCGGTAAATTTTTCAGGTAAATTATATGTTCCTTCATTTTATGGAGTTGATAAAGAAACCGGCCTTATTGATTACAACAACGTTGAAAAAATTGCAAAAAAAGAAAACCCAAAGTTGATAATTTGTGGCGCATCGGCCTACTCGCGCGATTGGGACTATGCCCGCTTACGTAAAATTGCCGATAAAGTTGGTGCACTTTTATTAGCCGACATTTCACATCCGGCAGGTCTCATTGCGCGCGGTCTTTTATCCGATCCAATGCCGCATTGCCATGTAGTTACTACCACTACCCATAAAACATTACGCGGACCAAGAGGCGGTATGATTTTAATGGGCAACGATTTTGAAAACCCCTGGGGGCTAACTACGCCTAAAGGCGAAAAACGAATGATGACAGCCATTATGGACGGGGCCGTTTTTCCGGGTACACAAGGCGGCCCACTCGAACATGTAATTGCAGCCAAAGCCATTGCTTTTGGCGAAGCACTTACAGATGATTATCTGAAATATTGCGTACAGGTTGTAAAAAATGCACAAGCTGCTGCTAAAACATTTGTTGATTTAGGTTACAAAGTTATAAGTGGTGGTACTGATAATCATTTAATGCTTATTGACTTGCGCAGCAAAAACATCAGTGGTAAACAAGCCGAAAATGCTTTGGTTAAAGCTGATATTACTGTTAATAAAAACATGGTGCCGTTTGATGATAAATCGCCTTTTGTTACCAGCGGTATGCGTATAGGCACTGCAGCCATTACAAGCCGTGGTGCCAAAGAAAAAGATGTAGTAAAAATGGTAACTCTTATTGACAAAGTAATCTTGCAAAATGAAAACACGAAAGTGTTAGATAGCGTAAAAAAATCAGTTAATCAATTGATGCAAAAGTTTCCGATGCCGGCTTAACTCCGGCAAAATAAATACCGGCTGTTTCCGTTTGGTTTTAACATCCTATGAAAAAAAAATACCTCATCATGTTGCTTTTATGCTTGGTGCAATTATCGCAAGCGCAAATTGGAGGTACTCATACTTATGATTTTTTAAACCTTACGCCTGCCGCTCGCATTGCAGCATTTGGTGGTGTAGCCCTTGCTGTTAAAGACCATGATTTGAATATGGCCTATCAAAACCCGGCTGCACTTAATTATCAAATGCACAAACAGTTTACGTTTAATTACAACCCATACTTTGCCGATATTAAATCGGGACAAATGGCTTATGCACATGCTATTGACAGTAATAATATGGTTAGTGCAGCATTACAATTTGTAGGCTATGGCGATTTTACAGCTACGGATAATACAGGCAACATTACAGGCAGTTTTAATGCCAACGATTATGTACTAAACCTTAGTTATGGCCGCAGTATTGATAGTTTATTTAGTGTGGGCGCAACCTTTAAAACTATTTATTCAAACTATGAAAGTTATACATCGGTTGGCGTTGCAGTAGATTTAGCCGCAACTTATTTTAATAGCAATAAGCAACTGTGTATGACACTGGTAGCACGCAATGCCGGAGTACAGTTAAAAACATACGTATCGGACAATAATGAAAAACTACCTTTAGAAGTAATGTTTGGCATTAGCAAACGATTAGATAAAGCGCCATTCCGTTTGGGATTGCATGTAACGCACCTCGAAAAGTTTGACCTCAGTTTTACAAACCCCAATTCACAAACAACAATTGATCCCATAACCGGTGAAGCGGTAACAGAAAAAACATCGTTCGGCAAAAAAATTATGTTGCACATGATTCCGAGTATTGAAATCATACTATCAAAAAACTTTATGATCAGGGGCAGTTATAATTTTCAGCGAAGAAATGAACTTGCTTTTGAATCGCGCAAAGCAATGGCCGGCCTATCATTTGGATTTGGTTTTGGCATTAAACGCTTTACGTTAAACTACGGTCGTTCCGTATATAACTTAGCCGGAGCCACCAACCATTTTTCAGTAGGCATTGATTTAAGCAAAAGCATAAAAAAAATACCAGGTAACACGCAATAAACAATTGCCGGTTTAAATAAAAAATAATTCCGTGCAACGCATTTTTAGTGGTACTTTTGCAGCAGTTCTTTAAAATAGATAGTTAATACACTTACGGGGACGTCATGGTTTCGACAGCAGGTGCAATTGACTTGTAAGCATACCGTGTGTTGTGAATATGACACGATAATCCTAATTCTCACAAAATTCAACTGGCGAATCTGATTTCGCTCTTGCCGCTTAATACCAAGTATTAACCCGCAATGCTCCGTTGGGTAGCGTGTCACTGTTGCGACCCGACCTGAGCATCGTAAATACAGTGATAGTTGTACATGGCTTTGCTGTGCAATGAAATTTAAAAAGCTAAGCAAAACTTTGGTGCGTGCGTTTACCTGAGCTTTGACGAAAATTAAAAATGTACTAAGTATGTAGAAAGCTTGCCGATTACTTGTTTGGACGTGGGTTCGAATCCCACCGTCTCCACAAAAAGCTACCAAATGGTAGCTTTTTTTATATACAATAATAATTGCTGGCTATTTAATTTGCAACCTCATTTGATATGAAATCATTTTGGGTTTTAAAAGGTTGACGCATAACCCAAGGCTTTGGTTGCGAAAAATGGGTAAACGAATCAAGAATAAAATGCGTAATACTATTTCCAAATTTTATAAAAAGCTTTTGTGTAACCGGTGTTGCACCAATGGTACTTTTAATTTCCATAGCATCGCGGCCCAAATGTAATTGGCAGGCGTTTATAGTAATGGCTTCTTTTACAAGTTGGTATAGCATGTTTTGATACAAACCCAGTTTTTTATTCAGGCTATATTCAAAACCAACTAAATGTGCATGTAATATACCATCGCTTAAAATTGTTGATGTAAAAGCAACTAACTGGCCATTATAAAAATAACCGGTAACAAAAAAATTATCAGGCATCAGACATTTTAAGTTGTGAAAATAATCAGCCTTTAAACTGGCTAAATGAACAGGAGCCTGTACAATTACCTGCGCCAATAAAGTAGCCATGGGTTTACTGTAGCGCAATAAATTTTCTGCATCCATGTTACAAACAGTTACATCATTAAGTTTCTGTAAAGCACTATTTGCACGCACCCTGTATTTTGAGGTAAATGCCTGAATATAGGTATCATAACTACCAAATTTTTTAACATCCAAAATCATATCCGGATCAATTGCAAAATCAATAAAGCCCATTTGTTGTAATATAGAAGTCATTGCATTTTGTTGTGGTAAATCTTTAACTACCGTGGCAAATATTTTATCAGATTTTGGCAAGCTCGCTTCAACCAATTGCACCATGGTTTGAAAAATATTTTTTGCCAATGGTTGTAAATTTGGTTGTAACACAAATCCGTATGGCCCACTCACAAATAAATTACCACATATACAAAGCCAACTGTTTTTATCATTAAAATTAATTTCGGCTAACTGACCGTTAAACCGATTGTAAATACTTTCAAAATACCGTGAATTTAAAATTTGATTCAGGTGTTTATCCTTCAAATTAATAAGCTGAAAATAAGCAATACCCTGCGGCAATTCATTTTCATAAACAATTATATACCTGCATTGCACATTACTTTCTAACGATTGTTGCAATGCCAACAAATAGGCAGCACTATTAAATCCATAGTTTGTAGCCACATTGTTCCATGCAACATTTTCAGGCTCAATCTTATGAAACATCTCAAATCGAATTTGGGCTGCTTCCCATTCGTTTTGACATTGTAACAAAGCTTGCTTTATTTTAGTAGAAATCTTTTTAAACATAGACGGTATGTTATCGTATCAAACGTTCCGAAATTTTAAATACAGTTGTAAAGAATAACATTGCGAAATCATTTTATGCAAAATAAATTAATTACGTTTGAGTTTAAACATTAGGTTATTGTTACATGCGATATTTGGGATTTATACTTTTAATGGCTTTGTTTTTTGTTGCCTGCAATAAAGACGAAACCGAAATAGTTAAAAATAATACAGCACCGATTGATAGTACGATAAACATTACCATCGTTGAAACTTATATTAACCGAAGTTATATAAGTTTATTAGGCCGCAAACCTGATAGTGCCGAGTTTAGTAATGCTTTTCAAACGCTAAAACAAAACAATACTTCGGTGGCACAACGAAATTTATTTATTCAAAGTATTTTTACTAAAACCGATTATAACAAACAACTGTTTGACATAAACCACATTGACTTGCTAAACCAGGTTGATACCAATGAGTTTGAAGACAAAATTATGTTGTTTAATTTTTTACTTACCGATTCAACTTACGCACCGTTTTGGTCGGTGTTTACGTTAGAACTAAATCGTATCTTTAACCTGCAAAACGCAATAGCCAAACTTCAGCAAAATCAAATAAGCATACAACAATTGCACATGGTTATGGTTGACAATTACTTTTACGACCAAATTAACATGGGTGCTTTAAATTTTGTTACCAGTTTGTATCAGCATTTTTTAAGACGTTACCCAACCGTACAAGAACTTGATGCAGGCATTGATATGGTTAACGACAAACCCGCTACCGTATTTCAGCAAAACGGCAGCAATAAAAACGATTTTATTTTTATCTTCTTTAATGCAACTGATTATTACGAAGGGCAGGTGCGCGATTTATATCTGCGGTATTTATTCCGCGAGCCAACAACAGCCGAAATGGTTACACTTACAAATCAATATAAATCACAAAAAAATTATAAAAACATACAACAGTATATTTTAACAAGCGATGAATATCTGGGGAAATAAAATAATTGCTATTGCAACATGCATCCTGTTGGTTTCCTGCGAAAAAGAGGTAACCTATGTTTATGATGTAAACACAGTAACTGTTTCGGCCGAAGGCAGTAATAAACCCAATGTAAAAACAACTGCCGAATTTATTTCTATTGCTTACAGCGATTTATTGGGCAAAGCAATTTCGAATGCCGAGCAGCAACAATTAAATGTTGCCTATAACTCATTTGGCGATAATAAACTTATCGAAGATTTAATAATTAAAAATTTATTGCAGAAACCCGGTGCGCAAATACCATCAAAAGCATCTATGCTGGTTGATGTAGATTCATTTATTTCAAATACCTATAAAAAATTTTACAACAGAAACCCAAATGCATTCGAGATGTATTTTATGCATAAACTAATAACCACCAATAACACGATAACACCTACGTTAATCTATTATGCATTTATGACATCTAATGAATATCGTTACTACTAAAAAATAAATCTGTGCAACGAAGAGCCTTTATAAAACGAAGTGGTATGGCAGCAGCCGGAGCTGTAGCATTACCTTATATTTTACCGCAGGGTCGCTTATTTGCAGCCACCGGTGCACGCAAAGCCAATCATGTGGTATTTTGCCTGTTTGCAGGTGGTGTTCGTAATTTAGAATCGGTACACATGCAAGACGGGAATCTAATGCGTTGCTTGTTTAACGGCACACAAACCATTAGTAGTGATATATTACCCGGTTTAGACCCTGTGCCTGCATCGCCACTGCCATTACCGTTGCAAAACTATGGTACACTTTTTAAGGAGTTCCGTTATGCACAAGGCCCAACAGGTCATTACAACGGCCATGCAACTGCAATAACCGGAGTTTATACTCAAACCGATTTAGACATACGTGCCAACCCATTAAACCCAACTGTTTTCGAGCTTTATCGCAAACACAATGCGCCTCAACAAACTGCATTAAACAGTTGGTGGGTATCCAATACCTTAGGTCCTTATGTAGCACTAAATTTTAGTAATGCCGAAGGATATGGTGCCGCTTATGGAGGCAACTTTATTTCGCCACTTTCTTTTATTCAGTCAGGCTATAATTCATTAGCAAACCCAAAAACATTTACACCATCCGAAGAGAGTATTATTAATGAGATGCGCAATTTTGTAGATCAGAATTTTAATACACAGTTTATTAATGGCGCTGCCGGAGTAACCAATGCACATACTGAAAAAATTGCGCTTCAGAATTTTATTGCCGACTCATATAATAAGGCCGCAAATGGTTTATACCTAAACCCCTGGCAATTACCCAATGCCAATGTAATGAACAGTGATATGTTTAATATATTTTTTGCCGAAGAAATATTAAAACAATTTAAACCTGAATTATTGGTGGTAAACATGCAAGATGTAGATATATGCCACAGCAACTTTACACAGTATGCTAACAATTTGCGTAAGGCCGATTATGCTGTAGCACATTTATGGA
The DNA here is from genome assembly GCA_016788165.1 of Bacteroidia bacterium. Lineage (GTDB taxonomy): Bacteria > Bacteroidota > Bacteroidia > AKYH767-A > OLB10 > JAEUTH01. The sequence continues at coordinate 24,098 of JAEUTH010000018.1, read as the reverse complement.
ATACCATACAAAGTACACCGGTCCTGGCAAACGATACTATTATGATAATTGCGCCCGAGCATGGCCGAAACCTAAACCCAAATAGTTTAATTGATAACTTCGGTCGGAAGGCATTAGACCACACCAGCGATAATACTTCGCGCGAAATATTTTGCATGATAGTAGGGCCACCCAATGTGGTTAAACAAGGTCAGGTATTAAATCAGGTGGCAGGTCAAAGTATAGATATAGTGCCCACCATTGCCGGCATTTTAGGTTTCGATTCGCAAATACCCGGTGGTACATTGCCTGGTAGTTTTTTACATCAAGCATTTTTTTAAATGAATAAATACGCCATCATACTTATTTTATTTTTTGCTTGGAGTTGTAAAAAAAACGAGCCCGATAATCCTTTCACAAACAATGTTGTACCCGTACCTGCAGATACAATAAATCCTGCTTCAATTGCAGGTTTGCATAAAAATATTTTTGCTGTAAGATGTGCTGTTCCCGGCTGCCATGATGGTAGTTTCGAACCCGACTTCCGAACAGTTCAATCAACGTATAGCACCCTGGTTTACCATAAACCGATTAAAAACGACAGTGCTAATTCATTTTTATATCGCATAACACCCTATCAGGTAAATAAAAGTTGGTTGTACGAACGTGTTACAACCAATGATGCCGTATTGGGACGTATGCCGCTTTACAGCAGTAAGCTTAGTGATATAGATTTAAAAAATATCGAAAACTGGATTAATAATGGCGCACCCGACATCAATAACCAACCTACCCCACCCTTAATTATCATTAATAATCCACCACAAGTAAAAGGATATGTTGCCATTGACAGTAACAATGTGCGGCTTGATACGGTTCGTTTAAACAATATTAGCTACAATCCATTTTTAATACCACATGGTTTAAAATTTACGTTGGTATTTTTATTGGAAGATGATTCGACAGCAATCGGAAATCTGCAACAAAATATGGTGAAAATTAGTTCGGTTAAAGATGATTTTAGTTCGGCAATTGCTATAGCACCACAGTTTATTAATGTTCCCAATATTGGTAGTTTATGGTATGTAGAAATTAATACACAAACTCTGCCTGTAAATACTACGCTATACTTCCGATACTACTGTAACGATGGGTCGGGCAATGCTATAGAATATCCACATAACCAAATTGTAGATTATTACAAAACCCTTTATGCATTCATACTTCAATAAAATTTTATCGTACTGTTTAATAGTAAGTTTGTTCATAGGTGTTGGATGTAGTAAAACCAATTTATCCGAAACACCTGAAATTGCTATTGAAAGCATTTCACCTTCTTCAGCTAAAGCTTATACTGATTCAATAACCATCATAATGAGCTACAAAGACGGCAATGGCGATTTAGGCGAAAACCATGCAGATGCAAAAAATTTATTTGTAACCGATAGTCGCAACGGATTGGTGTATCCATTTCGCTTACAACAATTAGCCCCCGCCAATGCACAAGTACCCATACAAGGTAAAGTAAACATTGTACTTCCACGGATGGGTTTAACCGACAGCAGCAATGCACAAACTTTTTATTTTTCAGTATATGTGCACGATAGAGCCTTAAATAAAAGCAATGTAGTACAAACACCTCTAGTTACCCTGCTAAAGTAAGGTTGCTATTTTTATGGTATCAGGCTAATACTATATTTGCCCACCTTTTACAAATAAAAATATGAGTAAAAATCAACTCGATTTCGAAAAACCGATAGCAGTTTTGCAGGAACAATTAGACAAAGCCAAGCAAATTGCCGAAAAAGGAAAAGTAGATACTACCAACTTAATTATAGAGTTGGAACAAAAAATTGTTGAAACCAAAACACAACTCTACGCTAATTTAACACCGTGGCAACGGGTGCAGTTATCACGTCATCCCGATAGGCCCTATGCATTAGACTACATACAAGCCCTTACCAATGGCGATTTTATCGAACAATTTGGCGATAGAACCGTTAAAGATGATAAAGCCATGATAGGTGGTTTTGGAAGTATTAACGGCCAAACATTAATGTTTATCGGTCAACAAAAAGGCAATACCACCAAACAGCGTCAATACCGCAATTTTGGTATGCCAAACCCCGAAGGCTATCGCAAAGCATTACGACTGATGAAATTAGCCGAAAAATTTGGTAAACCAATTATTACACTTATTGATACACCGGGCGCCTATCCGGGCTTAGAGGCCGAAGAACGAGGCCAGGGCGAGGCCATTGCACGTAATTTGCTCGAAATGGCTGTATTAAAAGTACCCGTTATATGTATAATCATAGGCGAAGGTGCTTCGGGAGGGGCTTTGGGTATAGGCATTGGCGATAAAGTATTGATGCTTGAAAACACCTGGTACTCCGTAATTTCTCCCGAATCTTGCTCCTCTATTTTATGGCGTAACTGGGATAATAAAGAGCGTGCTGCTGATGCGTTAAAACTAACTGCAACCGATATGCTGACGCAACATTTGATTGATGGCATTATTGCCGAACCATTAGGCGGTGCACATGCCAATCGTGACGAAATATTTAACACCGTTAAAGAAGAAATACTTCAAAACCTAAGTTTGTTAAAAGCTATTAATATTGATAACCTGGTTGAACAACGTATTGCCAAGTTTTCGTCAATGGGCGTTTATAACGAAGCCTGATATGCAATTGTAAAATGTAAAAACAAAAAAGCTTTGCCTTAAATGCAAGGCTTTTTTTAGATTTTATATTATCCCCCCCTTTAAATAAAAATACAAAACAATATTGCGCTAACAAACCATACCTAACATGGTTATACAAAAGCTGCTAATTTAATTTCAACTAAATTTTATAATAAAAAAACCTGCTAATCAATTTTGGAAACACCATCGTACAACCTTAGCAATAATGCCGAAGCAATAAAATCAGACATTTTATTTCACTTATTCTACACACAAGGTCGCACCACAACATTGGCTACGATGCACGATTGGTACATGGCCGTTGCTTATACCCTACGCAGTCGATTAATGAAAAACTGGATTGATGCATTGACGCATTACAAAGACCATGAGAAAAAAATTGTAGGTTATTTATCAGCCGAGTTTTTAATGGGGCCACACCTGGGTAATGCCATCGTTAATTTAGATATCTATCAGGAGGTAAGTGAAGCACTAACCCAATTAGATTTAGATATAAATGCTGTATTACAACAAGAAGTTGAGCCGGGCTTAGGCAATGGTGGCTTAGGCCGTTTGGCAGCATGTTATTTAGATAGTATGACCACACTACAAGTGCCGGCAATTGGTTACGGCATCAGATACGAGTTTGGCATATTTGAACAACAAATTCAAAACGGACAGCAAATAGAGATAACTGATAAGTGGCTACAAAATGGCAATCCCTGGGAAATAGTACAACACAATATAACTTACAAAATAAAATTTGGTGGTTATACCCAAACCGTAAGCAAGCCTAACGGACAATACGAAGTGCAATGGATAGCGCAAGATGAAGTAAAAGGTATTGCTTATGACACACCCGTACCCGGATATAAAAACAATGCTATAAACCTATTGCGTTTATGGAAAGCCGAAGCATTTGAAGCATTGGATTTAAGTGCATTTAATCACGGTAATTATGGCATTGCCGTGCAGAAAAAAACCTGGGCCGAAACCATATCAAAAGTACTTTACCCTAACGATGAAACCGAAGACGGGAAACGCCTGCGCCTGATGCAACAATACTTTTTTGTTTCATGTTCGTTACAAAATGTAATTGGCATACAGTTACAACGCAATAAAACATTGCATGATTTGCCACAAACTTTTGCATTGCAATTAAACGATACACACCCTGCCATCTCGATAGCAGAAATGATGCGACTACTGGTTGACGAACATCAGATGTGGTGGGACGAAGCCTGGAAAATTACACAAGCCGTATTTTCATATACCAATCATACCTTATTGCCCGAAGCATTAGAGAAATGGCCACTTCAATTATTTACGGCACTATTACCCCGCCATATTGAAATTATTTATGAAATAAACAGCCGATTTTTAGAATCGGTTGCGCAACAACATCCCGGCAACAATACATTACTTAGCAATCTATCCATTATTGACGAAACCGGTGGCAAAGCCGTTCGTATGGCACATTTGGCATCCATAGGCAGCCACACTATAAATGGTGTATCGCAACTGCATTCAAAACTTTTGAAAGAAGATTTACTGGCCGACTTCGCAAAAATTAAAAACAAAAACATTATTAATGTAACCAATGGTGTAACGCCACGCAGGTGGATGGCATTAAACAATCCGATGCTTGCAAAATTAATAAGCGACTACATAGGCAATGCATGGATTGGTAATACACAAGAACAATTACGAAAATTAGAGGCATTTATAAATGATGATAAGTTTATTACCCAATGGCAAAAAGTAAAGCTTGAAAACAAACGGCAGCTTGCTCACTTGATTTTGCAACGTACAGGCATAGCCGTAAATCCAAAAGCTATGTTTGATGTTCAGGTAAAACGCATACACGAATACAAGCGGCAGCATCTTTGTGTTTTACACATAATTCATTTATACCTGCAACTTAAATCAAATCCTAAGCTTGCTATACAACAACGCGTTTTTATTTTCGGTGGTAAAGCTGCACCGGGCTATGTATTTGCCAAATTAATTATCCGCTTAATTAATTCAGTAGCCGATGTAATTAATAACGATAGTGACATTAACGAAAGAATTAAAGTAGTGTTTTTTCCAAACTACAGTGTTAAAAATAGTGAGTGGGTTTACCGTGCAGCCGATTTATCAGAACAAGTAAGTACAGCCGGCAAAGAAGCTTCAGGAACCGGTAATATGAAATTTGCATTAAACGGTGCGCTAACCATAGGTACTTTAGATGGTGCCAATGTAGAAATGCGCGAAGCCGTTGGTGCCGAAAACTTTTTCTTATTCGGCTTAGATGCAGGCCAGGTTGGCGCATTAAAACATAAATACAGTCCGCAAGATTTTTATCAAAATAATAAAAACTTAAAAGCGGTAATAGATGCTATTGCAGGTGGCACTTTTTCAGATGGTAATACCGCATTGTTTGCGCCCATTGTTGACTCATTAAAAAATAACGACCCCTATATGCTTTGTGCCGATTTTCAAGCATACATTGATTGTCAGCAGGATGTGAATAATTTATATGAAAAGCCTAAAAAATGGGCGCAAATGAGTATTTTAAATGTAGCACGTATGGGTTACTTTTCATCTGACCGTAGCATTGCCGATTACTGCAAAAACGTTTGGCACATTGATTTATAATAAATACCAACTTTAGTTTTATACATTATTTACTGTTTCGATTAAACCGTTAAAAGCCAAATTCATCAAAAACAACAATTAATTTTATTCATCCTTTTTATTATTGCATTTAAATTAAAAACCATACTCATGAAAAACACTTTTTTTAGCCTCATTTTTTTGTGCAGCATAGGCTATGCTTGTGCGCAAAGCACCGATCCCGCTGACGAAAACAAACTCGATTTACCGGGCGATAATTTTAATCTAGCAGCTATGCTTGATGTGTTTCAACAATCAAAAACATTAGAAGCTTTTGAAGAAAAAATAAACAACGACTCGTTAAAGCTTAACAACCTGGATTTGAATAATGATGGCAAAACCGATTATGTAAAAGTAATTGATAACACCGAAGGTACTTTGCATACCATTGTACTACGTGCCATACTGGGCGAAAATGATATGCAAGACGTTGCTGTTATTTATGTAGATAAAAAAGATGGCAAAGTAACCGTACAAGTTGTGGGTGACGAAACTTTATATGGCAAAGATTATGTGATTGAACCTGCCGATAAAGCTACCGATACAAGTACCAAAGGTTATGGCAGTACACCCAATCCTGCATATCAAGGCAGTACAACTACGGTAAATAATGTAACTAATAATTACTATACAACTAATAACACAAGCAACTATAGCCAACCACCCAGCTATAGTCCACCACCTGTAAACTGGTCGATAGTAGTATTTTTTTACTGCCCCGGTTATTACCGATGGAGCTCGCCCTACTACTGGGGCCATTACCCACCCTATTGGCATCCTTGGGCTCCCTATTATTACCACAACTATTATAACCATTGGTATTGTGGCGGTGCGCATTGGAATGGCTGGTGGTACAGGCCAACACCACATTTCCATTACCACTCGCATTACTCAAATCATTATTACGGCCATCGTAAAGTTTCTAATACGGTAAACGTAAATATTACCAATAACAATTATCGTAATTCTTATATCAAACAAAACAATTACAAACCGGGTAAATCAAACTTTCCAAGTGCAAATCCACGCCCGGGTCAAAGGCCGGGTAATACTTTAAATAATAACCGACCCGGTAGTAATAATGCAGCATCAGATAATAGGCCCGGCAATAACAACACTACAATAGATAAGCGACCCGGCAATAATACTTTGCAGCCCGATAAAAAAACGGATATACCTGTAACGAAGCCAAATAGTCCATCACGTCCGGAAACACCTGCGCAAACAAGACCCGATTTACCAAGCCGTAATAATGATATAAAACCCAATGCACCAAAAACACGGCCCACATCACCTACAACAAAACCATCAGCCCCGCAATCAAGACCCAGTGCACCTGCACAACGACCATCGGGTAGCAATCGCCATCCACGTTAAAAGTAAAATCCCACAATTGTGGGATTTTTTTTGCTATTACACTTACACTATATGATGTTAGCTACTAGAACCAGCATCAATACTTTTCGCATAAACTGTATGCATGCATTACTTTTCAGAACTACTAACTACCCAACACTTCATAGGCACCATAACGCTGTACAAATCTGACTTGCTAAAATGGCTTTAAATTCAACCAATTACTATGCGCTATAAGTAAAAATCAAATTAGTACCGGATAATTTTATTTAAGGGCTTTCTCTAATCAATTTGGCTTTATAAATCCTAAGTGCTGTTAACCACCATTTTGTTAGACAAGCCAAACAGCAAAGCAGTGTTTGAAAAAAAACAGTATCTAAAGGTGGTAAGAAAAAAAAAATTTAATAATTAATCTACTTGTTTGATAGATTTAATAGATTTTTGTTTTATTCGCAGCATAAAAATTTAAAAACATATGACCTACAGCTACCTAAAAATTGTTTTAAGTACCTGCATGCTTATAAGTGCAAGCATTGCAAATGCGCAAACAGATGATGTATTAAACCTACTCATTAACAAAAATGTTATCTCACAAAATGATGCAGATTCTATGCGTGCTGAAGCTGCTATCCAAGGTCAACAAAAACACGTTGACAAAGTTTTCAGCATTGATTTGGAGTTCAGGCCACGAACAGAGTATCGCCAAGGTTATGGCCAAATGTCTAATGATACAACGGCATCGGCATTTTATACCAACCAACGTACGCGTATTTCATTTGGCTATCAGATATTGGATAAACTAAATTTCCAGTTTTCAATTCAGGATATACGCACCTTTGGTAAAGACGACCCACGTACCAATGCGGGTACCATTCAAGTTTTTGAAGCTTACTTAGAACCATATATCACCAAAAATTTTTCAATTCGCGTAGGCCGTCAACGGTTGATGTATGATAATCAACGGCTATTTGCACAAAATGACTGGCGCCAAAACGCCAACGCACATGATGGTATCAACTTCCGTTATATAAATACAAAATTTAAAACGGAGTTAGCAGGCGTGTGGAATCAAAGTGCCGAAGCTACAGCCGGTACCGGATTTTTTCCTGTTGATCAAACAGGAAAACCCATTGTTAACTACAAATTATTAGTTGTAAATTATTTAAACTGGAATATTAATAAACAGTTTACGCTTACTACAATAAACTGTGCTGATGGTTTTCAGGCACCCACCAATGTTGAAAAATTATATACACGCTTTACAAATGGTGGACGTATTGAATTTGAGCATGAAAGCATTTACGCAACTTTTAGTGCTTACTACCAGCATGGTAAAAATAATACGGGTCAAAAACTAAATGCATTCTACATACAACCCGAACTTAAATACCTCCACAAGAACACCACCGTACGTTTAGGTGCCGAGATTATGAGCGGCCAGGATGCAACTAAAACCAGTAATGAAGCCAACTCCTTTGTACCACTTTATGGTGTAGCACATCGCTTTAATGGCTTTATGGATTTATATACACGCTTTCCGGGCGACTTAAACTATGCAGGTTTGGTTAATCCCTATTTGTTTATCATACAAAACATTTCGAAGAAAGTTAATGTTGGATTTTTCTTTCATCAATTTTATTCTCAAAACAACTTTGTTGATTCTGACAACAATGTAATTGACAAAAACTTAGGCTTCGAGCATGATATACTTTTCCAATATAAGCCTAACAACTTTACTACTTTAGAAGTAGGATACTCATACTACCTGCCTACAGAATCAACAGCCATTATAAAAAAGGCAAAGGTAGGCGCTGAAAAAGAATGGCAGCAATGGGCTTACGTAATGTTAATTGTAAAGCCGCAATTGTTTAAGCATAAATTTAATTAAGCATTCAATGAACTGCAGTTAAAGTAAGCGGCCTACTTACTATTTATGCCTTTCAATTTTCGGAATAATCATACCAATATTATTAAAGAACCAATGCAAAAGCATTGGCTCTTTAATAATAAAACTCCAACAAACTCATAAAATCATTTTAGTTCTGTACCACCTGGCTTCTGGTTGTTTCTACCAGGGCGCCAACCTGACCTATTAACTGATTACTTAGTCCAACTTTTTGTGCACCGGTAACCAAATCGGCAACAAAGCGATCAAACTCTGCATTGTTTATCTTCGAACCTATACGACTATGTGTGGCAGGGTTATGAGCCGATACCATATCTAAGCCATTATAGGTATAATTTTTAGCTCCTGTAGCCACACAAAAAAAGTCGGTAAGGTTTTTACTAAGTATATTAAATCCTGTTAGGTTACCTGCACCTACTTCGGCTAACAATACACTAAAAAATTTAGTGTTCAATTGCGTGTCGGCAGCAATTACAAATATGGTACTATCAACCACCGACCTTATACCTAACCTGCCTTGTTCAATCATGGCACCCCCAACCGGATCTGCTACCATTTTTGTACCACCCAATGAGTCGTACAATGTCATGGTTTCTTTATCATCATCGTCATCTTTACATGACGGCATTAATACCAGTGCCGTAAACGACACCATTAAAGCTGTTGCAAACAGGTAAACCTTTTTCATAAGTATTGAATTAAAATTGTGAGAAATATTTATATAATTTATAAGTGAATGTATTTGCTGATAAAGGACAACCTTGGCTTAGTTGTAATTTTGTAGGCTTAAATAACGTACCCGTAATTGGCGAAGTAGCATTAAACAATTGTGCTATCTGTGCAGCAGTATGTTGGCTTATGTCGTAGGTATAAATAGCTGATGTATAAGGTTTCAAACACATTACATTGTTTACTGCCTTTTGCTTTTTCAAATAAAAAACCACCTGCTCGGCTTGTAAACTATCCAACCCTTTAAAATCAATACGTGCCAACGCTAAGGTGCCGTTATGTGGTTTGGTACTTGAATTATTGAAATATAAATCTAACCCCAAAAGCATTAAACAAATTGTTATAACGACTAATGATAGTTTGGTAAATTTTTTCATTACAAAGTATGTTTGTCATACATACGCCATAAAAAAAAGTTTGGTTTTATTTACTTAAAAAAAATTTAGGATTGATTCTTCAAGTGCTCTATTATTTTAATCGTACGCGGCAAATACCATTGTATTATAATCAATTTCACAATGCTTAACCATTTAGTATTGTTGCTAATAATCTTTAAATCATTTTAAAAAAAAATTCCTTCCGATTATTAGTTATCCCAAAGCGCAAGTTCAATATCACGAAGGCCTTTTGTAAACTTATTGTTTTACATTGCATTAGTAAAAGCTCGGTTTTCAAGTAAATGATTTCATTAAAATATAATCCATACTAAACCCTAAAACCCATGAAAATTTTAAAAAAAATCCTTTTTATAATTAGCGCCCTCATTGGGTTGATATTGCTTTCAGGTTTATTTATACCCAATGAATATACGGTTAGCAACTCTTTAAATATCAGAAAACCCCAAACCGAAGTAATTGATTTCGTAAAACTGCTCGACAACCAAAAACACTACAGTGTTTGGGTTATGGCTGATAAAGAATTAAACCCAACCATTACCGGTACCGATGGTACGGTAGGTGCTACACAAAGTTGGAATAGTAAAATGGATGAAGTTGGCCAAGGCTCGCAAACGATAACTTACATGGATGATAAGTGTATTAAAATTGACTTAGATTTTAAACGCCCCTTCGAATCGAAAGCAAAAGCAGAAATGTTGTTTGAGAAGATATCGGATAATGAAACAACACTTACTATGAAATTTTATGGCGTATCGCCCTTCCCATTTAATATTATGTCATTTTACATGGGCCGTTTCTTTATCAGTAATGCACAAAATGATAATTTAGCCAACCTTAAAAAAATATTAGAGTCAAAATAATTAAACCATGTCAATTCCATTTTCAGCTTTAACCATTGCCGCTGGGATACTATTTGTATTCATGTTCTTATACTTTGTGCCTGTAGGTTTGTGGATTACGGCAGTGTTTAGCAATGTACGTATCAGTATTTTTGATTTAATAACGATGCGCTTGCGCAAGGTGCCGCCATCCATTGTGGTTAATGCATTAATCAATTCGACCAAAGCCGGTCTATCGGTTACCAAAAACGAAATAGAAACGCATTATCTGGCAGGTGGCCATGTAAATAATGTTATGAAGGCCATGATATCTGCTGATAAAGCAAGTATCCCTTTAAACTTTAAAATGGCTACAGCTATTGACTTGGCTGGCCGCGATGTAGCCGATGCCGTACAACTTAGTGTAAACCCGCGTGTAATTGATACGCCACCTGTAAGTGCTGTTGCTAAAAATGGCATACAGCTTATGGTTAAGGCCCGAGTAACGGTACGTGCTAACATTAATCAATTGGTTGGTGGTGCCGGTGAAGAAACCATACTGGCACGTGTAGGCGAAGGTATTGTTACAACAATTGGTTCGGCACAGGATCATAAATCGGTTTTAGAAAATCCGGATCAGATTTCGAAAACAGTTTTAAATAAAGGACTTGATGCCGGTACAGCTTTCGAAATTTTATCAATTGACATTGCCGATATTGATGTGGGCGAAAACATTGGCGCCAAATTACAAACCGACCAGGCCAGTGCCGATTTAAAAGTTGCACAAGCCAAAGCCGAAGAACGCAGGGCAATGGCCGTAGCTTACGAACAAGAGATGAAAGCTAAGGCACAAGAAGCGCGCGCCAAAGTTATTGAAGCCGAAGCGATGGTACCTACAGCAATGGCCGAAGCATTTAAAAATGGCAATTTAGGTGTTATGGATTATTATAAAATGCAAAACCTGCAAGCGGATACAGGCATGCGCGATGCTTTTGGAAAAAGCAATACAGGAAGCAGCCCTGAAAAAGCAAAATAAATTTTTAATTTTTATTAGTTTGTATTAAAACATTTTAAGCTAACCAATGGTATATACGTAACATTGATTGGTTAGGTAGGCTGCACTGTATTAAACTGAATATCGTACAAACTTTTGTAAACGCCATTATGTGTTAAGAGCGTTTCATGGTTGCCTTGCTCAATTATTTGACCTTTATCCATAACTAAAATCACATCAGCATTTTGGATGGTGCTTAAACGATGTGCAATTACCACTGAAGTACGGTTATGAACGATGGCATTGGTAGCCTGCGAAATCATTACTTCCGACTCTGAATCGAGCGATGAGGTTGCCTCATCTAAAATAAAAATTGCCGGTTTATAAATATAAGCACGTATAAATGCTATAAGTTGTCGTTGGCCTACCGATAACAAGGCACCACGCTCCTGCACATTGTATAAATAATTACCGGGCATTTTTTCGATAAAGTTATTAGCCCCAATAGCTTTTGATGCTTGTATTATCTCATCCATACTAATGGACTCATTAAACAATGAAATATTATTGGCAATAGAATCTGAAAACAAAAAAACTTCTTGTTGCACCAAGCCTATTGCCTGCCTTAACTCCATTAAATTATAATCCTTGATATTAACATCATCAATATAAATAGCGCCTTGTTGTATTTCGTAATACCGGTTGAGTAAATTAATTATTGAAGTTTTGCCGGCACCGGTAGCTCCTACAAAAGCAATCATTTGACCTGCATTTACACTAAATGTAACATTACGCAAAACCCAGTTCTCGTCTTTATACGCAAACCAAACATTTTCGAACCTGATATTTCCCTTTATATTTTTAGCTGAAACATTGCCGCTTGTTTCGCTTTTATCGGTTTGTTGCAACAGTTTAAAAACACGCTCGCCACTAACCATGCCCATTTGAAGTGTATTAAATTTATCGGCTAACTCGCGTATGGGCCTAAACAACATATTCACATAAATAATAAATGCTGTTATAGTTCCAAATGAAACATTGCTTTTAATTGCAGCGCTTGCACCCCACCAAACCAATAATGCTACTGCCAAGGCTGACAAAATTTCGACAACAGGAAAAAAAATACTGTAATACCACACCGAACGTATATGGGCTTTACGATGAGCCTTGTTTATTTTTTCGAATTGCTTAAACGAAACATCTTCATGATTAAAAAGCTGCACAATGCGCATACCGGAAATATGCTCCTGAACAAATGTATTTAAAGCAGCAACCTGATTTCTTACATCATTAAATGACGCTTTAATTTTTTGCTGAAATATTCGGGTGGCAAGTATTAAAAAAGGCAGCGTACTTAATGATAATAAAGCCAAACGCCAATCCACATAAAACATAAAGCCTATAATCACAATCATTTGCATAATATCCGAAACGATAAGCAACAGGCCATCAGAAAAAATATCGGCAATGGTTTCCATATCCGACACTAAACGTGTAACCAGTACACCTACCGGTGTGCCATCAAAATAACTTACTTTAAATGTGGATATAGCCTTAAACACAGACGCGCGCAAATCAAATATTGCATCTTGTGCAATGATGTTTGCTAAATATGAAAATGAAAATTGTAATGCCGCTTGCATTAATAACACGCCAAACATAAAAATGGAATAGCGCAAAAGAGTGTAACTACCTAATGCTAAATTATCAATTGCTAATTGCGTAAGGTACGGCCTCAGTGGTGCAATTGCAGCCAGTAGCAAGGTAAGTAATAATGCCAGCCAAAGTTTTTTATGGTGTGGTTTTACAAATACCCAAATTTGCTGCAACAGTTTAAAATTAAAACGCTTTTGATTTACTTCACTCATATTTATGTTGCTACCACATTAAAATAAATATTACAATAAAGTTGGTAAACTTAATGCAGGCGGTTTTAAAAAACTTATATAAGGATATGTAACCTGCACCAGATATAAACCATGTGCAGGTACAGACTTGCCGGCCATACTACGTTTACCTTGCTTTATTATTTGTTCAAAACTATTGCCATCCATTTTATGTAATCCCACCTGAATCATGGTGCCAACAATGGCACGTACCATACCACGCAAAAACCTATCAGCTGTAATGGTAAAACAAATAATATCAGCCTGTTGTTGCCAGTGTGCATATTTAATTACACAATTATTGGTTTTAGTTTGCGTATGAGCTTTGCTGAAACAACTGTAATCGTTATACTTTAAAAACAAAGGTACAACTGCATTCATTGCATTTAAATCTAAGGCTGCGTTAAACAACCAGGCCGATTTATTTATGAATGCATTTTTTTGTGTGGCTATATAGTATGTATAAGTCCGGCTGCTTGCATCAAAACGCGCATGTGCAGTATCTGCCACTTGTTGTAAATGATATACTACAATATCGTATGGTAACAAGCCATTTAGCGAAAACAAAAATGATTGTGCATTTAGTATTAGTTCCGTATCAAAATGTGCAACAAAATGTAGTGCATGCACACCGGTATCGGTACGTCCACAACCCACAAGGTTTGTAGGTTGATGCAGCAATACCTGCAAAGCTTCTTGTAATTTTTGTTGTACAGCTACTGCATTGTTTTGAATTTGCCAGCCTGCATAATTAGCACCGTTGTATTGCAGTTGTAAAAAGTAGCGCATAATTTTTACTCTTCGGGTGTTTCGATAAGTTTTTTCAAAAACTCATTCTTTTTGCGCTCCGTGCTTAACATGTATTGATAATCGGGCACATCATCCTTTCCTTTGCTTAATCGTTTATCGTCTTTGGTGTTTGCAATAGCTTCGTTAAACGTAGCATCGGATGAAACAGCTTGCATAATATTACGGCTAAATGAAAAGAAGTACCAGGTTGATGCATCAATCTCTACATATAAATTAAAGCTGTTGCTTCCCTTTTTATTCACTACCTCCATATTGCCTTTCACATACTTACCTATGGCTACTTTGTTTACAAATGCCACACCTATTTGGCCTGTAGATCGGTATGATTTGCTAAGTGCATTATAGGTCAGGTTTACATCCGTTACTATCAAAGCATGTTTTAAAACATCGGGTACTTTTTTAAGCGATCCGCTGGCAGCAATTTCGGCTGATGCTTTCGCCCAAACTTCGTTACCTACTAACGTATTCATGGCTTTGTGATATGCATTACCTTCGTTAATGGCTTTAAGGGTTGGGTAAGATGAAAAAACATCGGCCATTGATTTAAGTGCATCCGAATTAAACGGAAAATCGCAGTCCATAGTCAAATTAATTTGTGTGGCATCGGTTGACATTTGATGCGTAATACTACCGGCATATTTTGATGCAAACTGGCCAAAATTGGTGCCCAGGTTTAATGCACCTTCAGCAAAAATTTTACATTGCTGATCGTTTAAACTTATATAGTTACCGGTACTGTCGCTACCGGTTAATGTATCGCTTACAATACGGTACTCATGGGTAGCATTATCATAAGTAAGCAATCCGTTAAGCGAAACCATTTCCATATCGTTTGCTTTTTTCTTTGGGGATATAAATGTGGCATAGATACCTGACGATGTATCGCTTGACGAAGTTACGTATATACCGGCCGTTAGTTTTTCGCGGGTTTCGTTTACAGGATTGTTGATGGGTATTTTTACCTTATCGGGATTTATTTCGCTGGCAAAACTAAACCAGTTTTTTTCGAGCAAATCGCATGCATGATTAACTTGTGCGAAACCTTCGAAATTTAAAAACCGATGTGTGGCATTAATCTGCACCTTGCCTTTAAACAATGTATTGGGCGAAATGGTAAAGTTACTTGTATCGGCTATTTCACCGGTGGCATAGGTGTGGTTTGCCGTATCAACAGCAATACGATCGAGGTGCAACAAGTGTTTCACCTTGGCCTGATCGGTGTATTGATAATCGCCAACGGCTTGGTAACGTTTGCGTGTTTCTATTGTAACCTTTGCATTAACCATACTGTGATATGATGTAGCTGTATCGGCAACAATTACTGCTTGGTTTAGTGGTTGGATAACTGCGTTTTTTTCGATAACTACATAGCCGCTATCGGGTTTTATACTGGCATCGGCAATGCGAATTTCATCCACTTTATTGGCTTTAATTAAATAATCGTTCAGGTTGTACTTACTCTCGCCACTGTAAAAACGAATGCTATCCTGCAATGGATGCGTTGACACAAATTCATTGCCTTGCGTATTTGTAACCGATTTAAATGCCAATTCGCGCTGATGGATAAACCAGTCGAATTTATCCATGTATGTATAGTACTTATTCAAAGCAAAATCAATACGCGAATGACCTGCATTTGATTTAAACTTTCCGGCTTTTTGTGCCAGGTCAATGGTGGCATTAAAATTTTTAGCATCAATAGCATAGGTAAGGCTATCATCGCTACGTAATTTAAAATCGGCTGTATCGGCACCAAATGTTTTTTGTTTAAATCGAAAATCGCTTGATACCAACATGGCATCATAAAAAGCTGAAGTGCCATATCCACCTAAGCCTTGAGGTGTTAAACGCAGGTTGCCATCTAATGCCACTTGTTGTTGATATAATGAAAAATCTTTATCGGTTTTCTTTATATCCATATAATCTTTTTTGGGTTCAAAATCAATCATAACCTGGCTGGCTTTAACTTCGGGATATTCGGCACCACCTAACACGGCCTCATCAATTTGAAATAAATCAGCTTGAGCCAAAGTTGAATCAGGAAAAAAGATGATGTTTTTACTTTGTGTTGTACTGGTTAAATATTTGATGGTTCCATCGCCTTCCAATCCATCATTACTTAAAGTAAGTTTGTTGGTAAACGTTGCCTTGCCACCATACATGGCCAAACCATTGGCCGGTGTAAGTTTGGTAAAGCCTAACGAGTAATCGGGCTGCAACACTAACTGCTCGCGCGAATCGGGAAAAATATTAGACACAAAATTACCTTCAAATAAAACACTAGCTGCCAACAAATAGTCGGCACTGTCAATTACAAAAGGATCAACCTTAAAATAAAACTTATCGCGGTTATACACACCCCCTTTAATCGAAGGCGAATCATAATACAAGTATGCATTGCTGGTAGCTGTAAACAACGGGTAAGCATAACCCGGTTTTAATCCCGATTTATTGTTAAGCGAGTCAATAAGTAAATTGCCCGATAAATTTTGCAGGGCATTTTTAACACGTGCCATACGCGGGTTGCCTTTATCGTCTAATATATCCGTAGGAACGGCTAACCGAAGCGAGTCAATTTTTTTCAAATCCAATTTAAAATCATCATAACCAAATTCGAAATTGCTGCCATAGAAATCTAAGCGGCCTGCATGTACGCGCCCACTAAATGAGAAGTTTCGGTTTTGATGCAGAATTAGTTCTTGCTCATTGGGCACAACAAATACATTTTGCGAATCGCTAAGCTGCACCTGACTTACACCGCGCATACGAATATCGAAGTTGAGTAAATTAATGGTTGCATTGGGCTGCCCCGATATTTGCGATGTAAACTGAAGCGCTTCGTAATCGGTTTTTTTGGTAAATGCCTGCAAATAATAATAGAGCTTGTCTTTTATTTGAGCAGCATCGGTTTTAAAATCAAAACTTACAAAGCCGGCATTGCTTAAATTAATCAATAAGGAACGAACCTGGTCATCGGCCATTTTCATTTCGCGTGCCAGAGCCTTTACATCAATAGTTTGCGTAGCATATTTTTCAGAAAACTTTTTTACGGTATAAAGAGGTGTTTCGTCAGCTATGCCTTGTATGCGCTCGAAACGTTGCCGCCTGAAATAGTTTTCCGACTCGAAAGTAAGTTTGGCTTCGCCCTCGCCTACCGTCATTTTCAGGTCAATTAATGGGTCGGTAATTTTCCAGCTTAATTCGTCAAAGAACATATCAACATTATGATACGTATCAAAAAACGGACTTTGCTGTGCACCACGTATATCGCGATAAAGCGTAACTTTTTTATCGGCAACTATATATTTAAAATTTACGCCCGGATGGTAAATAGAATCATCGTTCCATAAAATAGTAATAGCTGCCTGCTCGCTGCTAACCCTATCGGGTTTTACGGTAAAATTATTTGATGTTGCTGTAAAAAAGGGTTTGCCATCGCGATAAAATATTAGCGAAGCATCTTGCCTGTCGTTTCCACCGCCTACCATGCGGCTGCCATGCAAAGCAAAGCCCCCACGGTATTTAGCATCGGTTATCAGGTTTTTAATATCCAATGTTTGTGCAAAACTTGTAAAGCGCGGGTACGATGCATTTTCGAAAGTTATTTGTGTAAGCAACTTATCGGTAAAACGACCTAATAATGGGGCGTCAAAATATTTTTTGTAGTAAAAAGTAACAGTATCAATTATATAATCGCTGCCGGTTACATCAATGGTATAGTTATTAATTTGCGCATAGGCTTCGGTGGGTGCTATGCCTCCACGCACCCAGTTAACGCTACCGCCACTGCCCATTATTTTTTTTAAGTTGGGATAATAGGTAATAGTTGTATTGGTAATTACCGATGAATCGCCTTTGGCTAAACATGTTAGTGTACTTACCGGAAAAATTACCTTAGGCATGCTATCAAACTCGAACCGGTACGAAGTACTGCCCGATACCCATGCAACGGATGGCGACTCATATATTTTATTTTTTGCAAACAGTGTATTACAATCTTCAATATAATCGCCAAGGCGTTTGGTACTCGATGCCAAACCCTTTTCTAAACTAAGATGCCAGTTTTTAAAACTTTGTTCGGTTTGCCCGCTATTTACAAAACCAATTAAAGCCGTAAGGTAATTTGAAAAATCAGGAAAAGGTTTCATGCGTTTGCGCAGCATATCGTTGCTAAACTGATAAATTGCCTTTTGTTGTTCGTTGCTAAATTTTCCGGCAACCCAAACGGGTTCAAATGCTTCCATTAGCGTTTCAGCATCTTTTTCGATGCTGCCCTTTAAAAAGTTTTCCATCTCTTTTATAAAAACTACTTTATCGGGTGTAAAGCTTTTGGGTGCCTGGGCATTGCTTTGATGTAGGGCGAGTAATATGAATCCCGTTAAAACAAAAATATTTTTCATGTTCAATTTAATAACCACTAAGTAACGGTTAATGCCGGGCTGCTTGTATGTGGTCAATGGTTTAACTTATGTTGTGGTGCAACATTACAGGTTAGCACTTTTGAAAAACAGCAGCACACCAGTTATTTTTTAACAAGCTTTCCTTATATATAAGTTGGTGTTTAGCGAAGCAGGTTTTTATATCTGCCAAATCTTCGGCATAAAAACCACTCACTAATAATAACCCCGAAGTTGCAATTGCTTGTGCATAATTATCAGCATCGGCCAGTAAAATATTTTTATTGATGTTGGCAATAATTATTTCATACTGTTTGCCCGATAAAAAACCGGCATCGCCTAAATGCATTCCTATATTATTACATGCATTCCGTTTTACATTGGATAAACCGTTGCGCACACAGTTTTCGTCAAAATCAACAGCGTCAATTTTAGCAGCATTTAGTTTTGATGCTAAAATTGCTAAAATGCCTGTGCCACTGCCCATATCACATACGGTTTTATTGTCGAAATTGTAACCAAGCATAAGGCTCATCACACAGGAAGTAGTTTCGTGATGACCTGTACCAAAACTCATTTCGGGCTGAATACAAATGTTGTACTTAAATTGTGGCAAGGGCGTGTGAAAGTCGGCATGTACGTATATATCACTACCAACAACAACGGGGTTAAAGTTTTGCTCCCAGGTCAGATTCCAGTTTTGATAAGGAATTACTGTTTGCGTATAGGTTATAAAATGGTTTTGTGTGATGGTATCAATCTCGTTTAATAAATCGGGGTTAAATTGTGTTTGCGGAATGTATGCCTTAAATCCGTTTTCATATTCCTCAAACATTACATAGCCCAAATCGTTAAGTTGTGCTATTAAAATTTCAGTATAAAGTACAATATCCTGTTTAATTGAAAATGTAAGTTCAACGTAATGGCTCATAGTGTGTTTTATTAAAATTTTAAAACCAGGAATTTCGTTTTTTGCGTGTGGTGCGTGTACTGCTAATGCCTAATGCACCTAACAATCCGCGTGTAATAATACTGGTTGCAGTACGCAAAACTTGTTTGCCTGCCGTGCTGTTGGCCATGGTTTCGATAACCGATTTTTCTTCTTTTTCTTTTACCGTTTTGGTTTCGTTTTCGGCAATGTCGGTTTCATCAGTCATTGCTTCAATTTTTTTGGCCAACATTTCGTAAGCGCTTTCGGCATCAATTGTTTGATTGTATTTTTTAACCAATGCTGATTTGGCAACTAAATTATTTATCTCGTCAGGTGTTAAAACATCCATGCGCGTGGCCGGTGCACAAAGCATGGTATGGGCTAATGGCGTTGGGTTTCCTTTTTCATTTAAAACAGTAACCAAAGCTTCGCCAATGCCTACTTGTGTAAGTAATTCATCGGTTTGATAAAAAACGGTTTCAGGATAGTTTTCGGCTGTGGCTTTAATAACCTTGCGGTCCTGGGCTGTAAATGCACGTAAGGCATGTTGCACTTTTAAACCTAACTGGCTTAATATACTGGCAGGCACATCGGTTGGTATTTGTGTAATAAAATACAAACCCACGCCTTTACTTCTGATTAGTTTAACCATGGTTTCTAACTGATTGAGCAAGGTTTTAGAAGCTTCGTTAAAAATCAAATGTGCCTCATCAATAAAAACACAAAGCTTGGGCGCTTCAGCATCGCCTACCTCTTCAAATGTTGCGTAAATTTCGCTCATCAGGCTTAGCATAAAAGTGCTAAACAGTTTGGGCTTAGCTTGCAAATCGGTAAGTCTGATAATGTTTAAGGTACCAAACCCATTTTCATCTAATTGCATTAAATCATTTACATCAAACGATTTCTCGCCAAAAAAAACTTCGGCACCTTGCTGTTCAATTTCTATTATTTTACGAAGTATTATGGATGCAGTTGCTGTACTTATACTGCCATACTCGCCCTTGATTTCGGCTTTGCCTTCATTGGTTAAAAACTGAAGTGCTTTTTTAAAATCTTTTAAATCAACCAACAACAAACCATTATCATCACAATATTTAAAAATCAACGAAACCACACCGGCCTGTGTATCATTTAATTCTAAAATTTTCGAAAATAAAACCGGACCAAACTCAGCAACGGTAGCACGCATTTTTACACCGGCTTCGGCCGATATAGACATCAGTTCTGTTTTAAAGGAAATAGGTTTCCAGGTAATACCCAGCTTACTGCTTCTATCGGCAATTTTTTCATTGTTTGTACCCGGCATAGCTAATCCACTTAAATCGCCTTTAATATCCATAAGCAAACACGACACACCTTGTTGCGCCAAACTTTCGGCTATGTGTTGCAATGTTTTTGTTTTGCCTGTGCCGGTAGCGCCTGCAATTAATCCATGCCTGTTAAACATTTTTAAAGGCGCTTGTACAAATGTACCGGGTACAACAGTACCGTTATAAATGGCGCCACCTAATACAATACCTGTTGTTTTAAATGTGTAGCCTGTTTGAATGGCTTGCGTAAAATTTGCCAAATTGTTTTCCATACTCGTTTTGCTATAAGCTATTTATAATGATTTTGTTTTTGATGAAACGGCAAATTAATTGATTTAATGCAAGCAAAAATGCCACAACGGTTTTATTCCGTTGTGGCATATAAAACAAAACCCCGATAGATAACTATCGGGGTTTGTAAATGCTTTATACTAAAATTACTTAGTAACAGCAGCAGCAGCTGAATCAACTACAGTTGTAGCAGCAGCAGCAGCAGAATCAACAACAGCAGTTGCAGCAGCAGCAGCCGAGTCAATTGTAGTTACAGCAGCTTCAGTTGCAGCAGCAGCAGCTGAATCAACAGCTTCAGTGCCTTCGGCAACTTTGTTTGATGAACAAGCAACAGCAGTAGCTAATGCGAAAGCTACAGCGATAAATTTGATTGAATTTTTCATTTTGTTTTGTTGAATTATTTAACGTTAAACTTGCTCTTAATACGGCACACATTAAAAGGTAACCCATCCAGATTAAAAAAAACAGATATTTTTTTAATTTATATTGATTATCAATAACATACAGTTTAATTTATTTTCAGAAACATATACGCACCATTACATATATGCAATTACCGGCAAGCAAAAACCTATTTTATCAATACAAGTGGGTTACCTTTATTAAATTAATGTATTAACCATTGCAAAACCATTTGTGGATACTTACACCGACAACGACTTTATAGAAGGATTTAGGCAAAACAATCAAAGCTTGCTTAACGTGTTTTACAAAATGCATTTTGCAAGCATACAGCAGCTCATTGTTTTAAATGGCGGTGATGCCCAGGAAGCAAAAGATATTTACCAGGAAGGCATTATTGTTATTTATGAAAAAATATTAGACAATAAGTTGGTGCTTACCAGTTCTTTAAAAACGTATTTGTATTCGATTTGCCGTAACTTATGGCTTAAGCAATTAAGCCGTAAGAGTAAGTATGTTGGTAACCTGAACGATAGTGATGATTTTTTTGCCATTGAACCTGATGATGCGCAATGGATGGAAGAAGAGATAAAACAATTTGATGGCATGAAACAAGCTTTATTAAGCTTAGGAGAGCCCTGCCAAAGTTTGATTAATGATTATTACTTTAATCATTTAAGCATGGCCGATTTAACCAATAAGTACAATTACACCAATACCGATAACACAAAAAATCAAAAATATAAGTGTATGAACAGGCTTAAAAAATTATTTTTTGAACTATACATACCACCGGTTAAATAATTAAATATTACTTGTGATGCAAATAGATGAAACCATTGCAGCCCGCGTTGAACAATATATTAAGGGCGAGATGTTGGCTGATGAACAAAAACATTTTGAACATGAAATAAATACCAATAAAGCATATGCAAAATTGGTAAATGAATATGTTGCATTTTACTCGGCATTAAACCATTATAATAAAAGGCTAAAAATTAAAGCGGCCTTAAACGAAGCACACCAGCAAACCACTGGCTCGGTACAACAGCCGGTTAGCGGTAAAATAATTCCTTTTATAAAAAGAAATGTAAGGGTAATCAGCATAGCAGCATCGGTAGCATGTGTAAGCATATTTTCAACGGCATTAATATTAAGTTTGTATTATAAAAATCAAGCTCCTAAAGGATATCGCGCTTTGGTTAATGAAGTAGCACAAATAAAAAAATCGCAGGGCGTTATTAATAATACCATTAATACCATAACATCGGCTACTACAAAAAAACCGGCAGCACCCGGTATTTACAGTGGATCAAGTTTTTTAGTAACCACCAATGGTTATTTAATTACCAGTTTTCATATTGTACAAAACGCCAATAACATAGAAGTAGTTAACGAAGGTTATGCGTATAGCGCTAAAGTAATAGCAACCAACTCGACTTGCGATTTTGCATTACTAAAAATTCAGGATAGTTCGTACGAAGCACCCAAACAAATACCTTATAACTTCTACTCGAACCGTGCCGAAATGGGCCAAAAAGTTTTTACTTTGGGTTACCCACGCACCAACTTAGTATATGGCGAAGGTTCAATAAGCTCGCTTACCGGTTATATGGACGATACCATGGCCTATCAGGTAAGTGTACCGCTTAACCCGGGCAACAGTGGTGGCCCATTGTTTGACGAACAAGGCAATGTAATTGGCGTTATCAGTGGCAAACAAATGCGTACCGAAGCGGCTTCCTTTGCTATCAAATCATCATATATAGTTGACGCTTTACGAACTATTAATGAAAACGATTTCAGTAACCATTTTAATTCAGGCAAACGTTTATTATCCAAACAAAACCGTGTACAACAGTTAAAATCGTTACAACCCTATGTTTTTGAAGTAAGGGTAATTAATTAGTTTTTCAAGATTAATTATAGTACTACATTTTACAATAGTGTACTTGTAAAAACCGTGTAGTTTTTGCCAATACAGATCGCCAATAAATTTTTGCTTTTAAAAAAGTTGCCCGGCAAAATTTTTGTGAGCAACATATTTTAATTCCAACCATTACTATTTATATTGATAGTAAGGCCAATTGTTTTTTTATATTCGTAGCTTCTACATTTTAACCTATGCTACTCGCTACACGCTATGCCTATGCGTAGCTGTAAATTACCAAGCCCATTACTATTGTAAACTTCGTTATGGCGATGTAAGTTAAACGATAATTTATCCTTCAATCTTTAACTTATAATCCATTATAAAATGAAAAAAATAATACAACAACGCATGCAATCATTTAAGGAAAACGGCCAGCAAACGCAGTTGTATAAACTTATAAAAACCCAATAAAAATGAAACTGTTTTATACCTTATTGCTATGCCTGCCTTATGCATTAAACGGCCAAGGTATAGTTACCGATTGGCAAAAAAGTGTTGGCGGATTTGGTGCCGATTACCCTGATGCTTGGGGCAGCCATTTTATTTGTCATGGGCCTAATAAGTCATGGGTTTTGGGATGTGCCAGTAGAAGCCAAATAGGTGGCGATAAAAGC
>JAEUTH010000012.1 GCA_016788165.1 Bacteroidia bacterium | reverse complement strand
ACTGCTGATTTTTGTTGTGTGTGTGTGTGTGTGATTTTTTAATAATTACTACGTTTTTCATAACAGATAAAATTAAAGGGTTAAGGGAAACTTGGTTTTATGGTGGTAAAGTTATAAAAGGAGTTGAGAGTTGAAAGGGGTAGTTGTAAGTGGTTAGTGGTATGTTGTCTGGTAAAGGTTAATTTGTAAAAGCTAACCACTAATATCCAAAAGCCTTGTACCAAAAGCTTCGGGCTCTTAAAGTAAACTTCAATTTTTCGTTTTGCTTATAAGGCATTGTAGCATTACAATATAAAATACAACTTTGTTGCAGAATTATTATTCAAACTTGCATGAATAAATATGCTGTAATAGTGGCCGGAGGTACTGGCAGTCGCATGCAAAGCGATGTGCCCAAACAGTTTATGTTGTTAAATGGTTTGCCGGTACTAATGCATAGCATACAGCAATTTTATGCCTGCAAGGCACAAATTGTAGTGGCACTTGCAGCCGATTTGCAATTAACGTGGCAACAACTATGTAAGCAATACAGTTTTGAAATACCACATCAGGTAGTTGCCGGTGGCCAATGGCGTGCACAAAGTGTGCACTTTGGCTTACAGCATTGGGCTGCATGCACCGGCATTGTGGCTGTGCACGATGCAGCCCGGCCATTGGCCTCTAAAGCATTAATAGCGTTGCTTTATAATGAAGCAGAAGTTTATGGCAATGCCATACCTTTTTTACCGCTAACCGAATCAATACGCCAAACCGATGGCAATACAAACCGGGCCGTAAACCGCAACAATTATGTGGCAGTGCAAACACCACAATGTTTCGATTTACAGCAACTTTTAAGTGCGTATAACGAAGTGGTTAGCTACGACTTTACAGACGAAGCATCGCTATTCGAAAATAAGGCAACCATACATTTGGTGCCAGGCCAAAGCAACAATATTAAAATTACCAAGCCCGGTGATATAGCATGGGCACAGCAGTTTTTGCAACAACAAAATATTTAAAATAAAACCGGTAACCGACATTAACTTAACAAATGATACAATTACAAAACTATGCCTGCGGCCAATGGGTAGCAGGTACCCAAAACGGCCAAACATTATATAATGCAATTACAGGCCAGGCCGTAGCCACAGCATCGAGTAGTGGGTTAGACTTTAAATCCATGCTTAACCATGCACGTACTGTAGGCGGACCGGCATTGCGTAAACTTACATTCCATGAGCGCGGGCGTATGCTTAAAGCATTGGCCCTATATTTAAATGAGCGTAAAGAATCGTTTTATAAAATTAGCTGGGCTACAGGTGCAACCCGTGCCGATAGCTGGGTTGATATTGAAGGTGGTTTTGGCAACTTATTTACCTATGCAAGTTTACGCAGGCAGTTTCCGAACGAAACCTATTGTTTAGATGGCGATGTGGCTAAACTCAGTAAAGAAGGTACCTTTTTGGGAAATCATATTTGTGTACCATTAGAAGGTGTGGCCATACATATCAATGCATTTAATTTTCCGGTATGGGGTATGCTCGAAAAAATTGCAGTAAACCTTTTTGCAGGGGTGCCGGCCATAGTAAAACCTGCTACCGTTACATCGTTTTTAACCGAAGCCGTTTTTAAAGAAATTATTGCCAGCAACATTTTACCACAAGGCGCATTGCAACTTATATGTGGTTCGGCACAAGGTATTGTTGATTTGGTGCAGGCAGGCGATGTGGTTACCTTTACCGGAAGCGCGCATACAGGTCAGTTACTTAAAAAAAATCCGGCCTTAGCCGAAAACAGTGTACCCTTTAACCTCGAAGCCGACTCGTTAAACTGCTGCATTTTAGGTTTGGATGCCGCACCCGGCACAGCTAATTTTGAGGTATTTATAAAAGAAATTCACCGTGAAATTGTAACCAAAGCCGGTCAAAAATGTACGGCAGTACGCAGGGTTTTGGTGCCCGATAGTTATGTTGATGCCGTGCAAGCTGCCTTATCAAAACGCTTACAATCCACACCCATTGGCGACCCAATGACTACCGGTGTGCGCATGGGTGCATTAGCCGGCATGGATCAGGTAAAGGAAGTAACGGCAAAGGTGGCACAATTGGCCCTGTCGCAACAAATAGTGTATGATGGCAGAAACGATTTACAACTGTTGGGCGACATGGTAGTACCTGATGCGTTTATGGCCCCCGTTATTTTTGTAAACAACAAACCATTTACCAATACCGATGCACATAATGTTGAGGCCTTTGGCCCCGTTAGCACCATAATGCCTTATAAAAATATGGACGAAGCAATTGCCCTGGCCAAAATGGGTAAAGGTTCATTGGTAAGCAGTATCGTTACAGCCGATACACAGGTAGCGCGTGCTTATGTATTAGGTGCAGCTAGTATGCATGGTCGCATTTTAGTACTCAATACCGATTGTGCTAAAGAAAGCACCGGACATGGTTCGCCTATGCCTTTATTAGTACATGGTGGCCCCGGCCGTGCCGGTGGTGGCGAAGAGATGGGTGGCAAACGCGGAGTATTTCATTATTTACAACGCACTGCTATACAAGGGTCGCCAGCCATGCTTACTGCCATAACCAACCAATATCACTATGGTACACCCTATATCGAAAACGATAAGCATGTTTTTAAAAAACATTTTGAAGAGCTGGTAATTGGCGAAACCGTTATTACGGCTAAGCATACCGTAACCGAAACCGATATTACCAACTTTGCAAATGTAAGTGGCGATAATTTTTATGCACACATGGATGCAACATCATTAGAAGGTACCATTTTCGAAAAACGGGTAGCCCATGGCTATTTTATTTTAAGCAAAGCTGCCGGTTTATTTGTTGATGCTAAAAAGGGCCCTGTACTTTTAAATTATGGTATTGATGAATGTAGGTTTACAAAACCGGTTTATCCGGGCGCAACAATTGGTGTAAGGTTTACGGTTAAAGAAAAAACCGATACCGAAAAACGAAACCACGAAGATGTAGCCAAAGGCATTGTAAAGTTTTTAGTAGATGTGTATGACGAAACAGGCGAAACCGTTGCCATTGCAACCATACTTACCATGGTTAAAAAAATTAATCAGGATTAATAACAAATCATGATGGTACACATTTGTAACATACTTTTAGTGGGGATGATTTTAAACTTACTGCAACTAAACAGTAGTTATGCATTTAATTTATATGCAAATGTATGGCAAACTACCAACAGTAATTTTCAACCTGCTTTTGTTTCCGATGATTCGATACCGCCAAACAATTATGTGCTTACCGGTAAAGACATTTACTTTAAAGCAGGCCATAAAAAAGCACATGCTTATTTGCTAAAAGCGGGTAAAAAAACCAATAAGTATGTTTTTGTTTTTCACGAATGGTGGGGCCTCAATAATTATATAAAACACGAAGCACAACACCTGCAAGCCGATTTGGGAAATGTAAATGTTTTGGTTATTGATTTGTATGATGGGCACATTGCCACCACAGCCGACAGCGCTTTGGCTTACATGCGTTTGGCTACCGATAAACGTTGCCGCCAAATAATTGATGGAGCTATTAAGTATGCCGGCAAAAGAGCCGAAATAGCAACCTTAGGTTGGGGTTTGGGCGGTAGCTGGAGTTTACATGCTGCAATTATGTGTGGCGTACAGGCAAAGGCATGTGTTATGTATTATGGCATGCCCGAAAGCAATGCTGTAAAGCTTAAAAACATTTGCCCGGTATTGGGTATATTTGGTAATGACGATACAAGGATTACTCCTAAAATTGTTGACCGGTTTCAAACGATTATGCAACAAGTAAACCAAACATTGGTGGTTTATCGTTATGATGCAAAGGCCGATTTTGCAAATCCATACAACACCAACCATCACGTAGAAGCCACTAACCAGGCCTACAATCAAACCATATCTTTTATTAAAAAAATGTTGCTGCAAATGCCGGCACATTAATCACACACCCCATGCTTAAACGCACCAAAAAAATTGCGCTACTGCTTTTAGCTGTATTAGTTGCCGCTATTGTATTTGCATTTGCTTTTATATCGCCTATTGCTAAGTATCTGATACATAAGTATGATAAAGAATTTATAAACCGCGAAGTAAAAATTGATGGCTTATGGATTAATATTTTATCAGGAAGCTTGGCATTAAAAGATGTTACGCTTTTTGAGCTTGATGGTAAAACACCGTTTGTAAAATTTACCAAACTCGAATCGCAAATCTCAATTCCAAAATTGATAGGTGGCGCCTATGATATAAGCTATGTTAAACTAACCGATGCACAAGTTTGGTTAACATTTAAAAACGGCAAGTTTAATTATGAAGATATGGTTGCCAAGTTCAGCAACACCGATACCAACCCTAATCCCGTTAACGAAGCTCCGTTAAAGTATTGGGTAAAAAACATTGTCATACAAAACGGGGCCGTTACATACAATAATCCGGATCTGCAATATTTAATCGAAGCCATAAAAATTAATATCAGCACACCGGGCATTGCATACAACCAGAATAACCTGAACAGTAAAATTGACCTTGCGTTTAAAAGTGGAGGAGCCATAAGCACTACATTTAATACCAACTTATCTAACAGCGATTACAGTATGCAGGCAGCCATAACCAATTTCGATTTGCATGTGTGGTATCCCTATTTAAAAGATTTAATGAATACCAAAGATTTATTAGGCACCATCAATACAACATTTAATCTGAAAGGCAACTTCAACACGCCCGAACAAATTGCCCTTTCGGGTAAATTAGATTTAAATCATTTTGCCATTTTAGATCCTTTAAACATTCCGTTAGTTACATGCACTAAATTAGATGTAGGTGTTGATACACTAAACGTAAGCAAGGGCCTTTACAATTTAAGCCAAATAGATTTTACACAACCCTATGTACTATTTGAAATGTACGACAATGGCAATAATTTTTACCGCCTGCTGTCAGATACAACCATAAGTGCTGCACAGGCAATTGAAGAAGCCAGTGCCGATGGAAATATGTTTACCCTCATGTTTGGATACGTTGCCGATATTGCCAAAAACTTTACAATAACAAACTATGCTTTGCAACAGTTTAAAATTAATCAAGGGCATGTGATATATCATGACTATACACTACCGCAAAGTTTTCAGTTTGATATTGACCAGCTAAATATGCAGGGCAATAATTTGCGCAGCACCAACCAGGATATAGCACTTCATGCAACCGCATTATTAAATAAAACGGGTAGTACTGATATGGAGATGCACATCAATCCGCAAGACTTTAGCGATGCTTCGCTTAACTACTATATAAAAGATGTAAACATCAGCGATTTTAATGCTTATGTAAATCACTACGTAGGCCACTCATTTTTAGCAGGTGTTATTGATTATAAAAGCACCAATACCTTAAAACAAAACCAACTAAACAGTCAAAATTATTTTATCGTAAATCAGGTAGGTATTGGTGGTAAATCCAATAAAAATGCTGCATACAATTTACCCATGAAATTAGCCGTGGGACTACTTAAAAATCACAAAGGCAACATTGATCTTAAAATTCCGATTACGGGTAACCTAAACGACCCTAATTATAATATTGGTAAAGTAGTATGGCAGGTAGTAAAAAACATTTTGCTTAAAGCAGCTACTGCGCCCTATAAATTAGTAACCAACCTGTTTGGCGGTAACGAAGAGTCGTATAAGTCAATGGCATTTGATTATAAAGTTGCCGACTTTGGCAAAGAGTTTTATAAAGTGCTCGACAATTTAGCCGAATTGGTAAAACAAAAACCCGAAGTTAATATTGGGCTTACACAGCAAAGTAACATGAATGTTGAAACCGAGTATTTGGCCGAATTAGAAACTAAAAAACGTTACTATGAAAACATACATGGACGTATGGATAGTATTACACCTGCATTAGCCGATTCGTTGGAATTAATAAATATTAAAGACAGCAGCTTTATTGCCTATGTCAACAAACAGCTTAACAGTAACGATTTACTTACACCCATTCAGCAAAAGTGCGTCCAATTTATTGGCCAACCTGCACTTAGTATTATGGTTCAAAAGCGGATGCAATACCGCAACGACTTAATAAAAAAGTATTTAGGAAACATTCATAAACTACCTGCCAGCCGGTTTAATGTAAGCAACACAACACAACAAAGCTTTGCAAACACCCAAAGCATTAATGTGTATGTAATTAACTATCTTGCAAATGATAGCACACAAATGCAGTAATAAAACGTAACAGTTACTATATAGGTGATGATAAAAAGGTGTTTTGTTTTTTTGATAACATGGCTGGTGTTAAGCCAAGCCAACGCGCAACGTTTTTTAGCATTAACCAAACCCGGATTTAATAACCGGATACGATATTATGAAGGCAGCAGGGTTGGCTTTAAACTAATAAACGACAAACAGGTATTTAAAGGCAACATTATGGGCTTTACAAACCAAGGTGTTTTATTAAACGATTCGTTGTTAATACCGGTACAGGATGTAGTTGCTTTTTATGATTATGAACATCATCGTTTGCCTAAATTTTTAAGCAGACTATTTATCTCGGCCGGTTTGGTTTATGGTACGGTAGTGCTGGTTAATGGCACCTTAGCCAACAGTGGCGATTTGCAAAACAGCAACAATGCCATTGTGGTTGGAAGCTTGTTGGGTGTCGGTGTAATTTTATTACCATTCGCGCAACGTAAGTATAAACTTAATGATAAGCGTTGGATTAAAATTATTGATGTAACCATAACCCCCTGAAAAGCAACTCCTTTAAGGCAACTGATTTAAAAATGCGGCTAATGATTGTTGGTAAATTTCAAAAGCAGGCACATTGGCATGGTCGGCATCGGGTATGGTTATCAACTTGCACTGGGGTAATGCCGCGGCAATTTTACGGCCCTGAGCTACCGGAATGGTAGCATCTTTTTCGCCATGGAAAATGAGTGCCGGGGTTTTTATTGCGGGCGCTTTATTAAGCGAGTAAAAACGATATTTAAGCAAAAGCGCTGGCAACAAATACGGATGCTGTTTTTTGCCCACATCCACTACACTGGTGTATGGCGATTCTAATATCAAACCCCCAAGCGTATGCCTTACCGCCATTTCTATGGCAATGCCACTCCCCAACGATCGGCCATAAACAATAATCTGTTGCATATTAAATCCTTCTTTCAATAAAAATGCAATAGCCGTTTCGGCATCGGTATAAAAACCGTTTTCGCTAAAATTACCACTGCTTTTACCATAACCCCTGTAATCAACAATTAATAAGCTGGCATGCGGCAACAAGGCATCGGCAATACGCTGCCAACTTAATAAACTGGTGCCGTTGCCATGAAAATAAACGATAACCTTCGGTTTATTCTGCCTAATAAAAATGCCATTTATGGTTTCGCCATCAGGTGTTTTCAAAAAAACCTCTGTTGCATTTCCGGGTAAATTATAATTGTAGTTTGCATCAATTGCTTGCGGAAAAAAAAGCAACTTTTCCTGGTAACAATAAGTAACAGTTAATATTAAAACGTAAATCAAAATCAACACTAAAACAAACTTCATATACAGCAAATTTCAATGCTGTAAAGTAAGCAATAACCCTGTGTTTTAGTTTTAAGAATATGGTTATAAAAAGTTAAGCTATAAAATGTTTTTTTAGCCGAAGCACCTTAACTTCTACCAGATAATAACAAGCAATAGCAACCAGCCATGTTAGTAACAGGTTTTGTATGGGTTGCTGTATCCATAATTTACCTCCCGGACCTGTGCCTAAAAATAAACCTTGCCATACATAAATGCCATAAGATATTTTGCCTGTAAAGGCCAATGGGCGCCATTCTAAAATAGTTGTAATTAAACTTTGTTGCTTGCTGTGTATATAACCAAGCACCCATGCAAAACACAGTGCATGTATTAAGAACAAGGCCGTTTGCAAACTATCGGGCAACCAAAAGGCAGCCAGCATGGTAATTACAATGAGCAATTTATTAACCATGCTGCTGCAAAAGGCAATCAATTTTTCAGGATAAAAAAAATGTAAGGCCGCAGCTATGCTTCCAATCATAATGGGTGCAATGGCCGGTAAAAAAAAACGATTGGCATGGAACGACTCTCCGATAAAATAGGACTTACCATTAAATGTTATGCGGTACGTGGGCAAAACAATTAATGCCAAAATTGCCAAAGCCAACATAAACAGGGCAACTAACAGCAGGCCATTTTTTTTAAAAAACAAAACCACCCAGGGCCATAAAATATAAAACTGCTCTTCTACCGCTAACGACCATGTATGACCCAACTCGCTAAAGTAAAGGCGGTTGGGCACAAAATTATAACCGTAAAAAACCGATATAAAAAAAGCAACCCAACTAATATTTAACTGATGGGTTAGTATTAAAATGCACATGGTAAAATAAAACAGCACCAGTACCGGCAACAAGCGTAAAAACCGCCTGACTATAAAGTGTTTATAGTTGATGGTACCATTTTTCGCTTTTTCGCGAAGCAGAAGTGTGGTAATTAAAAAGCCACTAATGGTAAAAAACATGGTAACGCCAACCATGCCTGTTATGCTTTGCTCCAGGGCATTAAAAAAATAATTATCCGGTAAGGCATCATACCAACCCAAATGGGTAAACAAAACAAGTAAAATTGATAAAGCTCTTAACCCGTCAAAACCTTTAATATGAAATCCCGATGTTTGCATAATCAAATTAATACCACTTAAGCATGGGGCAAAGGTGAAATTTGTTTTCACATTTTTATAAGACGAAACATGCAAATAAGGCACGCTATCAATAACAGTTTATTTTAATACTTTTGCAGCAGAATAAAAAATTTAAATATCATGGTTAATTCAATATTTCTTGGCATAATGGGTATGGGAGGTTCAGAGCTGATGATCATTCTCGTACTGGTATTGGTTATTTTTGGCGGTTCAAAAATACCGTCATTAATGAAAGGTTTAGGTCAGGGCATTCGCGAGTTTAAAGATGCCTCTGAACGCAAAGACGATAAAAAAGACATTACAAAAACGTAATGAGTTATTAAAAACAAAATTTATAATAAAGGCTGCTGTGTAATTTGCATAGCAGCCTTCTTACATTTTATACAGTACACTTTAAGTCCGGGCAGTTAGTTTGCAATTTTTTAGCCTGTTGTTTTTGCTTATTTAAGAAGCAATATTCAATTTGGCACAACCGCTTACCTATGCCCGATACATTATTTATGAAAAAAAACATAGCCCCTAAAAAAACTACACCATCATCTATTACCACACCACAAACGGCAGCAGCTTTTAAAAGACTTATGTTGATTGTATGCGCAGTGTTTGCCTTTTTGCTTTATGCAAATACATTAACACACGATTATACAGTAGATGACGATACCGTAATTAACAACAATAAAATAACCAAGAAAGGTGTAAGTGCCCTGCCCGAAATTTTTACTACTGCTTACCGTGCCGGATTTTGGGAACGGAAAGAAAGTTTGTACCGCCCGCTTTCAGTTGCCATGTTTGCTGTTGAGTATAGCATTGCTCCCGGTAATGCAACAGTAGGTCATATAGTTAACGTTTTACTTTATGCCGCTACAGCATGTGTATTGTTGCTGGTGTTACTGGCTTTGCTTAAAGATTATAATCAACTATTACCCTTTGCCATTACCTTATTGTATATAGCACATCCCTTGCACACCGAAGTAGTAGCCAATATTAAAAGCCGCGATGAGTTATTGTGTTTCTTTTTCAGCATATTAAGTATATGGCACATGTTAGCTTACCTGGATAAACAAAAAACTTCGTCACTGGTATATTGCAGCTTTTCGTTTTTTTTAGCATTAATAAGTAAAGAAAATGCACTAACATTTGTTGCCGTAGCACCATTATCGGTTTACTTTTTTACAAAAGCAACCGGCAAACAAGTGTGGCAAATAGCAGGTATTTATTTAATGATTGCAGTTGCTTACTTGGCTTTACGCATAGCTATATTAGGCGGTGCAACCAACTTTACCGAAATACAGCTCATCAATAATTCGCTTATTGGCGCTGGCGATGATTGGGGCAAACGGCTGGCCTCTGCTATTTACATTATGGGCCGTTACTTATGGTTGTTATTGTTTCCACATCCGCTAAGTTTCGATTATTCGTACAATACGTTTCCGCTAGTTTCATTTACCGACTTCCGTGCATTGTTGGTGTTAGTTATAATTGGCCTACTGTTGTATTATGTAATAAAAAACTTCACAAAAAAAAGTCCCATAGCTTTTGCCATACTGTTTTTTGCTGCCACTATTTCGTTGGTAAGTAATGTGGTTTTTTTAATTGAAGCTACCCTGGGTGAACGTTTTGCATACATGCCCTCGTTGGGATATTGTATGGCATTACCCTTTGTTTTGGCAATAATTTTTAAAGTGCAATTACAACGGCAATCATATCAAAGCTTGCAACACATGTTTGCTAAAAACAAAAACATGGCACTGGTATTGGGTGTGATACTTTGCTTGTACTCGGTTAAAACAGTAAGCCGCAACTTCGACTGGAAAGACAACTTTACGCTACTTACTACCGATGTAAAAACCAATACCGAAAGCGCACGCATACGGTATGCATTGGGCAGTGAGTATGTACTGGCGCGCGCACTTAAAGCCGACTCGCTAAACGAAGCGCAGAAAGCAATCGACCTCGACTCGGGTATTGTGCATTTAGAGCGCGGTGTACAAATTTTACCATCTTATAGCGATGCATGGTATCACCTGGCCTTAGCTTATAAAGAAAAAAGCGACCAAACCAATGCCATCCGGTGTTTTGAACAAGCGCGCAGCATGAAGCAATTTAAAGAAATTGATTTTTATGTGGCATCGGGCATTTCATATGGCGAAAACAAAATGTACGATAAGGCATTTGCCGATTTTAATACGGCAATAAAGATTGACTCTACCAGTAACGAAGCCTATAATAATTTAGGCATGTATCAAACCAATGCAGGGTTGCTAAACGAAGCGGTTAAGTCGCTCAACAAATCAATTGAACTTAAAGCCAATAATAAAAATGCGCGTTATAACTTGGGTAATGTATATGCCCATGCAGGCGATTATCATACGGCTATTAAACAATACGAACTTGCTATACAAATTGATCCGGCTTATGGCGATGCGTATAACAATATGGGTAATAGCTATGCAGCATTAAAAGATTTTAAAAATGCACTTGTTTACTATCAGAAATTGTTAGCGTTGCAACCTGCTAATGCTAAAGTTACGCATAACATAGGCGTTACCTATATGATTTTAGGCGATAGTATTAATGGCAAAAATTATATGGCACGGGCACAACAAATGCAAGGTGGTAGGTAGTAACACCAAATAATTTTCAATTGCAAAAGGAATAATTATGCTTCAACAACTTACATTAATGGCCGGTATTTGGCGTGCTACACTTGCTTTACCAGCAGGCGAATTGCCTTTTAATTTTGAGGTAAAAAACACCGATAAAACCATAATCGAAATAATTAACGGTGCCGAACGTATTTTAGTTGATGAAGTAACCTACCATAATGATTCGGTTTTAATTCAGTTGCCCATATTTGATGCAACCATTAATGCACAGATTACTGCAACAGGCTTGCAAGGTGTTTTTACAAACAATACCCGTAAGACGAATAAAGAAATACCATTTTCAGCCATATATAACAACCCCAATC
Organism: Bacteroidia bacterium; assembly: GCA_016788165.1. Lineage (GTDB taxonomy): Bacteria > Bacteroidota > Bacteroidia > AKYH767-A > OLB10 > JAEUTH01. The sequence continues at coordinate 26,798 of JAEUTH010000012.1, read as the reverse complement.
GCTTTGTAAAACCTGTTATTAAACCTACCTATTTGGGTGGCAAATGGCAGGTAACATTTAGTAGTGGATTGCCAGCACAGAGTAGTGCTATCGCAATTTTTAATCAAAACCAAGGTAAAATAACGGGTACATTTCAAACACCAACAGGCGATTACCGTTACTTAGATGGCATGGTTAGTGGCGATAGTTTATGGCTAAGTTGTTTTGATGGTAGCCATGCATTTTTGTTTACTGCTACTTATAGCGATGGTGCATTGCGCGGTATGTTTTATAGTGGTAATCATCACAGCGAAACCTGGGTGGCTTTTAATAATGAAGAGGCACAGTTGCCCAATCCATATAACATAACCTACCTGAAACCGGGCTTTAGCACCATTGATTTTTCGTTTAAAAATACAGCAGGCAATACCGTTTCATTGTCTGACGATTATTTTAAAAACAAAGTTGTTATAGTACAGCTTATGGGTTCATGGTGCCCCAATTGCATGGACGAAACCGCATACCTATCGCCATTATATATTGCCCATAAACAAAAAATAGCCGTAGTGGGTTTGGCATTTGAAAAAGAAGGAACGCTTGATTACCAAACCACACAAGTAAACCGATTAATAAAGCGCTACAACATCACCTATCCGGTATTAATGGCCGGCAATGCAAGCAAAGCAGCGGCATCGGCAGCCTTGCCCATGCTTAACGGCATTAGTAGTTTTCCTACAACCATTGTGTTAAACAAAAAGCATAGTGTAGCTTTTATACACACCGGCTTTAACGGGCCGGCTACAGGTAATGTATATGATTTGTTTACACAAGATTTCGAACATAAGCTGAAACAGCTCATGGCCGAGTAAATATCACTTATACCCTATACGTAGTACAAATATTACTTACAAATGCTCTTGGGAAGTATTTCGGTATATTGGGCTGCGGCTTCATCTTTGTATTTCAGATGGCCATTGTTATCGGCATCAACCAAAGCACCATGCTTTATAAACAAGCTGTCGTTTTCAATTTTCATAATTTTTGTTTCAGTTTGTTTCTGGCCTTCAATTATATAATCGTACTCTAAATGCATTTCGCCATTGATAGCCTTTAAGCCGCGCAAGCTGCCAATGGCCCCGTCTTTAGCAAAAGGCTGCCATTTCATAGTGCCTGTTATGGTATCGCCAATGGCTGTTAATGTTACCCAGGTTGTATCGTTGTTAAGTGCCTGCATAAAACATTGCATTTGTATAAGCGGTGCTGTAGGTAACGAACTTTCTACAACAGGTGTGTCGCTAACATTGCTTTGTTCTTCGGCTGTGGGGGTATTGCATGCAGCGGCTAATGCCATAGCAGCAAAAAAATAAAGAGGTTTCATGTAATGGAAGTTTGTGGTACCCAAATAAAACAAAATTATATTGGAAACGCTGTTTAGTTTGCGTTCGAAATCAATATTAATTTTTTAAAATTATATCGTAGCTGAAAAAGGACGCATACAACTAATAATGCGTAAACGCCACGTAAAAAGCCAAACAATATAAACTACTTACTTGTGCTTCACGTTTATTTTAAAACCTTTACGGCATTATATGAATAAAGCACAATTAAATATATTTTTAATAGGCATGTGTTTGTTATTAAGCGCAACACTTTTAGCACAACCACAACGTGCCAATACGGTAAACCCCAATGGGTATAACCGTTTTTATTATGCCAATGGTAAATTAAGCAGCGAGGGCACCATGGTTAATGGCAAGCCCGATGGTTTTTGGCGTACTTATTTCGAAACCGGAAATGTAAAATCAGAAGGCAGTCGCAAAAACTTTTTGCTCGATAGTTTATGGAAATTTTATACCGATAGCGGCAAAATACAACATGCATACATCTATAAGAGCGGTAAAAAAAATGGCGTGCAAACCACCTTTTATTCGAATGGCCAAACACAAAGCGAAGAGTTTGTTGAAGAGAATATTAAAAACGGCCTGAGTAAATACTACAACACCCAGGGCAAAATGGTTAAAGCGGTTTTATACAGCAATGGTGTTGAAAACGGCTTAGCGCGCGAATATGACCCAACCGACAACCGTGTAATTACCGTTACTTCATTCAAGGGCGGCTATTTTACCAAAGAAGAAAAAATAAACCGTTACGATAAGTTTGGTGCCAGGCAAGGTATTTGGCGCGACTACTACGATAACGATAAAGTAAGACAAGAAGGTTTTTATAGCGATGATAAAAAAAATGGCACCTTTAGATGGTATAAAGAAGACGGTACTTTAGCAAAACTTGAAATATACAAAGACGGAAATCTGCTGGTGCAGGATGCAGCCCAGGTTGACTTGCAAATTAAACGCATGTATCACAATAATGGCCGACCCAAATCATCGGTTAATATGATAAACGGCCACTACGAAGGCTATTACCGCGAGTATGACAGAGCGGGAAAAATTATTGCCTCTAAAATGTATGAACATGATAGTGTTGTTGCCGAGGGTATTATTGACGAAAATGGCCGGCAACAAGGCAATTGGATTTTGTATGACGATAAAGGCAATATAAAGGCAGAGGGTGCATATAAAGATGGCAAACGCATTGGGGCCTGGCGGTTTTTTTATCCGGGTAAAATTTTACAACAAGAAGGAAATTACGAAAAAGGACTACCAACCGGTGCCTGGAAATGGTATTATAAAGATGGCAAACCATTGCGCGATGAAACTTATGTAAAAGGTAAAGAAAATGGCTTGTCGAAAGAATATGATGCTTATGGAAACATTATTGCCGAAGGCGAATATGCAGGAGGCCTAAAAACCGGGCCATGGAACTTTAATAACAACGAATACATTGTTAAAGGTTGCCAATATATTGATGGGCTTAAAGATGGTATATGGAAATCGTATAACAAAGACGGCAGCTTGTACTTCGAAGGCAAATACATAGAAGGTAACGAAGAGGGCGACCATACTTTTTATTATGGCAACGGACGCATTCGCGAAGTTCGTAGTTATAAAACGGGTATCCCCAGTGGCGATTGGCGCTTTTATGACGAAAACGGTTTGTTAGAACTAACCATAACATACGCTGGTGGTCAGGAGCAGAAATACGATGGCATACGTATTGGCCAATAACTTTGCTGTATTTACAAAACGTAAATGCCGCTAACGTAAGCCTAACAACTCGTAACAAGCCATTAGTTTACCTTTACACCTTTCATTTAAAACAAAAACATTCATGTTTGAAAACAAAAACAATCGTACCGAATTAAACAGCTTAGGCGAATTTGGTTTGATTAATCATATTGCTCAAACCGTTAAAATTAAAAATCCCGAAACCATTAAAGGTATAGGTGATGATGCAGCCGTAATTAACAGCGGCAACCACCACACCGTTGTAACTACCGATTTATTAGTAGAAGGCATACATTTCGACTTAACATATTGTCCGCTTAAACATTTAGGCTACAAATCAGTGGTAGTAAACATTAGCGATGTGTATGCCATGAATGCACAGCCCAAACAAATAACCATCAGCCTGGCATTAAGCAACCGGTTTTCGTTAGAAGCCATTGAGGAGTTTTATGAAGGCGTTGCAATGGCATGCAACCGTTATGGTGTTGATTTAATTGGTGGCGATACCACATCTTCAAACAGTGGTTTGCTTATTAGCGTTACAGCCATTGGTATAGCTAATGCCGATGATTTAGTGTATCGCAACGGTGCAAACGACACCGACTTAATTTGCGTAACGGGCGATTTAGGTGCTGCATATATGGGATTGCAATTACTTAAACGCGAAAAAGAAGTTTTTGTAGCTAACCCAAACATGCAACCCGAATTTAACGGTTATGATTATTTATTGGAACGTCAATTAAAGCCCGAAGCGCAAAAACAAGTTATCGAAGCATTGCACGATGCAAAAATAAAACCTACGGCCATGATGGATATTAGCGATGGATTGGCAAGTGAACTACATCATATATGCAAGCAAAGCAATGTAGGTTGCCGTATTTATGAAGACAAGCTACCCATTGATGTTAAAACACACAACCTGGCCGAAGAGTTTGACTTTAATCCAACTACCGCTGCTCTTAATGGAGGCGAAGATTATGAGCTGTTGTTTACCGTACCCGTTACCACCTTCGAGGTAATTAAAAATATAAAAGATGTGCACATTATCGGCCATATTACCGATGCCGTTTCGGGGCTTTATTTAAACACAACCAGCAACCAAAGTTTTGAAATAAAAGCACAAGGTTGGGATGCACTTAAATAAAATTGTGTTTTAATTTTATAGTATAGGGTATCCGTTATCGAGGTGCAACCGTAAAAAACCCATAATTAAACAAACGAAAATGAATACAGAATTTAAAAATTGCCAATCTTGTGGAATGCCATTAAAACGTGACGAAAAAGGTGGTGGAACAAATGCAGATAAAAGCATCAGCAAAAAGTATTGTTCCTATTGCTATGAAAATGGCGAATTTATTTACAAAGGGAATAATGTATTAGAATTTCAGGAATACTGTAAACAAAAAATGATGGAGGGTGGACATTCAAGATTTTTTTCGTGGCTATTTACAAGAGGAATGAAACGACTAGACAGGTGGAAAACTCAAAAATAAATTAAAATTAACCTGAACCAATTAAAATATAAAACATACGATAAACCTACCTATATTGGGCGGATACCTGAACCTAAAAACGGAATATGTTCAGGTATAAACAAGTTATGCGTCATGCCACCATCCGGGTGTGTAACTAATTCGGAGGGAATGATAGTCAGAAAAAACAAAAAGATATGATTTTTATCAGCGTTAAAAAACACAAGGGATTTGATTTTTATCAGTTATAAAAATTGAATAAACAAATAAATCGCACATTTTAAAATTGCTTTCCTCTTATATTTATGTTCGTTAACTATTTATGTAAACACCTCACCATTATGAAAAAAACACTACCCATTTCACTAAGGTTTTCATTCACTTTTTACAAAAGTGTTTTATTGATTGCAGCAATTCTATTTTCAACAATTGCAACCAATGGTCAAATCACAACCATCACTCCAACTTATGTTGCACCAACTGTTTTTGGCGGCTGCATTGACACCGTTTTTTCTTTGAGTTACGTAAGTCCGAAGGTGCACACATTAAAAATAAGTGCATCGCTTAATGGCGAAGAAAATAATTGTAGTTCATCAGGTATTTATCAAATTCTTGTTACACCCCATTCTGTTTCAGGTGCAACTTTTGTTGTTGATACAGCAAACGCTGCAATTGTTTTTACTGTTGCAAACGGTGCGAGCGTTAACATTAATTGGCATGTACATATTGATTGCTCAATACTTTCTTTAGTCAGCACTAATCAAACTGTAAACCTGATTCAAAAATTTGCCGACTCTACCAATCAAGTTGCTTTTAATTTAGGAAGCGGAAGCGATTCTACATTAACCAATGTTAAAATTCCGTATCTCGAAAGCAGTTCCACAAGCACAGAGCAATTTTATGCAAGCTATTTAACACAACATCATTTTGATTTTAAGTTTTACAATTTCAGCGAAGCTGATGTAAATATTAAATTCAAGTTTCATGTAAATGACACAACCATTTGCAACAAAGCACACACAGATTCTTTTGCGTATTCAACAAGTCTGTTTGGTACGTTTACAAAATTTATGATGGACGATGCAACAGAAATATTTTTACCAAAAGACAGTGATTTAGTTATTCGTCAATATGTAACAGGTGATTCTTGCTTTGATATTAACGGTTGTAATGGTTTGGCACTTTTTAAATGGCAATGCGCTTTTAGCGATTCTATAGAAAATTACTTTTGCAATTCATGTGGTAAAACTGATAGCATTGATTTTAATGTTAAGCCCGATGAAAATCCATTGATTAAAATTGAGAACCTTACTCCAAGCAATTATAAAAATGATTTCACTTGTTTCAATACGATGCAATCTTGGAGTTATCGCATTTTACATAATAGTACAAGCACCAATGCAGCCGACAGTTTTTTTGTTTCACTTGCTCATTATAGCGGTAGTAGTGCGCCAAATAATTTAACTTTAATACCAACTGATTCAATAAATGTTCAATGTTTAAATTGCTCCTATTCCGTAACGTATATTAATGATACTAACGCTGTAAAACTTTGCACCGGCCTAGTTCCTAATTCTCTATCGTTATATTCTATTAAGGTTTATAATTTTGAAATTGGCGACACTCTTTTACTAAACTTCAAAACTCTTCGTTGTGCAGAAGAAAATGATGCAGCACTACTAAACCGCCCTAAAAACCTCAACAATTGGGTACTTGGTACAGCCGCTTATGATGTATGTGGAAAGCAATTTGCAAATCAAGCCTATTTAAGTTCAGAGAATTTTGATGGCTACTCAACAAATATTGACCAACAATTACAATTTTTTCCAACGTTCACAAACATTACTGTTTCTAATCCACCGCTTAGTGATACATTATTTTATACGGTCGATTTAAAAGGATTGGATAAGCGATGGGATTATTTTTCTAATCAACATTTTGGTGTTAGTAGGGATAGTGCTGAATTTCCTTGCAAAGCAAAAGGGATTTTACGAGTGAGAATTACATTGAATGAAGGCTTGCACATTTTTACTGATAGTTTGGTTTACTTTCAAACGGATACGGGGTTAATTCCTTTAAAAATCTATCCTGACTATTATTATCATGTTGGTTCAAGTTGCCATGAGGACACGCTTTACTTTTATTTTCATTTAAGCGATACGATGTATTATATTTTAAATGCGGGTAGTTTTCATTCAAATGTGGAGGCTTGTTGTCCGAACACAGCAGGCAACGACACGTATTACAAAATGGATTTTCATGTTATGCCTTTTCCAAATAGTAATTGCATTTCAAATTCCAATTGGTACGTTGATACCACACATACACAACCACCAAACTATACTACAACAACTGCCTTTATTCCTATGTCGGGAGTTACGCATAACATTCATATTCATTGTCCTGGTTGCCTTACACCCGGAACTATCGTTGAGCAATATAAATTAAAGCGCATCAGTTTCGGCTTACAGGATAGCAACAACAACGGACTTGCAGATTCCAATTTTATTCCAATTGTAAAAAATTCAAATTGGTTTAATGCCAATCAAAATAAAATTCAACAGTATAATAGCAGCTATGGTGATAGACTTTGTGAATACACAGTAGCAAATTTTGTTGACGGTGATTATTCAAATGGCGGATACGACTACTCACAAATGAAAGCCACAGGTGCAATTTTTAATTACCTGCAATATGGTGTTGCATTGTTATCGCAAGGCGATTCAGGTCTTGTTGCTGATACAACCATGCAACAACAACTTGGACTTACCCCTGATTCATTAGTTTTTTATATTGATGAAAAAAATCCCGGCAATCCCTTTTGTATAGATTGCAACGACTTTGAAACCGGAACAGACTATCGCACGGTTTTAAAATTAGCAGTACCATCAACAGGTTTAAATAAATTCATGCAAGCCGATACTGCCAACGCAACTTGGTTTTATACATTTAGTTTTGTACCTCCTGACAGCAACAGTGTTATTGGCATAACTAACCCTTATAAGATTTATTACAACGATACTTTGTTTCATGATTCGTTAGCTGTAGGTCAACGTTATCGCATTGCTGTTTACTACAATGAATGTGCGCATTTTGCCGCACCAACTTATAATCTTACTTTGGACAATGTTATGAAGCGAAGAGAAATCAGTACACAAATGTGGTTTACAGGTAAAAATCATGGCATCAATACTTTCAATGATATTTCGCAAGAACCTCAAAGCTATGCTGAATTAAATTTACATGGTTGGAAAGTATATAATGATAATAGTTTAACACTTCCAAATGTGAATCAACAATTTGCTGATTCATTTATTTTCTTTTGTGAAATGAATGGTGGGATGCATTATTTCTTTTCGCAGGATTTAACTTTTAGTTCGTTCTATCAATCGGATAAATTAAGTTGCGGTATGAACATGATTGCTTCAACCTACAGTAGAGTAGCAGGCCATATTTACGACCCTTATCCCTTTGAATACCGCACACCTGCTTTATATCTTAATAAACTTTCTTTCAAGCAACCATCAGGTTTTACTGCTAATGGTGGTATCAGGTATAATTATATTTATATTCCCTTTGGGAATTTCAGTTTTACATCAGCTCCAACTCATTTTATAACACCCGCACCTGACATTGATAATTTTATAAACTTAAATACGAATGCTATTGCACAACCAGCCTGCATTGACGAAAAAAGATTTTGGAATTTGCCCATAACTGATTCGTCCGCTTATGTTGGCGATAACTATGTTGGAAACGATTGGTATATAAACTTTCAACCCATTAATTGCTTTGCAAATTTCGTTGTTCATAACGACACCGCTATTTACGGCATTAGCAGCAACATCAATTTACCTTGTTTAAGCACATCAGTTTGCGCAACAACTGACACCGTTAAAGGAGAATACTTGCAAAGCAATATCACTTCAAAAGCTAATTTAAAAGCTGATATTTTTCCTTATAGCAACGGTGCAATTTCAAATGAATTTTGTTGGCACATTGACTTAACAAATCCAAAAATAAATATTGATAGTGTTTCCACTTCAACAGCTATGCAATACTTTAAAACAGCAACAGCATCACATATTTATTTTGTTCCTCCTGATGTAAATTATCTAAACAATTGGGTTTTTACACCTGATTACAATTCCAACATACATATTTCAATTCCAAATGATAGTATTTTCCATTGGGCTGATTCATTGCCTGCTGATGGTCAGTTAAGCGGAACATTTTGTGCGACTTATTTCCCATGCATTGGTTTAGATACCATTCCGTTTATTTTAGGTTACGACTGCAATCATTACCCCGCTGCACCTTTTGGCAGCGATACCACTTGTACCACTTACGTGATTGATTCCATTCGTTTATATGATGTAACTACATTACCTCCTACGGCAACATCAAATCCGGTTTCATTTTCAATTTGTGCCCCAACTGAAAAAATTGTTGATTTCACTATCAGTTCTTCCCCTTTTCTTTTTCCTGATAGTGTTGTACTGTACAACATGCCAAATCAAATTACTATTGACAGCGCATTTTTTAGTTTATGTGACAATGTTAACTTGTTGCATAAGCTTACTTCTGCAAGCACATCCAATTCGTGGTTGATAAATGCTGATTCATTAGTGGCTGCCGGTTATCCTGACAGTGCATTGAATCAATATAATACCTGCATTCGCATTCATTTGTTTTTGCATCAAAGCTGCAATTTTATTAATGGTGTAACGGGTGATTCTTTAAAACTATTTACTCACAACTATTGCAATGATGTCTTCTCTAAAGCAAATCTTGCTACAACGTTTGTTTGGGATAGCACCACTCATTGCAACGATTGTTTTACGGTTACAAAAACTGCCAACAATGACAGCATTCTTGTTGGTGATACTCTCACTTACATAATAACAGCTTGTGCTAACAATCAGTTTCCTCAACAAATCAATGTTGTTGATTCCATTCCGCCCAACTTTACAATTACTTATACTGAGCTTCCATATTCCGGTTTAATTGGCGCAGACACTTGTTTAACTTTTATCATTAAAGGAGTTTTTTCAACATCCGACTTCGATTCCTGTTTCAATAATGCTGCATGGCTCCAACACAGCTTAAATAATGTTTGGCATCATGATGATACCTGTATTAAAGTAATGCCACCTTGTTATGTGGCAGGGATGATAATTTTATCCGACAGCACATTATCATCCACACTTACAACGACAACCAATACATTTTTCTATGTTGACAGCACATTGATTATTGATACTAATACAACATTTGCCAACTGTACACTTTATGTTGCAACAGGCGGCAGCATTGTTGTTATGCCGGGCGATACGCTTACACTTGACAGTTCATTTATTGAGGGTTGCGGTTATATGTGGCAGGGTTTGAAGATTGACACTACTGGATTTATTTATTCCTTCCATAGTCGTGTGCGCGATGCAAATACAGGAATTGCAATGAAAAGTTCAGGCGGTTTTTTTGTTGACAGTTCGCAGGTTATTGACTGCGTAAAAGGAATTTATGTTCCACAACGCTCATGCAACAGTTTGAACTCAACATTCGGATTAGTACAGGGCACTACTTTCGGTCTTGAACGTGCTGCATTTTTACCGGACTACACAGCACAACCAGCACATGGAGTTTTACCTAAAGCAGGTATTGATGTAAGCGATATGGTTGTTACCTTTGGAAACAATTCAACAAAACGAAATTACTTTCATAACATGAACACGGGCATTGTTGGTTATCGAAGCGATATTGATTTATACAATTCGGTTTTCAGAAATATTTATGAAGATACCATCTATACCGAAGATTATATAGGAACAGCCATTGTATGCTTAGGTTATCAAGGAAATTGCCATGTTAATGGCGACATTACCATTCAGCAAGTACCCAATGGCGACACGCTTGCAAAAAATATTTACAGGGGTATATATACTCGCTACTCTAACTTGCTTGTTTCAGGAAATAAAATAACCAATGCAACAATAGGAATTTACGGTACTAACACATCTGAAGGGCTGCATGCGAATGTTGTAGGGTGTTATATTCAGGCTTCAAGCCGTGGAATTAATTGGTACGGCAATGCCGGAGCCTATTATATGAATGCTGAAAACGATACAATTCTTATAACAGGTGATTCGCTTGGCATGGGGATAAAAATTAGCGAAGCTGGTTTAACAGCCAATCACAGGCTTGAAAATAATGTGATAATCACAGAGGGCAAATTTGGAATTAATGCTATTGATGTTATTAAACCTTTGATTGGAAATAACAAAATAAAATACAACCGCAATAATAGTAGTTCAACAACCATTTTTAGAGGCATTGCATTGGATGGCTGCGATAGCTCAACGGTTACTTGCAATGTAGTAGAAGGCAATACCGTTTCTGATACAATGAAAGTCGGAATTCATACAAGCATAAGTAACGTATGCACATTCACTTGTAACAATGTTGACAGCACGGGTTGGGGAATTTTCTTTGGAGGTGTAAATATGGAAACATCTTTTAAGGGTAACGCTATGAAAGACCATTATTTTGGTTTGCAATTAAACAAGACCGCTGTTACAGATACTCAAACCCATGCAGGCAATCACTGGGTTGGTACTTATGGTAGTACTTATGGTGCAAGGAATTATAATGCTGCAACTTTCGCTAAATTGAGAAAATCGCTGTTCGTTGTTGACCCTTCAGGAGATGCTTCTCTTATTCCAACAACTCCGTCATCTAATCCTAATAACATTCAATGGTTTGAAGTTGACCCTGGTTATAGTCCTTTTGAATGCACTGGTGGCTTTGATTGTGAGAGTTATGGAAGTCGCTCTGGGGGTTCGAGCGAACTTCAAATGTCAATTGCTAAAGGAGATACGATTACTTCGGAATTTGTAAATGAATCGAACAGCATGGCTCAACAATTTCTTTTCAGCGACTTAAAATACGATTCAACAAAACTTGCAAGCGATACGGTGCTCCAAAATTTTGTTAATGATAAAGAAAATGAGGCAATTGGATTACTTTATAAAACGAAAATGAAATTACAAAGTAGTGCAAACTATGATTCATCATTTGACGCCTCATTAACTCAAATTGATAGCTTAAGAAAAATTTATTCTGACAGCATCTATCAAATAGATTTGTCAGGCAATACATATCAAAAGCGGATAATCCTTATTAATCAATTGAATTACTTATCTCTTCAAAGACAAAATCTTCTTCAAATAAAACAAGCAGCAATCTTAAATGATTTATCTGCCGCAGAATCGTTCAACAATCAGGTTTCACCAACTCAAATTCCAGAGGAAAACGAAAAATTTATGAATAGCATTCTGATTATGTATAGGGCAGGTGGCAAAGACAGTATTGCCCATTATTATCCTCAAATTTTATCTATCGGGCAGCAATGTCCATACATTGGTGGTAAGCCGGTATATAAAGCAAGGGGTTTTATTTCCTTGTTTAATGAAAATATCCAATTTGACGATTATAACACCTGTCTTGCAGCAGGTATATTTCGGGAATCGCTTAACAATGTTCAAACTTCTGATTCAATTATTATTAGAGTAGTTCCAAACCCTACATCAGAAAATGCCGACTTAATAATTGACAATTCATTCAATGGAATTTGCAGGTTAAAAATAATAGATGCTATCGGAAACGTTGTTTTCGAAAAACAATTGGATTGCAGTGTTAAGAAACATAAACTCGATTTACATCAGTTTGTTTCTGGTATTTATTTCATTCAAGTTGATTTGGAGGGTAAAACGAAATCTGTTTCTAAATTTGCTATCATTCGATGAAAAATATTTTTTTAATTTTTTATTTTATTTTACTTACCTGTGCAATTAACGGACAAGGGTATAATCATCAATGGCTTGTTGGCAATGCATCGTTATTCTCCGAACCCAAAAGCCGCTTGTATTTTACAGATTCATCATATAGCTATCAAACAGAATATCGCAAAATGTCTTTTAAAGATACACAGGGAAATATTTCTGATGTAAACGGTAACTTTATGATGAGTAGTAATGGTGTATGGATTGCCAATTCTAAAAATGATACAATGTTGAATGGCACAGGTTTAAATCCTGGGTATTTTGCTAACTCATGGCCAAATGGTTTAGTTATTAACGATGGTAACATAATTTTGCCATTTCCTGATGATTCAACTAAGTACATTTTGTTTCATCAAACAGAATTAGATCCAAATTCTTCTTATGGTGGGATTTATTGTACTACAATTGATATGACTTTGGATTCGGGTTTTGGGGGTGTTATTCAAAAAAATGACACGCTTATTCAGGATTCACTAAGTTGGGGTATTGCGGCTTGCAAACATGCGAATGGTCGTGATTGGTGGATTGTAATTATGAAAGATAGTAGTGATAAAGCATATAAAATTTTACTTACTCCTAATGGTGTTTCCAGCATATCTACCCAATCACTTAATTTTTTGCCGCATCCTTGGGAGAACGCCCCTCAAATTGAGTTTTCTCCTGACGGTACAAAGTTTATTTATGCGACTTATAATAATCCTAATCAAAAGAAAAGCTTTTCAATTTTAGTTGACTTTGACCGTTGTTCGGGTTTGTTTTCAAATACTCATAAAATTCATCTTGTTACCGGAGATTATTTATGGGGCAATGCATTTTCTCCTTCCAGTCAATTTGTTTATGTATGTTCAACATTGAATATTTTTCAAATTAATACTTCAACTTATGCCGTAGATACTGTTGCAACTTATGATGGATTTATGTCAGGATTACCGCCAACTTGTTGTGCAACTACTTTTATGAATATGTATCTTGCCGCTAATGGTAAGATTTATTTAACATCAGGTAGTAGTTCGCAACATCTTCACGAAATAAACTATCCCGATAGTGCAGGTGTATTATGTGATGTTCAACAACATTCAATTAGTTTGGGTGTTTGGAATCTACGTTCAGTACCTAATCACCCAAATTACCATTTAGGTCGTTTGCAAGGTTCACCATGTGATACTTTGCAATGGACAAATATAAATGAGCTCGAATTTGATTTCCGTTTTCGTATTTATCCTAATCCTGTCACAAGTAACAGTTTACACATAGGTTATTTGTTGCCGCAAAATAAAAATGGGTTGTTTCAGATTTATGATGTAACGGGTAAGGTTGTTTATAAATACAACTTGCCTCAATGGAGTAATGAGCAACAATTAACATTACCGAAACTTGCCAATGGTGTTTACAGCGCAACAATAATTTCAAGCAACAAAAAAGCAAGTATAACAATCGCAATAATGAATGAGTAACGTTCTAAGATTGAAATTCCGTTAGCCAATGTGCATTTTCATCCCGCGAAAAGCGGGAAGAAAATGCACCGCACTCAAGAGAAATGTCTGCCTGAAAAAATCATGTCATTCACACATACCTTCGCAAATCATGTTTTTTTCAGGCAGCCACTTCACTTGTAAAACCTGCCGCACTCGAACACAATTCTGCTTAAAGTTAGTGAGGAAATATAACTCACAATTGCATGAGGGCGCAGCATACAGCGAGAGGCACGAACGCATAACAAAAAGATTAAACGCAATAAAAAATAATTGGGCATTGAGTACAAGCACAAACAGTTGTACTTCTTATTACCATTTCAACATGCACAAACATTTCGTTTCCATATCCCAATTATTTTTTACTGCGTTAATCCCTTCTTCGTTGGCAGCAAGTGTATGGCCGATTCAAACATTTAACGCAACGTTAGGCACAAAAAAACCTAACTTGTAAAATGGGAAAAAAGTACGACAGACTTGGATTAAACGAACGAATTGAGATTGAAAAATTGCTAAGCCATAAACTCAGTTATGCCGAAATTGGCAGGAAACTCGGCAGGAGCAAAAGCACGATTCAAAGAGAAGTAGCCAAGCAGGGCAGAAAGAAATACAAAGCCAGTAAAGGCGAGCATATTTACATATCCAACTACAGTCAAAAGCGGTGGAACAGGTCTAAAATCAAACTAAACTTAGAACTTGAAAAATATGTAATGAATAAATTAGATTTACGATGGTCGCCCATGCAAATCAGTATTAAGTTAAAAGAAAAATATCCTACAGATAAGACCATGCAAATTAGTCACGAAGCCATTTATATGTATATCTATGTACATGCCAAACAAGAGCTGAAAATCGAACTGATAAAGCAGCTAAGACAAAAGCGCAGATACCGGGGCAATGTGCGCAGAGGAAAAGATAAACGCACCACCATTGTAGACCCCATTCGCATAGATGAACGTCCGGAAGAAGTAAAAGGAAGGCTCATTCCCGGACATTGGGAAGGAGATCTGATATTAGGCAAAGACCGCACCAGTGCTATCGGAACGCTCGTAGAGCGCACTACCCGAACCATTATTATTGTTCCGCTTAAAACACGAGATGCCGCTTCGGTGCGCAAAGCTTTTGTAAAAGAGTTTAAACTCATTCCAAAACAAATGAAACGCTCCATGACCTACGACAACGGCAGTGAAATGGCCGAACACAAACTGTTCACCAAGCAGACTAAAATAGCCGTCTATTTCACCCACCCTTACAGCCCTTGGGAAAGACCTACCAATGAAAACAGCAATGGATTGGTAAGAGACTATTTCCCTAAAGGTACCGACTTTAGCTCCATCTCTAAAGCTCGTTTAAAAGAAGTACAAAACCAATTAAACGAACGACCTCGAAAAGTATTAAACTGGAAAACCCCTAAAGAAGTATTTGAAGAAATTATTTTGAATAAAATCAATTAAAAAACTTTTACCTGTGTGGCTGGTGATTGGAAACCGCAGCGAACAAACAGGCTTTTGAAGAATGATGGGGAGCATAAAACCTCCCCTCATTTATAATCAGAAAAACTAACATCATTCTTTAAAACAAATAAAGAGTTTCCATTTTTTTATATTCGCTAAAGCGTTGCATTAGAAACTTGAATCCGCCTATTAAGACAGCGACACGACAAACAAACGAGTGACAGAAACTGAAAAAAGTAAACCATTTTGACAGGTGACCAAAGACATAGAAACGATATTATAAACGGACAACGAGTAAGCCGACACTCATTGACGACCCTGTGTTTTTTATTTTTTTCCCACCCGCATTTTTTAAAAACAATTTTATGCCATCCCGCAAGTGGCACATTTGGCTTTGCCCCATCGCACAAAGCCAATCCTTCGCAAAGCCAAAAGAGCCACTTTTTTTCCTACGCTGATAAAAACATTATGAAACTTGACAATAAATTGTTGAAAATAAATGTTCAATATATTGCACGTTTTTGTTCTATTAATATTACATTTGACACATTAAATAATTTAACAGCGGGGGCAACGCTATAAACTCTGCAACATTAAAAATGAGACCTAACAAAATTGGACAAGTAGCAAAGTTTCATACACCGCTACCAGACGAAAATCCAGACCAACTTTATGTTGTTTTAGAAATCAAAGAAGACGATGAAAGACCTAGAGCCGACATCAAAGCATTAAACACTGGTCTTTCCTTCCCTCCTATTAATACCGTTTTGCTTGATGACCTAGAAGTTGTTGAAGTTGATACAGCTGACCTAGTAGGACACCAAGTTACAATTAACAAAGCAGACTATTCACAAGCGACTGGAAAGGTTGTAAAAGTAAGTGAACAAAAAATTATGCTTGACTTAACTAAAGGTGTAAAAGGAGTTGAAACAAATGTATGGCTGACAATTGAAGATGAAAGCGGTAAAGAACATACAGGAACTCTTTTTGTGAATTAATGAACCGTTTATGAAAATGGAATTAGAGAGCAAAGAAAAATTCATTCGAGATTACCGCATTAAAATTGGTGATGCCATTAAAAATATTCGTGAGAAAAAAGGTTACAGCCAAGATGAACTTGCAGAAATTATGAATGTAAATCGTTCTACAATTTCAAAAATTGAAAATGGCAAATTCAATTTAAGTATTGACTATTTATCTAAATTTTCTTGGTTTCTGGATTTTGAATTTCAATTGAAAGAAACTAAAAACAATAAATCTGTAAATCAAATATGAAGGAATTAAACTACATAGATTTATTCGCTGGTGCTGGAGGACTTTCGGAAGGTTTTATACGTGCAGGATTTAAACCTATTGCACACGTAGAAATGAATAAAGATGCTTGTGATACTATTAAAACCAGAACAGCTTACCACTGGTTAAAAGAAAATAAGAAAACCAGAATTTATAATGATTACCTTAAATCTGAAACTAAAAACAAAGAAGAGCTTTGGAAAAATGTTCCCGAACATTTAATCAATTCAGTCATAAACAAAGAAATTTCAGAAAACACATTGCCTGAAATTTTCAAGACAATTGACAAGGAATTGAACGGAAATAAAGTTGATTTAATTATTGGTGGCCCGCCTTGTCAGGCTTATTCTGTAGTTGGTCGAGCAAGAAAAGATATGGAAAGCGACCCTCGTAATCATTTATACAAACATTATGTAAAGTTTCTTGAAAAATACAAACCTAAGATGTTTGTGTTTGAAAATGTGCCGGGCATTCTATCTGCAAAAAACGGTGAGTATTTAAGCAAAATTTTCAAGGCTGTTAGAAATGCTGGTTATGAAGTTGCAATTCCTCCAAAAAACCATTTGAACGCAAAAGATTTTGGAGTATTACAAGACAGAAAAAGAGTAATCATCATTGGCTGGAAGAAAGAGCTAAACTTAAAGTATCCTGAATTTGAAACATCAGAACACAACTTTCAAATTCTAAAAGATTTGTTCTCTGATTTGAAGCCATTAAAAAATGGACAAGGAACTCTAAACGCAGTTGAATATGCAAAGCCGACAACAGAATATTTAAAGCAAACAAATATTAGAAACGGTTTAGACTTTGTAACACAACATATTGTAAGACCCAATAATGATAATGATTTAGAAATCTATCAAATCGCAATTGACCAATGGAACAATGGCAAAAGATTGAATTATGCTGAGTTGCCAAAAAGACTAATCAAACATTCAAATACAGATTCTTTTGTAAATCGTTTTCAAGTTGTAAATGGCAAGGGTGTTTCACACACTGTTGTTGCTCATATAGCAATGGACGGACATTATTACATCCATCCAGATAAAAAACAAAATCGTTCAATAAGTGTAAGAGAAGCTGCAAGAATACAATCTTTCCCTGATGATTATTTCTTTGAAGGAAGTAGGACAGCCGCCTTTAAACAAATAGGCAATGCCGTTCCTCCATTGATGGCTCAAAAAATTGCAGAAAAAATTAGGGAAATGATATGCAAGAATATATAAAAGCCGAAATCGCAAAGCCAAACCCTAAATCTACAATAAACTCATATAGGAGTTTTGGCTATAACCTTTCTACTGCTATTTCAGACATTATTGATAATTCTATTTCAGCAAATGCTAATGAAATAAGATTAGAGTTTAAATGGAACGGTCAAGATTCATACATTTCAATTTGTGACAACGGCATAGGTATGAATCAAAGTGAACTCGTTTTGGCTATGACCCCAGGAAGCAAAGACCCAGAGGAAGAACGTAGTGAAAAAGATTTGGGTCGTTTTGGAATGGGTTTAAAAACTGCATCATTTTCACAATGCAAACGCCTCACTTGTATTACAAAAAAAGAAGGTTACGCAACAATAAAACGCTGTTGGGATATAGATTACATCAATGCAGAAAACGAGTGGCAACTTATAGATTATGTTTCTGACAATTCCTTTCTTGAAAAAATTGAAAATCAAAAATCAGGCACTTTAGTCCTTTGGGAAAAATTAGACAGAATTGTAGGTAACGCAGAAGTTAAAAATGAAAGCGTTAAAAACGCTTTCTATCAAGAAATGATAAATGTCAAATATCATTTAAGTCTGGTGTTTCACAAGTTTATTGAGAGCAAGCGAATAAAAATATTTTTTCAAAATACAGAGATTGAAGCATACAATCCATTTTTACTCAACCTAAATCCAAAACCCGAAATGGGGCAGCCAGAGAGTTTTGGCAATGTGGAAATAACGTACTTCATTCTCCCTCATATGTCAGAAATCGGCAAGACGGATTATGAAAATTCAGGTGGTTCACTAGGTTGGTTTCAAGAACAAGGTTTCTACATTTATAGAGGTGACCGATTACTTGTTGCAGGTGATTGGTTGGGACTTGAGAAAAAACGTGATTACTCAAAATTGGCAAGAATTGCAGTCAATTTTACCAATGCAAACGATTTTAACTGGCATTTAGATATTAAAAAGTCAACAGCAACACCACCTATAGAAATTAGAAAAGAACTTTCACGAATTGCAAAAATCGCAATTATGAAGTCTGCAAAAATCTATAATTGGCGAGGGCAAAAAACAGTTTCGCAGAACGGCAATACAAATCACGAGCCATTATGGACTGATGAAAAAACAAGAGAAGGAATTAAAAAATATAAAATCAACCGAAAACACCCGATAATAAAATCATTACTTGAAGAAAACAACAGATTGGCAGGCAAAGCATTGAAATTATTAGAAGACAATGTTCCAATTGAATTGATTTTAAGCAATCAAAACGAAGACCCATCATTTCACGAGTTGGAAAAACAAATTGAAAAACCAAATGATGATTTAATCAATTTGGCTGTTGAACTTTATAAAATAAATGTGTCGCAAGGAGTTCCAAAAGAATTGGCACAACAACAAATTATGAGTTCAACGCCTTTTAATTTATACCCACTTATCAATGAATATCTAAAATGAGTTTACTACAATCAGCAAGAGCAATCGCACATACTTTATTACAAGCTCATCAGGGACAAATCACTGATGAAGTTCTTTTATCTGTAATTGAAAAAGTATCTGCAATCAACATAGTTGAAGGTCAGACATACGACAAACAAGAACTGTTTGAAATTTTGCGTGCTGATTTTAGCATTGGCAAAGGCGAAATCACAATCTTGTCAGAAGATGTTGAGCCTTGGCTAAATGATGAAAAGGCAAATATCCATTTTGAATTGTGGAACAGATACAAATTGTATATGGCGAAAAATGACCCATCATTTCCCGTAAACGATTTGGACGACTTCACGGATAAAATCCTTGATAAATGTGTAAATCCCAAAAAATCTGGTTCGTGGGATAGACGAGGAATGGTTGTGGGACACGTTCAGTCTGGTAAAACTTCAAACTATGTTGGGTTAATCAATAAAGCAACAGATGCAGGCTACAAAGTAATTATCATCATTGCAGGAACAATTAGTTCACTTCGCAGACAAACACAAGAAAGAATAGATTCGGGTTATATTGGAAGAAATAGTTCCGCATTTATCCGAGAAAAGGAAAACAAAATTGTTGGTGTTGGAAATTACACTGTAGGAACAGACATATATTCACTTACTTCTGCATACTATAAAAGCGGAGATGAAGGCGATTTTAGCCAAGCAGTCGCTAACCGTTTAAACATTCCAATCGGAAAAAATCCTGTTGTTTTTGTAATCAAAAAAAACAAAAGCATTCTTGAAAATTTGATTGATTGGTTTTCAAAAGATGTAAATGCAAAAGTTGTTGACGGAACGCCAAAACTGTTTGATGTTCCAGCATTGATTATTGACGATGAAGCTGATGCCGCCTCTGTAAATGCTTCCAGAGATA
This sequence comes from Bacteroidia bacterium, assembly GCA_016788165.1. Classification (GTDB taxonomy): domain Bacteria; phylum Bacteroidota; class Bacteroidia; order AKYH767-A; family OLB10; genus JAEUTH01. The sequence continues at coordinate 6,600 of JAEUTH010000012.1, read as the reverse complement.
TAAACGACATAAAAACGATAAATCGGTTAATTCGAACTTTGCTAAATATTTTCAATCAAAATACTTTTGTTGGCTACACCGCAACACCTTACGCTAACTTATTTATTTCGCAAGAATACAATGAGGAGAACACAACTATAGTCAAAAACAAAACATACAAAATTGGTGAAGACTTATTTCCAAGAGACTTTATTATCAACATTAAAGCACCGACTAATTACATTGGTGCAGCAAAAATTTTTGGATATGAAAATGTAAACCCAGAACTCACAAAGGAACCGTTGGATATTTTCAGAGAAATCAATGATTTTGACCCGCCATTTTTCAGAACAATCAACAGAGAAAACAAAGATATATTACCCGAATATCTTCCACCAAGTTTAGAACGAGCGATTAAATCTTTCATACTTACTTGTTCGATTCGCAGAGTGCGAGGACACGAAAACAAACACAATTCGATGTTGGTTCACGTTGCTTTATTGGTGCGATGGATTGACCGAGTTGCTTATTTGGTTAACGAGAAAACAAAGGAATACAAAAACGCAATTCAAAGCGAAGATGAAGCCTTGATAAACGAACTAAAGGATATTTACGAAACAGACTTTTTGCCAACAACGCAAAACGTATTGGAAAATCTGGATTACACAGACATTAGAATAAAGCAACACACTTGGGAAGAAGTAAAAAACGAATTGAAAAATGCTGTTTTGAAAATTGATGTTCGTTCCGTTCACGGCACACGTTCAACAACAAATTTGGAATATCATAACATCGAAGAAATTGACTACAACCGACACGAAAACGGTTTATCCGTAATTGCCGTTGGTGGAAGCCGTTTATCAAGAGGAATTACCTTGGAAGGTTTATCAATTTCTTATTACATAAGAACAACCCGAATGTACGATTCGCTTATGCAAATGGGACGTTGGTTTGGCTATCGCCCAGGTTATGTTGATTTGTGCAGATTGTACACCACAAACCAAATTTTTGAGTGGTTTAATCACATTACAATGGCCACTGAAGAAATGAGAAACGACTTTGATGAAATGACTGCAACACATCAAAGACCAAAGGATTTTCGTTTGAAAGTTAGAAATCATCACGGATTGCTGACAATTACTAGTTTAAACAAATTATACTTTTCAGAAGATATTGAAATTTCGTTTTCAGGAGAAAATCCTCAAACGTATTGTTTACTTAAAACGAAATCAGCGATTGAGAACAACTTTAATGCTTTGAAAAAACTGATTTCCACTATTGGTTTCCCAACAAAAGAAAACAGAATTGAAAACAAAGGCAAAACAAGATACTTGTTTTATCCGAACACAAACATTGATGCTCTTTGCAGTTTTATTGATTCATTCAAAATTGAACAACCAAGTATTAACAACGCAACACTAAGCGACTACATTAAAACACAAGCTAAAGGCAATAAAATCAAAGAATGGAGTATTTGCATTGTTTCAAATTCGGATGAAAGAGTTTTTATTGATTACAAAGGAAAAACACCAAGAAACGAAAGACAAGCAAACGAAGATGTTGCTAAATACGACTTACAACACAATAACGAAGTTATCACCTTAAGTTGTAGTGTGCGTAATCAACAAATTGGACGTGGTGGTGAATTTTATTTGATTTCTAAAAACCAAATAGACCAAACAGGTGACCGATATATTGATTTGTCAAAAGACAAAGACTATTCAAAAATGTCTTATGCTGAAATTAAAGAACAACGTAAAGCTGAAAAGAAAGGACTTCTATTGATTTACGCATTAGACGAAAGAGGAACTCCAAACGTAAAAAATGATATTCCGATTGTCGGATATAGTTTACATTTCCCTAGAATCGAAGATGAAACAAAAGTTTCCTATACGACTACAATCAAAAAGGATTTTGATAACGAAGTAATGGACGATGATGATAACCAAGAAACCGAATAACCAATGATAAACATAAAATCAATTTGGGAAAATCATAAGCCAACTGGTGACATCATTATCAAAACAAGAATTGATGAAATTCCGCATTTGAATTGCTTTGCGGCTACAAACCACATTACTGGACAGCATTTGTACATTATGGCTGTTGCAAATAATGTGACAATTCCTGAACTCAAAAATTATCGCTTCAAAGGCGTTGAAATCTACACTTTGCAAAGTGAAACCGAAAGCAAAATTGAGCTTTACATTTATCTTTTAGATAACGATTTGAAAGACATTTTTTCATTGTTCATTCAAAACATTTTGGAAGAAATTGAAAAAAGCGTAACCGAAAGTGAAGCGATAAAAACAACTCTAAATGTAGTTTCAAAATGGAAAATGTTATTTGATAAAATCAACTTTAATGGCTTATCTCTTGAACAACAAAAAGGATTGATTGGCGAATTATTGTTTCTAAATACTCTATTGGATGACGAAAAAACAATTGCAAATGCTTTAAATTCTTGGACTGGTGCGGAACAAGATTTTCAGGCGAAAGATTTTACTTTAGGTTCTGTTGGTGTTGAAGTTAAATTTACAGCATCAAAACAGCCAAGAATAAAAGTATCTAACGAAAGGCAACTAGATGCTGAAAATTTAAGCGAATTGTTTTTGATTTTGTACTCAACCGAAGCAGTAAAAGACAACGGCATTTCGCTTAATTCAATTGTTGAACAAACACGACAAAAAATTTCAACTGAAGAAGAACGTGGTATTTTCAATGCGAAATTGCAATTGAACGGATATTTCGATGAAGACAAGGAACATTACGGAAGAATGTATTCGCTCAAAAGAACGTTTGTATTTAACGTAAGTTCTGACTTTCCTAAAATTACAAAAGGTCAATTGCCATTAGGAATTTATGATACTTCTTATTCAATAGAAATTTCAGCAGTGGAAAATTTTATTGTAGAACCTGAAACCATATTTGAAAAGATTTAGGGAATGGAAAGAGCCTTAGAAAACTATATTGAAGAATTAAAGTCTGATGTTGCTTCACGTGTTTACTCGGAAGGCGAAGGAGCAAGTTTTGAAGATAAATTCACAGAGTATTGTATTGAAGTTTTAGAATCTATTGGAAAATCAGAAGGTGCAAGAGTTTTGTCTTATGTTCACCCAAATAGTCAGGGTGGTATTGATTGGAAAATTAATGGTTTTTGCCTGAAAGACTTAGCCAAAGACGAGAATAAAAAAGAGTATTACGAAACACTTGATTTGTTCATTACCTTTTACAAGAATGAATATGATTACAACATCACGAAAGACGATTACACTAAGTCACTTAACCAGATAAAACGCTTCATTAATTCAGCTTTAAAACGTCACATTGATTACATTGATAAAGCTCACACAGAATTGTATCATTTGATTGGTACAATCGGAAAGCAAGGAAAAGAGTTTGACCGTATCAATGTCTATTTTCTTATAAATGGATTTTCAAATCACGAAAAAGAGAAAATAGAAATTGCCGATGCTGATGTTTTTGTTCATACTTGGGATGTTACACGTTTGTTCAAAATCAATGAATCAAACAGCGTTCACGAACCGATAGAAATAGAATTTGATAGTTTTACAGAAGACGGAAAAGGTTTGCAATGTTTGCAAGTTCCAAGCATAGACGAAATGTATGATTGCTATTTGGCAATTGTTCCGGGTGAAATTTTAGCAAAATTGTATAAAGAATATTCAAATGAATTATTGGAAAGTAATGTTCGTGCATTTTTAGGTCAGGCAGGAAAATTCAATAAAGGCATTAGAGATACCATTCGCACAAAGCCTCAAATGTTTTTGCCTTATAACAATGGTATTACAGCAACAGCAGAAAGTGTAGAAACTAAAATCATAGACAATCAATTATTAATTACAAAACTCAACGACTTTCAAATTGTAAATGGTGGACAAACAACAGCTTCACTTTATCACACTCAAAAGAAATTTAAGGATGCCGATTTGAGCAAAATATTTGTTCAAATGAAGTTGACTGTTATCAAGGATAAAGAACAAAAGAACATTGAAGTTCCAAACATTTCTCGTTTTGCAAATAGTCAAAACAAAGTATCAGAGCTAGATTTATCTTCTAACAATCCATATTTCATTCAGATTGAAAATCTATCCAGAAAGAAATATGTGGTTAATCCAGAAAACAAGAATCAATCATTATTGTGGTTCTTTGAGCGTGCTAATGGCCAATATCGTGAAACCCTGAATAAACAAACACCAGCACAGCAAAAGAAATTTAAAGAGCAAAATCCATCTAACCTAAAGTTTGTCAAATCTGACATTGCAAAATTCATCAATGGTTGGGAACTTGAACCACACTTTGTTTCACAAGGTTCTCAGAAAAACTTTATTCATTACACTAAAAAGATTACTGATTTAGTAAGCAAGAACAAATTACCAGGTGAGAATTTTTATCGCAAACTCATAGCGAATGCGATTTTGTTTAAAACCATTGACCAACTTTTTGGAAGAAAAGGCATAAATGCTATTGGAGATACTAGTTTAAAAGCCCTTTCTGTTGCCTACACTGTTTCATATTTCCACTATCTAACAAACAATAGAATTGATTTGTGGAAGATTTATGAAGAACAAAAAATAGATGATTTCCTTAAAAATCATTTATCCAAACTTCTTGTTTTTGTTTACAACCATATAATTACAGAAGCAAGTGGTAGTTTGATTTCTGAATACGCAAAACGCCAAAGTTCTTGGGAGAAATTGAAAAACACATCGTATTCCGAAGATTTAATAAAAACCTTGAACAGTTATTTGATTTCAGAAGAGGAAAAAAATCAAAGAGAAAATGAAAAAGAAATTGACAACAATAGTGTTGAAGATTCTGTTTTTATTGTTAGTGAGATTCAAAAAATGGGCTTGAAATTCTGGGATGGTTTTAGGCAATATATTGATAACAACAAACCTGACGGCTTTGATTGGTCAATTGCATTTGACTTAGTAGGCAGACTTAGCAAAAACAAAAACTTGACATCAAGAGAAATAACCTTTGGCAAAAAAGTACTAGACTACATTCAGACAAGTCCACAACTTATAGATGAAGTGAAAGCACTATCAAAACTTGAAGAAACTGAAATTGTTGAGGTGAAATTTATTTTTGATAAACTTCTATTGGTTTCAAAAGACGATTGGAAAAGAATTATTGATGTTGCAAACCAGACAAAAATTTTTAATAATTTAGAATTAGCAAATGTTAAATCAGTTCAGACATCATTAGCTAAAAAGGAAAAAGTAAAAGAACAAGCATTAATTAGAGCGTATGAATCAATTAAGAAATTAAAGAAGTTTGGAATAAAAGTTTAAACCAATGCTATTTGCAAGCACATTGCCAAAGCCCCACGAGCCAACGCTCATCCCAAGCTTTGTCAAAGAGCTTGCAAAGCCAACGCAAGAAAAATTGTTTTTAAAAAATTTCCTGACCCTTCAAAAAAATAAAAAACGCAACGCACAACCCGACACAAACAGACAAACAATCATAAAGACAATGACACTCAAACCCAACACAGACAATGGTTTACAAGGACGGACGACAGAACACCAGCTGCCAACAGCAGTTTGGCGTAATGGCGGGTGCAGTGCTTCGTATGACAGTTTTGTGGTAGGTTCAAATGCCGTTCTTCGATTGAACTTTTGTGCTAAAATTCCGCCACTACGCCAAGCTGCAAAACGTTAGCAGTAATGCGACCACAGAACCTGAAAAAACTGAAAATTAATGAAAATATCTACAAAAAATTTAGAAGGAATTCCAGAAATACAGACGCTGAAAAATCTATGCAAATCGATTTCAGCACTCGAAGCAATAATTAGTAGAGATTGGGAATTTAGATATTATTCTTACCAAAATAATTGGGACGAAGAACTTGGCGAAGAATATTTTGAAATGCGAAATGGACAAGGCGACCAGTTTTCAATTTTATTTTCAAAATATGGAGCAATAATTAATGGTTTTGCTCACGAAAGCGAAATGTCAAATTGGGAAGAAGTTGAAATTGAACAAAAAGGTTTCTTAAAAAAAATGTTTGGAAAAAAAGAAACTGAAATGAAACAAAATATTTGGAAAGGAGTAATTGAAAATATTCCCGAAGAATTTAAACATTTCATTTTTGGAGAACCAATAAAATCTATCGGAACTACATTTTGTATTTGGAGAAAAAATGATGAGACAAAATGGAATATTGGAGAAATCGATTTTCCAAAAGATAATTACACAGATGGAAGTTCAGATTTACTTTATATTCTTGACAATAATCCAGCAACTTACAGAAAATGGGCTTTGGAATATTATGATGAACATTTTGAAGATAGAAAACTGAAAATTGAAACTGTAAAACACTTTTACGATTCTCAAAAAATTACAAAAAAAATAGTTTTAGAACTGAATCCAGAAATTGAAGATTTTGAAGAATTAAAAAATGAATTACGTGAAATCGGTTACGACAACGTGGAATTTTAAAAGCACTACTGCTAACAGCGGTAACCGTTGCACAACTCCTTTTTTAAATTTCAAACACTATTCAGGGCAAAAAGCGGCTGCATTAGGAGCGTTTTAAGGGTGCTTTGTTTTTTAGTGTTGGTTTTTCTATTAAAAATTTGAGGTGGTTAAAAT
>JAEUTH010000008.1 GCA_016788165.1 Bacteroidia bacterium | reverse complement strand
ACGCCCAATTACCCCGATATTTGGGTTATTGGTTTTCATTACGATAGTACGGCCACAGCCTTGCAGCAGCAACAACTTATGCCCTTACAACTGTACCCCAACCCTGCATTGGCTTATTTGCAAATAGGTTTGCCTTTTGATATCAGCAAAGCTACATTACTTATTACCGATATGCTGGGCCGTGTAGTATGGCAACAATACCTGCCACAAGCTTATAATGTTATTACCATACCTACTGCTACACTTATGCCGGGTATGTATCACCTCAGCTTAACTACGGCAACACATCGCACTGTAAAAAAGTTTGTAAAGCATTAAGCTTACGAAGTAAGAAAGTTTTATTAAACAAAAGCGGCTGTATCAGTAAACGATACAGCCGCTTTTGTTTTATTTATAAACGTTTATGCCAAGGTACGTTTTACAGCCACTTGCTCATATCCCTCAACTATATCACCAATCTGAATGTCGTTAAAATTGGCAATATTTAAACCGCATTCGTAACCGGCATTTACCTCTTTTACATCGTCTTTAAAACGTTTTAAGGAAGCAAGTTCACCACTGTAGGTTACAATGCCATCTCTAACCACACGCACTTTCGTATTACGTGTAATCTTTCCGTCTAAAACCATACATCCTGCAATGGTACCCACTTTAGGTATTTTAAAGGTTTCGCGTATTTCGATGTTACAAACAATTTTTTCTTCAAATTCAGGCGCCAACATACCCTCCATTGCGGCCTTAATTTCTTCGATTGCCTTGTAAATAATAGAGTATAATCTGATATCAATTTGTTCGTTTTCGGCCAGTTTACGTGCATTAACAGATGGGCGTACCTGGAAACCTATGATTATTGCATTAGAAGCTGAAGCTAACAATACATCGGACTCTGAAATCTGTCCAACCGATTTATGTATCACATTTACCTGAATTTCTTCAGTACTTAATTTCAGTAATGAATCGGCCAAGGCTTCAACCGAGCCATCCACATCACCTTTCACAATTACGTTAAGCTCTTTAAAATTACCAATGGCAAGGCGTCTGCCAATTTCGTCCAGTGTAATATGTTTATGGGTTCGCAAACCTTGTTCGCGCTGTAATTGCAAACGTTTGTTGGCAATATCGCGCGCTTCGCGTTCATCTTCCATCACATTAAACTGATCGCCCGCTTGCGGTGCACCACTTAAACCCAATAGCATTACCGGTGTTGATGGGCCTGCTTCTTCCATACGTATGCCGCGCTCATTAAACATGGCTTTTACACGTCCGCTGTGGCAACCGGCTAACAATACATCACCGGTTTTAATGGTGCCTGTTTGTACCAACATGGTAGTAACATAGCCACGCCCTTTATCCAAGGTTGCTTCTATAACCGTACCTTTAGCGTTTCGGCTTGGGTTTGCCTTTAGGTCAAGTATTTCGGCTTCGAGCAAAACTTTATCTAACAGCTTGTCAATATTTAATCCCTTTTTAGCCGAAATTTCCTGTGTTTGAAATTTGCCGCCCCACTCTTCAACCAAAATATTCATTTTGCTTAATTGCTCGCGTACACGGTCGGGCGCGGCATCGGGTTTATCCATTTTATTAAATGCAAAAACAATAGGTACGCCTGCAGCCTGTGCATGGTTAATAGCTTCAATGGTTTGCGGCATAACGCTATCATCGGCAGCAATTACAATAATGGCTACATCGGTAATTTTAGCACCACGGGCGCGCATGGCAGTAAATGCCTCGTGACCGGGCGTATCCAAAAAAGTAATTTTGCGGTTTTCGCTTAAAGTTACTTCATAAGCACCAATGTGTTGGGTAATACCTCCGGCCTCGCCTGCAATTACATTGGCACTGCGCACATAATCCAATAACGATGTTTTACCATGGTCAACGTGGCCCATTACGGTTACAATAGGTGGCCTTGGTTTTAAATCGGCTTCAGCATCTGGTGTATCATTTATAGCTTCCTGAACTTCGGCCGATACGAACTCAATTTCATATCCAAACTCTTCGGCCACCAGTGCTAAGGTTTCGGCATCCAATCTTTGATTTATCGAAACAAACATACCTAAGCTCATGCAGGTACTTATAATTTGCGTAACACTAACATTGAGTAATTTGGCTAATTCATTAGCTGTTACAAACTCAGTTACTTTTATTTTTTTGTTGGCTGCATCGGCCATTTCAGCATTTTCAATCCGTTCGGCAGCCAGGTTTCGTTTTTCGCGTCTGATTTTCGATCCTTTTGATTTACCACCACCACCACTCAGTTTTTGTAGAGTGGCTTTTATCTGATCTTGAATTTCTTTGTCGGTAGGTTCGTTTTTGTTGGGTTGTTGAAATGGTTTGCGGTCGCGCTGATCTTTTGGTTTATTATCACGTTGAAAACCGGCTTTGGCTTCGCCTTGATTTTGTAATGGGTTGCTTGACGAAGAAACACGCTTGTCGGTTCGTTTGCGTTTTTTCTTATTATCGTTAATGCTTTGTGATGAACTGGCCGCTGGCTTACGTTTGTTGTCGGCTGTTGGCAGTTCGATACGTCCAACAATATTAGGCCCCGATAATTTTTGTGTTTGAACTTTTATGGTTTCAATTTCTTCGGGCTTGGGTGGTGTTACCGTTTCGGCCTTTTCAGGTTCAATTGGCTTTACCTCAACAGGTACTGCTTCAGACACCACTTGCTCTATAGGTGTTTCGGCAACCTCTTTTGTTTTTTTGGTCGTTTTTGCCTTTTTGGGCTCTTCGGCCTCAGAAGTTGTTTCGGCATCTTTTTTCTTGCGGCCTTTTGTGCCTTTATCCGATACGGGCAGTGTTATGCTACCAAGTACGGTTGGCCCCTCCTTTTTGTCAACTTTAGCGCGAATAACATCATCCGCTGGTTCTATAACAGGCTCCGGAATAATTTCAACAGGTGTTACTACTTCAGGCTCGGGTTGTTTGGCTTCTTCTTCGGCTTTTGCCTTTTCTTTTTCTTCCTTTTTCGCTTTGGCTGTTTTATCGGCTACCTCTTTTTTTAATTTATCAAGGTTTATTTCTTCCTCATCGGCAGCAGTTTCGATAGTAGTATCGCGGCCTTTTAAATCATGAACCATATCTTGATTTACTTTTTGTTTGGCCAGATTATCCGACTCCTCTTTTATAGCTTTGTCTTGCGAAAACTGTTTAAGTAAGATATCGAAATGCTCCTGCGTTATTTTTGCATTCGGATTACGTTCCACTTGAATGCCCTGTGCTTTTAAGGCATCAACAATGTGATCTATACTGATGTTTAAATCTTTTACAACCTTGCTTATGCGATATTGAGTGCTTTCTGTCATATTTTGTTTTCGGCCGATGCAGTGTAAGTGTATGCAGCGAATGTTTGTTTAATTAAAGGGTTGCATTGCGCTTTCAATGCACATTTTATGGGGTTTTTATTCAAATTCAGACTTCAGAATTCGCACCACTTCACGTATGGTTTCTTCTTCTAAATCGGTACGTTTTACTAAATCATCAACCGACAAAGCCAATACGCTTTTAGCTGTATCGCAACCAATTTTTTTGAATTCTTCAATAATCCATGCGTCTATTTCGTCTGAAAATTCTTCTAAATCTACATCTTCTTCTTCTTCTTCGCTATCGCGATATACGTCAATTTCATAGCCGGTAAGTTTACCTGCCAGACGGATGTTATAACCACCTTTACCAATGGCTAACGATACCTGGTCGGGTCGCATAAAAACCGATGCCCGTTTCGACTCATCGTCTAACTTAATACTCGAAATTTTTGCAGGGCTAATGCTTCTCGAAATAAATAACTGAATGTTATTGGTGTAGTTTATTACATCAATATTTTCGTTTCGCAACTCGCGTACAATACCATGTATGCGCGACCCTTTCATACCAACACATGCCCCTACCGGATCAATACGGTCGTCATAACTTTCTACGGCTACTTTAGCACGTTCGCCCGGTTCGCGTACAATTTTTTTAATGGTTATTAATCCGTCAAATATTTCGGGCACTTCCAGTTCAAATAATCTTTCTAAAAACTCAGGTGCCGTTCTGCTCATTACAATACGCGGATTGCCACTTAGCATTTCTACACGTAAAATTACACCGCGAACATTATCCCCTTTCTTAAAAAAGTCAGATGGTATTTGTTCGTTTTTAGGCAAAATAAGCTCGTTACCTTCATCATCTTTCAGCAGTAATTCTTTTTTCCAAACCTGATAAACTTCTGCTGTAATGATATCGCCCACACGGTCTTTATATTTTTGGTAGATGGCTTCTTTTTCTAAATCCATAATGCGCGACTTTAAATTTTGACGTGCATTTAGTACCGCTCTGCGTCCAAAAAACTCAAGTTTAACTTCCGTAGTTATGTCTTCGCCAATTTCAAAATCAGGTTCAATTTTTCTGGCTTCGGTTAAACTGATGTGCTTGCTTTCTTCGTATTCGAAACTGTCTTCGGCAAACTCATCATCAACAATGGTGCGGTTTTGCCATATCTCTAAATCGCCTTTATCGGGATTTACAATGATGTCAAAGTTATCATCACTACCATATTTTTTTCGGATTACTCCTTGAAACACCTCTTTCAAGATGTTCATCATGGTAGGACGGTCAATGTTTTTAAGTTCTTTAAACTCCGAAAATGCTTCGGTTAATACCGTGTGATTCATGACTTAAAATTGAATTTCTAAAATTGTTTTAATGCGTTTTGCGCTTTGTTTAAAATATGAGTTTGGTTTCTTTAATAGCTGTGTATGGGAAATTGTTTGTTTGAATGGTTTCTATTCGTTTTTTACCTTCTTTAGTTACCTGGGGTACATCTATTGTAAAGCCATTTTGATTTGCTTGTGTTAAAGTACCTGTGTGTTGCATGCCTGCTAAATCGGTTACACGAATTTTGCAGTTAATTCTTCGTAAATATTGCTGATATACTAATAGAGGTTCGCTCATACCGGGCGAGCCAACTTCAAGCTCACACTTTTCTAACATGCCTGTAGGTTCCAACTGCTCGGCAAGGTAACGACTTAACTGTGTACACTCGCCTATTGTGATACCTGTAGGTTTATCAATGCGTACAGCTATGCGTTGCAAACTCAATTTCACCTCTACTAAAAAAGCATCGGTGCCATTAAGTTTGTTGTTAACTAATACTATTATATCATTCTTATCCATGCAAAGTCAATAAAAAAGGGGCTTATAGGCCCCCATTTTTTTTCGTTTAATACGCTGCAAATGTAATATAAATTTACATAGTCGAAAAGTGCTTTTATGACATTTGTTTATTAACTTACTTTTAATTTTCGAATAACTACTTTCTATAAAAGCTACTCAAACCAGATTGATTTTTACAAAAAACGCCTTTAGGTTTCGTCTGTTTTGCTACCGGTATCATTAATAAATTTCAGCACATGATTGATTTGGTGTTTTATGCAGTTTAACCTACCTTAGGTTATACGGTTTGTTTGTTAGGGTTAATAAATTAATTTCGCGCCTCGTTTTAAAAACCGTTTAAAAACAACAATTATTATGGTAGATTTTAGTACTACAGAAAATCAACAACTCATAGCACAAACTGTAAAAGAGTTTGCAGAAAAACATATAAAGCCGCAAATGATGGAATGGGACGAAGCGCAAATTTTTCCGGTATCGGTGTTTAAAGAGTTGGGTAAATTAGGATTAATGGGAGTTTTGGTACCAACTGAATATGGAGGTGCCGGCCTTACTTATACCGAGTATGTTACCGCTATTGTTGAACTATCGCGTGTTTGTGGCTCAATTGGTTTGAGTATGGCTGCACACAATTCGTTATGTACCGGCCATATTATGGCTTTTGGTAATGAAAAACAAAAGCAGAAGTATTTACCCAAATTAGCTACTGCCGAATGGATTGGTGCCTGGGGTTTAACCGAAGCAAATACTGGCAGCGATGCCATGCGCATGCGCTGTGTTGCAAAAAAAGATGGTAATGATTGGGTTTTAAACGGTAGTAAAAATTGGATTACGCATGGTATAAGTGGCGATGTAGCAGTTGTGTTGGCTCGTACCGGTGAATTGTTAGACTCGAATGGCATTACCGCTTTTGTGGTTGAACGAGGCACACCCGGTTTTAAAGCCGGAAAAAAGGAAAACAAATTGGGTATGCGTGCCAGCGAAACAGCAGAAATGATTTTTGAAGATTGCCGCATACCAGCCGAAAATATGTTAGGCGAAGAAGGACAGGGTTTTAAACAGGCAATGAAAATTTTAGATGGTGGTCGTATAAGTATTGCTTCGTTAGGTTTAGGTATTGCCAAAGGTGCTTTAGATGCTGCAATTAAATACAGTAAAGAGCGTGAACAATTTGGACAGCCTATTTCAAACTTTCAGGGCATATCGTTCAAATTAGCCGAAATGGCTACTGAAATTGAAGCTGCTGAGTTGCTTACTTTTCAGGCTGCCGATTTAAAAAACCGTGGCGAAAAAGTAACCAAGGTAAGTGCCATGGCAAAATATTACACCAGCGAAGTTGCCGTAAAATGTAGTACTGAGGCCATTCAGATTTTTGGTGGCTACGGCTATACTAAAGATTTTCCGGTTGAGAAGTTTTATCGCGATTCGAAACTTTGCACCATTGGCGAAGGCACTTCCGAAATTCAGAAAATTGTAATTGCACGCGAAATATTTAAAAACTAATTATTCGGTTTTAAGTAAAAAAACCCACATCAACTGGTGCGGGTTTTTTTTTAGGTTAAACTTCAATGTGCAATTGAGTTACACAGTCTGATTTTTTATTTAAGCATTGTCATCAGGCATATCGCAGCCCCATTTGTCTTTACAGCGGTTGTAAAACTGTTGTTTAAATTTTTCGCGCTCTTCGTCAGACATGCCTGCCATTTGTTTTTCCTGATTGCTTGTAGGTGTATAACAACTTCTTTTATTGCTGCCACCGCGCCATCCGCCAAAAAGCAATTTGCAAAGTATCAATATGGCCAGGGCTTGTAAATAGGAGATAAATGGCATGTTAAACAGTGTTGGCAACAACCAGTTCCAAAGCAACATTACCAACCATGCCGCTGCTAAAAAGCATGCAATGGCAATTATTAGAAATTTTAAAAATCTTTTATTCTTATTCATCTGAAACTATTTAAGTTGTACGTTTGAAAATGCATTGGCTTTATAGCTCATCATAAAGATGTTTGAGTTTTTTACGCAAATGCATAATTGCATAGCGTTTGCGCGATAGCAATGTATTTACCGAAACACCTGTTTTTTCTGCAATATCATTAAAGCTCATATCGTCTAACTCATGCCACACAAATACATTGCGTTGTTCCTGTGGCAATTCGGCTAATGCCTCCTGAATAGCAATCATTATGGTTTTGCGTAATAAATTAGTATCAGCATTATCACTTTGCTGGCTCAATAAATCAGTAAGAAAAAAAGACTCACCTTCATCGTTTGTACCTTGTGCAGCCAAATTAGCCAAAGCTTCTGGTTTTTTTTTCCGATAGCGATCGGTAATTTTATTACGTGCTACTGTAAATAACCAAGCTGCAACACGCTCAATAGGTTTGGTCATTCGTACCGTTTCAGTAAGCTCATAAAATACATCTTGCAGTATATCTTCAGCTTCTTCGTCAGTAGCAACTTTATTACGAATAAAACTAAATAACCGTTTGCGCTCGGCAAAAACGGTACGTTCCAACAAATCGTTTTGTGTTGCAACCATTAACTGTGTATTTGACAACAAAGTATGCATATAAAACAAAGTCGGCCGTCAGAAAAATTTATTTTATGCATCAACAACTTTTAGTGCTTTTTAAATTTGTTTAACGTATTGCGCATGGCTGCTATTTGATTTCCATCTACGGTTTGCATTTGGTGTTGCATACCCGGATATTGTTCAAACAAAATCCGATTGTTATGATACTGCATGGGTGATGAAATAAATTTAGTGGCCGATGCATGAAACTCAGTAACACCGGCATTGAAAAAATCAACCAGATTTTTATCATTTAAACCACTGCCTGCCATAATGGTAACACGCCCTGCACTATATTCTATTAACTGTTGTATTTCATTTATACCATCAATAGCTTTTGCGTAACCACCCGAGGTAAGTATGCGTTTTATGCCACATGCAACTATTGCATCTAACGCTTCAAATAAATTTCGACTCATATCAAATGCCCTGTGAAATGTTACATCCATTGGATACGCAAGTTCGACTAATTGTTTTACTCTGTTTACATCCACCGTTCCATCGGGTAACAACAAACCAAAAACCACACCTGCTGCACCGGCTTTTTCGCAGGCACTAATATCTCTTTCCATAATGCTAAAAGCTTCATCAGAGTAATAGAAATCGCCTCCACGAGGCCGTATCATCACATAAACCGGTAATGCATGCTGTTTAATTGCACGTTCAATTTTACCTATACTGGGAGTAATTCCGCCACCAAAATAATCGGCACAAAGCTCAACACGGTCAGCTCCATTTTGCGCAGCAAGTAGTAATGAGTTAACTGAAAAACAGGCAATCTCTAAAGTGAGTTTTTGCATTAATGTTTAATTTGATTTTTAGTTATGGGCTGATGTTTATATTTAAATAAAAACGGGAAACACAATGCTAATATTGCCGCATAAGCAGCAAATGCAAACCATATTGCCTGCCAGTTTCGCACATCGTTTATTGTAAAATAATCAACTACTAAACCACTGCAATAGCCGCCAATCATAGCACCTAAGCCATTTGTCATAAACATAAATAATCCTTGTGCACTTGCACGAATTTGGCCTGGTGCTTCTTGTTCAACAAACAGTGAACCTGAAATATTAAAGAAGTCGAAAGCCATACCATAAATAATCATACTTAAAATAAGCAATGCAACACCGTTGCCCGGGTCGCCAATGGCAAATAAACCAAACCTGAAAACCCAGGCAATCATACTTAACAGCATTACTTTTTTAATTCCATAACGTTGTAAGAAAAATGGAATGGTTAGTATAAAAAGTGTTTCGCTTATTTGCGATATACTTAACAGTAAATTTGAATGTTTTACTCCGAATGAATCGGGGTGCGTACTTTGAAAACTTTCGAGAAACAAACCGCCAAATGCATTGGTAATTTGCAGTGCCGCGCCTAAGCACATAGCAAATAAAAAAAACACCAACATGGTTCGTTGTTTAAACAACTTAAATGCATCTAAACCTATGGCCGATAAAACTGATTTAGATGCCGACTTTGTTGGCTTGCATGCGGGTAATAAAAAAGCATATAAACTTAATGCAATACTCGAAACGGCACTAAACATAAGCTGATTTGCATTCGATGTCCATCCGCATAAATCGGTAAGCCACATAGCCACCACAAATCCAATGGTGCCCCACACGCGAATTGGTGGAAAATCGGTAATTATGTTGTAGCCATTTTTTTCGAGTATGATGTACGAGACCGTATTGTTTAAGGCAATAGTTGGCATGTAAAACATAGCATTGCAAAGCATTACCCAAAAAAACATTTGGGGTTGCGTAACAGTTGATGCATAAAACAATAACAATCCACTAAGTAAATGACACAAGCCTAAAACACGCTCGGCATTTAAATACTTATCGGCAACTATGCCCATTAATGCCGGCATAAAAAGTGAGGCAATGCCTAATGTAGAAAATACGGCTCCAATTTCGGCACCGGTAAAATGCAGTGTGCCACCTAAATAATTTCCGATAGAAATAAGCCATGCACCCCAAACAAAAAATTGTAAAAAATTGAGCGTGCGTAACCGGTTTTTTATGTCCATATCACTTTGGTTTTATTTAACCGAAGCAAGATGAAAAAAAATTATTACCTACATCAGATTGTTGTGTCAAGATGATTAGTTAGAAACAAATTAGCATAGCTGTGATAGAAATTGAGCCATGTTTGTGCTCCACTTGGTTTAGTATATGGAAGAAACAAAATTATTGCCCGAACTATAAAGCACCCATCACATACATTTGATCCAATGTTGGTGATACACTGCCGCCTGTAGGCTCAAGTGTAACTGCAAAAGCTTGCGGGTTTTGAATATCGTGCATCTTTAGCATCAGTAACGAATCGTTGGTGATATCAAAAACGCCTAAGTCAACCGGCTTGCCATCGGCAATTGCCCACAATTGATATTGCTTACCGGTAGCAGGTTGCGGCATATTGTTGATATTTAAATACACCTGTTTATTTTGTTTGTTCCAATAAATGGTTGCTAATGCATTTTGAGCAATGGGTAACCCTTTCATACTAACACGTTGTATAGCAGTGTCGTTAATCATGGTTAACATATTGCCGGTTTTTTGCAACTGTTGTCTGGTACTTAGCGTTAAAGCATTAGCCGCATCTAAATTGTTTTGCATTGCAGCCATTTGGCTATTTAATAGCCCAAGTTGCTTTTGCGAATTGTTATATAAATAGCCTAAACCCATTGCAAGTAAAAAACAAGCGGCTGCTGCTATTGCCCATTTATTACCGGTGGAGCTACTTTGCATAGGTACCACTTTGGTTTCGCGCAACTCTTGGCTGGTTTCAGCATTTGGCTGATCATCTAATCGGGCTAAAATTTTGGCTTTTAAGTCGGCCGGTGGTGCAACTGCTTGCATGCTTGCATAAGTTTGCAATGCTTGTTCAATGGCATCTAACTCTGCTTGTACTTCGGCAAATACACGAGCCATACACTGTACCTCCTGAATTTCTTCAGTGGTGCAATGCCCAAGCAAGTAACGCTCGAGTATGCCTGATTCTATGTATTGCTTTGGATCCACTATGCTTTTAAAATTTTACGTAATTCAAGTAATGCGTTTCGGGTTCTGGTTTTAACCGTGCCTAACGGTACATTTAATTCTTTCGATATTTCGTCTTGTGTATAACCATTAAAATATGCCATGGCTATTACCGATTTAAATTCTGGTTTTAGGTTTGCAACCAACTCTTTAACACCTATTGTATCTTCGGTGTTATGGCTTACAGCTCTATCTGCTTTATGCATAACATTATCAATTGGGTCGGCTTGCCGTTTACTGTTATAGCGCATTTTATCAATGGCTAAATTTCGGGTTACATTAAGCAACCAGGTAAACAAGGTGCCTTTTGTATCATCATAGCTTGCAATATTTTTCCAAACTTTTATCATTGCTTCCTGTAATACATCCTGCGCTAAGTCTTCATCATTTACAATACGCATAACAATTCCATACAGCGAACCACTATAATTATCGTACAGTGTGCTGAATGCCGCTTTGTCGCCTTGTTTAAGCAAGGTTACTAATTGTATCTCGGCAGTTTTTGGCATGGGGTGCTAATGCAGTACTTGATTGTTGATTTTGTTATCGCAAATATATTTTTATTTCATTTTATCGTCAGTAGTTATAGCTAATAATTTTATATTCTTTCAATAATCCAATAAACGGATACAATGCCAATTATAACGGATATAGGAACTACGATTTTTTGGCGATACCAGTTTTTATTTGACAACAATTTACCAATTAACATATAACAAATTGCAATAACAGCAATTTGTCCTACCTCCACTCCTACATTAAAAGCAAACAATGCCCAAACAGTTGCTTGTGGTGGTAAACCGGTTTGATGCAATACAGTTGCAAAACCACAGCCATGTATTAATCCAAACAAAAAAACGATGAGATAGCGCCACCAGTAAATTTTATTTAAGCATATATTCTCAATTGCTATAAATAATATTGATAGTGCAATTACTACTTCGACTGCTTGCCTAGGCGGTTGTATATAGCCTAACATGGTTAATGCCAACGTTAAACAGTGAGCTACTGTAAAAACGGTAGCTTGTTTAATAACGGAGAGCGCATCGGGTTGCAGTAAAAACAATCCTACTACAAACAATATATGATCTAAACCGTAGGGCAATATATGGGTAAAACCTAATTGCATGTAGTACCAACCAACTGTTGTATTTGCGGCATCGGCAAGTGCATAGTTTATAGTATGCCCTTCGACATTTATGGTAAACAAAAATAAAATCAGTAAGAAAAAACAATGTCTCATTTAGGTACACTATTTATTGTAAGATGCATTTGAGCAGGTATATGCTTTAAAATTTCAGTTGCATTAACCGAGCAAATTTTTGAAACGCTATAAGCACGCTGTATATATTGTGATGCTTCAGTTTTAAAATTAAGTTTCATTTTTATGGCTGCGGCTTGCAATAATGTTTCCGGATTTTGCGTGCCGGGTTTTAAGGCAACTTGCATTAACTCATCGGCTAATTTGTATTGATTTTTATGAAAATACACCCACGCTAAAGTTCTATTTACCTCTGCATTATCAGGCCTGCGGTTATACTCTAACATCGCATGGGTTAACGCTTTATCATATTGGTTAGCTGTGGTATATAATTCGGCCAATTCTTTATCGGCATAATGCCCATGCGTTTCATTCTCATTTAAATCGTTTGCGCCTAATAACTTTTCGGCTTCCATTAATTCGGCATTGGCAAAATTTGTTTGCCCGCTGCTTTTATAAATCTGATACATAGCTTCTGAAAAACTAAAGTCGTTTACACTTGCTTTGGCGCGTTTGTAATAAGTAACTGCTGTTTGCAAATTGCCTTCTATATGTGCTATGCTACCTAAACCTGCATTGCCATAAGCATAATTATTTCGATAGAGCAAACAGAGCTCATAACAATTTTTAGCGAGCGTAAGTTTGCCGGTGTGCTCATACAATTTTCCTAAATTATACCTACACCATTCGGTTTGCTCCAACCCCCGAATACCGGCATTAACAGCCATTTCCATACTTTCAATAGCGCCCTGATAATCGCCAATTATTTCGCGCAGATAGGCTATGCGTGCATAGCTTCTTATATCGGGTCGTAATGCTGTCATTTTATCGGCTGCCGCAATTGCTTTTTCGTATTTACCTAATTCCACATAAGCATCTACTAAAACTCCTAATGCATAAGCGCTATGTGGATTTTGTTTCACCAGGTTTAATCCTACAGCTTCGGCTTCGTTAAAATGATGCTGCGATAGTAGTATGGTTGCTTGTGCGCATAATGCATCAAAATTATTTTCTTCTTCATCCAATATATCGTCAATCAATTGCATGGCTGCCGCATCATAGTATGCATGGTTGCCCGATGCCCTGCCTTCGTTAATGTATAGGTTGGCAAGTTTCTGTTTGGCTTTCAGGTTTTGCGGATTCTTTTTTATTACAACCAAAAGCTGTTGAATGGCTGCTTTGGCATTTAACCATTCGGCATCATTGGTTGAACCTTCAATACGCTCGACAAAAGTAAACAGAGGTCTTGGTTTTTGTTTTAGCATTATAAAAACCGAAGTGCCTAATAATAAAATTGCAATGCCTAAAAAAAGAAACCCGTTTTTCATGACTTAAAAATTTACAGATAAAATGGCTTTAATAAAAAATGGAGTACCCGGTGTAAAATGTAGTTCCGACACAGGCTGCGCTTCGCCTTTGAGGCGACTTTCAGTATCAAACTGTGCTTGATTCCACTCACTGTTCAATAAATTTTCAGCACTTAAACCAACTGTAAGTGTTTTGTTGAATTTATAATTTGCAACAGCATCAAATATTAAATAGCCTTTTGCTTCAACACTATTATCTTCATTTGCCGGGCGTGAATTAATATGCTTGTAACGCAATGAACCACTAAAGCCTTTGGGTGTGGTGTAGGTTAAGCCGCCAATGCTGGTTAATGTTGGTGCTAATGGCACATAGTCTTCACCTGATGGTGTATTTTGAAGGCGAGGTCTGCAAAGGTTTAAATCAAAATCGGCAAATAATTTTTTTGTTAACTGGTATCTTAAACTAAAATCAATACCTAATCGTTGTGTGGAAGTTCCGGTTTCTATTGTACCGGCATCGCCTACAAAAACCAATTCGCTTTCGCTGTACAAGCCCCATAAGGCAATGTGCAACAACAGGTTGGGCAGCGGCTTTAATTCCGAACCAATATCAATACCAAATGCACGTGGAACCGAATTTTCAGTGTGTTGCAAAACAACAGAGCGTGCATCATTGCTATGGAAACCTACTCCTGTGTTTAAATAAAAATTGGTTTTATTATTTAACTGATAATTGAAATTAAGTTTTGGGCTTACCCGGGCAATAATTTCATCACCCGATTTCATTACATCTACATCATCATCATAATTAAAATTAAACACATCTAAGCGTAAGCCGGCATTAACCGTTAGCTTATTAAGTGTTACAGTTGCATCGTAATAAGCACTGGCATTTTGCTGAAAAACCTTACCGGATGTTATGGTATCAACCAATTCGCGTTTCAATGAATTTTTTAATGCAATACGCGTTATATCATTTCTGATGCCAATACCAATATTTTGTTGAACCAATTGATTACCAAATTTAATTTCATTGCTGTAGGTGCCCAGGTATCCAAAAATATTTCGCCTGTCGGTTTGTTGTATTTCATCACCATTAATGGTGTCTTCTAAAAAGAAAGTAAAGTTTGAATATAAGTTGAAGAAATAATTTACATAATAAAGTTGATTTCTGAATGTACCGTTTTGAGTTTGTGTGGTAAAAATAAGGTTGGCGTTACTACGGTTTGTGGTACCACCTTCGGTAGGGTCTATGCTTCCAAAGCGCGTAATTATACCCTGATCAACGGCACGTTGCGGTACTTGGCCGCTGGCATCCCAATCGGCATAAAATGTTGAACCAGAAAATTGCATTGATGTGGCTTTTGTTAGTTGCCCGCTATATTTTCCAAAAATATTGAAGCGGTTAAATTTTTGAGGTGCATCGAAATAAGCATTCGTAAATACGTATTCCGTTGCTATGTATGCATCCTGATGTGCATTTAATTTGGGTTGCTCTTTATCAATCAGTTTAAACATACCTAATGCGCGGTAGGTATCAAACATACCGGCTTCGAGCTTTACCAAATTTTTATCTAATGCCTGATGTGTAAAAAATGCACCTGTGCCTGCTGTACTAAAATCGCCAAAACGTGCATTGTAAGGGCCTTTATAAACTTGCAATTGCGATATGGCTTCGGGTATAACAAAATGAAAGTCGGCATAGCCTTGTCCGTGTGCATGCGAAACCATATTAACGGGCATGCCATCTACAGTTATATTAAAATCGGTACCATGGTCCACATCAAAACCACGTATAAAAATTTGTTCGGCCTTACCACCACCGGCATGTTGGGCTACAAACAAACCAGGTATAAGTTGCAAAAGTTCCTGCGCATTGTTTACAGGACGCAATACTTTATCAATACCGGAAATGGTGTTTTGCGATTGTGCCGAAACTGAAATTTCGGATAAATCTATTTGCGATTCGGTTAATTTTATTTGCAATGTTTGATTACCGGTAGCTGTTACATTTTGTGTATATGTCGTATATCCCAAACAAGATACACGTAATGAAACTTTGTTTTCGGATGTTAAGTTAAAAGCGAAACGGCCTGTTGCATCAGTAACTGTTTTAGGTTGATTGTTGATACTAATAACGGCCCCAAAAACCCCCCGGTTATCATGGCTCAATACATAACCTGATACGGTTACATTTTGGGCATACGCTTGAAGTGTTGCTATAAAGCCAGTTATACAAAAAAGTAAAAATTGTTTCATAATATCATGGGTTTGTTTGTTGGATGTGTTTAAAAAAGCAGCCCCAATGTTAAACCATTGAGGCTGCATAAGTAATTAATGGGTAACAACAAATTTTACTGATTGTACCATCTGATCAAAACTGTACAGCATAGCAAAATAGGTTCCTGATTTAAGTTTGCTTACATCATAATTAATATCGTGCGTACCGATATCTGTTTTACGATTGTTTAATGGCATATCAACTACATTACCATTTACATCGGTTATCTGTAAAGAGATTAAACTTTTTTCAGTTGTGCGGTATTTAAACGAAGTACGTGTATGGGCTGGGTTAGGCGTACAAGTCATAAACAATTCAGGTGTAGCCAATTTCATTTGTTCATCTTTACCAGGGTACATTCTGTTTGAGTTACTTGCCAATGCGCCTCCACATGCACTAAAGCCGCTTGATGGATTAGCCATATAAGGGAACCAGGTTTTAAAAGGCTTATCGTTGGTTTCAACACCGGTAGTGTAAGTAAGTACATCCAACAAATCCTGTGTAACCGGATTTGGGCCACCTGCAGTATAATCATCATACCACAAACCTACGGCAGCCAATACTACACCGCCAACAGCTTGTAATTCGATACGGGTAACATCATCTTCTAACCTGCGGCCATTGGGGAAACCATCCATGTTTGGTATCCATTGTAAATTGGCATTACTTGCATAAGTAGGATTGGTTAACCCCAATACGGCCGCTTGTACCAAACCTAATGAAGAAAAATCAGGATGATTACGTGGTGTTACCGGCACAGCCATATTAAGACGTAACATATCGCCAAATGTTGGTAAAAAGTTATTTATAAATGGCTTGCCTGCGGCTAAAGGATTACCGCCTTTACCGGTAGCTAATTGATATGGCCGTAGGTTTGGAACACCTGTCATAAATATGGGCAGTAAATCAACTGAACGCGGTTGGCCCGGACGTAACAAATAATTACCAAATAAATTTTGGTCTAAAGCTGTACCAGCCGTTGCCGGATTTCCTAATAAACCTGCCAAACCATCATGGCCATTACCAAAATCAAAACCTTGTAATGAATTGCGTTGTATGCGTAGTTTCGCTAATGCCGGAACCGCACCACCAAACTGGGCATCGTCCATATAAAGTGCCAACTCGGGATTGGTAAAATATTTATCCAACGCTGTATCTTCATTATAGGGCGAAATTGCATTCCAATAATCTTTTTTACCAATAGGAATTACCACTTCATTGGTTAACGGCATACCCAAACGTGATACTTGTACCCAGGAGCCACGTGAAGTTGGTTTGTCGCCAGTTAGGCTACGTACGGTTACGCGTCTGCGGCTTGCAGTGGCATACACACCAATAATAAAATCAGAGTCTAAAATATTTGCCGCCTGGGTTACATTTTTACCATCTTTCTGTAAAGTGCTTATAGGTACTTTAACACAAATTGAGTGCACATTCATACAACTTAAACCATCGCGTGCGCCACCATCGCCACGTGTTTGTCCTAAATCAAATACACCTCCTAAATCCACAAAAAACGGATCATCACTCGGACCGCAGTAAATAGTTTCGCCTGTAGTTGCTGTTGTAATTGCATTAACACGCACTGCGTTATAATTGGGTTGATTTAAACCTACAGGCGATGTAATACTACGCGGCCCGATATTGTTGGGTGGTACCACACCATTAGTTACAATGGTTTGCCAGCTATTGCCGCCATTAACAGTACGATCGCAGGTATAGGTAGTTTTTAAATTTTGAGCTCCCAAACGGATATTAAAAAATGTAGTCGGGTCTTCATTTACCTGATGAAAGAAAAATCGGTAAATAATATCATCCCCCGGTGTTGTTGGGTCGTTCTTAATGTGAATCTGATAACGCACATCTTCGCCAAATGTGAAATAGTTTGGCCCTCCTTGTGGCAACTCAGCCGGAATATAGTTTGCAATTAAAGTTACAGTATTGGTATCATCCGGACTTCGGAATGCATACAAATCTGTATTATCGGCAACAGGGTCGTTGCCAATCAACGGTGCTTCGCGATGGCTACTTGCATCTAAATAACCATTTGTAAACACCAAAGCACTTACCACTACTGTTAATCCGATAGCTGCGGTAATAATTCGGTTTTTTGTTTGTTTTTCCATTGTGTTAACACTTAGGTTTAAAGTTTGGTTTAACGTCCAAACATTTACGTAGTTTTTTATAACTGGGTTTACATACGTTAACAATATTTTTCTGGTTTTATAATCGAATACATTTTTTGCAACAGCTAACTCTAACTATGCTTTACTACATTCGCAGCACTAAAAAATAAAGCATGGCTGTAATTAATGCATCAACACCAATAACATTTAATCGTAAGGATTTAACCAACCAACAATTAAAACATATATATCAAACGTTACTAAAGCCCCGCATGATTGAAGAAAAAATGCTGGTACTATTACGGCAGGGTAAAATTGCCAAATGGTTTTCGGGTATTGGACAAGAAGCCATTGCTGTTGGCGTAACATTAGGTATGAACCCTGCAGAATATATTTTACCCATGCATCGTAACCTGGGTGTTTTTACTACACGTGGCATTCCGCTTAATCGTTTGTTTTCGCAGTTTCAAGGCAAGGCTGGTGGCTTTACATCGGGCCGCGACCGAAGTTTTCATTTTGGTACACAGGAATATAAAATCATTGGCATGATTTCGCATTTAGGCCCACAATTGGCGTTGGCCGATGGCATTGCATTGGCCCATGTTTTGAAAAATGAAGCTGCCTGTACAGCCGTTTTTAGTGGTGATGGCGGCACCAGCGAAGGCGATTTTCATGAGGCTTTAAATGTAGCAGCAGTGTGGGATTTGCCTGTAATATTTGTAATCGAAAATAATGGATATGGTTTATCAACACCAAGCAATGAACAATTCAGATGCAAACAATTTATAGATAAAGGCATTGGATATGGCATGGAAGCCGTGCAAGTTGATGGTAATAACATTTTGGATGTCTATCATGCAGTAACAAGTATTGCAGAACAGCAACGTCAAAACCCTAAACCGGTTTTGTTGGAGTGTATAACCTTCCGTATGCGCGGGCACGAGGAAGCATCGGGTACTAAATATGTGCCCCAAGAATTGTTTGATGTATGGGGCCGTAAAGATCCCGTAAAAAACTATGAACAGTATTTACTTAATGAAGGTGTTTTAGATGATGCCTTCATTGAACAAATAAGGTCAGAAATAAAAACTGAAATAGAAGCTGGATTAAATATAACCTATGCCGAACCGCTGCCAACCTCAACCACAGAGAAAGAACTGCAAGCAATTTATGCACCTCATCAGCAGCAAAACACCATGCCATTGCAAAGCAAAAGCAATGATTTAAGGTTTTTAGATGCGCTTACACAAGCCATGGAACAAAGCATGGAAAAGTTTGATAACCTGGTAATTATGGGCCAAGATATTGCCGAATACGGAGGTGTATTTAAAGCTACTGCCGGATTTGTTGAACGTTTTGGCAAGGGCCGCATACGCAATACACCTATTTGCGAAAGTGCAATTGTTGGTGCAGGTTTGGGCTTGGCTATAAATGGCTATAAGGCCATTGTAGAAATGCAATTTGCCGACTTTGTAACTTGTGGTTTTAATCAAATTGTAAACAACTTAGCCAAAACACATTATCGCTGGGGCCAAAATGCCGATGTTGTAGTACGCATGCCTACCGGTGCGGCCGTAGGTGCAGGGCCATTTCACTCGCAAAGTACAGAGAGTTGGTTTATGCAAACACCGGGTTTAAAGGTAGTGTACCCGGCATTTCCGGCCGATGCCAAAGGCTTGCTAACGGCTGCCATTGCCGACCCTAATCCGGTTATGTTTTTCGAACATAAAGCGCTGTATCGAAGCGTTACACAAGCAGTGCCTGCCGAATTTTATACATTGGAAATTGGCAAGGCTGCATTGGTAACATCAGGCACTGAAATAACTATAGTTACTTATGGCTTAGGTGTTCACTGGGCCATAGATGCACTAAAAAGCAATCCACAGATACAAGCCGATTTGATTGACTTACGCACCTTGTTACCTTGGGATAAGGAAACGGTTTTAGCGAGCGTTAAAAAAACAGGCAAATGCATTGTATTATACGAAACCACCTATACTGCCGGTGTGGGAGCTGAAATTGCTGCTTTCGTTAGCGAACATGCATTTAGTTGCTTAGATGCCCCCGTAGTACGTGTAGCAAGTTTAGATACACCTGTACCAATGAGCGAAGAGTTAGAATGGAACTTTTTACCCAAAAAACGATTTTCAGAAGCATTACTAAAATTGCATCAATACTAATATAAACATTAGGTAAAAAAATGTTAGTGCGCTTTATACCGAAATTATTATTTTAGTTTTGAGCACTTATTTAAATCACTTATTAATCCAAACAAATTTAAAATGAAAAGAAGTTTACTTGCAATGGGTTTATTGTGTAGTAGTTTGTTTACACAAGCACAATGGATCAATCAAAATCAAGCATTTACTTACGAAGGCTTTATGGATGCCGTAGAAGTTGTAAATGCAAATGTAGCCTGGGGTACTACCTACAGTAATGCAACCGGAACTGCAACTAAAACACGCGACTTTGTGCGCACCATTGATGGCGGCAATACCTGGACTGTGGGCTTGATTAATGCCACGCCTGCCGCATTACGTCCGTCAAACCTTTTTCCGTTAAGCGATACACGCGCATTTGTTGCCATGTATAATCCTACGGCTGCAGGTGGTAAAGTATATCGTACCATTAATGGTGGTACTATGTGGACTCAGGTTGGTAACACTATGTTTACGCAACCCACATCATTTGCTAACGTGGTTTATTTTTGGGACGAAGCCAATGGTATTGTAATGGGCGACCCAATTGGCAATCCTTTAAAATATGAATTGCACTTAACTACAGACTCAGGTACTACCTGGACTGCCGTACCACCTGCAAGTTTACCTACATTAACCGACCCTGCTGAATATGGTATTGTTAATTTATTTGATGCAGTTCAAGGACATTTTTGGTTTTGCACCACATACGGAGATGTGTATCATACAAGTGATAAAGGCTTAACCTGGACTAAATCCGTTACTGGTATACCTGCAAATAATTTATCAGGTGGTGGCCGTCAGGATATTACCAGCATTGCTTTTACCGATAGCTTAAATGGTATTATTTCACAAATAAATGCCAGTGGTGTAATAACAATGAACACCAATGATGGAGGTACAACCTGGACAAGTATTACCCCAAGCGGTACTTTTTATGGTGACTTAACGGGTGTTCCCGGCTCACAGATATTTGTAAGTGTAGGCTCTAATGGTACGGTGGGTTTTGGCTCATCATTTTCATTGGATAATGGTTTAACCTGGAATGATTTAAGCACGGGTGCTTCGCACACCTGTGTTGATTTTGTTGACAGTGTTACCGGTTTCTCAGGCGAGTATATTACAGCTGGTGGCCCCGGTGGTGCCTGGAAATTTAATGGCTCGTTTGGATTTATTAATTGCGGTTCAAGTCAAATAAGCGCAGGTGTTGGTACTTTTGCCGATAGCTTGGTTTGTTTTGGCGATACTGCGCTATATAGTGTTGCCGGAGCAGTAGCTCCAACCGATGGTACTGTTAAAGGTTTTGCAGTAATTGTTTCTACAGCAGATTTAATGGGATCGTCAACACCTTTATCAAATCCATCGGTTGTTGGTGGTACCGGTGTTACGCCATTCCCTTCAAATCCTTTTAATGTAAGTTTGGTAAACGATGGCACTATTTTCCCTGCTGGCGATTATTATTTTACACCGGTAGTTATTGGTAATGCAACAGGTACAGGCAATATCACCAGTTTGGTATTAGACCCAGCATGTACTACTACAGGCGCTTCGGCAATGGTACGTATTTTAGCTTCCGGAGACCCTTTATGTAACACAAGCAGTCTTATTGATAATGCAGGCTCTGAAGTAAAAACATTTTTCAGTAATCAAACTTTAAACATTACAATAAATGCAGCAGTAAGCGACAAAACGGCTATAACTGTATTTGATGCAACCGGCCGTGTAGTATTAAACAAAACGGTAAATACACATGTTGGTGCTAACAATTTTACTTTAAATGCCAGCGATTTAAATAGTGGTATTTATATGATTAAAGTAGCCAATAGCAGCAACCAGGTTACCAATCGCCTGTTTAAAAATTAATACATGTATAGTAACTGTTATTTCAGTTACCAACATTAAAAAAACAGCAGCCATAAAATGTGGCTGCTGTTTTTTTTTAATGGCTACGCATCTATATCACTATAATTAGTTATTGTATAAACGAGGCTATGCCTGCATTTTAGCAGCGTTGAATTTGAAAAAAACCACACACCTTAATTTAAGATTGCACGTAGGAAAAAATAAAATAATTAACCCGGCAACCTTATACCAACCTCAAAGCTCAACAACCTGATTATAGTAAAGCTAATATGGGGGCATACTAGCCTACTATAATGCAACCACCTTTTAAACGAGGTGGTTTTTTTATGAAAATATTGGGTGTCTTTCAAATACACGCTTTTCATCGAACAATTTGCGGTAGGTAATTAACATACGGCTTTGGTGCGTTGTAAGCGATTGCGCCACACTTACCATTTTGGGATTAAAATCGCCAATCCACTGCATTTCGTATTCAGTATAAGGCAATTGCAGTCGAATAATTTTGCTGGCTTCAACTATCATAAAACTATCAACACCTAAGCCCTGATGCTGCGGTACCACACCAAAAACTAAACCTATAATTTTTTTAGTGCTCCGCATTTTAAGCATGGTTATAAATTTTAATTTCTCAACTATTCCAAAACGGCCATTAAATTTTTTAAACAGTTGATTTATATCAGGTAAGTTGATAAAGAATGCTACAGGCTCATTCTTGAAATAAACATAATAAACAAGTTTGGGATCAATTACCGGTTTCATCTTTTTAAAAAAGGCCTGCACCTGATGTGATTCTAATGCTTTGCCTTCGCCATGTTTTACCCAAGCACTGTTATATACCGTTTTAAAATCCTCGGCATATTTGCTCATCAAGTTCATTTGCAAACATTCAAAACGATAATCTTTATTAGCGGCAATAATTGCATGACGGGCAATTAATTTAGCATCCACCTCCTTTTTAGGATCTAAACCAAAACAAAGTTGTTTGAAATATTCTTTAAATCCATAATGCTCGAATAAGTGTTTATAGTAAGGTTTATTATAATTCATTTTATAGGGCGGTGGCGAAAACCCATCAACAATTAACCCCCACCAGGCTTCTCTTTCGCCAAAATTTATAGGGCCATCCATGGCATGCATACCTCTTTCAGTTAGCCATTTCTTTGCTGCATCAAATAAAATTTTTGCTGCATTTACGTCATCAATACATTCGAAAAAACCAATGCCACCTGTTGGATATTGTTCGCGTTTGGCCGTTTTTTCATTAATGAAAGCTGCCACACGGCCTATACAATTGTTATTGGATAAAAGTAAAAACCGAACACAACTTCCATGTCGAAAAAATTTGTTAGTCGTTGCATCAAACACATCTTCGATGTCCTTATCCAAAGGTCTGATCCAATTATTATCGCCACTATAAATCTTTACCGGTAAATTAATAAAATCTTGCTTTTGTTTTTTGGTAACTACAGTTACTATCTCCATTGCTTATAAAATAGGTAGCCGGCAAATATAATATTGCACACAACCATGCATTACAAAATAGTTGTAATGCATGTAATGTTATTTATTTTGCCGGCTATGAATAAATTAACCCTTGCCCGTTGCAGTGGTCGTATGGCTAATCAAATATGGATGGTGGCAAACATTATTGCATTTGCAAAAGAAAACAACCTGCAAGTTCATGCACCTTTTTTTTTAAAAATAGCGGCAAATTTTGAGTATTGGAATCATCAAACCCTAATTACAATAGATCAAAAAGGCATACCCAACAACTGGTTACGGAAGTATTTTTATTTTTTATATCAATCAGGTATTATGGATTTGATAAAGCCCCATGTAAACTTAATGCCCGGTCCGATTAACAAATTACTACTAAGACGAAAATCACAAACAATACATAAAGTTTATTTTAATGATACCGAATATGCATCAGTCACAAATAGTATTATAGCAAACAAGCATACGCTATTATCAGGATTTATGTTTTGCAGTAGTGTAAAATTAATGAAAGAAAATGGCGGTTTCTTACGCCATATTTTTAAGCCGCAATCATCAGTACAGTTGTACTTAAAAAATAAAATTTCGGAAATTAAAGCCGGCCATATTTTAGTAGGTGTACATATTCGCAGAGGCGATTACAAATATTATCGTAATGGTGCATTTTATTTTCCGTTCGAATTTTACGCTGGCAAAATGGTTGAAATACAACAACTGTTAGATAAGCCCGTACAGTTTGTGCTTTGCAGTGATGAAACAATCCCAAGCGAGCTATTTAAACGTTTCGAATTGCTAAACCACACAAAATCAGATGCTGTTACAGATATGTATATGTTGGCAAAGTGTGCTTATATAATTGCCCCACCCAGTACTTACAGTAAGTGGGCATCGTTTTATGGCGAAGTTTTATTGGCAAATGTTAGCGAAACTCCATTGACGCTAAAACAATTTAAGGTTTATTACAATCACTATGAGGAATAAAAAAACGGCTGGTTGCATAGCCAGCCGTTTTTTTAGAATTAAATTATGGGTGATTACTTGGTATAAGTACCGGTACCGGTTACTGTTGTACCATTGGTAACTTCGGTATAGTTAATTTCGATTTTACGTGTAATGGTGCTGCCACTCAAAGTAAATGATAAAGTACCACTGCCTGAAAAAGTACGGTTAGCTACATTGCCAGGCGAACCTGCTGTTACTGTTTGTGAAGGTACAGTTACATTAGCACCGCTTATAGTTCCGTTTACTGTTGCATTTTGGTAATTAGCAAATTTTGCCCAATTGATATTTGTACCACCGGTAACGGTTACCACATCGGTATAATTTGATGATGAACCACCTACAACATCTACTACGTTATAGGTACCATTAAGGTCAACTACATAAACGTCACGATCTTCGGCTGCTGTATTACCTGCTTTATCAGCTACTGAATAACTTACCACATAAGAGCCTGCTACATTTTTATTTACACCATTGGTTGTAACAATGCTGGCTGTTATATCGCCATCTTTATCGTCATTTGCAGTAGCACCTGCATCGGTATAAGTAACATCCTTTAAACTTACGGTAGGATTATTACCTAAAATTGTAATTGATGGTGCTGTAGTATCGTCTTCAGAACAACCAATAAATAAAGTTGAGCCTAACATTACCAAAGCAGAAAGTGCAAAAATTTGTTTTTTCATTTTTTAATATTTTTTAGATTTAAATTTCGGGGTGCAAATGTAATACCATTTTTAAGTTGTCAAATTAAGTACTTCATCAAATATTTAAATTTCAATTTTTGAATTTTAGCTTACATTCGCGGCCGAATTTTTAAAAATCTCAAAAACAACAAAAAAATGAAAAAAGTATTTGCCTTATTACTTACTGCCGGTGTTTGTGCAATTGTTGCCTGCGGCCCAAGCGCTGAAGAAAAAGCTAAAGCTGAACAAGCTACTAAAGACTCGTTAGCCGCTGTTGAAATGCAACGTGTTGCTGACTCGACTGCTGCTGCAATGGCTGCACAAGAAGCTGCAATGAAAGATTCGTTGGATAAAGCCGCATTAGACGGACAAATGCAAGCCATGATGGACAGCATGAATGCAATAAAAGGCGCTGCCGAAAAAGCAACTGCCGAAGCTAAAGCCGCTGCTGCTAAGGCTGCTGCTGCTAAAGCCGCTGCCGATAAAGCTAAAAAACAGCAAGAAGAACAAAAAATTAACACCAACGTTAAAGCTGGTCAAGGCAAAGGTTAATAACCTTTTGATTTACTTGTTAACACAAAGGCCCCGGTTTATAGCTGGGGCTTTTGCTTTATATAAAGTTATTTATTTATCTAAAGATTTGCCATCAATATAAAACATACGTTTGCGCTCAATACCATTCTCATCATAATAAATCCACTCACCATCATTGTTACTGTTTTGATTTTTGCGTCCGCACATCTTTAAGTTGCCGTTATGGTAGTATTCCTTCCAATAACCATTAGCGGGTCTCACTTCTCTGTTATCTTCTATTCTGCCTAATGTATCCGACTCCCACGCTGTTTTAATTTTACCATCGTTATAGTAGAGATAAAACTTTTGAACTATGGGTTTATCAAAGTCATAAAGTTGTTGGATAAAAATGGTACCATCCTTATTGTATTGTGTACTCCAACCATTAACATGGTCATTTATCAAAGTATCTACATTTTGTTTTACGCCACTTTTATAGTAGTCGGTTAAAACGGTGTAACTGCTATCAGCAGCATAACTGATAGTTTGCCTTGCACTTTGGTTTGGATACTTTTCCAATACAACAACATTTGATTGTGCATGTACTATGCCAACTGAAATTGATAATGCGGTTAAAAAAAACTTTTTCATGTGTGTGTGTTATTTATGATTTATTTGGAAATACCTGATGGCACAGATGCCACAAAACAATACCACAGCAAACAGAAATATTTAGTGAATGTTTGTGTCCTTGCTGTGGAACTTCAATACAAGCCTGGCATAAGTTAATTGCTTCTTGTGATACACCTGTTACTTCGTGGCCAAAAATAACTGCAATTGGTCGGTTTTCGACATGCTTAAAATTATTTAATAAAATACTTTGTTGTGTTTGTTCAACTGCATATACCAAAAAGCCATTTTGTTGTGCATGCATTATGGCATCGGCAACATTTTCGAACCACATCCATTTTACCGTATCGGTAGCACCTAAAGCACTTTTTAAAATTTCCTTATGCGGTGGCTGCGCTGTAATACCACATAAATAAACAGCTTCAATTAAAAATGCATCAGCCGTACGAAAAATACTGCCTACATTAATTGCACTTCTTACATTATCTAAAATAATTATTACAGGTGTTTTTTTTGCTGTTTTAAATTCGTCAATTGTCTTTCGTTGTAATGCATCGTTTGGTGTTTTTTCGTTATTCATAGTTTTGAACAAATTGGGAAAATAATTGCCGCTAAGTTGCATATTAGCGCGATAAATCACAGTGATAAATGGCTGCTATTCTTATGTCATGACTATCTTTTATACAAAATATTTTTATCAATAAAAAAGCCGCTGATTTTCATTATGACTTCAAAAAACACAGCCGGCAAAAATACATCGCCCGAAACGCCTTTAATGAAGCAATACAATGCTATTAAAGCAAAGTATCCGGATGCAATTTTGCTATTTCGTGTTGGCGATTTTTACGAAACATTTCATCAGGACGCTGTAAAAACTGCAGCGGTGCTGGGCATTGTTTTAACCAAACGTGGTGCAGGTTCGGCAACAGAAACTGAATTAGCAGGCTTTCCATATCACTCACTCGAAACATACTTGCCTAAATTAGTTCGTGCGGGATTACGGGTTGCTATTTGCGATCAATTAGAAGATCCCAAACTTACCAAAACCATTGTAAAAAGAGGCGTTACTGAGCTTATAACGCCTGGTGTTGCTTTTAACGATCAGATTTTAGATCATAAAACCAACAATTTTTTATGCGCTATTAATTGGGGCACCGCCATACATGGTATTGCTTTTATTGATGTAAGCACCGGTGAGTTTATGGCCGGGCAAGGCAATGTTGACTATATTGAAAGATTGCTACAAAGTTTTAACCCCAGCGAAATAATTTTTGCCAAGCCCAAACAAAAACTTTTTACCAATCAGTTTGGCACTAAATATTACACGTATGGGTTAGACGAGTGGGTTTTTACCATTGACTATAGCATGCCTCTTTTACTAAAACACTTTAATACCCTTACACTTAAAGGTTTTGGAATTGATGATTTGGATGAAGGTGCAATTGCAGCAGGCTCTATTTTATATTACTTAAATGAAACCCAACATGAGCGTTTAAGCCATATTACTTCGTTATCGCGCATACAGGATGGTAATTTTATTTGGCTTGATAAGTTTACCATACGAAACTTAGAACTGCTTAACACCGGTTACGACAAAGCAAAATCATTAATTGATGTTATTGATAAAAGTATTTCGCCCATGGGCGCACGTATGTTGCGCAGGTGGCTGCTGATGCCACTCAAAGATTTACACCTGATACAAGAACGGCAGGAAGTAGTTAATTTTTTTGTACATCATGAAGATGTAATGCAACAACTTAATCAGCAACTTAAACGGATTGGGGATTTAGAAAGACTGATTTCAAAAGTTGCCATAGGTAAAGTATCGGCCCGCGAGTTAATTCAACTGAAGCGCGCATTACTGGCTATTGAGCCTATTAAAGATATGGCAATAACTGCAGGCCATCATCAATTAAAAATTTATGCCGATCAGTTAAATGCATGTAGCATACTTACCAATCAAATTAATCAAACGATAACTGATGAGCCACCGGCAATTATTAATAAAGGCGGTACTATAAAAAATGGCATTAACGAAGCCTTAGATGCCTTGCGAAACATAGCCGGTAATGGCAAAGCATATTTAGTCGAGCTTCAAAAACGCGAAGCCGAATCAACAGGCATTCCTTCTTTAAAGGTATCATACAACCATGTTTTTGGTTACTATATTGAAGTAACCAATACGCATAAAAACAAGGTGCCCACGCATTGGCATCGCAAACAAACCCTGGCCAATGCCGAACGGTACATTACACCTGAACTCAAACAATATGAAGAAGAAATTTTAGGGGCAGAAGAAAAAATTTTAGGATTAGAAGAAAAGATATTTGCCGACTTGGTACTTGATGCAACACAATACATAAAACCCATACAACAAAACGCCATTGTTATTGCCCAGTTAGATTGCTTACAAAGTTTTGCAACTACAGCTATTGCCCATCATTATGTAAAACCGCATTTAAACGACAGTTTTATAATTGATATAAAGGCAGGCAGGCATCCCGTGCTTGAACAACAACTATCCATTGAACAAACTTATGTTGCCAACGATGTTTATTTAGATAATGAAACCCAGCAAATAATAATTATTACAGGCCCAAACATGGCAGGTAAAAGTGCCTTACTACGCCAAACAGCGTTAATATGCTTACTTGCACAAACAGGTAGTTTTGTACCGGCACAACAAGCGCACCTGGGCTTAGTTGATAAAATTTTTACACGCGTTGGAGCAAGTGATAATATATCATCAGGCGAGTCAACTTTTATGGTTGAAATGAATGAAACAGCGAGCATTTTAAATAATATCAGTGCCCGCAGCCTGATTTTATTAGATGAAATTGGGCGTGGTACCTCTACATATGACGGCATAAGCATTGCTTGGGCTATTGCCGAATATCTACATCAACATCACACCAAAGCAAAAACATTGTTTGCTACACATTACCACGAATTAAATGAAATGACACATACTTTTAATCGCATTAAAAATTTTAATGTAGCTATAAAAGAAGTAGAAAACAGAATATTATTTATTCGCAAACTTGTGCCCGGTGGCAGCGAACATAGTTTTGGTATTCATGTGGCAAAAATGGCCGGAATGCCTGCAAAAGTAATTTCAACAGCCAATAACATGCTTGCCATACTTGAAAAATCGCATAATGCAACACATCAAATAAAATCAAACAGAAAGGTTGAACAAAATGAGGCAATGCAGCTTTCGTTTTTTCAGCTTGACGATCCTATGTTAGAGCAAATACGTGAAGAAATTTTAAAAACCGATATTAATACGCTTACACCGGTTGAAGCATTGCTGAAACTACACGATATAAAAAAACTATTAGGGAAATAAGCTACTAAGTTAAATCATCGAGTGCACTGCGCAACTCATTTATAGCATGTTTATTATTTTGCAATTGTGCTAATGCCAAACCTTTTGAATAATAGTCAACAGCAGTATCAATGATATTTTTAGTTTCGTAAAACTTGCCTAACTGATAATACATCGGTAAATAATCAGCGTGGTTTTTAAGTAGTAAGTTAAAATAATGGAGTGCTTTGGTTTCATCAGATTTTAAATACTCGAGTGCTAAAGCATAAATGGTAAAAGCATCGTTGGAATCGTCATTATAAAAAGATAATAGTTGCGTAAGCCTATCCATGATAATTTCAAATATCAAATTGACAATTGTTTTTTCAGCAAAGTAACTTATGTGTCAAACATTTAAAACCTTTTAAAAAGCATTAACAGTAACTTGTTATATTATTGCCAATGGTTTAGGTTTGCTGCCGTTTTAAAATACAACAATCGATTTTAAAATAATGTTTGCCTCAATACTTAATAATAAATAAAAACATGAAGATACTTGTTTGTATAAGCAATGTGCCCGACACAACATCGAAAATCAATTTTACCGATGACCATAAAAGTTTTGTTTCAGCTGGTGTACAATATATAATTAACCCTTATGACGAGCTGGCTTTAACCCGGGCATTAGAAATAACCGAAAAAGATGGCGGTTCGGTTACCGTAATAAATGTGGGCGATGCAAGCACCGATGCAACCATACGAAAAGCGTTGGCTATTGGTGCAACCGATGCAGTGCGTATAAATGCTGCCCCTCGCGATGCATATTTTGTAGCAAAACAAATTGCCCAATACGCAAAACAACATGCTTTTGATTTGATACTTACCGGGCGCGAATCTATTGACTATAACGGTGGTCAGGTAGCTTCTATGGTTGCAGAACTGTTGGATATGCCATCGGTTACCAATATTAAGCTATTACAACTTGAAAACGGTGTAGCCACTATGGAACGCGAAATTGAAGGAGGTAAGGAATTGCTTACTTGTCCTTTGCCTTTAGTAGGCAGCGCTACCGAAGGTATAGCCGAACCCCGCATACCTAATATGAGAGGCATCATGAGTGCGCGTACCAAACCATTAGCAGTAGTTGATGCAGTTGATGTTGCCTTATTAACAGAAGTAATTGGTTACGATAAACCCAAAACCCGTAGCAATGTAAACTTGATTGCAGCCGAAGATGTAGCAAAGCTAGTTACCTTGTTACATACCGAAGCCAAGGTTATTTAAATCATTAATCAAAAAAAACATCCAAAAATTAAAAATATATGTCAGTTTTAGTTTACGTAGAAAATACAGCCGGAAAGATTAAAAAATCGGCACTCGAATCTATTTCATATAGTTATGCTTTGGCAACGCAACAAAATGTGAAACTTACAGCTATTGTATTTGGCAATACTGATACGGCAACTTTAGGCAACTATGGCGTAAGTGAAGTATTACATGTTACAGATAATGCTTACCAAACATTTAATGCAGCAGCGTATGCAAGCAGTATAGCCGAAGCGGCTAAAAAGATTAATGCAACCATAGTAGTGGTAAGCAACTCCTTTTCGGGCAAAGGCTTAGCACCACGCATTGCTGTAAAACTTGAATGCGGTTTTGTTGACGGTGCCATATCATTACCAAAAACCGAAAATGGTTTTGTAGTTCGTAAAGGCGCTTTTTCGGGAAAGGCATTTGCCGATGTATCCATTTTATCGCCAGTAAAAATTATTGCCCTTAACCCCAATTCATTTCCGGTAACAGAGCAAGCAGTTACTGCAACTGTAACAGCATTTACACCAACAACTAATGCCAATGATTTTAAAATAGTAGTTAAGGATACCATTAAAGCAT
Source organism: Bacteroidia bacterium (assembly GCA_016788165.1). GTDB lineage: Bacteria > Bacteroidota > Bacteroidia > AKYH767-A > OLB10 > JAEUTH01. The sequence continues at coordinate 208,064 of JAEUTH010000008.1, read as the reverse complement.
CTGATAAAATATCGTTGCCCGAGGCTGAGTTAGTTGTAAGCGCTGGCCGTGGTCTTAAAGGCCCCGAAAATTGGGGTATGGTTGAAGAACTAGCTACACTATTGGGTGCAGCTACTGCATGTAGTAAACCGGTAAGCGATGCACATTGGCGCCCGCATAGCGAGCATGTTGGCCAAACCGGAATCGCTGTAAGTCCTAATTTATATATTGCGATTGGCATTTCAGGTGCTATCCAACATCTGGCAGGCGTTAGCTCATCAAAAACCATTGTTGTAATAAATAAAGACCCTGAAGCACCATTCTTCAAAGCTGCTGATTATGGTATCGTTGGCGATGCCTTTGAAGTAGTACCTAAACTTATTGAAGCTGTAAAAGCTTTTAAAGCATCCAATGCTTAAAATAACTTCAAAAAAAAATCCTGCTACTGGCAGGATTTTTTTTTGAAGTTATTTAGTTATCATTCTTTCCGGGTTTTGTGTTGCAAAATCGCCCCAGTTGCTTTTTGATTTACGTTTCTTCCGAAGAGGGTTGTTTGCCGTAACTTCCGGATTCTTTTGCAAACAATGACAAACAGCAACTGCCAATGCATCTGTAGCATCTAACGTTTTAGGTTGTATAAAACCTTCGATATGCACAAGCATGGCAGCAACCTGCTCCTTAGTTGCCGATCCCCTGCCGGTTACCGCTAATTTTACTTTACGGGGCGAATATTCGAAAACCGGAATCTGCCTGTATAAAGCAGCAGCCATACATACACCTTGGGCTCTGCCCAATTTTAACATCGACTGAACGTTTTTTCCAAAAAAAGGTGCTTCAATAGCAAGCTCATCCGGCTTATAGTTTTCGATAAGCCAAAGCATTCGTTCAAAAATTTTCTTTAATTTAAGATGATGATCTTCAATATCTGTTAAGCTTAAAACACCTGTAGCCAACACTTTGTATGCTTTGCCATTGGAAGCAATAATGCCAAAGCCCGTAATATTTGTACCGGGGTCAATGCCTAAAATTATACGATTACTCAAAACTGTTTTATTTGCAGCAAGTTGCTATAAAGTTGCCATGTTGCAACCATTTTCATGGTTGAGTTTACAACAATTAATTATAAAACTTTGTAAATAAAATTAATCGCAATTACCAACTAAGCAATCACCAATCTCCTTGTCGATATATGCATCGAATTATGTTGCGCGTTTTAAAATTGATAATTGCTTTTGTGCTGTTATGGTTTATATACTATCAGGTAAAAATTCATCATGCATTTTATGATTTCGATTTAAAATTTTTGCAGCAGTCAACCTTTAAATTTTATCTATTACTGGTTTTTTTATTGATGCTTATAAATTGGTTTATCGAAACAGTAAAATGGCGTTACGCTATAAAATCTATTATTTGTTTATCCATGAAAAAATCGGTAGCAGCTATATTAAGTGGCGTTGCTGTAAGCTTTTTTACACCTAACCGCACCGGTGAGTTTCTGGGTCGTTTAATATTTATTTCAAAAAACAAACTGCCAGATGCATTATCGGCTACCTGGGTAACCAATATGGCTCAGCTAACAATAACTTTACTGGCTGGCTTAACCTCCGTCTGCTTTTGCATTGATTATTTTTTCGAATCCAAACAAATACAAGGCTATATTATTTTAATAGCATTCATAAGTTTTTTAATTATAGCTTGGGCATACTTCCAGTTAAATGTGGTTTTAAAAAAGTTAGGTCGCTCAAAACTTATAGCTAAAAAATATCAACCACATATATCGGTTAGCAGTCAACAACTACTGATTATATTTTTATTTTCAATGCTAAGGTATTTTTGCTTCTGCCTGCAGTTTTTAATTTTACTTTATGCACTTGGCTGTAATTTTAGCCTGATTTTATTGGCAGGCATTGCCGTTCAGTTTTTACTGCTTGCAATAATTCCGACTATGGTAATTATCGAATTGCCGTTAAGAGCGACAACAGCAACTTTAGTCCTCAGTCAAATGGGCTGTAATGAAAGTGCTATTATTCAGGCTACTTTTTTACTTTGGTTAATTAATCTCACATTACCTGCAATAGCAGGTATTTGTATAACCTGGTATTATAAAAGAAAGCATTAATGTATTGGCTTATAGGTATTATATTTCAATTTGTTTACTTGCTTTATTCGGTAATTATTTCGATTCGATTTAAAAACATTGAACCTTACAAATCGAAATCAAACGCATCGTACAGCACCCATGTTAGCGTTGTTATAGCGTATAGAAACGAGAGTGCTAATTTACCACAGCTTATTGATGGTTTGAAAAAACAAACCTACCCCACGCAGCACTTCGAATGTATTTTGATTGATGATCATTCAACAGATGAAAGCCACAGTATGGTGCAAAAAGCAATCGAAAGTAATTGGCAAAATTTGTCATTACCCGATGATAGATTGGGAAAAAAAGCAGCGATAAATTATGGCATTTTAACTGCTAAAGGGAAGCTAATTATCACTACGGATGCCGATTGTATCTTAAACCCATTGTGGATTGAAAGCATGGTACAATACTACGAACAATACAAGCCTGCAATGATAGTTGGGCCGGTTCAACTTTTAGCTAACAACACTATTGGATATTTACAACAAATAGAATTTTTGGCGTTAATGGCTATAACAGGCGCAACCACTTCGAGCAAACCATTAATGTGTAATGCAGCCAACTTAGCTTTTGAAAAAGAAGCATATATGCAGTGCGAACAAAATTTAAACCGAACTGCAAGTGGTGATGATACCTTTTTAATGCTAGCCATAAAATACAAGCTACATACTAATATAGTCTTTATAAAAAACAAACATGCAATAGTAAAAACCAATGCCTGTAATAACTGGCAAACCTTAAAACAACAACGAATCAGATGGGCCGCTAAAACTAAGTACTACACGCACCGGTACATATACTTATTTGGCTTAGGTATATTGGCAAGCAATTTATTTATGGCAATTGCTATTTCTTTTTGCATGGTGTCGCCAATTTATTGTAGTTTAATTATCCTTATCAAGCTTCTGGCTGATGGCATAATTGTTCAATCAAGTAATCAATTTTTTAAACAACAAATTAAGCTGCATCACTTTTTAATGGTATATGCCATTTACCCCTTCTATTCAATTTACATATATTATCGTGCGCGAAAGAATAAATTCGTTTGGCGCAATAGGAACTGGATAAACCAATAAATGAGTTTTAAAGTAGCAAAGTAATAAAATGGCTTTTGATTTTGAATATTATATGTACATACATATATTTGTACCCGATTTAACTTAAACTCAATAATTAAAATGAAAAAGAACTTCTTAATAGCTTTGCTCGCTCTGGCTTTTACCAATGTAAATGCACAAAACAAATGGAATTTAGATGCCAGCCATAGCAACGTAAATTTTACCGTATCTCATTTAGTAGTTAGTGAGGTAGATGGCAATTTTAAAATTTTTAATGGCGATATTGTTGCTAAAGATGATTCATTTGAAGACGCCACAATTAATTTCAATGTTGATGTAGCCAGCATTAACACTGAAAATAAAGATAGGGATGCACACCTTAAAAGTGACGACTTTTTTAATGCCGAAAAATTTCCAAAAATGTCTTTTAAGAGTAGCGCATTTAAAAAAGTAAACGGCAATAAATATGTTTTAAAAGGATTTTTAACTATCAGAGATGTTACTAAGCCTGTATCGTTTGATGTTACCTTTGGTGGTGTGGTTAAGGACCCGTGGGGCAATACCAAAGCAGGTTTTAAGGCTACAACAACAATTAGCCGTTCGGCCTATAAACTGTTATGGAATAAAACCATAGAAACCGGTGGTGCCGTTGTTGGCGATGAAGTAACGATTACCGTAAAAACTGAATTTGCTAAAGCAAAATAATTAAAACCATTAAGCGAAAAAAAACGGCTTGCAATTATCAGCAAGTCGTTTTTTTTTGTTTCGTTGCATTGAATTAAAATATTTATGGCTGTAGCTTATTTACTGTTAGGTGGTAACCAAGGCGAAACACAAAACACTTTTATCAGGACAATTGAATTAATAAAACTTCGAATTGGTGCTATAAAAACACAATCATCCATTTACAAAACTGCAGCTTGGGGCAATACCAATCAGCCCGATTTTTTAAATCAGGTTATAGAAGTAAATACCTTACTCCACCCCAACCATTTACTAAATCAAATACTAAGTATAGAGCTTGAGCTAGGCCGAAAGCGCGACATACTATGGGGTCAACGTATAATTGACATTGACATACTTTTTTATGATGCTTTGATTTACGATAGCATTGAACTTACCATTCCACACAAGTATTTACATACAAGAATGTTTGCACTTATTCCACTTCATGAAATTGCACCACAATTGGTACATCCGATTCTACAAAAAAATATAAAAGCACTCATCGAAGCGTGTGACGATAAGTTAGCGGTTACAAAAATTTCGAAAACTGATTAGAATCGTAATTATCCATCGGATAATCAATTATTACTTTACAGCAGTGTTTAATTTTAAAGAACAAAAAAGCCGCTAATCTTTTCAGATTGCGGCTTTTATTTTAAAATTTCAAACTAAACTATGCTTCTGTTGAATCAGCAGCTTCAGTAGCTTCAGATTTAGTGGCTTTCTTTTTAGCACCACCACGTCTGCGGGTTGTTTTTGTTTTCTCAACAACAGCTTTTGTGTTGCCTGTATAAATTTCATTATAATCAACCAACTCCATCATACACATTTCTGCATTATCGCCCAATCTGTTTTCCAGCTTAATTATGCGTGTATATCCACCCGGACGGTCGCCAACTTTAGCTGATACATTTTTGAATAATTCTTGTACAGCCTCTTTGCTTTGCAAGAGCGAGAAAACGGTTCTACGACTATGTGTTGAATCGGTTTTCGATTTTGTAATCAAAGGTTCAACAACTTTACGTAATGCTTTCGCTTTAGCCAAAGTGGTATTAATTCTTTTGTGAATTATAAGCGATGCAGCCATATTGCTTAACATCGCATCACGATGACTGGCTGTTCGTCCTAAATGATTTATTTTTTTTCCGTGTCTCATTACTTTTCTGTTTTAATTGTAGGCTGTTCAGGCATCAAAAGACACCAGAGTTGCTCAAATCTTATTAATCTTTATCTAATTTGTATTTGGCTAAATTCATTCCAAAAGTAAGGTTCTTACTTCTAACCAAGTCTTCTAATTCAGTAAGTGATTTCTTACCAAAGTTTCTGAATTTCAACAAGTCTGACTTGTTGTACGAAACCAAATCGCCTAATGTTTCAACGTCTGCTGCTTTTAAACAGTTTAATGCACGTACCGACAAATCCATATCAACCAATTTTGTTTTTAATAATTGGCGCATGTGTAATGATGTTTCATCAAACTCTTCAGTTGGCGTTTTCTTGATAGACTCCAGCGTGATTTTTTCATCACTAAATAACATAAAGTGATGAATCAATATTTCAGCAGCATCCTTTAATGCATCTTTCGGATGAATAGAACCATCGGAAGTAATTTCCATGATCAATTTTTCATAATCCGTTTTCTGTTCTACACGATAATTTTCTACGTAATACTTTACATTTTTAATTGGCGTGTAAATAGAATCAATTGGAATAGTGCCTTGTAACTGATTGGCATTTTTGTTTTCCTCAGCCGGAACATAACCACGTCCTTTGTCAATGGTAATATCAAGCTGAAGCTTTACTGATTGCTCCATATTACAGATTACCAATTCAGGATTCAACACCTGAAATGCAGTTGTATGTTTGGCAATATCACCGGCCGTAAATTGCTCTTTACCACTTACTACTACGGTAACTTTTTCGAATGTTGTGCCTTCAATTTGTCGTTTAAATCGTACCTGTTTAAGGTTTAACACCATTTCAATTACATCTTCAACAACACCTTTAATGGTAGAAAACTCGTGATCAACACCGGCAACTTTAATACTGGTAATTGCATAACCTTCTAATGAAGAAAGTAATATACGCCTTAATGCATTTCCAATGGTAACTCCGTAGCCAGGTTCAAGTGGACGAAACTCAAACTCACCAACAGTTTCTGATGAGTGATTCATTACAACTTTGTCTGGTTTTTGGAATGTTAATATGGCCATTTGTTTTTAATTTAATTTTTTGTTTTAGAATTATTTCTTTTCAACTAATCCTTGGCTATTATTACTTAGAGTACAATTCGACAATAAGTTGTTCTTTAATGTTTTCAGGTATTTCTGATCGCTCAGGTGTAGCAATAAATTTACCGGTCATAAGGGCACCATCCCACTCTATCCATGAAAATTTGTTGCTGCGGCTTTTTAAGCTATCTGTAATTACTTCGAGCGATTTAGAACGTTCACGGACAGAAATTATGTCACCCGCTCTTACTGTAAATGAAGGGATATTTACTACCGTTTCATTTACCTGAATGTGGCAATGGCCTACTAACTGACGTGCAGCAGCACGCGAAGGTGCAATACCCATACGGTAAACTACATTGTCTAATCTCGATTCGATAAGCTTTAATAGGTTTTCGCCTGTAATACCTTGCATACGTGATGCACGATCGAATGTTTTAGCGAACTGGCGCTCTAAAATGCCATAAGTATATTTTACTTTTTGTTTTTCAGAAAGCTGCACAGCGTATTCTGATTGCTTTGCGCGCTTTTTGTTTACACCGTGTTGTCCCGGAGGGTAACTTCTTTTGTCAAAATATTTATCCGGACCGAAGATAGCCTCACGAAATTTACGAGCAATTTTAGTTTTAGGGCCTGTATAACGTGCCATTATAATTGTTGTTTTTAATTTTTAATTGATTTTTAAATAGCAGAATTCGTATTAATTAAATTCTTCTACGACCCGGAGGGCGGCAGCCATTGTGCGGAATTGGTGTTACGTCTAATATTTCCGAAACTTCGATACCTGCTGCATTAATAGTACGTATTGCTGATTCGCGACCTGCACCGGGTCCTTTTACGATAACCTTTACTTTACGCAAACCTAAATCATAGGCTACCTTAGCACAATCGCTTGCTGCCATTTGAGCTGCATATGGTGTGTTTTTCTTTGAACCTTTAAAGCCCATCTTACCTGCACTCGACCATGATATTACCTGACCTGAAAGGTTGGTTAAAGAAATAATTATATTATTAAAAGTTGCACTAACATGGGCTACGCCTGTTGCCTCAACCTTTACAACCTTTTTCTTTACCGTTTTACTTGCTGCTGTTTTTTGTGTTGCCATTGCTTTTTATTAATATGCTTAAATCCTTGGCGGGATGATTAATTGTAAATTGATATTACTGTTGCATTTAAAGATTACTTGGTAACCTTTTTCTTATTAGCAACTGTTTTGCGTTTACCTTTGCGGGTACGGCAATTGTTTTTTGTACGCTGGCCGCGTACTGGTAAACCACTGCGATGTCTGATACCACGATACGAACCAACATCCATTAAACGCTTAATGTTTAACTGAACTTCGGAGCGAAGCGACCCTTCTACCTTTATCTCATCATTAATGATGGTTCGGATATCGGTCAATTCTTTATCATTCCATTCATCTACTTTTTTATCTACCGGAATGCCAGCCTTGCCCAATATGTATTGCGCAGTTGAACGGCCGATGCCATATATATAGGTTAAACCTATTTCGCCTCTTTTATGTTTTGGTAAATCTATACCTGAAATACGAGCCATGTATTCGTTTTTTTAATTTTTAAATTTTTTAAATTGAACAATCGTTTAACCTTGACGTTGCTTAAAACGAGGGTTCTTTTTGTTGATTACATAAAGTTTGCCTTTACGTCTTACAATTTTGCAATCAACACTGCGCTTTTTTAATGATGGTTTTACTTTCATTTTTATTCAAATTGGTGGCGGCTTTTATGCTACCGGGTAATTATTTATATCTGTAAACTATGCGAGCCTTAGTTAAATCATAGGGCGACATTTCCATTTTCACTTTATCTCCAGGTAATATTTTAATGTAGTTCATACGCATTTTACCTGAAATATGCGCAATTACTTCATGTCCATTTTCAAGCTCAACCTTAAACATTGCATTGCTTAATGCTTCGCGGATTATTCCATCTTGCTCTATGGCACTAACTTTAGACATTTATGTTGTATATATTTATATTTTTTTCAATTGCACTTTGTATAGGTTCGAATGATGATAGTACGTCATATCCATTTTGAGTTACTGCTACTGTATGTTCAAAGTGTGCCGAGTTTTTCATATCAATAGTAGTTACTGTCCATCCATCATCATGAAACTTTATCCCACGTTTCCCTTTATTTATCATTGGTTCGATAGCAATTACAAGCCCTGCTTTTAAATTTATCCCCTGCCCTCTGCTGCCATAGTTTGGCACATCTGGCTTTTCATGCAAATTTCGGCCGATACCATGCCCAATTAATTCCCGAACAACTCCCATTTTATGTAATTCAGCGTACTCCTGTATGGCACTGGAAACATCACCCATTCTATTACCAACTTTAACTTTTGCAATACCTTGCATAAGGCATTGTTGTGTTACCTGCAATAATTGGATATCCGACTGGTCAATTTGCCCCACTCCAAAAGTGTAAGCTGAATCGCCATACCAACCATTTTGAATTACGCCACAATCAACCGATAATACATCGCCATCACGAACTACTCTTTTGGTTGGAATGCCATGCACCACTTCTGCATTAACTGAAATACATAAGGTGCCCGGAAATCCTTTAAAGCCTTTAAAGGCAGCAATTGCATTTTTGCTTTTGATAAAATCTTCAGCTGATTTATCCAATTCAAGGGTTGTAACACCAGGTTTAATAAACTGTGCTACATGTGCTAAAGTTTCACTAACAAGTAAAGAACTCACTCTTATTGATTCAATCTCCTCTGCCGTCTTATATTTTATATCCACTGTATTATACTATTCTTGGTTTGCGATTTTTAATACGCAACGCCACTTCCTACTGCCGACCTGCCTTTAATTCTTCCATTTTTCATTAAACCATCGTATTTACGCATTAACAATTGGCTTTCTATTTGTTGCAAAGTATCCAAAACCACACCCACTAAAATCAAAAGGGATGTGCCTCCGAAAAATTGTGCAAAGTTTTGATTTACGCCACCAATGCTGGCCAATGCTGGCATAATGGCTACAAATGCTAAAAACAATGAGCCTGGCAAAGTAATACGCGACATTACGTCATCAATAAAATCTGCCGTTTTACGTCCTGGTTTCACACCTGGAATAAAGCCACCATTTTTCTTCATATCATCAGCCATTTGATTTGGATTTACGGCAATGGCTGTATAGAAATAGGTAAATATGATAATCAAGAAAGCAAAAGTAAAGTTGTACCAAAATGAACTAAAGTCAATAAACTTTGATGCAACTCCTTGCCAAGCAGCACTTTCAGGGAAAAACTGGGCCACCGTAGCAGGAATAAACATAATTGCTTGTGCAAAAATAATGGGCATTACGCCTGCTGTATTTACTTTTAATGGAATAAACTGACGCACACCACCGTATTGACGGTTACCTTCTATACGTTTTGCAAATTGTACCGGAATTTTACGAGTACCTTGTACTAAAAGTATAACGGCTGCTATTACCAATAACCATATTAATATTTCTATTAAAAATACTACAGCACCACCAGTATCTCCTAAACGTGATACAAACTCAGCATAAATTGCATGTGGCATACGCGCAATAATACCAACCATAATAATTAATGAGGTACCGTTTCCAATTCCTTTTTCTTGAATTCGTTCGCCCAACCACATAACAAATAATGTTCCTGCTGTAATAATTAATACTGAAGTAAGCGTAAACTGAAACATACTTACCAACTCCGGATGTGTTGTGGCAATAATGGCGCCCGGAGCCTGCGATTGCAGATTTACTAAATATCCCGGGGCTTGGCCTAAACAAACTAAAACGGTTAAAAATCTAGTGTATTGGCTTAACTTTTTGCGTCCGCTTTCGCCTTCTTTTTGAAGCTTTTGAAAACGAGGTACAGCCATACTAAGTAATTGTACTACAATACTGGCTGATATGTAAGGCATAATTCCCAATGCAAAAATAGATGCCTTACTAAAAGCACCACCAGCAAACATGTCTAAGATGCCTAATATTCCCCCTTCGGTTTGGCTCTTTAAAGCGCCTAAAGCTTGTGGGTCAACACCTGGCAATACAATATGAGCTCCAAATCGATAAACCAGTATACAAATAAGTGTTACTGTGATTTTCGACTTCAGGTCTTCAATCTTCCAGATATTCTGTAATGTAGTTATGAGTTTCTTCATTTATTTTTTAGATAGTTGAGGCCGTACCACCCAATGATTCGATTGCTTGTTTAGCTGTAGCCGAAAATGCATGTGCTGTAATATTGGCTTTGGCTTTAATCTCACCGCGACCTAATATTTTAACCAAAACACGTTTCGCCACTAATCCTTTTTCTATTAATACTTCTAAGGTAATATCAGTGATATTGTGCTTATCAATTAATTGTTGCACAGCATCTAGGTTTATGGCCTTATATTCAACTCGGTTAATGTTTTTGAAACCAAATTTAGGCACCCTTCTTTGCAGGGGCATTTGACCACCTTCAAAACCAACTTTTGCCGAATAGCCTGAGCGCGATTGCGCACCTTTATGACCTCTGCGAGCAGTTCCACCACCACCTGAACCTTGTCCACGGCCATTTCTGTTATTACTTCTTACCGATCCTGCGGCTGGCTTTAATGTATTTAAATTCATTGTATTAGTTTTTTATGGGTTAGATATTCTCAACTTTAAGCAAATGATTTACTTGACGTATCATACCTGCTATTTGTGGGGTGTTTTCTAACTCTATAGATTGATTTAGTTTGCGAAATCCCAATGCTTGCAAAGTTTTCTTCTGACGCAAAGGCCTGTCAATACCGCTCTTTATTTGTGTTATTTTTACTTTACTCATGATTGCTTTCGTTTGTAAAATTAATTTCCATTAAATACACGTGCCATCTTAACACCACGTGCTTGTGATACTTCTATAGCATCGCGCATTTGTGCTAAAGCATCAATAGTTGCTTTTACCACATTATGGGGATTTGAACTACCTTTTGATTTTGCCAATACATCGGTTACACCAACACTTTCTAAAACTGCACGCATGGCACCACCGGCTATTACACCGGTACCTGCAGCGGCTGGCTTTAAGAAGACACGTGCACCGCCAAATTTACCTTCTTGCTCATGTGGAACGGTTCCCTTTAGTACTTTAACTTTTATCAGATTCTTTTTAGCATCTTCAATTCCTTTGGTAACCGCATCGGTTACTTCTTTGGCTTTGCCTAAACCATAACCAACAACACCTTTTTCATCACCAACCACAATTATTGCTGAAAATGTAAAAGCTCTACCCCCTTTGGTTACCTTGGTAACACGTTGTACGCCTACTAACTTATCTTTAAGTTCAGTGTCGGTTGATTTAACTCTTTTTGCTTTTGTTAACATGATAATTTTAGAATTTTAATCCGGCACTACGTGCACCTTCTGCTAATGATTTAACCCTGCCATGGTATAAGTAACCACCACGGTCGAAAACTACTTCTTCTACCCCAACAGCTTTTGCTTTCTCAGCAATAAGTTGACCTACTCTTATTGATTTTTCAATCTTAGTCATCTTTTCGCTTATGCTTTGTGAAGACGCTGCTGCCATTGTATGGCCGTTTACATCATCAATTAGTTGTACGTATATAGCTTTGTTGCTTCTGAAAACCGACAACCTTGGACGACTTGAACTACCAGAAATCGTTTTACGAATTCGTTTTCGAATGCTACTTCTTCTTATGTTCTTTTTTGCTTGCATTTTATGTTTTGTTGCGATGTTTCATAGTAACTTGTTAAAACATCATTTTACTTGTTATTTTTTAGCTGCTGATTTACCTGCTTTACGTCTTAAAGTTTCACCAACAAATTTAACACCTTTTCCTTTGTAAGGCTCGGGCGCACGTAATGAGCGGATTTTTGCTGCTACTGCACCAATAAGTTGTTTGTCATGACTTTCTAAGGTAATAATCGGATTCTGACCACGGTCTTGCCTGGTTGAAACCTTAATTTCAGAAGGAAGTTCGAACACTACGTGGTGAGAAAAACCTAGTACCAGGTCTAACAAATTACCTTGGTTTGAAGCACGGTAACCAACACCTACTAATTCTTGTTCAATTTTATATCCTTCAGAGCAGCCTTTAATCATATTAGCTATTAATGCACGATATAAACCATGCATAGCTTTATGTCTTTTTTGTTCAGTTGCACGGCTTACAGTAACAACATTGCCATCAATAGCAACATCAATTCCGTCAGCAATATTTTGTGTAGCAGTACCTTTAGGACCTTTTACCGAAACTTCGGTTCCATTAACAGAAACTGTTACACCTTTTGGTAATGATATGGGGAGTTTTCCAACGCGTGACATCGTCTTTCTAATTTTTTAGGATTAATAAATATAACAAATTACCTCGCCACCAACATTCATCAAACGTGCTTCCTTATCAGTCATAACACCTTTTGAAGTAGATATGATAGCAACACCTAAACCATTTAAAACACGTGGTAAAGTTTCATGGTTGGCATACTTACGTAAGCCAGGTGTACTAATGCGTACCAAACTTCTGATTGCAGCTTCTTTGGTTATTGCATTATACTTTAGTGCTATTTTAATTGAACCTTGCTTATTCTCCGTTTCTTCGAACTTATAATTTGCAATATATCCTTTGTCGAATAGTATTTTTGTGATTTCACGCTTCAAATTTGAGGCCGGAATTTCGACAATACGGTGGTTAGCTTTAATTGCATTTCTTAACCTGGTTAAGAAATCTGATATTGGATCTGTCATTGATTTTAATTTTTATTTGAATTTACCCGGGGCGATATCCACACTACCCGTAATATGTTGTTTATTTTACCAAGATGATTTTGTTACTCCGGCAATTTTACCTTCTAATGCCATTGACCTGAATAACACACGTGATATACCAAATTGACGCATGTAGCCTCGTGGCCTGCCAGTTAACTTACAGCGATTGTGCAAACGTACCGGTGAAGAATTTTTAGGTAGTGCTTGTAAACCTGCCCAATCTCCTGCTTTTTTTAAAGCTTCGCGTTTGGCAGCATACTTTGCAACTAATTTTTCGCGCTTCACTTCGCGCGCTTTCATTGATTCTTTAGCCATGGAATATTATTGTTTCTGATTTTTAAATGGAAGACCAAATTCTTTTAGTAATGCTAATGCTTCGGTATCTGTTTTTGCTGTTGTTACAAATGTTATATCCATACCTTGAATTTTATTTACCTTATCAATATCAATTTCAGGAAATATAATTTGCTCTGTAACACCCAAAGTGTAATTTCCACGACCATCAAAACCTTTATCATTAATACCTTTGAAATCGCGAATGCGGGGTAAAGATACTGCAACCAAACGGTCTAAAAATTCATACATATTGTTGTCGCGTAAAGTTACACGAACACCTACAGGTACATCTTTTCTCAATTTAAAATTGGAAATATCTTTTTTAGATTTGGTAGCAACTGCTTTTTGGCCGGTTATAGTTGACATCTCATTAACCGATGATTCTATCAATTTTTTGTCTGATACTGCATCACCAACACCTTGGTTAACACATATCTTCACTAAACGAGGCACCTGCATATTGCTTTTGTAGCTAAAGCGTGTCATCATGCTTTTTGCTATCTCGTTTTTATATTTATCTTTTAATCGTGGACTGTAAGCCATGTTATTAATATTTTTAAGTCTGTTACATGTAGCAACTAAAACTTTTTCTTATTACTTGTTTTCCTTTATCAGATCGCCTGATTTTTTTGCGTAACGCACAATTTTTCCATCTTCAACTTTACGGCCTACACGTGTTGGTTTACCGGTTTTGGGGTCTACCAACATCATGTTGCTCATATGGATACTGGCCTCTTGCTTTACAATACCACCTTGGGTATTTTTAGCATTAGGTTTGCTATGTTTCGAAACCTGGTTAACGCCTTCAACAATTGCCCGGTTTGATTCTTTTACAACAGATAATACTTTACCTTGTTTACCTTTTGATTCGCCCGACATAATAATCACCATGTCGCCTTTTCTTATTTTTAGTTTTACTTTCTTCTCCATAATTATAGTACCTCCGGTGCTAATGAAACTATTTTCATAAATTCTTTTTCGCGCAATTCTCGTGCAACTGGGCCAAAAATACGTGTACCACGTAATTCATCATTTGCATTTAATAACACAACTGCATTGTCGTCAAACCTGATGTATGAGCCGTCTTTTCGTCTCACTTCCTTACTTACACGTACTACAACAGCTTTTGAAACGGTACCTTTTTTAACATTACCGGATGGAATTGCATGTTTTACGGTAACTACAATTTTATCGCCTATGCTAGCATATCGCTTTTTGGTACCACCCAATACACGAATACATAGCACTTCTTTTGCTCCACTATTATCGGCTACGGTTAGCCTCGACTCTTGTTGTATCATTTTTTATTCTTGATATTTTTTCAAAAAAATAATTTCTTTAATAGGTTCGATTATTTTGCCTTTTCTACAACATCAACCAAACGCCAATTCTTGTTTTTGCTTAATGGGCGTGTTTCCATAATGCGTACCTTATCACCTACATGCGCTTCATTTTTTTCGTCATGCGCCATAAATTTTTTGGTTTTTTTAATAAACTTACCATAAATCGGATGCTTTTCTTTGCGTTCAATTGATACCACAATTGATTTAGCCATTTTATCGCTCGTTACGATACCGATTTTTTCTTTTCGAAGTGACCTTTCCATGTGTAAATTTATTTTGATAATTGACGGTTAACCATTTCTGTTTTTAAGCGTGCTACTGTTCTGCGCATGGCACGTATTTTCATCGGGTTTTCTAATGGAGAAACCTGATGTGTTATTTTAATTTTTGTATAAGCCGAACGTTCTTCTGCTAACTTATCGCGCAGTTCGTCATTCGTCAAATCTTTTACTATATTCTGTTTCATTGTAAATCTTTTTTATAAATTTTACTTTTTAACGCTTACTCTACGTAATCGCGTCTTACAATAAATCTGGTTAATACCGGTAGTTTTTGGCTGGCAAGGCGCATTGCTTCTTTAGCTACATTTAATGGAACGCCTTCTGCTTCAAACATAATGGTACCCGGTTTAATAACTGCAACCCAATACTCTGGTGCACCTTTACCTTTACCCATACGTACCTCTGCAGGTTTTTTAGTGATAGGCTTGTCAGGAAAAACGCGGATCCAAGACTGGCCTTCACGTTTCATATATCGGGTAAGTGCAATACGAGCTGCTTCTAACTGGCGGCCTGTAATCCATGCCGTTTCTAATGACTTCAAACCAAAAGATCCGAAAGCAATATCAGCACCACGGGTAGCATTACCCTTTGCTTTCATCTTATGCTGCTTTCTGAATTTAGTCTTCTTTGGCTGTAACATTTATTAATATTTTTAAATTTCTAATTATTATTTTACTTGATCCGTTTTATTCATCTCTCTTTTTTGGTGCGCGTCCTCTGTTATCACCACTGCGCCCAGTACCTCTGCTTCCGCGGCCTTCGCCACGCTCTTTACGCTCTCCACGACCTTCGTTACGTTCGCTACCTACTTTCGTTTGTGTATTTAATCCGATATTTGGAGATAAATCACGCTTGCCATAAACTTCGCCACGACAAATCCATACTTTAACACCAATTTTCCCATAGCTGGTTTGTGCTTCAGATACCGCATAATCAATATCAGCTCTGAATGTGTGCAAAGGCACACGACCTTCTTTGTATTGTTCCGTACGCGCCATTTCAGCACCACCTAACCTGCCTGCACACATAATCTTAATCCCTTCGGCACCTACACGCATTGTTGAGGCAATAGAGGTTTTTATAGCTCTACGAAACGATATGCGACCTTCTAATTGTTTAGCCACCGATTCACTAACCAACTTGGCATCTAACTCAGGACGTTTTATTTCAAAAATGTTTATTTGAACGTCCTTCTTGGTAAGCTTTTTTAATTCTTCTTTTAGCTTGTCAACTTCCTGTCCGCCCTTGCCAATTACAATGCCCGGACGTGATGTATTTATAGTAACCGTTATTAATTTTAAAGTACGTTCAATAATTATTTTTGAAACACCACCTTTTGACAAACGAGCCATAAGGTAGTTGCGTATCTTTTCATCTTCTACCAGTTTATCTGAATAGTTCTTTCCACCAAACCAGTTTGAATCCCAGCCTCTTATAATTCCTAATCTGTTGCCTATAGGATGCGCTTTTTGTCCCATTTTAATTGTTTTCTGTATTAGTGTTTTCGGTTTTAGCTACTTTAGAGTCAATAATCAAGGTAACATGATTACTGCGTTTACGGATACGGTATCCACGACCTTGTGGTGCAGGGCGTAATCGTTTATTCATACGGGCGCTGTCCACATAAATTTCTTTGATAAACAAATCACTGTCTTCTAATCGTTGGTCTGTATTTTTTGCCTGCCAATTAGATAAAGCTGACAATAAAACTTTTTCTATACGGGGCGCTGCATCCTTATTAGTAAATCGTAAAATTTGTAATGCTGTATTTACACTTTTACCACGTACCAAATCAGCAACCAAACGCATCTTACGTGGCGAGGTTGGGCAATTGTTCAGCTTTGCAAAATTTACATTCTTCAAAGCTTCTTTGCGTTCTTCGGCTGCTAACCTTTTCCTTGAACCCATTTTCTTTTTATTATTTAGAGTATTAGCTTAATTTTATTTCAACGGCTCAATTTATTTGCCGCCCTTATCTTTCCCACCACTATGCCCACGGAAAGTCCTGGTTGGCGCAAATTCGCCTAGCTTGTGACCTACCATATTTTCAGTTACATATACCGGAATAAATTTATTTCCATTGTGTACAGCAAATGTATGACCTACAAAATCCGGTGAAATCATAGAACCACGTGCCCAAGTTTTTACAACGGTTTTCTTTTTTCCGTCATTCATCTTGAATACTTTTTGTTCCAATTTAATATCTATATGTGGTCCTTTTTTTAACGAACGAGACATTGTTTGTTTATTTTATGAGTGCAGTATTAATGCAGTTTATTTTTTTCGTCTTTCAATAATGTATTTGTTGGTAGGATTAGCCTTCCAACGTGTTTTCTTGCCTTTAGCTAACAATCCTTTGCGCGAACGTGGATGGCCACCTGATGCGCGACCTTCACCACCACCCATTGGATGGTCAACCGGGTTCATAGCAACACCACGGACACGTGGACGAATTCCAAACCAACGTGTACGTCCTGCTTTACCTGACTTCTCCTGGAAAAAATCGGGGTTTGATGCGGCTCCAATTGCAGCCATACATGCTGTTAACACCATGCGTGTTTCGCCTGAAGGCATTTTTAAAACCGCATATTTGCCATCTCTTGCTAATAATTGTGCGTATGCACCGGCACTACGTGCCATTTTTGCGCCTTGCCCTGGGCGTAATTCAATATTGTGAATTACAGTACCCAATGGAATTTCTTTTAAAGGCAAACAATTTCCTACTTCAGGTGCTGCACCAGCTCCTGATACAACACTTTGACCAACTTTAAGTCCATTTGCAGCTATAATATAGCGCTTATCACCGTCAACATAATGTATTAATGCAATATAAGCTGAACGATTTGGATCGTATTGAATCGAATCTACTTTTCCGGGTACGCCTGTATTATCACGTTTAAAATCTACAACACGATAAATTTTACGATGACCACCACCAATATAGCGCATAGTCATTTTACCGGTATTATTTCTTCCTCCGGTACGATTCATACTTTGGGTAAGACTTTTTTCAGGTCGGTTAGTCGTAACTTCGTCAAATGTAGAACGTGCCATAAACCTCTGACCAGGAGTTATCGGACGTAGTTTTTTAATTGCCATTGCTTACTTTATCGTTTCTCTTGTTTTATATGTTTGCGTAAAAGTCAATTGCATCGCCCGCTTTAAGGGTAACGATTGCTTTTTTCACATTACTTCTTTTGCCGCTTACAAAACCAGCTTTTGTATAACGTGATTTTGATTTACCCCGCTGGATTATTGTATTAACTGATGCAACCGATACATTATACATTTGTGCAACTGCATTCTTGATTTGAATTTTGTTCGCATCCGGATTTACGAAAAAACCGTATCGCGGTGCTTTTTCACCAAGTTTGGTTACTTTTTCGGTAATGATGGGTTTTATAATAATGTTCATTTCGCGCTCTTTTTTCTTTTGATGATAATGATTTTTGAAAAATTTTAGGCTAATGTGCTTTCAATTAACGTCAAACTCTTCTCAGAAACCACAATTTGTTGCGCATTCATAATATCGTAAGTGTTTAAAGATGAGGCACTTACAACCTTATTGCGCTCCAAATTTCGGGACGACAAATATATATTTTTATTTGAATCGCCTACTACCATTAAGGTTTTTTTTCCGGCTAATTGCAAATTACCTATCATACCTACGTATGTTTTGGTTTTTGGTGCGTCCAAAGTAAAATCCTCGATAATGGTAATTGCATTAGCTTGGAGTTTATAGCCCAAAGCTGATTTACGAGCTAATTGCTTTAATTTTTTATTTAACTTAAATGAATAGTCGCGTGGCTGCGGTCCAAAAGCACGACCTCCACCTTTAAATAAAGGCGACTTCATACTACCAGCCCTGGCACCACCTGTACCCTTTTGGCGTTTAAGTTTTTTGGTTGTTCGTGCAATTTCAGCACGTTCTTTTGACTTATGTGTTCCTTGGCGTTGATTGGCCAAATATTGTTTTACATCTAAGTAGATGGCATGGTCATTAGGTTCAGTAATAAATATATTACTGCTTAAGTTAACTTTGCGACCTGTGTCTTTTCCTTCGATATTATAAACTGATAATTCCATTGTTAAGAAATTGAATGGTATTTGATTGATTGATGATAGGGGCTATTATTTTTCTAATAAAACATAGCTGCCCTTATGCCCTGGCACAGCACCTTTAATAAGTATTAAGTTGTGCTCGGCAATAACTTTTATTACCTCCAGATTTTGAATTTTTACATTATCAAAACCGGTACGACCCGCCATACGCATTCCTTTAAATACGCGTGAAGGCCAAGACGATGCGCCTAATGAACCAGGTGCTCTTAGGCGGTTGTGTTGACCATGAGTTGTACCACCAACACCGCCAAAGCCATGACGTTTGATAACACCTTGAAAACCTTTACCCTTACTTACGCCAATAGCATCACAAAATTCACCTTCAGCGAAAAGATCTGCTTTTATTACATCACCTAAGTTGTACTCCGCTTCGAAACCTTTAAATTCGGCTAACTTGCGCTTTGGTGTTGTACTGGCTTTTGCAAAATGACCTTGCATTGCCTTTGGAGTATGTTTTTCAGTTTTTTCATCAAAAGCTAACTGAAGTGCTTGATAACCGTCTTTTTCTACGGTTTTTACATGAGTTACTACGCATGGGCCTGCTTGAATAACTGTGCAAGGTACATTGCGTCCTTCAGCATCAAAGATGCTGGTCATGCCTACTTTTTTTCCTATAATTCCTGACATTTTATAAATAGGTTGTAATTAGTGGTCTCTGCTTCAAAAGTCGGAGACATAATTGTTTTTCGATTTTAATGAACGTATTTAAATTAATTAGACTTTAATTTCAACTTCAACACCACTTGGCAATTCAAGTTTCATTAAGGCATCAACTGTTTTTGCAGTTGAGCTATGTATATCTAACAAACGCTTATATGCACATAACTGAAACTGTTCGCGCGCCTTTTTGTTTACGTGTGGTGAGCGAAGCACGGTGTAAATTTGTTTTTCTGTTGGCAATGGAATTGGCCCACTAACAACAGCACCGGTTGACTTTACTGTTTTTACAATTTTTTCGGCTGATTTATCAACCAAATTAAAATCATATGATTTCAGTTTGATACGAATTCGTTGACTCATTGCTTGTTTATTTAAAGAACGTTATTGTATAAGATTATTTGTTTAAAACAGGTTTATGCTATTTCCTTTAATTTACCCTTTGCTTTAGCAATTACATCATCTGCAACGTTGCGTGGGGCTTCGGCATAGTGCGAAAACTCCATTGATGAAGAAGCACGTCCTGAGCTTAAAGTTCGGATAGCTGTAACATAACCAAACATCTCAGATAATGGTACTTTAGCACGTATAACTTGCGCACCGGCACGAGCGTCCATACCTTCTAACTGACCACGTCTTTTATTAATATCGCCAATAACATCACCCATATTTTCTTCTGGGGTTACCACCTCTAATTTCATAATAGGCTCCATTAATACCGGTTTAGCTTTACGAGCTGATTCACGATACCCTACTTTGGCACAAATTTCAAAGCTTAATGCATCAGAGTCAACCGCATGATATGAACCATCAAACAATCTGATTTTCATACTATCCATGCCATAACCTGCTAGTACACCGTTTTTCATAGCTTGCTCAAATCCCTTCTGAACTGAAGGAATAAACTCACGTGGAATATTACCACCGGTAATTTCGTTCAGGAATTGTAATCCACCTTTTGGATTAGCTTCTAACCACTCTGAATCTGCAGGGGCAATTTCAAATTGAATATCAGCAAACTTACCTCTACCACCGGTTTGTTTTTTGTAAACCTCGCGGTGTGTTGCATTGCTCGTTAAGTTTTCTTTATAAGAAACTTGCGGTGCTCCTTGATTACATTCAACTTTGAACTCACGTTTTAAACGGTCAACTATAATTTCAAGATGCAACTCGCCCATACCACTTATTACGGTTTGGCCGGTATCTTGGTCGGTATGTACGCGGAATGTTGGATCCTCTTCGGCCAGTTTATTTAAAGCAACTCCTAACTTATCCAAATCTGCTTGCGTTTTTGGTTCAATTGCTAAACCAATTACAGGTTCAGGGAAACTCATTGCCTCAAGCACAATTGGGTGTTTCTCATCACACAATGTATCGCCTGTACGTATATCTTTAAAACCAACTGCTGCACCGATATCACCCGCTTCTAAGGTTTCAATTTGATTTTGTTTATTAGCATGCATTTGGAAAATGCGCGAGATGCGTTCTTTATTGCCTGAGCGTGTATTTAACACATAAGAACCCGAATCTAATTTACCTGAATAGGCTCGCATAAATGCTAAACGGCCCACAAACGGATCGGTTGCTATTTTAAAAGCAAGGGCTGCAAACTTGTCATCAGTACTAGGCTTGCGCTCTTCTTTTTCACCTGTATTCGGGTTTGTACCTTCAACTGCTGCAATATCTAGTGGACTTGGCAAGAAACACATTACAGCGTCAAGCATGGTTTGTACACCTTTATTCTTAAATGAAGAACCACACATCATGGGTGTAATTTTCATAGCACATACGGCTAAACGGATTGCGTTTTGAAGTTCTTCAACGGTAATAGAGTTTGGATCTTCAAAAAACTTCTCCATTAAAGTATCGTCAAACTCGGCTACATTTTCAACCAATTTTGCGCGCCATTCTGCCACTTCTTCTTTCAAATCATCGGGAATTGGAATTTCTGTATATGTCATCCCTTGTGTGGCTTCGTCCCAAACAATTGCTTTGTTTGTAATTAAGTCAACTACGCCTTTAAAAGTTTCTTCGGCTCCAATAGGAACTTGTAATGGAATTGGATTACCTGATAAACGGTCTTTTACTTGTTGTACTACATTGAAAAAATCGGCACCTGCACGGTCCATTTTGTTTACAAAGCCAATGCGCGGCACATTGTATTTATTCATTTGGCGCCATACGGTTTCTGACTGTGGCTCAACACCGCCAACTGCACAAAAAAGCGCAACTGCACCGTCTAATACGCGTAATGACCGTTCAACTTCTACCGTAAAATCAACGTGACCGGGCGTATCTATAATATTCATACGATACTTTTTGGTTGCTGGTGAAACCTTTCCATTGTCGGTTGGGTAGTTCCAATAACAGGTAGTTGCTGCCGAAGTGATGGTGATACCACGTTCTTGTTCCTGTACCATCCAATCCATGGTTGCAGCACCTTCGTGCACTTCGCCTATTTTGTGAACTTTGCCTGTATAGTACAATATACGTTCAGTAGTGGTTGTTTTTCCAGCATCAATATGTGCTGAGATACCAATATTACGTGTATATTTTAAGTCTTGAGCCATTTTATATTGTTGTTTAGCTTTAGCTAAATTGATTATGATTTAAAATGAGCAAAGGCTTTGTTAGCCTCGGCCATACGATGTGTATCGTCTTTCTTTTTCACAGCTGCTCCTTCACCTTTAGCAGCAGCAATAATTTCGCCTGCCAACTTATCTGCCATTGTCTTTTCATTTCGTTTGCGCGAATAGGTAATTAACCATTTAATGCCCACAGCAATTTTGCGTTCAGGCCTTACTTCTGATGGAATTTGAAAAGTTGCACCACCTACCCTACGACTGCGTACTTCGACAGCTGGCATAATGTTGTTAAGTGCTTTTTTGAATGTTTCTAAACCATTTTCTTTGGTTTTGTCTTCAACTTTAGCAACGGCATCATAAAAAATATCGAATGCCGTATTTTTTTTACCGCTATACATTAAGTTGTTTACAAAGCGTGTAACCAACACATCATTAAAACGTGGGTCGGGTAGTAACAATCTTTTTTTGGGCTTGGTCTTTCTCATGATTGACTGCTGAATTATTTATGCTTGACTGTTTGTTATTTCTTTTTGCCTTTTGCTGCTGCTGCCGGTGCTGCACCTGCTTTAGGTCGTTTTGTTCCGTATTTTGAGCGTTGCTGTGTACGTCCATCAACACCTGAGGTATCTAATGCACCGCGTACAATATGATAACGAACACCTGGTAAGTCTTTAACCCTACCACCACGTATTAACACAATGCTGTGCTCCTGTAGGTTATGACCTTCGCCAGGTATGTAGGCAGTTACTTCAAATTTATTGGTTAACCTTACGCGGGCTACTTTACGCATAGCTGAGTTTGGTTTTTTGGGTGTAGTAGTATATACACGGGTACATACACCTCTGCGTTGCGGACATGAGTCTAATGCAGGCGACTTACTCTTGTCTATTAAGGCTACACGGCCTTTACGCACTAATTGTTGTATTGTTGGCATTCGCTATTCTGATTTTTGGGGTTACCCCTTAAAAAAATGGAACGCAAAAGTATTGACAATTTCTATATTAACAAGGCCATACTGAAAAATATTTTCAGACTTCATTCTAAACAGATATTAACAATACAAAAACCGACTTCGATACGCCTTATAAGCCTTTGCTATTATGGTTTTACGCTCTAAACCGAGTAGCTATTTTGTTAGTAATTTTTTATTCAAATAACTTAAAATTGTGAAAAGCGATTTCCGGTATCAACCAAAGTGCTGCACCATTAATACGAATTTGAGTGTCTCATTTAAAAGTTTGAGTTAGACAAACAGGTTCTAGTTTACATCCGTTTTTAGAAGCAAAATTTACAACAAAACAATTGATACGCTAAAATGTACTTAAGAATGTATTACCCAATAGAATAAAAAAATTGTTGGGTGATTCTTTTTTACCAGATTTTGGCTTGTTCGTTTTCATTACGCCACATGCCGTTGTTTTGCTTAACTCCAAATGCTTCATAAAATTGAGGCATATTACTAAGCGGGCCATTGCACCTTAATTTGCCCGGACTATGGGGGTCAACTATTAACCTGCGCATTTGTTCTTGTTCGCGTACATTTTGACGCCATACTGTTGCCCAGCCTATAAAAAACCGTTGATTGGGTGTAAAACCATCTATTTTTTGCTGATCTTTAAACTGCTTTGTCTTTTTAAAAGCCTCATAAGCAATGGTTAACCCGCCTAAGTCGGCAATGTTTTCGCCAAGTGTAAGTTCGCCATTAACATGCATCGAGTCAAGCACAGTGTAGTTGTTAAACTGGCTAACCAAAACATTTGCCTTTTGAACAAAGTTTGCACTGTCGGTTTCTGTCCACCAATTTTTCAGATTTCCATCTAAATCATATAACCGGCCCTGATCATCAAAGCCATGTGTCATTTCATGTCCAATTACGCCACCTATGCCCCCATAATTTATTGCATCATCGGCTTTGGCATTAAAAAAAGGAGGTTGTAAAATACCTGCCGGAAATACGATTTCGTTAAAACCGGGATTGTAATATGCATTTACGGTAGGTGGCGACATTCCCCATTCTGTTTTATCAACCGGCTGTCCTATTTTGGCAATCATCCGGTTAAATTCAAAAGCAGAAGCGCGCTGTACATTTTGGCAATAAGAACTTTTATCAATGGTTAATTTAGAATAATCGCGCCACTTGTCAGGATATCCGATTTTATTTACAAACTTATTGAGCTTTGCAATTGCTTTCGTTTTAGTTGCGGCACTCATCCAAGTTAGCGTATTAATCCTATCGCGTAAAGCAACACCTAAATTGTTTACCATTTCTAAAGCACGCGCTTTGGTTTCGGGTGTAAATGCTTTGTTGCAATATAACTCGCCCAAGGCTTCGCCTAAAAACTGATCAGTACTTTCTATAACACGTTTATAACGTGGTTTAATTTCTTTGGTGCCCTTAAGTATGCCTTGGTTAAAGTCAAAATCGGCCATAACCATTGCATTACTCAAGCAACTTGCCCAACTATTAATTACATTCCATTTTAAGTATGTTTTCCATTTGTCAATTGCTATGGATGCCAACATTTTATCTACTGTTTGATAAAATATTGGATTGTCAATAATTACATAGGATGCATTATTTACACCTAACAAAGTCAGATAGTTTTCGAAATTGAGATTGGGCATTAAAACCGAAACTTCGGAAATGGTTTTTTTATTATAAATCAAATTGGGGTCGCGCATGGCGGTGCGCGTTAGCGAAACCTTAGCTAATTGTGTCTCTATGTCAATTACGGCTGCTGCTGCCGATTTTGCATCATCCATATTACTGCCCGCCAATTCAAACATTTTTGCAATATGATTTGCATATTCCAATCTGATATTTGCACTGCGTGCGTCCTGATTTGTGTAATAATCTCTATCGGGCAAACCCAAACCTGCCTGATGTAATTGTGGTACAATTGAAGAGCTGTTTTTATCATCCTGACCTGCATAAAAAGCAAATGCCGGTGCCATAAACATACTTTGGCTTTTGGCAATGAAACTCACCACATCACTTATTGTTTTTATGGAATTGATTTTTTCGAAATCGTCTTGTAAAGGTTTTATACCATCTGCTTCGAGTTTAACAGAATCCATACCCGATGCATAGAAATCGCCAATCTTTTGCTCATTGCTGCCCGGTGCTGCCGTTTTGTTAGATGCGGCATCTTGGCAAACTTGCAAAAGCACTTTTAGGTTATTTTCTGTAACCTCGCTAAAGGATGCCCAACGGGCTTCTGTTGATGGCACCGGATTGTTTTTGAGCCAACCTCCATTTACGTATGTATAAAAATCATCAGCAGGATTAATGGTTGTATCGAAATTAGCCATGTTCACACCTTCAAATGCAGTTGCTGTTTTGTTTGTTGTTGTACAGGATGAGATGGCGTATGTTAGCACCATTGAAATTGCCAAAAGCAATACCGAGAATTTTTTCATCTTCAATAAAAATATGGATATGAATAAAGGCCGAAAATATACCTGTTGTTGGTACAGCATCGTTAACATTAGTTAATTAACCCGCCCTTAGAAATTTAATGCCGTTTTCGCACAACTATAACCTAATGCTTTTGGCAAGCAGAACAACTTTTGCTGTTCTTTTTAGGGAATATTCTTACGATTAAATAAATTACCGACAAGACAAAAAGCAATGCGATAATGATGTATTGAAGCATGCTACAAATATATTATGGTTATTGGATATAACATGTATTAACCGACATTTTTAAATACTGATTTGTACCAAACCAAACCAAAAGCTGAACCCAGAATCAAGAAAATCACTGCATAAAAAAGTGAGCTTGCATATCGGTTCGAAAATCCACTAAATGTACTATACTTTATTTGACTACAATGTATTATAGCTACCGAATCGCCTGTGTTTAGCTTGTCGTTGAGCGAATAAAATATCTTACCATTATATAACTGATTGAGGTTTGTAATATTAAAATTAAGTACGTAAGCCGTTTTAAACGCTTCACTTTTTTCGGAAAGTATTTTTGACTTAACAACTGCCGTAACATTTTGTGCATGTAAGGCTTCAACATACAAATGAACCAGCTTGGAAATATGACTACCACCAAAAAAGAGACCTATGCATGAAACAATCAACCAAATTAAATGTATTGGATTTGCACTTTTCATATACCTAAAAGCATATTTACATTTTATATTTTGTTTAAAAATCAACTGAAATTAATTTTTTTACAAACTAAGTTTCAGAATAAATCAAAAGTCGCTATGATACACTGCCTAAAAATATCTTTCCTTTGTTGCGCTTTATGCTGAAAGATTATATGCAAGTAGTAATAATAACAGGAGCCACATCAGGAATAGGCAAAGCCTTGGCAATACAGTATGCCACACAAAACTTTACCGTAGTAATTGCAGGGCGTAATAAAAATGTGCTTCTTGAAACTGAAACAGAAATAAATAAATTTGGTGGACGCTCAAAAGCATTTGTATGTGATGTAACCATAGAGGCTGACTGTAAAAATCTGATTCAAGAAACATTAAAATTATATAGCAGAATAGATATACTAATATGTAACGCTGGCATTAGTATGCGTGCATTGTTTATAGATGTTGATTTAGATGTTTTACAAAAGTTAATGAACACTAATTTTTGGGGTGCTGTATATTGTACCAAATATGCTTTACCATCGCTTTTAATAAACAAAGGTAGCGTTGTGGCCATTTCATCAATTGCCGGAAAACAAGGATTACCGGCTCGCACCGGTTACAGTGCATCTAAATTTGCATTAGAAGGATTTATGGAAACGCTTCGGGCCGAAAACTTAAAAACAGGTTTGCATGTATTGATAGCAAGACCCGGTTTTACAGCCAGTAACATAAGGTATGCTGCATTAAATGCCACGGGCAAAATGCACAATCAATCATCGCGTGACGAAAGTAAAATGATGCCTGCTGAAATAGTAGCCAAACATATAATAGCTGCAGTACATAAACGTAAGCGTAGTATTACACTAACGCTGCAAGGCAAACTGGCCGTATTTTTAAGTAAGTTTTTTCCTCGCTTGTTAGACAATATTGTTTACAACGAAATGAGAAAAGAAAAAAATGCACCGCTTTAAATTTAACTGCAAAAAAATTTTCACTTTAAACTTTAATATATGATTTTTAATAAAGTTCGCTTATTTGCAATTAGTGTTGGTATAATCATAGTAGCAGGTTGTAATGAAAATAGTAAATTACAAAAAGAAATAGCTCAAAAAGAGTCGGAGTTAAAAAATGACACCACAGGTGTAGTTAATTATGCGAAAGCCCAACAAATGATTGACCTATACATCAGCTATGCCCGGCTCAACCCGGTTGATACAATAAGTGCTTATTACTTATTTAAAGCTGCAGATGTTGCTGCCCATGCACATCAGCCACAGTTGGCCTTAAACCTTTATGACAGTGTGATTATTAATTTCCCAAAGTATAATGGGGTAGCTGATGCTTATTTTTTTAAAGCCTTCTTGCTTGACAATGTGCAATACGATAAAGTAAAAGCCAGCGAAGCCTACCAACAACTGCTGGTAAAGTTTCCAAACTATCATCAGGCAGAATCCGTAAGGTGGTTATTACAAAACATGTATAAAACTGATTTAGAAATTGCACACGAATTAATAGGAAAGCAGAACGACTCCATACAGTAAAACCAACATACCACCCTACTATGCAACTTAAAAAAATTAAGCCTCAACCCATAAAAACAAAATCAGGGTTGGCAAAAAATATAGAAGCACCCAAGTGGGCGCATCCACTTTCTAATTCGCTGGCATTATTTGTCGGTTTTATTGGATGCATCATTTATGCACAAACATTAGGTTTTGGATTTGCCTTAGACGATTACAGCGCAATAATCGAAAACCGACAAACCAAACAAGGTATAGCTGCTTTAGGCGAAATTTTTAAAAGCAGTTACCGTTTCGGCTACAATATTCAAGGTGATGAACTTTATCGCCCATTAAGCAAGGCTGCTTTTGCTGTACTATGGCAATGGGCTCCAAACAATGCATTTCCTTTCCATTTACTTAATTTAGTAATGTATGCCTTAACCGGATATTTATTATTTATTACGCTACAACGATTTACAGCCAATATATACGTATCGTTTATTGCGAGTTTATTATTTATAACCCACCCCATACACGTTGAAGTAGTTGCCAACATTAAAAGTTTAGACGAAATTTTAGGCTTTCTGTTTTTTATCATCGCATTAAATTTACTGCATCGCAACATTCAAAAACCACAAACAAGTACAGTACTACTTTCCTGCTTAAGTTTCTTTTTGGCTTTGCTAAGCAAAGAGTCGTCTATAACTTTTGTTCTGGTGTTTCCATTGTTTGTTTACTTCTTTACAAACCACACTGTTACACAATCGTTAAGCAAAACCTGGGTTTTTTGGATACCTGCTATTTTGTTTTTAATTATCCGATATAATATTTTAAAAGACAATAATGCCGGCCCTCCATCCATAGCCGATAATTCATTAATGGCAGCACCTAACTTTTTAATTCAAAAGTGTACAGCTGTTGTAATTATGGGTATGTATGCAATGCTTTTAATTTTTCCGCATCCATTAGTTTTTGATTATTCGTTTAATCAAATACCACTTAGCAGCGTATCTGATTGGCGGTTTTTACTAGCATTTATTTTGTATGCTGCATTACTTATAATTGCTATAAAAGGGTTTGCTAAAAAGAACCCATATGCAATGGTTGTAATTTTCTTCTTTATTGTATCGTCAGTATCATCTAACTTTTTAATGGTAATTGGTACCAATATGGCCGAACGATTAATGTACACACCGGCATTGGCTTATTGTATGGGTGTTGCTTTTTTGTTGGATGCATTTATAAGTAAACCCACAATAAAAGTTGAAAGCATTACTGCATTTTTCAAAGCTCGATACATGCTTACTGCAACTGTTTGTTTAGTGGCGCTGTTATACAGTCTTAAAACTTTTTCCTACAGCAGGGTTTGGAAAGACAATATTACGCTTTATGAAAGCGGAGTGGTAAATGCACCATTAAGTACGCGTACACACTTTTATTTGGGTAATGCAATTTGTAAACCCGATTACTATGAAAAATTTCCTAAACCCGAACAAGAAAAAATAATTGCACGCGGTATCAGTGAATTAAAAAAATCGGCCGAAATATACCCTGCTTTTAGTGAGCCATGGGCACAATTAGGCGTTGCATTTTATAAGAAAAAAGATTTAGACAGTGCCATGTATTTTTACAACAAAGCATTGGCTGTTGCTCCATATTTAGCTACAGTACATAACAATATTGGCACCGTTTATTTCGAAACCGGTAAGTATAACGAAGCCATTACCGCATTTAGCAAAGCCACACAATTTGATGCTAACTACAGCGAAGCATGGTGTAACCTGGGTAGTGCTTATGGTACATTGGGTCAGTTAGATGCAGCCATTCAAAATTTTTTAACTGCCGTAAAATGCGACCCTAATAATGTGATGGCTTTAAAATTTTTAGGTATTACCTATCAAAACAAAGGCGACCAATACAATGCTAAAATGTATTTTGATATGGCAGCACAAGCGGGTGCTAAATAATTTAAGCCTGTCCATTTTATTTTACTTCACGTAGTAAGATCCAATTAAAAACAGCTACATGAATTAGCATTATTACTTGCTTAAACGGTATTTAGGTATTGTTAACTTGTATTGAAACATTTAGTAAAACAATGAGATTTAAATATAATTTCCATTTAACTATATCTATATCTTTAAAAAGCTACGGCTATAAAAATTCATACCTGAAAAGCCTGCACTATTATTTTAATAGCCAATCAGGCCTGATTATTTTGGAATTTTTTTATATGTATAAATTATCTGCTTAAGCACCAAACAAAAAGAGGCCTTGCAAAAATGCAAGACCTCTTTCCTGATTAAGTAAACCTAAGTTTTAGCGATTTACATTAATTGTTAAATTACTAATGGTGTTACCATTTTGAACTTTAACATGATATAAACCTGCAGGTTGAGCAGTTAAATCTAAACCTAATGAAGTTTGATTGCTGAATGACTTGGTTACAACAACCTGACCCATTTGATTTACAACAGAAACCACACCGTTTCCACTTAATCCTTTTAAGGCTACTAAACCATTCGAAGGATTAGGATAAGCAGTAATCGAAGTTGCTTCGTTATCTCCAATTGCAGAAACCACACTTACAACGATATCATCTAAACGTAATGAACTGGTAGCACCTTGTGCAAAGAAATTAAAACCAATATAGTATTTGCCTGTTGTTGGTACAGTAAAAGTATTATTGCTGAATTGATAAGTTGTATCAGCCGGAATAGGACAAGTAACAATATTAGTTGTAGTTGCTGTGTTGGTATTTGAAGTAGCTAAATGTGCAGCAATTTCGCAAGGTGTAGCTAATTCAAAGTTTTTATACCAAAAAGTTAATGAGTAAGGTGTTGCAGCGTCAAAGTCGAAACAGGTTGTAAATATCCAGTTATTATCAGGAATACCGCTACCTGGTTTGCGTAAACAAAAACCACCAGTGTGGGTTAAAGTGTTTATTATATCAAAACTGGTTCCATCACCATCCACATCTTCAACTGTATAACCTGAGTAATCATCAGTTGTTTCGAAGCCCATAGTGTATGCATTGGTTTGCACACTGATTGAGGCAACTGATAAAGCATAAGCTGTAGTAGTATCATTTGCAGCATTGCCATCGCCCGTTAATGTTGCACTTAAACTAATTGCATGCACACCTCCTGCTGATAAATCGGCAGTTTGTGTAAAGGTGTAAAGAAATGTATCGTTAGGCGCAATGGTATTACTTATTGTTTCGTTTACTGCTGTACCACCGTTAACCGAATATGAAACCGGCACATTAGATATTGCCGTTGCACCTGAGTTAAATACAGAAATTGAAACCGGAGATGTGCTGCTTAAGCTACAACCTGTGAAAGGAAAAGCAGTAGCTGCTACTCCAGCGTCAACAGCCGATGGTTCAAACAATTCGATATCATCAATTTCCCAATAGTAACCCCAATCGCCCCGGTAAGTAAACATTAAGTAAACAGTACTCTGACCACCGGCAACCGATGTTAAATCAAGCTCAACATTATGTGGGTTAGTTGTTGCAGCGTTGTTAGCTAAACCCGTTTCGGCATGGTACATATCAGTCCAGTTAACACTGTCATTACTTACATAAAGTACGGCTTCTGATGCTGCAGGAACATAGTGACGATAAAAATCAACAAACTTAATTTTAACTGCGGGAAAAGCTGCGCAGTTTATAGCAGTTGTAATTAAATCGGTACGGGTAGCACCGGTACCTTGTCCATAATTATCATCGTCCATAATCATGAAACCGTTTGATGCTGTTGGCGATAAAATGGCATCTGCCGGTGAACCTGATGCACCTGATGGGCCATCGGTATCATACGTCCAAATTTTACCACCACCCGAGCTGTCGGTAATTGCCCAACCAGCCGGTACACCGCTAGCAAAATCTTGCGTGTAAATAGTTGCAAACACCGATGAACCACCTTTGTTAGCAACTGTGTTTTGGTTAAAATTGTTGCGCATTACAGGTACTTTGCCTGCAACTTTTGAATCGCTTTGCGCCATCAAGCCCGTGCTTAACAATGCTGCGAAACTTAATAATGTAAATTTTTTCATTTTCGATAAATTTGTTTAAAGTATTAAAACGCAAATGTATTAGTATATTAATAGCAATTGTGAAGTATTTGGTAAAATTTTAAAGCTTCTTTTCATTGGCAATTTCTTGCTATTAAATATGGTTTACTTTTAAAATATTCCACTTGATTTTATTTATCATTATTACACAAAACGTAAATTAACATGAGCAGAAAAAAAATAATTATTGCATTAATAGTTGCACTTTTCAACCAAACAAAAGCCCAAATTCAAAAATACTATTACCCAACCGATTCGGCCGTAGTTGAAAGTTTAAATCAATGGCAGCAATTAAAGTTTGGCTTGTTAATGCATTGGGGGCCATATAGCCAATGGGGTGTGGTTGAAAGTTGGAGTATATGCAGCGAAGATGAGGATTGGTGTGTAAGGCGTGGTCCATTTGCCAATGATTACGAAGCCTATAAAAAAAGCTACGAACAACTGCAACATACGTTTAACCCAACAAAATTTGACCCTGATAAATGGGCCGAAGCTGCTGCCTATGCAGGCATGAAGTATGTGATTTTTACTACCAAACACCATGATGGTTTTTGCATGTTCGATACAAAATTTACAAACTATAAAATTACGGATACATCATGCCCCTTTTATTATAATACGAAGGCAAATGTTACTGCCGAAATTTTTAAGTCGTTTCGGACAAAAGGTTTTAAAACGGGTGCATATTTTTCGAAACCCGATTGGCATAACCACGATTATTGGTGGCCTAAATTTGCCACGCCTAATCGTTGCAGTAATTATGACACAAAAAAGTATGCGGGCAAATGGCAGGCCTTTGAAGACTTTACTTACAATCAATTAAATGAGTTAACAACACAATATGGTAAGGTTGATATTTTATGGTTAGATGGTGGTCAGGTTCGGCCCGATTCAACAGTAACTGAAGAAGAACGACCTTGGATAAAGGTACCTTATCCGCAGGAAATAAACATGCACCGCATAGCTGCAATGGCACGTAAAAATCAACCGGGCATTTTAATGGTCGACAGGTCGGTTTATGGCTATTACCAAAACTATTTAACCCCCGAGCAACAAATTCCGGATGCGCCATTAAATTATCCTTGGGAAACTTGTTTAACCATGGCAACCAGTTGGAGTTACGTTGCTAATGATACGTATAAAAGTACGCATCAACTGATACATACATTGGTTGATATTGTGGCCAAAGGCGGCAACTTGCTTCTAAATATCGGACCAGATGAAAAAGGGCAATGGCATAATGATGCATACATGCGTTTAAAAGAAATTGGCAACTGGATGCAACAAAACCAAAGTTGTATTTACAGTACCACTGTTTCACCGCCCTATAAATCAGACAATATTTGTTTTACCAAAAACAGCAAACATATTTTTGCCATTTATCTGGCAAAAGAAAACGAGCCATTGCCCGAACAAATAGAAATTAAAAATTTTGTACCACGTAAAAATGCCACATTAAAAATTTTGGGCTGTGGCAAAGCAACCTATACAATTAAAAACAACCATACTTATGTTAAGTTGCCGGCAAATTATATAAAGCCTAACAGCCATGCATGGGTGCTACAGTTTGACAATTAGTTAATGTGGTAACCAAGGTAATATAATTAAAACATGGTCAAAAATAAATGCAGTTGTTTTTATTTATTTTCATTGTGCATCATTTGAAAACCAAATGATTTACCTGAGTCAAAACCAATTCCTGAGCGTTCACTTAACGCTTGCAGATTGGTTACCTGCATCATATCGAACCCGGGTACATTGGCATCAGACTCCAAAGCGTAAGACATAGCCGAATTTATAATTTTTGCAACAGCATCTAACGTAATTTCTTCAGTTTCGAAGTTGTTAAACAAAATGCCCAATTGTTTTTTACCCTCAACAAAATAATGTCCATCCTTGTTTATAAAAACACGACCTATCATAATACCGTTATCGCTTAAGCGTTTGTATTTTAACGAATCGGTTAAAAAATTATAAATACAAATCATACCGCAATGTGAGCGAAGCGGGTCATCTTTAGTATAGGATGAACGATGGATACTATGCGATGGATCGAAATTAAAAACATGCGTTTGCATGATAAACACCAGCACATCATTAGCAGCCTGAAAATGAACTTCCAGCTTACCTTTATCATCATAACTAATTGCAATACGTGAATCTAATTTTAATACTGCTTCGCGATATTGTTGTTCTAATTGCTGCAGTACTGCACGAAACATATCAAACGCATCTTTCGATTTATTAAACACATCAATAGCAACACCACCTTTCAGGTGTATCATATTTACAATGTCGTTTTTCATATTTTTTATTTAATAGTGTGTTACAGTTACTATAAATGAACTTAAACTTGAATTAACCGGTTATTTAAATGTTGACAATTTAAACAAGTTATTTATATAGCCTTTAATATCTGACGGTTTTGGGATAAGTACAGTTAATGATGTATTGGTTTGATTGCAATATGTAAACAAAAGTACAACAGCAATGGCCACATAAGCTATTAGCATGGTAAGTATGGCTCCTTGCATGTGAAAAATTAATATTAAAACCGAACCTAAAAAAACAGTTACAATTAACCCGGTTAGCGTAGCGTATAAATTAATTCTGTTTTTTGAAACACCTGAAAAATAATGCGAAACAGGCGCTGTAAAACCCATAAGTAACAACCCCAAACTCAAACAGCTTACAATATACTTAACATCGGCAAACTCATTACCAAAAAGCAGGCAGTAACCTTGTTTAGGAATTAAAAGTAATGGTAACAGCAAACAAAATGTGCCTGTAAAAGCCTTCTTAGCATAATCGTTTGTGAGCAATAATTTAAATTGATGATTTGTTTCATGCACCACTTTTGGGTATTGTACATTGGTTAAACTTTTGCTTAACAACCAGGAGGTCTCGCCAAGTGCTATGGCTGTACTAAACACACCCAATGCAGCTTTCCCTGCCTGTGCATGCAACAAATAAAAACTGAGTCTGTAATTTAAAAACTGGCAAATATTGGTACTCTGCATAACAATACCATAACTTAATACACCTTTAATTAATTGCCACCCCAAACTATATTCATTAAGATGCAACCACTTATGTCTTATCATAAAACTTGTGCTAAGTATGGTAGCCAGTAAATAAGCACCCAATAATGCATACAGATAATGGTGCAACAATAATTTATCATTATAAACAAAAGCAATAAGT
The DNA here is from genome assembly GCA_016788165.1 of Bacteroidia bacterium. GTDB lineage: Bacteria > Bacteroidota > Bacteroidia > AKYH767-A > OLB10 > JAEUTH01. Next base: position 172,950 of record JAEUTH010000008.1, on the reverse strand, counting down.
AAAAACAACAGAGTTGCAAATGATTGAATCATTAAAACCAGGTTTTGCTTTACTACTAACTCGGCAGCCAATAGCATGGTTGTATGTGTACTGATTATAGATTGAAGTAATGCAAGCACCATTGCCCAATAAAAAGTATGCGGTGGCAACTGATTAAATTCATTTACAGCAAAAACAATTAATAAAGTAGAAACAATGCCCCATGCATAAGCAGGTATTAATAAATTTAAAAGTGCGGTTTTACGACTAAAATAAATTAGCGGATTGCCACCAAAAAACTGATGCACCAATTGCACAAATGTGATTGCCAACATTACAAGCGAAATTTCGCCACGCACTGTTGCACCCATAAACTTTGCTGTTATTATAACCAATAAGAAGTTAAACAAACTAATGCCAATGCGCTGGATAAAAGTAAATAGTACCGGTGCGTTCATATTTGTTTTATAGCGTGGTTATACAAAGCAAAAAACTGCTTGCCAATAACTTCGGCTGTAAATTTGTTTTTTACTTTGGCATTTAAATTTTCAGGCATATAACTTTTATAGGTTTCCGTCATATTAATTATTGCATTTTCGAGCTCTGCTTGATTTGCCGGTGATATAAGTATGCCACATTCATTATCCACAAAGTCGTTACCACCGCATCGAGTTGTTACCAAGGGTTTACCACAAAGTAGGGCTTCGGCAGCTACCACACTAAAGGTTTCAACCGTACTGTTAATCACTATAAAACTGCTTGCATTAATTAATTCTAATACTTTATCATTTGGCAACATGCCATAAAAAATAAAAGAATTTTCAGGTAATAATGTAAGCGCTTTTTGTTGCAACATTTTCATTTGAGGACCATCGCCAACTATTTGATAAACAATTTGAGGATGGTTTGTTTGCGCTTTTGCAATGGCTTCAATAATGCCACCAATGTTCTTAAGTGGTATTAAATCAGCTACACTTAAAATATTAATTTTATCAGAAGATACAGGCGCTTTGTTATCCGACTTACACACCACATTGCCAATAACTTCAACCCGCCTTCTTAATCCACATGTAACCATAGCATTACTTAAAAAGGGCGAAACAGCTGTAACTGCACATGCATACCTTGCCGTAATTTTAAATAGCCATTGTTTTAAAACAGGCAGTTCTGAAAATTGACCATCGGTAAACCCATGCCAGTGTTCACTATAAATATATGGCAACCTTTTGGTCAAATGAAGCAGCCAGGTAGCCATACAGGTTCCATATAAAACATGGCTATGCAACAAGTTAGGCCTGCCTGATTTTGCTGCATAATTCCATCCAATTATATGTGATTTTAAATTTCGGTAACCATTTATAATTCTCCATTTCGATGGTTTAAAGCTGACGGTAATTTCCTTTACCATACCATCTGTTACATTTACTATATAGGTATCAGTTTGATTTTGTTGTAATACATGTAATACACTTACTTGTGCGTACCTGCTTACTGCCCATGCATGTTTTTGTATAAAAACACCCAATTGTAAATTTGCAGCATGCGGGTACCACCTGGTTATAAATAAAACGTGCATCAGTGAAAAATTGCTTTTTAAAATTAATCAACCATGTAATAAATAACTCAAGCTTAAAAACCTCAAAAGCTCACTAATTTCTAACGGGTGGTAAAGGCTTACGGTTTTGGAGGCATGGCATATTCCACGGGCAATACGTGTTGTAATTGATTAAAACTTCATCGCTGTTTTTATCAACCGTTAAATTATACAAGCATTGTTGTTGCAGTTGTTTTATACATTCCAAATTATAATCTGCAGCACTATCTCCGGCCGGAAATTGATATGCGCCTATATGTGTCGAATCAACAAAACAGTACGAACCCGGTTGCAACTGAACATAAAAATTACCATGCGCATCAGTTTCAATAGTTTTAATAATTGCCTGGCCTGTATTGCTACTTCCATTAAGAATAAATAATTTGATAAAAGGCAATGGTTTAGGTCTGCCTATTTCATCCAACATAGCTTGCGTAGGCCTGGCACCGCCACAATAAACACCCGTTTGTGTTACCTGGCCCTTAACCAATACCGTTGTTTTAATGGCTTTACATTGCCAATGCATCAACATTAAAAGTAAACCGGTTATTATATTTGCTTTCATCAATTTAAATTTATGAGTCAAAATTATCTGCAACCACTGGCAAAACTTTTTAACGACAATGCCAATATGCAACGTGCGCAAGCTACTGCAAAGTATTTTAAAAATAACTTCGTTTTTTATGGATTCGACAGTGCAACACGCAGGCAATTAATTAAAAATTTTTATCGTGAAAATGGGGTTGATAGTACTGCCAATCTTGTTGAAATTGCAACCTGGGCATTTAGCCAACCACAGCGCGAATGGCAATACTTTGCTATGGAACATGTGCATAAACACCGCAAACATTGGACACCGGAAACAATGAAACTGTTGCACTTTATGCTTACAAATAAATCGTGGTGGGATACCGTTGATTTTTTAGCCACACATAGTGTATGTTTTGCAGTTACACAAATGCCACAGCTTTTACCAACTGTACAGCAATGGAATAAAAGTGATAATATGTGGCTTATTCGGACCAGCATTATTTTTCAAAATCTGCAAAAAGATAAAACCAATAAAGATTTATTATTTGCACACATTATACCCCATTTGCAACGTAAAGAATTTTTTATCCAAAAAGCCATCGGATGGGCTTTACGGCAATATGCAACTACCAATGCGCAAGCTGTTATACAATTTTGCCAGGCCGAAACATTGCCGGCTTTAAGCAAACGCGAGGCCTTGAAACATTTTTAACAACAATTAAATTCGTCCATTTACATTTATCAACAAAAGCGGCATTTTTTATAAACCAGTAATGGTATCCACCACAATGTAGATAAGTTTACAGCCTCGATTTTTTATTTTGAGTTAAAAAATCAACACCATAAAAAATTCAAAAGCAATAAAACTCCATGTCGTTTTCGCATCTGCATGTACATACCCAATTTTCGTTACTCGATGGCGCTGCAAGCATCAGCTCGTTATATAAAAAAGCAGTAGCCGATAAACAACCGGCCATAGCCATTACCGACCATGGCAACATGTTTGGTGTTTTTAATTTTGTTGCCGAAGCTGCGCGACATAAAAAGGATGGCCAGCCCGCTATTAAACCCATTATCGGTTGCGAATTTTATTTAGTCGAAAACCGCCATCGCACCACTTTTACCAAAGATGATAAAGACCAGCGCAGGCATCAATTATTTTTAGCAAAAGATGCCGAAGGATATAAGAACCTGGTAAAATTATGTTCGCTTGGTTATATGGAAGGTTTGTACGGCAAATATCCGCGAATTGACAAAGAACTGATTTTAAAATATCACAAAGGCTTAATAGCAACCACATGCTGTTTGGGTGCCGAAGTACCACAAGCAATTTTGCGAAAAGGCGAAACCGAAGCCGAAAAACTTTTTTGCTGGTGGCTTAATTTATTTGGTGATGATTATTATGTTGAATTACAACGACATCAAATACCCGATCAGGAAAAAGTAAACGAAGTACTGTTGCGCTTTGCTGCCAAACACCAAGTAAAAATTATTTGCAGCAACGATTCGCATTATACGGATAAGCAAGATGCCAATGCCCACGATATTCTACTGTGCATAAACACAGGCGAAAAGCAGGCTACTGAAAAAATGAAAGATTTTGCTGATGATGATGTATTTATAAAAGGCAGGCGTTTTGCTTTTTATAACGATGAGTTTTATTTTAAAACTAAAGCCGAAATGCAAGCCCTGTTTAGCGATTTGCCACAGGCTTTGGATAATACCAATGAAATTGTTGATAAGGTAGCGCACTTACGTTTAGAGCAAGATATTTTATTACCTAATTACCAAGTACCACCGGGCTTTTATGATCAGTTTACGTATTTGGAACACCTGAGTTACGAAGGCGCAAAAAACCGGTATAAAGAAATTACCGCTGAGGTAGATGAACGACTGCGTTTCGAACTTCTTACAATTAAAACCATGGGCTTTGCCGGCTACTTCTTAATTGTTGCCGACTTTATAAAGGCCGGCCGGGATATTGGTGTGCTTATAGGCCCCGGGCGCGGTTCGGCTGCAGGCTCGGCAGTGGCTTATTGCCTGGGCATAACCAACATCGACCCATTAAAATACAATTTGCTGTTCGAAAGATTTTTAAATCCCGACCGTAAATCAATGCCCGATATTGATACTGATTTTGATGACGAAGGCCGGCAAAAAGTTATTGATTATGTTGTTGAAAAATATGGCAAAAACCAGGTAGCGCAAATCATTACCTATGGCACCATGGCAGCCAAAAGCAGCCTGAAAGATGTGGCACGCGTTTTAGACTTGCCCTTAGCCGATAGTAATGCATTAGCCAAGTTGGTACCCGAAAAACCCGGCATCAGTTTAAACGATGTTATCAATCAAAAGTTAGATGGCACAGGTAGCCTTCAGGAAAAATACAACCTGCAATCTGATGATATTGAAAACGTAAAAAAAATACGCGAGTTTAAAGCCGGTAACGACTTAAAAGCTGAAGTTATACGCGAAGCCTTGGTATTAGAAGGTTCGGTAAGAGGTACAGGCATACATGCTGCCGGTATTATCATCGCCCCGAAAGATTTAACCGAAATTATACCCGTATCAAAATCAAAAGAAACCAATTTACTGATAACACAGTTTGAAGGAAAAATTATTGAAAATGCCGGTGTCATTAAAATGGATTTTTTAGGCTTAAAAACGCTTACCGTTATACGCGATGCCTTAAAACTTATAAAACAAAATCATCAAATAAACATTGATATTGATACCATACCACTTGACGATGTTAAGACATTGGAACTATATGCCAGAGGCGAAACCAATGGCACATTCCAATTCGAAAGTGTGGGCATGCAAAAATATTTGAAAGAACTAAAACCTGATAAGTTTGAAGACCTTATTGCCATGAATGCGCTTTACAGGCCGGGCCCAATAGAATACATACCCAATTTTATTGCCCGCAAACATGGCCGCGAACCCGTTACCTTCGATTTACCCGATATGGAAGAATACCTTGCCGAAACTTATGGCATAACCGTTTACCAAGAGCAGGTAATGTTACTATCACAAAAATTAGCAGGCTTTACAAAAGGCGATGCCGATAACTTACGTAAGGCTATGGGTAAAAAACAAATCGAAACCCTTAATAAAATGAAGGGCACGTTTTTACAAGGTGCCACGGCCAAAGGCCATCCTGCCGAGGTTTTAGAAAAAATATGGACCGATTGGGAAGCATTTGCCAGCTATGCATTTAACAAGTCACACTCAACCTGCTATGCCTTAGTAGCTTTTCAAACAGCTTACCTCAAAGCGCATTATCCCAGCGAGTACATGGCTGCCGTATTAACCAGTAACTTAGGTAATATTGATAAAGTAACTTTTTACATGGAAGAATGCCGCAAAATGCAAATGCATGTATTAGGGCCCGATGTAAATGAAAGCAACTACATGTTTAGTGTAAATAAAAATGGCGACTTACGCTTTGGTTTGGGTGCTGTTAAAGGCGTTGGCGAAAACGCCATACTTGCGCTTATTGATGAACGCAATTTAAACGGCCCCTACAAAAACATTTTCGACTTTACCACCAGAGTTAACCTGCGAAATTTAAACAAACGTACACTCGAGGCCTGTGTTTATGCCGGTGCTTTCGATTCGTTCGAAAACATACACCGCGCCCAATACCTCAAACCGGATAAAGACGGACTTACCGGTTTAGATAAAGCCGTTAAATATGGATTATCCAAACAACAGCAGGTCAACAATGCACAGGTTGATTTATTTGGAGAAGTTGCTGAAACAGAAATGCCACTGCCAAAACTACCTGACAGCGAACCCTGGAGTGTTTTAGAAAAATTACATCACGAAAAAGAAGTTATTGGCTTTTATTTATCAGGCCATCCGCTGGATTTGTTTAAATATGAGATACAACATTTTAGTTCCGTAACCACTGCCGACCTTGAAGACATGAGCCTCTATCTGAAGCGCGAAATTTATTTAGCTGGCATAATTACTACAGCCAATCACCGCATTGGTAAAACCGGTAAACGCTTTGGTATTTTTACTTTAGAAGACTTAAAAGGTACAATAGAGATTGCCGTATTTAATGAAAAAAAATACTTAGAAATTGAGCGATATCTGAAAGCCGATATGTTTGTTTTTATTAAAGCTACGGTGCAAAACAAATTTCAACGTGATGATGATTTTGAACTATCCATACAAAATATTTCATTGTTAAGTGATATAGGCAATCAACAAACCAAACAAATAATTACACAAGTAAGTAGCAGCCAAATTGATGATGCATTTATTCAAAAATTTGATGCATTAATAAAAGCAAACACAGGCACCATACCATTAAAATTAAATATTGTTGACAATGATCTTAAATTACACGTAGAAGCATTACCCAAAAAAGCCAAGTTGGTTTTTAATACCCAAATGTTTGAAGATCTGAGAAGTTTAACTGGTGATAAAATATCGCTTATAAAAAACATGAATTAAAATTAGCCACATTGGCAGATTGCCCGATATGGTAATATTTTTGTAAGCCAACTTCGTATAGCATTTAACTATACAATCTTATTAGTTTTACAAAAAATTATAACGCAGTTTAAAGCAATTAAAACCCAATTAAAATGGCATTAGAATTAACAGACGCCAACTTTGACGAGTTGGTAATTAAATCAGACAAACCCGTATTAGTAGATTTTTGGGCTGAGTGGTGCGGCCCCTGCCGCATGGTTGGTCCATTTGTGGATGAAATAGCAACAGAGTATGATGGCAAAGCCATTGTAGGAAAAGTTAATGTAGATAACAACCCCGGCATAAGCATGCAATTTGGTATCAGAAACATACCTGCATTGCTTTATTTTAAAGATGGCAAAGTGGTTGATAAACAAGTTGGCGCAGCGCCAAAATCGGTGTTGGCAGGCAAGTTAGATGCACAGTTGGCCTAATCAACTTCCAAATCGAAATAAAAAATGCAGGCATGTCCTGCATTTTTTATTTAATCCAACGTTACTTTCACCAAAAATAATTTAAACCAATGCCCATCAATCAAAGCGAAATACAACAATTTAGTCATTTAGAGTTTATTGCCAAGCAAGTAGTTGAGGGTTTTATTACCGGCTTGCATAAATCACCATTCCATGGTTTTAGTGTTGAGTTTGCCGAGCACCGCCTATATAATGCAGGCGAAAGCACACGTTTTATTGATTGGAAACTATATGGCCGTACCGACAAGATGTTTGTAAAACGTTTTGAAGAAGAAACAAACCTCAGATGTCATATAGTGGTAGATAACTCGTCAAGCATGCACTACCCCACTGCTGACAATAAAGGCAAGCAACTCAATAAAATTGGTTTTGCTGCACATTGTGCAGCGGCATTGATACAACTATTAAAAATGCAACGCGATGCAGTAGGGTTAAGCTTTTTTGATGAAACAGTTACTGTTACAACTCCGGCCAAATCAACATCAGTACACCATAAACTTTTATACAACTACCTTGAAAATGCCATGCTGCAACGCACAGCAGCAAAAAAAACCCAGGCAACAACAGCACTGCATCAAATTGCCGAAAGCATTCACAAACGTTCGTTGGTAATTGTATTTAGCGATATGTTTGAAATAAGCGAACAACCAAACCTGCTTTACAATGCTTTGCAACATTTGAAATACAATAAGCATGAAGTTATTCTTTTTCATACAGTTGATAAATCAACTGAAATTGATTTCAATTTCGAAAACCGCCCTTATGAATTTATTGACCTTGAAACCGGACAAAGCATAAAACTGCATAGTAATCTGGTTAGCGCTTCATACAAAAAAGCAGTGGCACAATTTGAAACCGAACTGAAGTTAAAGTGTGCACAATACCGTATTGACTTTGTAGAAGCCGACATAGCAAAAGGCTATCATCAGGTACTTATGCCCTATTTGATTAAAAGAGGTAAAATGAATTAGGAGCAGGTCCTTAATTCTGCTAAAAATAATTTTGCTAGATATATTTATAATTATACTTTTGCGCACCGTTTAAAAAACATCTGTTCTTAAACAAAATTGGTTCGGTAGTTCAGCTGGTTAGAATACATGCCTGTCACGCATGGGGTCGCGGGTTCGAGTCCCGTCCGGACCGCCAAAAATTTTTCCTCTGCTTTTAGCAGAGGTTTTTTTTTGCCTTTTCTTTTGAGCAATTTCCAAGTTCTTATCAATTTGTTTTCTTGTTTTTAGCTTTTTAATAAACCCACAAACTTTTTAATTATAAGGTGGCTAATCAACAAGCAGTAGTTTTAGAACAGAAAACCGGGCACTGCTAATTCTGGTATTGATTTACCTAATTGTTATAGCTGTTAAAATAACAAATTAATAATCTACCGGTTTAATAGACTTTATTAATTTCTAATGTAAAAAATATCCTAACAAACACTTTTGAGTTAATATCTGTTAACGGCAAAACGCTTAACCGTATATACACAATAGGCAGCAATAAAAAATGCGTTTTATGGGAAAGTACTGCCATAAACGAATTACGCATGCAAGCCGAAAAAGTATCAGACAGTATTTTCAATAAATTTCAAAAAAGCAGCCTTATAGCTCAGTAACATTTAAAGCACCTTAAAACATATTTGCATTAGCCATAGCTTTCACAACACTTATCTGCAATAAAAAGGCTGCATCCATAGTATGAATGCAGCCTTTTTTATTAATGCAACTTGCTTATTTCTTTTCCATCAATTTAAAAAACTGATCTAACTGTGGTAGTATTACAATACGTATTCTGCGATTGGTTGTGCGACCCTCAATAGTATTATTTGCTGCTATGGGTACATACTCGCTACGAGCTGCAGCAATCATACGACTTGGATCTATCTTATAGTTCTTTTGTAATACACGGACAACAGCACTGGCTCGCATAGCACTTAAATCCCAGTTATCCTTAATTACTGGCGTTTTGATAGGCTTATTATCTGTATGACCTTCAACCATAAACTGCATATCAGGCTGGCCGTTTAATACTTGGGCTACCTTACCTAAAACCTGGCTGGCATTACTCGAAATTTCATAGCTGCCACTTTTAAATAACATCTTATCGCTTATATTTATAAACACGGCACTGCCTTCAACTCTTACATTTACATCTTCGTCATTTACATCTTTTAGCGAGCCCTTTAAATTCATTACCAGGGCCATGTTTAATGAATCTTTACGTGCCATGGCTGTTTGCAAATCTTTAATGTATGCATCTTTACCACTGATGTTTTCTAACGAACGTTTAATGCTCTCGGCTTGCTCCTTACTTATAACCGACAAATCGCTAAGCTGACTTAACATGGCACCACCCTTTGCTTTTGCATCGGCAAGTTCGGTTTCTAAACTGGTAACGCGCTTGCTTTGATTTTCCTTGTCATTTAAACAAGAGGCCAATAATGTTTTGTTTTTTTCATTGTCAATCTTTAAGCTATCATACTTAGCTACCTGTGCATTAAACTTCTTTTTACTTACGCAGGCAGGTAATTGAATTACAGCAATAGCTAATAAACAAATTACGAATCTTTTCATATATTTTAATTTTTAATTGCAGCAAAAATAGCAACCCAAACAATCATTCATATCAAGGCTGTTTCATACTTCTCAACAAGTTGTTATTAAAAATTCGTTACCAGTTAAAAATCAAAATAAAGTACCTTTTAAACCACGTCCATCTAATTTGAATACCACATAGTACAACAGTGCTTTTATTGGCTTTATTTTAAATTACTACAAAGGTTTTCAAAAATTTGCAAATGTTATTTTGTTGTTGCCGTACTTTAAAAATACCAATGCAACTATAATAATTAGGTACCATTGTAAAATGGAAATGATTAATGAGTTTATCTACTTAAGCGTGGCGGCAGGAGAAACAATGCCTAACGCAACTTGTGTTGCACAACAAGATAATTCGAACCTATATCTGACTTACCATCTAAGCAGCAACGATTGCCTTTTTAGCTTCGCGCCAATTGCAAACAAAGTTGAGCTTAAAATAAGTAAAGCCTATTTTGAAAAGTACGATACGCCATTTGAAATCGTATCCGAAAAGCAACAAATTTGTTGTAATACACAATCAAAACTTTACGAACTTATAAATTGTGGCATTAAAGGAATAGCACGTAATATTTATTTAGAAAGTATGGTGTTATACCTGCTTTTTCAGGTACAAAAAAACAATCTGATTTTTCAATTAAATTGTGATACCTGTACGTTTTTAAACAAACCAATTGATACGGATAAAATTAAAAAAGCCAAAACATTTATAGTAAACAACCTCGATCAAAATATTACCATAGCAACGGTGGCAAACTTTGTAGGCACCAATCAATGTTATTTAAAAAAAGGTTTCAAAGAAGTAACCGGACAAACCATTTTTGAGTTTTTGCAAGATAACAGGTTAACCAAAGCCAAACATTTATTGCATACTTCAAACTACACCATACTTGAAATTTCGATAATGGTAGGTTATGCTTCTATAAGTAGTTTTAGTCAGTCGTATAAAAACTACTTTGGCATTACACCCAGCACTGAGCGCAAACAAATCATTCCGCTTTACTAAAACATTTCTTCCATAAACTAAAATCTAATAAATTCATTATCGGTACTTTTGCAAGTAAATTGTAAAAAACACGAAATTATGAATACCGTCAATCAGGTGCCATTAAAAGATGCCACTGCCGAAAAACATAAAATGGCCGAACGCATGCCATTTAATGTTAGAATGTTTAAAGGCGAGTTAAGCAAAGCTGATTACCTACTTTACTTGCATCAACAGTATGCAATTTTTAAAGCTATTGAAGATAAAGGGGTACCCCATATAAGCTTAAACCGCTGTACGCCAGTTTTAGCCGATATAGCTGAGATTGAAGCTGAGGGAATTAAAAACGCAGAGATACTTTCAAGCACCAAAAAATATGCAACACACCTTGAAAACTTAAACCCCGAAACTGTTTTGCCACATGTATATTTAAACTATCTGGCAATTGTTTTTGGTGGTCAGATGATACGGAAAAAAGTGCCCTCTGCCGGTAAAATGTATGATTTTGATAATATGCATGAAGCGGTAGCATCCATCAGAGCCGTACAAAAAGACGAATGGGCCGATGAAGCTAATTCAGGCTTTGATTTTCTGATTGAAATATTTAGGGAACTTCAGGATAAAACAGCACCATCGGCTTAAAACAAAAACAAGTATGGAGTTTTTAAAATCAATAGGTATTGCAGGCTTTATGTTTTTTTTAATTAAAGGTATATTATGGCTGGTGTTATTTGCACTAATTTATTTTGGTGTTATAAAAGAAGAACGCATAAAGCAGATCAAATCAAAAATTAATATTTTTAAACGAAAGCCCGAATCAAAATAGTACTTCAAAAACAAACAATATTTTTTTTAAAATGCAGTAGTATAACATTACTGCATTTTTATTTTGTAATAATCTATAACTATAAACAGCATGTACTTTTTGTAGTTATAAATAAATCGGCAACAATTATCTGTTTTATTGCGTTAAAAGGCACCTTACAAAAATTTACCGGTCTCGATAAACTAAGCCCATTTTAATTTAAGTAAATGAAACAAATCTCTATAAAATTATTTTGCGTTTTGGCATTGTTCCAATGGGGCTGTGCCACCGTAAATAACAGTAGCGAAAAAACTACTGACTACACCTTAAACAAACCCGATGCTACCAATATTTTACCTGACATACTTAACGAAGTATCAGGACTGACGGAAATTGACAGCGTTACCATTGCCTGCATACAAGATGAAAATGGAATTTTATTTATATACAACATCCTGAATAATAAAATCGAAAAACAATACAGCTTTGATATTGATGGAGATTATGAAGGTATTACCCGTGTGCATAACACAATATATGTTTTAAGAAGCGATGGAACTTTGTTTGAAATAAAAAACTACCAATTGCCCGATTATGAAATCACTTCTTATACAACAGGTATTACAGCCCATAACAACGAAGGCCTTTGTTATGACGCTGAAAATAACAGGTTGTTAATTGCCAGTAAAGGTAAAGTTGCAAAAGGCCGGCAGTTTAAAAACAAAAGAGTAATTTATGGATTTGATTTAGTTACAAAAACACTTTCGGCAGAGCCTGTGCTTGAATTTGATGTGCAAAATATCAAGCAGTTTGTTATTACTCACAACATTAATCTGCCAACAAAAAACAATAAAAAAAATAAAGCAACCGAGCCCATTGTAAAATTAATGACTTCTGCCATAGCCATACATCCGCTTACAAAAAACCTGTACTTGCTCTCGGCCGCTGATTATATTTTTTTTGTATTTAATTTAAACGGAAACATTGTACATATTGAACCGTTAGATCCCGAAATTTTTAATAAAGCCGAAGGCATTACTTTTTTAAACAATGGCGACATGCTGATAACTAACGAAGCACAAAAAAACAAACCAACTTTACTAAGGTTCAATTATAGATAGTTATATACTACAAGTGTTTGTAGTTAAGTAATGTATAGTTTTAAAGTTAAAATAATGTAACCCAAAATTTAATATTCCAAAACAATACATTAATGTACTTTGCTTAAAACTAACTTTAAGTTTGCCATTATGCTTTAATTAAAAAACAATTCATTTTAGTTATTAATCAAGCTTAACTAACATCAAAACAGAAATCATTTAATCAATCACTCAGAATTAAAAATTTTGCGTAATGAAAAAAATACTGATACTACTTATAAATTTTTTCCCTGTATTATGTTTTGCACAAACAAAACATCAATTTGATTTAGGAAAAGAAGACTTTTTATTAGATGGTAAACCTTATCAAATAATCAGTGGCGAAATACATCCGGCACGCATACCGGCTGCATATTGGCAACACAGGGTACAAATGATTAAAGCCATGGGCTGCAACACTGTGGCAGCATACATTTTTTGGAATTATCACGAAGTTAAACAAGGTACATTTGACTTTACTACAGGCAATAAAAACATTGCTGCTTTTATTAAAATTTGTCAGCAAGAGGGTGTGTGGGTTTTGCTACGACCTGGTCCTTATGTATGTGCTGAGTGGGATTTTGGCGGACTACCTCCCTATCTTTTAAAAATACCCGACATAAAAGTACGGTGCATGGATACACGTTATATGGATGCCGTAAGCGAATATATAAAGCACCTGGCTACTGAAGTAGTTTCATTACAATGTACTAACGGAGGCCCTATACTAATGGTGCAAGCCGAAAACGAATATGGCAGCTATGGTAATGATCGTGTATATATGGACACCATACGCCAATTGTGGAAACAAAACGGCATAACGGTACCGTTTTACACAGCCGATGGCCCCACAGCTTACATGCTCGAAACCGGTAGTTTACCCGGTGCTGCCATAGGTTTAGATAGCGGCAGCGATGAAAAAGATTTTAATCAAGCCAAGGTGCAAAACAATTCAGTTCCTGTATTCAGCTCAGAAACCTATCCGGGCTGGTTAACGCATTGGGGCGAAAAATGGGCACGGCCCGATACTACAGCTTTAAAAAACGAAGTTGCCTTTTTGCTGCAAAATAAAAAGTCGTTTAATTTTTATGTTATACATGGAGGTACCAATTTTGGTTTTACTGCAGGCGCTAATGCCGCATCGCCCACACAATACCAACCCGATTTAACCAGTTACGATTACGATGCCCCCATTAACGAACATGGTGCACCTACTGCCAAATATTACATGTTGCGTAATTTAATAACAACCTATACCGGTAAAAAACCGTCAGCCATACCCGCAGCTATAAAAATGATTGAAACACCCGATATTGAATTAAAATATACAGGCAGCTTATGGCAACACTTACCCAAAGCTATATACACGCCACAACCAAAACCTTTAGAAGCATTCGATCAAAATCAGGGACTCATATTATATCGCACCAAGTTGATTGGTCATAAAAGCGGCAAGCTAAAAATTTGGGAGCCACACGATTATGCTTTGGTATTTTTAAACGGTGTTTTTATTGATACAGTATTTCGCGATGGTGGCAAATGGGATGTGGACCTGCCCAAAACAGATGTAAAAGACCCTGTACTTGATATATTAGTAGAAGGTATGGGGCATATAAATTTCGCACAATTTTTAATTGACCGTAAAGGAATAACAGATAGAGTAACATTAAACGGCATGACTTTAATGCAATGGGAAACTTATTTATTGCCTATGGATGAAACCTTTATAAATGATACTAAAAGCAATTTTTCAACAACCAATATGGATGATAAACCATGTAAATTTTTTAAAGGCACATTTACATTAAACCAAACTGGCGATACATATTTTGATTTGCGCAACTACACAAAAGGTATGTTATACGTTAATGGACACAATTTAGGGCGCTTTTGGAATATTGGCCCGCAACAAAGGTTATACTGCCCGGCATCCTGGCTAAAAAGAGGCGTAAACGAAATTATTGTTTTTGATTTTCATCAACAAACTCCTGCAAACATTGCAGGCTTTAAAACCATGGAATAATCTTTATGAAAAAACTTTTATATGCAGCTATTTTATTTTGCACAATTAACGTTTATGCGCAAAGAGATACTTTACCAATAAATGCCAATTGGCAATTTGCAATTGATAAAGAAGCCATCGGTATGCAACAAAATTGGTTTAACAAACCATTGGCATCAGCAAAAAATGTTACGCTGCCACATACATGGAATATTGAAACCGAAAACCAAAATCACTATGGATGGGGATGGTATCAAAAAAAAATTAACGTGCCTTCAAATTGGCAAAACAAAAATGTAGTACTACAGTTTGGAGCAATTAACCATACAGCCATAATTTATTTAAACGGAGTAAAAATAAACGAGCATATAGGCGATGGCTTTAATAAATTTTATATCAACTTAAATGGCACACTCAGCTATGGTAAAGAAAATGTATTTACAGTAGCTGTTAATAATGATTTTGGTAACAACAAAGTACCATTTGGCAGTTCGTTCGATTGGCCTAACGATGGCGGCATTATTCGAAAAGCGTGCATAATAATCAGCAATAAGCCTGCTGCAAATTATATACATGCTACACCAAAACTTAATCCTGTAAACAATCAAGGCCAACTACAAATTAATTTAGGATTTGATAATAAAGTCAATAGTAATCTAAAATTCAACATCAGCATTTCAGAAGAAAATCAACCAACAAAAAATTTAGTTTATTCTGCAACCATAACACCACAATGGCTAAATAACGAAGCCTTTGTACGTATTAATATCCCACAGGTAAACCCCTGGCATTTCGATTTTCCGAACTTATACAAAGTTGATGTTACGGTAATGGATGGAAAAAAAACTACCGATAAAATTTCGACTACGGTAGGATTCCGCGAGTTAAAATTTGAAAAAGGCAATGTTTTTCTAAATGGCGAAAATATAAAACTGATGGGCATTGAATGGACTGCAGGCAGTAATCCGGATTACGGTTTTGCTGAATCAGATTCGGTAATTGTCAGTCAATGCAAACTTATGAAAAATGTGAATGCCATTTTTACCCGCCAACACTTTCAACAAGACGACTTGTTTTATGCATGTTGCGATCGCTTTGGTATGCTTGTGCAGCAAGAAGTACCATTATGGGGTTATGAAACGCCCGCTAACGATACCATAAGTAACATTGCGCACAAACAACTTCAAAGTATGATACGTAACATGTACAATCATGTATCCGTTTTCTCTTGGGGTGTAGGTAATGAACTGAGAGCACGCGATGCCGATATGAAGGCGATGATTAAAGGGCTATTACAGCATGCACGTAATATAGATTCGACAAGGTTTACAGCCTATGTTAGCAATTCGCTTACTCAGGGTTTTTATAACAGCCCATCATTTGTGCCCGATGCAGCTGCCGATGGCGATTACCTGATGATGAATGAATATGGTGGCAGTTGGTGGGATATACCAACAGGTAATATACATGCTTACTTAGACAGTGTGCATGCAACGTATCCCAAGTTACCTTTTTTTATTTCTGAATTTGGTTTATGCGAACCCAATTTTAAAGGTGGTGACGAGCGCAGAATAGAAGACTTAATTTACCACATGGGCATTTACGAAACCAAACCATACATTTCCGGTGCCATATATTTTGACTTAACTGATTACCGCACACATTATCCCGGCACCAACGATACAACAAAGTACCGCAGACGTATACATGGTGTTTATGATATGTATGGCCAGCCCAAACCATCCATGAAAATATTACGCGAACTTTCAGCTCCTATAGAAATTCAAAACGTAAGGCATTGGCAAAAAGATAAATTAAATTTATTGCTGTTTGGCAGTATGGGTTTGCCCCAACATGCAGCAAAAGGTTATAACCTATATGTTTCATCTGAAGCACAAAACTATGCAGCAACAAAGGCATATCCATTGCCTGATATAATGCCGGGCCAACGTATTAATTTTGAAGTTGATGAAATAAACAGCAAACAAACTTATATAACCATTGTAAGGCCTAATGGATTTATTACATCTCAAAAAATATTTGATTAGAGATAATTAAAATTTGAATTTATAACATTAAGAAATTGATATTAATGTTATTTCAAATTAATTACTTACTACCAAACAAACGGAACATTTATTAGACAACTCTTAAACAAAACAGCGTGGAACAGTTGTTGCAATAACTATTGTAATCACGTTAACGTATTTATAAAAAATTCAGATTATGAAAAAACAAATTTTATGTGTTATTGCACTTATTGCGACTACTACCTTAAAGGCACAAACTATTAGTATAAGCGAGCAAATTGCCAACTTATCGGTTGGTGCGCAAAATGCATTATCAACAACCATTTATCAAAGTAAAAAAGATGATGTAATCAATCAATGGAAAAGCTACCTTAAAAATTTTAAGCATGAAAAAATTAAAATGAATGGCAATGAGTTGTTTGGCGATAATATTGTATTGAAGGACTGGGGTAATAATCCCATAGATATTTATACCATTTTCGAAGAAAACAAAAGCGATACATCGGTTAAGGTTATTGCAGCTTTTAATTTAGGTGGAGCCTATTTAAGCTCAACAAACGATATTGCTAAATATGCACTGGCCGAAAAAATGCTGAAAGATTTTGCATTAAAATCTACGAGCGAAGCCATAAATGAAAAATTAAAACTGGCCGAAAAGCTTTTGGATAAACTGCATGAAGGGCAACGCGACTTGGAGAAAGAAAATAAAAATTTTGTAACTGATATTGAAAACTACAAATCTAAAATTAGTAAAGCACAGGATGATATAATGACCAATGAAAACAACCAAATAAAAAAGAAAGCTGAAATTGAAGCACAACAATCGTTAGTAGAACAAATTAAAAAAGAACTTGGCCGTATAAATTAAAATGCTTTGCTACACGTGCAGTAAACAAATCGGATTTTTTAAATATCTGCTTTAAAATAAATTGGTTTCAATTATAAATCCGCCTGCATCTAAAACCTATTCGCCAACCTGCCATTGTGCCTGTACATGTACGGTAAGTGTTACAAACAGGGCACTTTCAACAAAAAATAATTTCTTACTTTTTATAGTTTTAAGTTTTTTGGTTTGTATATGCTGTGAATGTTCAATCGTTTTTCTTTTTAACACAAAATGTTTTGCCATAATAACTTCCGGCAAATACTTGCTTACAATAAAAAATATTATTGCAGTGGGCATATTATAATAGTAAGAGGCTTTAGTAACAAATTATAATTTGGTTCCGAAAACGTTATATTTGCTTCGTGCTTTTAAAAAATTACATATCGGGTTTTTTGGCTTTATACTTTATAGCATTGCTTTGTATGCCTTGCAGTGATAATTGCCATGCAAGTGTGCACATTACACCTGATAATTTTGCAACTGCGCAAGAACACCACCATCAGGAATCTGACCAATGCAGCCCTTTGTGTTATTGTACGTGTTGTGCTACAACTGTAATCATTACTGCTAATACAAATCTTGTATTCTTAGTGCCAAGCCACAAAGGAATTTTTTCAATATTAAAATCGGTTTTTTATAGTGCGATTAACGATCCTATTTGGCAACCACCCAAATTAGCTTAAAGTTTCACTTTTCTAAATGTATCGTAACCGGTTGCGGTTTACAGCATACCAACTATTTGTTTAGGCCTATAAAATATAGTGCCCTAAGCATACTTAAACTATATTTTAAAAAAAAGTAACATTAAAATCAATGTTAGACAACATCATTGCTTTTAGCATAAAAAATAAATTCATCATCGGTATGATGACTGTTGCACTTATAACATGGGGTTTGTGGAGTGCACAACAAATACCAATTGATGCCGTACCCGACATTACCAATAATCAGGTACAAATAATTACTTCTTGCCCAACACTTGCAGGCCAGGAAGTAGAGCAATTGATAACCTACCCCATCGAACAAAGCATTGCCAACTTACCACAATTAGAAGAGTTGCGCAGTGTTTCGCGTTTTGGTTTGTCGGTAATAACCGTTGTGTTTAACGATGCCGTAGATATTTATTATGCCCGTCAGCTAATAAATGAAAAACTAAAAGAAGCCGAAGAACACATCCCACCAGGAAGCGGCAAACCCGAACTTGCACCGGTAAGTACCGGTTTGGGTGAAGTGTATCAATACATCATACATCCAAAAAAAGGCAGCGAAAATAAATACACTGCAATGGATTTACGTACTATGCAAGATTGGATTGTAGCACGCCAACTTTACGGCACACCGGGCATTGCCGAAGTTAATTCATTTGGTGGCGAGTTAAAACAATACGAAGTAGCTGTAAACCCAAATCGCTTACTGGCCATGCAGGTAACAATACCGGAAATTTTTAATGCATTGGAAAAGAATAATGAAAATACCGGAGGTGCCTATATTGATAAAAAGCCCAATGCGTATTTTATACGAGGTGTAGGATTAATTGGCTCATTTGATGACATAAAAAATATTGCAGTTAAAACCAATGCTAACGGTATCCCTATACTTATAAAAGATGTTGCTGAGGTGCGCTTTGGCAGTGCGGTAAGATATGGTGCAATCACGTATAATGGTGAGAAAGATGCCGTAGGAGGCATCGTGATGATGTTGAAAGGATATAACAGTGCCGAGCTGGTAAATCGAGTTAAGGAAAAAATGAAAACCATACAAGCATCGTTGCCACCTGATGTAATGATCGAACCATTTTTAGACCGAACTGATTTGGTACAGCGCGCGATAAGCACCGTAGAAAAAAACTTAATAGAAGGTGCTTTAATTGTAATTTTTGTACTGGTTCTTTTTCTTGGGAATTTCAGAGCCGGGTTTATTGTTGCCAGTGCAATTCCGCTTTCGATGTTATTTGCATTAGGTATGATGCAGTTGTTTAATGTAAGCGCCAACCTGATGAGTTTAGGTGCCATTGATTTTGGGTTGATAGTTGATGGCTCGGTAATTATTGTTGAAGCAACCATGCATCATTTGGGTTTACGTAAATCAACAGTAAAACTTACACAGAGCGAAATGGATGGAGAGGTTTTTAAATCGGCATCGGCTATCAGAAACAGTGCAGCATTTGGCGAGATTATTATCTTAATTGTTTATCTGCCTATACTTACGTTGGTGGGTATTGAAGGCAAGATGTTCAGGCCTATGGCACAAACGGTAGGCTTTGCCATAATAGGTGCTTTAATTTTATCATTAACCTACATACCCATGATGTGCGCTTGGTTATTGCCAAAAACTACGGTTACCAATACATCTTTTAGCAGCAGGATGATGCAGCGCTTCGAACGTATATATGCCACGTTACTCGAAAAAGTTATTCGAATTAAAAAAACAGTTATTGCAATAAGCCTTGCCTTATTTTTAATTTCGATTATTGCTTTTTTAAAACTTGGTGGCGAGTTTATACCCACATTACAAGAAGGTGATTTTGCTTTTCATTGTATTTTACCCCAAGGCACATCTCTATCACAAAGTTTAGAAACCAGCATGCAGGTTTCGCGTATAATTAAAGAATTTGATGAGGTAAAAATGGTAGTAGGTAAAACCGGAAGTGCCGAAGTACCCACCGACCCAATGCCACCCGAAGCTACCGATATCATGGTAATTTTAAAACATCCTGACCAATGGAAACGTAATATATCTTACGATGCCTTGGCCGATGAAATTGCAGCTAAACTTACAGTTGTTCCGGGTGTGTTTTTCGAAAAAAGTCAACCCATTCAGATGCGATTTAATGAACTGATGACAGGCATCAGACAAGATATTGCCGTTAAAATTTTTGGTGAGCAAATGGATACATTATTATTATATGCCAACAAAGTTGCTGCCGAAATTCAGAATGTAAAAGGTACAACAGCACCCAATGTAGAGCGTGTTGAAGGCTTGCCACAAATTAGTGTCAAATACAATAGAGCCCAAATTGCAAGCTATGGTTTGAATATTGAAGATGTAAATCATATTGTTAGTACAGCTTTTGCCGGTGGCAAAGCCGGAGTAGTTTTTGAAAACGAAAGACGCTTTGATTTGGTTGTACGATTAGACTCGGCTTTTAAAAACGATTTTGATGATATAAATAATCTTTACATACCGGTTAATAATGGCACACAAATTCCGCTATCGCAATTAGCCGAAATTAAAATGGAATTGGGGCCGGCACAAATCAGTCGTGAAGATGGTAAGCGAAGAATTGTAATCGGCTTTAATGTAAACAACAGGGATGTTGCCAGCGTAATTAATGAAATTGAAAATAATTTAAATGCCAAAATAAAATTACCCGAAGGGTACTATTATACCTATGGTGGTACGTTTGAAAATTTACAGGCTGCATCTAAACGTTTGATGGTTGCAATACCGGTTGCACTTGCACTTATTTTCATACTGCTGTATTTTACTTTTAAATCAACCAGACAGGCATTACTTATTTTTACTGCTATACCCATGAGTGCTATTGGTGGTGTGGTTGCATTGCTTATACGCGACATGCCATTTAGTATAAGTGCCGGTGTAGGATTTATTGCATTATTTGGGGTAGCTGTATTAAACGGAATTGTATTAATAGGCATGTTTAATCAATTAGAAAAATCAGGTGTTACAGATATAACCGAAAGAATTAAACAAGGTACAAACAGCAGATTGCGGGCTGTACTAATGACTGCTACTGTAGCTTCATTGGGTTTTTTACCCATGGCACTTTCTCATGGTGCCGGAGCTGAAGTGCAGAAACCACTTGCTACGGTTGTTATTGGTGGTATTGCCTCAGCTACTTTACTTACCTTGTTTGTGCTGCCATTACTTTACATGCTGTTTTCAACTAAAAAACAAATAAAATCTGCCCGGTCAAATTTAGTTACACTGTTTGTACTATGCTTTCTTTTTGGCAATCTGTTACCGCAACATGTAAATGCACAAAATACATTAACATTACAACAAGCGCTCGATACCGCACTAAAAAACAATTTGCAGTTACAGGCAAAACAGCAGTATATGCAAGCTGCAATGGCACAAAAAAAGTCGTGTTTCGAATTACCTAAAACCGAAATTAACTTTCAATACGGCCAATACAACAGTATTCAAAAAGATAACGGGTTTAGCATTCAGCAATTAATTCCATTCCCATCCTACTATAAGGCTAAATCAGATTTATATAAGACACACATTGCCGAAACACAATTGCAACAGCAGGTTACCATTAATGATGTAACCACACAAGTTAAATCATTGTATTATCAGTTGCTTTACTTAAATCAAGTACATGGTGAGTTGAAATATATATTGTTGAAGTACGAAGGATTTTCAAAGATTGCAGCGCTAAAATTTAAAGCCGGACAAACAGATGCATTAGAGCAAACAACGGCAACTATAAAACACGGACAAATGTTATTGCAGTTGCAACAAAACGAAGCCGAAATTGCAATGGCATACACATCGCTTAAATCACTTTTAAATTACAACGATTCATTTTTAGTTGATACATCAATCGCATTCGAACCGCTGATAATTGCTGATATAATTGATACAAATGCGCTTTCGAAAAGTCCACTGATAAAATTACCATATCAACAAGCAAGTATTGCAGCAGCAAACAAAAAAATAGAAACCGTACAAACATTGCCTGATTTTAAAATAGGGTACCTCAATCAAACACTTATCGGATATCAAAACGTAAATGGCAGCGATATATACTACAACAGCAATCAACGTTTTACCGGATTTAATGCAGGCATTGCACTGCCACTTACTTTTATTAGCAATAAACAAAAGGTAAAATCACTTGCATTGCAGTACAATGCTTTGCAAACTGAAGCCGACCAAAACAAACTGCTGCTTCAAACACAATTAAAAAATGCTCAGTTACAATACCATCAAGCCTTAATAGCATTTGACTTTTATAAAAATACATTACAACAGGCACATGCAATTAGTAACACTGCATACACAAATTATAGTAACGGCAATATTG
This sequence comes from Bacteroidia bacterium, assembly GCA_016788165.1. Lineage (GTDB taxonomy): Bacteria > Bacteroidota > Bacteroidia > AKYH767-A > OLB10 > JAEUTH01. The sequence continues at coordinate 150,391 of JAEUTH010000008.1, read as the reverse complement.
GATATGTTGAATACTTGCAGGCTTTAGAAAATGCTTCCGATATAAAATTAAACTATCTGAAAGGCATTAATCAAATCAATCAAAATGTTTTAAGCATTCATTACCTAATTAACCAATAAAAGAAAACACATGTATCACATTTATAAAATCAGCATCACATTTATTGCAATCCTACTATTTGTTGGTTGCCACAGCCATGATGAAACCGGGCACGACCATGACCATAACCAAGCACAACCAGCAAACGAAAATATTACAGCGGCAACGCTTACAGCCGATCAGATTAAAGCCATTGGAATAACTACAGGTTATATTGAAAAAAAGCAACTTACAGCATCATTAAAAGCGAATGGCATTTTAAAAGTACCGAATCAAAATCGTGCAAATGTTACATCGCTTATGGGTGGCGTTATAAACACAATTCTTATTCAAACCGGCAACATTGTAACCAAAGGGCAGGTAATAGCCACCCTAACCAACAACAGCTTTATTGCCATGCAGGAAGAGTATTTAAGCACCTTAGCAAAATACGATTGGGCTAAAGCCGATTTCGAAAGGCAGCAAGCATTAATAAATGGTAATGCCGTTTCTCAGAAAATATTTCAGCAAGCCGAAACCGATTACAAAACCTTGCAGGTTAAAAAAAACAGTTTGCAAAAACAGCTCATGCTTCTGGGTATAAATACCAAACAACTTACAGCTGATAATATACAAAGTACAATAAATGTTACAAGTCCCATATCAGGCACTGCGAGCAATGTACAGGTAAACATAGGAAGCTATGTAGCCGCCAACAATCCCATTGCCGAAATTGTGGACAACAGCCAATTACACCTCGATTTATATGTGTATGAAAAAGATTTGAATAAGTTAGATAAAGGGCAAACCATACACTTTACATTAACCAACAATCCCGGTAAAGAATACGATGCAAAAATTTATGCCGTGTCAAATACATTTGAACAAAACACCAAAGCGGTTGCCGTACATGCAACCGTTGAAGGAAACAAACAAGGTTTAATTGATGGAATGAATATTACAGCCATTGTAAGCTTAGAAAATGCATTGTTAAATGCTGTTCCTAACGATGCTATAGTTAACTATCAAGGCTTGGATTATGTATTTATAGTAACAGATAAAACAAAAATTGCAGATAGTGATGCAGTACATAAGCATAAAGAAGACAATGAAAACCATGAACATGAACATGCCAACCACCAGGAGCATAGCCATACACATGATGCAGAAAGTAATGCAGTAAAAAACGGGGAAACAACTTTCGAAAAAATTCCCATTAAAAAAGGAACCAGCGATATTGGTTATACTGAAATAGTTTTATTAAAAGAAATTCCGGCTCATGCCCGGGTTGTAACTAAAGGTGCATTTTTTATATTGGCAAAAATGACCAATGAAGGTCAGGCGCATGCACATTAATTCTATGACACATCAAAAGTCAACCTCCATGCTTGATATACATTTTCAATTACAATAAAAAACAGCACACTCATTTTAAAATTGTATCTATAAAATTAGCATTACTTAAAAAAAACGCCACTGCAACAATGTTTTGCAGTGGCGTTTTTTTTTGTTGTTATATCTATGGTTGGGTTAGTGTCATATACCACTTGTCAATGTAATTACAAACAAGTATTAAACCATATATGTAACACCCTTGCACAACAATACCGGGCACCATACATAGTTTAGTGAAGTAGTAACGGGTAAAATGAACAAGCATAAATATTTTACTCTTTAATAAACTTATGGTAAATCAACTCATCGGCCGTAGTTATTTTAATCTGATAAACACCCGTTTGTAAAGTTGAAACATTAAACATCTGGCTATTGGTATTTTTTAAAACCACTTCGCCTAAAACATTTATAACTTCAATTATATAATCGGATGCCGGTATGTTTTCTATAACCATATTATCAGTGGCAGGATTAGGGTAAACTGATACAGCATTGGTACTAATTGCTATACCGTTCCGGCAATTTACTGTAACAGTAACCGGATCGGATGTGCGCGTACAACCATTGCTGTCTGTTATCTGAATTTTATATTTACCACCAGTACTTGCAGTATAGTTTTGTTGTGTTGCCCCGGTAATATAGCCGGCTTCCTTTTTCCATTGATAAATAAAACCTGCACCTGCATTAGCTTGCAATACAACACTATCGCCTGCACAAAAAGTAAGTGGGCCAGCCGGTGTAACGGTTGCTGTTGGCAAAGGGTTAGTTGTTACTTTTATACCATAAGATGATTTGGTGCAACCGGAGATTGTATTTGTAACCTCTACCTTATACGTACCTGATGTTGTAGCAGTATAACTTGCAGTATTAGCTCCGCTGATAATGTTTCCGCTGCGCAACCATTGGTAAGCCCTGTTTGCCGATACTGGTGCATTTAATACAACACTGCCTCCAGAACAAAATATGGTATCGCTTTCAGCAGTAATGCTTGCAGTTGGTAATGCTTTTACATTTACCGTTAATTCGTTTGAATAATCAGTTAAACCATCAGGGCAGGTAACTTTTAAAACATAATAGTATGTGCCGGCAATTAACTTGCCCGTGGTAAAAGAAGTTGTATTTGCACCACTGCCTCCGGTAACATTAGTGTATGGGCCTCCCGATACAGTTGCACGCTGCCATTGATAAATATTGTCGGGATGCGATGAAGCTCCGGTAGCAGTCATTACATAAGTTTGCTGTGCACAAAAGGTTGCAGTGGCAGGCGTTATGTTGCCGCCTTCGGCATGGCAAGGTGGTGTAAAACTGCCTATGCAGAAGTTATCAAAATAAACAGTTTCTGATGTTCCGTTGTAATACTCTAAAGCAATTTCTATAACTGTAACATTGTTAAGCAAAGCGTTCCATGTGCCCGAAGTGATGGTCCACAAACTATCAACAACCGGAATTGAAAACGAATGCCAAACATTTTTCATTGCAGCAGCATCGGCAGCAGTTATCGGAAAAGTTGCTTGCCCGCCCGGGCCAGCCAACCGAATAAAATGTGGTGGCAAGGATAAAGTTGTAAGCGATGTATTAACGCGTACATCAAATGAAATTGTACCCGTATCATTCAATGTATGAAAGTTGCCTCTGAACTTAGGTGGTGCATAGCCGTATGACAATACATTTGATTTGTCGTTAATTTTAATTGCATTTGGCGGATTACCAAATGTATTAACAGAGGCAATAGAAGCTGTATTGACAAAATTCCATCCATCAAAACCATCCAATGAGTCGAAAGGAGAACACACATATCCCTCTGGTTCATTGATTATGGGCGTAAACGATAGCGCCACATTGTCCAGCAAGTCATACTCATCGCCATCAACAAATTCGGTTCTGACTCTGATTAAATCTACCGACTGCATTAATGCTGTCCATGTTCCGCTAACCATAGTCCAAAGAGCCGGATTGAGTGCCACTGTTCTGTGTATAAAAGTATCCTGAAGCATGGAGTAAATACCCGTAAACTTAGCATAACCTCCCGGGCCGCTTAACTCAATTAAATCGTTATTGGCCGAGAACATAGTGCCGGCATTTTTGTGTACCAACAAATCCCACGATATAAAATCGGTACTGTCGGCAAGCGACCAATTGCCATTTGCTGCCGGATGCACGATTACAAAGTTTGATGCACCTGTTGCCGGTTCTTCTACACGTAATACACTGCCGGGATTTCCGTTAATGGTATCTATCAAGATAGAACCATCGCCCTCAATACCCCAAAGTGAAATGTCGCGATTTTCGAAATCGAATACAATTTGTGCTTTACTTTGGTAGTATCCGAATATGAAGGTTGTTACAAGAACCGTAAATAATAGTTGTTTGATTTTTTTCATTTCTATTTTATTTAAAATGGTTGTTATTGGTTACTGCTTATTGCATGTGATTTAATTTTGGGTTCATTTCAAGCCGGTAAAAATCCGTGTACAAAACTCATATAATAGTATGTATTACCCTATCACCAATTATGGTGAAAATTGCATCGTTTACTATAGTAAAGTTTTTAGAATATTTTTTGAAATGGTTTTAGAAACTGCCTCGCCAACTGAGTTTACCTGTAGCTTTTGATAAATTTTACGGATATGCGAATGAACGGTTTCGTAACTAATATGCATTTCATTGCCAATCATTTTATAAGATTTTCCTTTGGTTAAAAGCTGCAACACTTCTTTTTCTCGAATACTCAGGTTATAGTTTTCGTTTGGTTGTTGTGTGGGTTGTAATTTGGTAAACTGATTTAAAACCTTGCGTGCAATAACAGGCGTCATGGGCGCTCCGCCATGATACACTTCATCAATATACTGAATGAGATATTGCATGTTTGCATTTTTCAAAACATAACCGTTGGCACCTGCACAAAGCGAAGCAAAAACTTTATCATCATCTTCAAAACCGGTAAGCATTAAAACAGGCAATGATGCAAATTTAGTTCGCAATAACTTAACAGCATCAATACCGGTCATCTGTGGCATATCAATGTCCATCAAAACAATATCAGGTTTTACACTTTCAATATCGGCAATCAGATTTTTGCATGAATCATAGGAAGCAGCAAGTATCATATTATCTGTAGTGGATAAAAGCATTGCAATAGATTCGCGCACATTTGCATTGTCATCAAAAATGATAATACGAAGTGTTTTGTTGTCCATTTTTTTCATGTACAATTTTCAAACTATTAAATGACTCTGAAAATAGCCAAATATGGTGAAAGCATATTTAAATATTTATCTCAATAGTAGTACCCATACCCGGTGCCGAAAAAATATTGAAACGGCCTTTAATTTCATCAGCCCGCAATTTCATATTTTTAATTCCATTGCCATTGTACGGATGTACACCATTTACATTAAATCCTTTACCGTTATCTGTTATGGCAAAAATTAAATGTTCTCCTTGCTTGCTTATTTTAATTATAACCTCACTGCACGATGCATATTTGATGCTGTTGTGAATTGCTTCTTTATAAATCAGAAATATGTTTTTACGTTGCGTCATCTCTAATTTCATGTCATCCAATTTTGAGTCGTATTCAATATGGAATGAAATTTCGGCTGCACCTAAAACCGATGTCGCAAAACCTTCCATACGAATTACAAGGCTTTTCAAGGTATCGTTACTTGCTTTTGCTGCCCACACCACATCTCCGGTTTTATCAATAATCTCAGCCGAAGCGTTTTCGATTTTTTCAAGTATAGATTTCACATCAACAGCCTTGCTTGCATTTAATTTTGAGTTTGCAATTTGGCTATACAAGTGAATACTCCCCAGAGTGGAACCAATATCGTCATGCAGGTCGCGCGCTATTTTATTGCGCACTTCCTGCAATTTAAAAATCTGCTTGATACGATAACGATAGAGCATATACAAACAAACAACCAAGGTTAATAGCACTATAGAATAAAACCAAACCGTGCGATAAAAAGGTGGCGTAATCACAATAGATAATATGCCTACAGTACTCTCGCATCCATCGCTGTTTATAGCTTTGTAATGCAATTCATATTTACCATGCGGCAAATTGGTATAAGTTATATAAGGACTAAAATCATTGCTTCGCCATTTATTGTCAATGCCTGTTAACCGGTACATGTATGTTACCTGTTGGTTATCTGAAAAGCAATTAGACGAAAGGTAAAACTTCAAAAAATTACTTTTATATTTTAAATTCAGCGGTTGGGTAAGTAATGAGTCCGATGGAACATCCATAACCCAAAGACGTGTAAGATTTACCCTTGGTTTCTCTGTATCCTCTAAAATTTTTCGGGGATTAAATGAAATAAAACCACCATTAAAACCTGCACAAAGTGTACTGTCGTTTTCATTAAAAAAATAGCCTGCAGTACTTTCAGGTATTCCATGTGCTGCATCATACAATTTGTATTGCGCTGTTTGTGTATTGTAACTTAACACACCCTTAGATGTTATTATCCAAACGGTATTGGCATTACCCCTGGCAATGCCCTGCAACGATTTGTAATCGCCATTAATGGGTATAAACGGGACCGATTTATTATCGGGATAAAATTTAAACAGGCCATTACCTTGCGAAGTCAACCAAAAGCTGCCATCTTTATTTTCGAGTATATCATATACGTTATTAATGGCAAAGGGTGTTTTGCTTTTCTCATTTTCCCATGTTTGTGAAGTAATAATTACCGGATGTTTCAACGTATCACACACCGGAAACGAATCGGGATGAAAATCAACAGGCAAATAAAATTGCGACAAACCTTTTGAGGCGCCACAAATCCAAATACGATTTTTTGAGTCAATATAAATTTTGCGTACCAGGTTCTCGATGTTGTTTGGTTTTGTGCGCTTAAGCATGAAATAGTTTTTCCGTTCTAAATCTACGATGCTAACAAAGTGCCCATAAAAGGAATTTATCACATAATTTTTATTATCTAATTGCAAACCTGTAATCGAATTTATACGCGAAGCATAAGCCGATAAAAAACCTTGCGTTACACTTTGCTTTGCAACAGGTATTATAGACAATTCCATTTTCAATGTATCCAAAGTAAAAATGGTTTTATTGCTTCCAATAAATATTGTGCCTGCATTATCGCAATAGATACTTGTTAACTGTAAGTCATCATGCTCGTATCTGAAATTTTTAAATGTGTAATCAACTTCGTTTACTTTTTTATAAAATAAACCACAGTCAGCCACCACATATTCAGTACCACCAGTTACTAATAAACGTTGATGCACTTTGCAATTTATTTTATCAATGTTGTTATAGAAATAGGTTTGCTCAAACTGATTCATCAACCTGTCATACACAAAAATACCTTGCTGGCTTCCAATCCACATACGGTTATAATCATCGCGGTAAATACAGTTAACGCGTGTTGTTATATTGTAAACATATTTATAGGTACCGGTAAATGTTTTTGTTTTTAAATCGAAAAAAAGTACGCCTGCGTTTTTAGTACCGCACCATAATATTCCGTTTTCATCTTCAGCTATTGAGATAATTTCATCGGCAGAAAAATTCAAAGTATCCTTCCCATCAAATATGTAGCTTTTAATTAGTTTGGTATTATAATCAAACTCATGCAAGGCATTATCCCAGGCACCGCAATAAAGGCGGCCATTGCTTGCATTAACAATGCAGTTTATTGTAATGGCAGCTTGGGTTATATCCTTGTGCTTTTTAAATGCATTGGGGCTGCTTACTTTTTTTAATGAGTTAACAATAGTGGCTACATAAGCCATAGTATCTGATAAAAAAATATCGTAGGTACTATTGCCCGATACGTTATAAAGTCCGTTAAGTTTTCTTGTTCGCACATCAAACAACTGCATGCCACCATTGTTGTAACCAATCCAAATAAGGTTGCGCAACTTATCGAACCGAATTACATTGATATTGTTGCTTTTGATACCGGCATGTTGTTTATTGTAAGTAGTAAATTTTTGAGTTCTGAAATCGAATGCACAAAAACCTGCTGATGCAGTTCCAACCCATAACACAGAATCGTTATCACAGGCAAGTGAGGTTATATAGTTGGCCCCAATGGATGACGGATTGTTTACATCATGTCTGAATACATAAAATTCGCGGCCATCAAAACGATTTAACCCGTCTTTTGTACCAATCCACATAAACCCTTGCTTATCGCGCAACATGCAGGTAACCTGATTGTCGGACAAGCCTTGTTGTGCCGTATAGTGTTTTAATAAAACTGTTTTGTTTTGAGCAAAGCCAAATTGTACTACTATACCAAAAAGTAAAAGCGTTAATTCAAATCGCATTCAGATATATTTTCAAACCATTAAAGAAAACAATTTGAATACAACTTTTTATGGCTGATTCATAAACGCTTGGCTAATAGTTGTTAAAGCAGTTCGGCAAATTCTTTCTTTAGCTGCCTATCTTTTTCGAAACATTTTGGGTAGCACCAACCATTACAAACAACAATCTGTTACCTGCAATTTATCATGGTTATTCAGAGCCCTCCCAAAAAAAATCCGGAATAAACATCCCGGATTTTTTACTACATGTATAGGATTCAATTGCTACACCAAGCATTATTTTATCAAACAATTACATGTTTGCATTTTCATTCTGTCCGAAATGATTTGCATCATTTTTTAATGCATACAATAAACGTAGCCTTGCTAAAAATTAGTCATGCGTATAATTTTCATTGGCTGCGTAATTGCATCTGCATTATTTCAGGTACGATGCAAAAAAACCGAAACAGCATCACAACCGGTAACGCCTACACAAATTGCATTACAGTTTACTGTTGAAAATGAAATACTAAAATTTGACACACTGGGATATTACAATGCTGCAGGCAACAACTACAGTATTTCGAACCTGATATTTTATTTATCGGCATTTGAATTCGAAAACACAACAGGCCAGATTTATAAATTTAATGATGTGTATCTGGTTGATGTAAAAAACAAAAATAATTTAAACTTAAGTTTTACTGATTTACCGGCCGGCACTTATAAGCGAGTTACGTTTTTAATTGGTCTTGACAGTTTACACAACCTTAGCAATGCATTACCCAATACGATAGAAAACAACAATATGGCCTGGCCACCGGCAATGGGTGGTGGTTATCACTTTATAAAATTAGAAGGCAAGTTTATGGACCAAAATCAAATGTTTGGTATGGCCATACATTTGGGGCGTAACCAAAATTGTGTAGTAATAAATATTACACAAAACATTTCGCTTAAGCCCGAAATGAACCGCATTAATCTTAGCATGAATATTAATGAATGGTTTAAGAATCCGCATATATATGATTTGAATATTGACGGCAATTTTACCATGTCTGACAGTGCTGCCATGGCAAAAATAAAGCAAAACGGATCGGATGTGTTTACAATAAACTAAGCAAAAAGAAATGAAAAAACTGCTGGTAATCATAATCATAACGCTCATAATTGTAGTAGTAAATGCCTGTAAAAAAGAGGGTGATACGTTACCGCCTTTTAACCCCACACCATTAACTATAAAACTACCCGGAAATTTGCCGGTTATGAATATACCAGCCAGCAACCCCACCACAGTTGAAGGGGTGGCATTGGGCCGCATGTTATACTATGATAAAATTATGCACCCTAACGGAAGCATGGCATGTGCCAGTTGTCATTTACAATCGGAAGGTTTTACAAAAAAGGGTACCAATATTTTACCACATATTAATTTGGGATATGGCAATAAGTTTTTGTGGAATGGCGAAATAGAAGGCACACTTGAAGATGCGATGATTTTCGAAGTTGAAGACTTTTTTAAAACCAACATCAGCAAGCTACAAAACGATGATACCTATCCATTGCTGTTTTACAAAGCGTTTGGAAGCACAGAAATTGATTCGAAAAAATGTGCTTATGCATTGGCGCAATTTTTAAGAACCTTGGTTTCGGGCAATTCTAAATTCGATAAATATCTGCGTCATGAGCTTACATTAACAGCCGATGAGCTAACCGGGCTTACCATATTTTTTAGCGAGCGAGGCGATTGTTTTCATTGTCATTCGCTATCACTAATGGGCGATGGAAACAGGCATAACATTGGCTTAGACTCTATTTTTAACGGAGTAAATGCCGGCTATTATAATGTTACTGCCAATCCGGCCGATCTGGGTAAATTTAAAACACCTTCACTTCGCAACTGCGGTATCCGCACATCATTTATGCACGATGGACGTTACACCAAACTGGACGAAGTAATTGAACATTACAATAGCAAGGTTAAAAATTCGGCATCGCTCGACCCTGTGCTTACCAAACCCGGCAAAGCGTATGGTTTAAATTTAACCAATAGCGAAAAAGAAAAACTAAAAGCATTTCTGCTTACTCTCACCGATACTGTTTATTTATCTGATACAGCATTTGCCAGTCCGTTCTAAACACAAACGATAAATTTTTTGAAATATGACAGTATCTGAAATTGGCAGGCAAATAGAAAATTATAAAAAGCGCGGACTTTCACTTTTTACTACCTGTTCGTTTCAATCACATAGCATTGTGCTACTGCACATACTTACAACCATTGACAAAAACATAACCGTTTATTTTATAAATACAGGTTTTCATTTTACCGAGACCATAGCGTATAAAAATCAAATAGCTGCACTGCTGAAAATTAATGTCAAAAGCTTGTCGAGTCACGTACCCAAGAGTTTGCAAAAGGATATGAACAACCAATTTTTATTTGCATCCGATGCCGACCATTGCTGTTATATAAACAAAACCATGCCCGTTAATGGCTTGCTGCACATGTACGATGTGTGGATAAATGGCGTACGTGCCGACCAAAGCAGTACACGTAAAAATTTTAAAACAGAGGAGCCTACACCACACCATGCCATTAGGTTTCATCCCATGTTAGACTGGACACCAAAAATGATTTACGATTATGCAAAAACCCATAATTTACCCAAACATCCGTTAGAAGAAAAAGGATTTTTCAGCATCGGTTGCGAACCCTGTACGCATAAATTTGAAATCAGTTCACGTGGCGGACGGTGGTATGGTTTAAAAAAAACCGAGTGTGGTTTAAATACAGATTTAATAGCCGACAAAAAATAACTTATGAAAATATTAATAACCGGTGGTGCAGGATACATTGGTGCTGAACTTTCGAAATCGTTAGCTGCACAAAAAGAAGTTACACAAATAATTGTGTATGATAATTTAAGTCGCGCCAACTACAATTTGTTTTTTGGAGAAGCCGTTTTTAAAAACAAACTACAATTTATACAGGCTGATATTTTAGACAATCGCAGTTTACGTAAAGCATTAAAAGATGTTGATGTAGTATATCATCTTGCAGCTAAAGTTACTACACCGTTTTCGAACCTGGATGCCAGTCAGTTTGAACAAATAAATCATTGGGGCACTGCTGATTTAGTGTATGCACTGGAAGAAAACGATATAAAAAAATTTGTTTTTATCAGTTCATCGGCTGTTTATGGCCATTCGGCCGAAATGGTTGATGAGCTTACGCCAACCAATCCAATGGGCTTTTACGGCATAAGTAAATTACGTGCCGAAGGACATGTAATGCGTTTGTTTGATAACATGCATACCATCATACTACGTTGCAGTAATGTGTATGGTTATAGTACCAACATGCGATTTGATGCTGTAATTAATAAATTAATGTTTGATGCGAATTTTTTTAAGCGCATCCAAATAAATGGTAACGGTGCCCAGTATCGCTCATTTATTCATATTGATAAAGTAACGCAAGTATTAACCAAGCTTTGTACAACCCATATCGAATCAGGCATTTACAACTTAGTTGACAAGAATTTAGATATTAATACGGTGGTAGAAACCTTACAAGACATTTATCCTGGCATGGAGTTTCAGTTTTTAAACCAACATATCGCTATGCCTCAAATTCAAGTAACATTAAACGGAAAACTAAACAAGTTTATTTCAATACCTGAAACCCATTTCAAAACCGAACTGCTAACATTTAAAAACCGGTTTGCGTTTTAACAGGCAGTTAGCATTAAATACTTTTAATTACAAATTACGTATATGGCACCTGTTTATAATGCAACCAGCGGTGCAATAACCATTGCATTAAGTTTTGTACGTGCATCCATCAAATCCTGTTTTAACTGCACCGTATAAGTTGTTGATTCGAGTTTAAGCGCAGGTATTAAGTTTACATAATAATCAATACCACTTAATAAATTGTTTCTGAAAACATTAAAATATTTAAGCTGTTTTTCAGAAATTGTTTTGGCGCATTTTTCAATTTCCTTTTTAAGGTAATCAACATACAAACTTAGCTCGTTTACAAACATATTTGGGCGCTTTTGCTGATTTAAAATATTTATACGTCCGTATATATGATCTACCATTTGACTTAATGTAAAGGTGTTTGAAAAATAAGCCAGGTTAGGCCCCGGACATATTGCTACAGCAGTTAAACCATGAGCCGGATGTATGCCTTCATTTATTAATGCCGAAGCACCCAAGCCTTCGCATAAACAATCTTTTGCAGTTACATTATCAATTTCGGCTTGCAGTACTTCAGCATCTAAATTCAAACTTTCTAATTGTTTAATTTTTAAATGTTGATATTGACGCGAAGCCGTACATATGGGTCGTTCGGTAAACTCTGTGTTGGTAACTAAAAATTTTTTGTAACAAGGGCTGCCCGGTCTTCCTTTTTGGATGCGTTTTAAACGTTGTTGTTCCGAAGTACTTTTTCTGAAATTATTAAACGGAATACCTAAAGGCGATGCATAACTCATGTAATAATCTTCCTTGCGCGCCTGTGCCAACTGCTGCAGTGTATCGGCATCAACATTGGTAGCTTCGGGTACTAATAGAAACGGACTACCCCATCCTGTGCCATCAATCTGATAATGCTCAAATAAAAACTTGTTTTCAGCTGCTGTACCTATTCCACCCTGCACCGTTATACGAAGTTGCGGCATTGCTTTAAATGTATTGTAACCTTTTATTGCAAGTGCCTGATTGCATAAATCAAATAACTCGTTTGCAATGGTGTTTCGTTTTTCTTTAAACTCTTCCAATATGGGACCTAGTAAAATACCATCGGTTGCAAATGCATGGCCTCCACAATTTAGTCCCGATTCAATTCGGAACTCCGAAATCCAAATACCTTTTTTAGCTAAAATCTTTCCTTGAATAATAGCCGAACGGTAGTCGCTTACTTTTAAAACAATTTTCTTTTTCAGATAACCGGTTGCATCGGGATAAAAATCCGGAAACGATTCGATGTATGCATATAAACGCGGATTGTATCCTGCCGAAAAAATTACCGAAGCATGCAAATCGCTATTGGCAAAACCACGTAACGATGCCAATGCATCTGAATACTCGTTGGCCAACGCTTCATCGCTTTTATTAAAGTTGGTTTTATCAACCTTCGACATAATATTGGCATCAATGGCACCGGCTTGTATTTGGTTTCGCAGTTGTTGTTGCATAGCATGTTTTTTGGTCACATCATTTTCATCCATCATTTGACGATACAGCTTGCGCAATAGTGCGTTATCAGGTAATAATTCAAAATACTTTGAAAGGTCGTTTCCGGGTTCAAATGGCAGCTTGCGTATAATTTCCATTTGTTTACTTACCATGCGATTAATCAGATTTAAATATGCTGTAAATCGTTTGGCTCTGAAGTCGTCTTCGGTATTAGAAACCGGCACAAAAATTTCGCCCGCCTCTTTACTGTGAAACTTGCGCATCTGTTCTACCAATTCATCCTCAATAATTGAAATAACCGATGAAATACCATAACGTGCTACTTTTATAGGTGTGTCAATAGTAAAGCCTAAACCCATAACAGGTATGTGGAATGAATGTAAAGGTGCCGTGTGCATAATATCAATCGTTTGAGTTTATATACTAAATAATGCAGCAAAGCACTCCATTTATTAAGCTACAAAACATGATTTAAATCACTTTAAACAATGCAGTACGCCACTTAACAATACATTATATCATGGCATTGTAAAATACCTTTTTAAAATTTATTTGCTGTATTCAGCATTGCAATAGTTTAAACAACCTATTATAATTTTTTAAAATGTGTGCTGCAACAAGTGCTTATTAACGCTTATTGCGGCAAAACAAAACGCCCCTTCGAAAGTTTTCCGAAGAGGCGTTTTATTTTGTATTTATACTAAATGTTACTACTGCGTAACCACCATCTGTTTGGTATCAATGGTTTTATCATCAACAATTAAAATGTAGGTATAAACACCGGGTGTAAAGGCATGTGCTGCAATTTCTATTTGACCCGGGCCTTGGGTGTTGATTTTATAGGATTTTAATTCGATACCATTTACTGAAAATATTTTAAGCATAGCCGTAGTTGCTTTGGCAGCTATAACATAATTTATTACGGTATGTGTGTTAAATGGATTGGGGTTGTTTTGGCGTAAATAACTTCCGCTTTCATTTATTGGTGTAACTGTTTTTTGTAACGATGACTGGCATAGTGTTTCAATACATGCTTTCATTTCGGCTACGGTTGTTTCCAAGCTTTTTATTTCAATTTTCATCTTCTCACCCTCTATCGTAATTTTTTCATTTTCAGCTTTCAACTTATTATTATCAACTGATAACTCCTGCACGGCTTTTACCAATGGCACTACAAACTTATCATACGCTACACTGTAATTGTCTTCCTGGGTTTCGGGATGGTGCACACCGTTAAAGTTATAACCCACACGTTTTGCAGCTTCTTCAACTTCCTGTGCTATAAATCCGGTTTGGCGTATATCGCTGGCACGTTTTAATCCGTCTTTCATTTCGTTTAATTGTTCTGTTCTTCTTTCGGCAGGGTAATTCTGACGTAAAAATTCCTCAAACTTCCATGCATCAAAATTATACACTACAGGGCGTAAAGCATTTATAAAATCCAAACCTTTTACTTCTTCTTTTACATCATACTTAAAACGGCCATCGCTGGTTGTCCACACACCTGCATTTATTTCGTTTACCGTAACCGTACTGTTACCTACACGCACTTTATTACTGGCATTTACTATAACAAGAGAACCAAGCGCTGTTGCATTGTTTAATGCACCTGACGATACATCGCTACCATATCCAAGTGCTGCATTACGAAAACCGGTGGTGTTATTGTATAAAGAATAGGCCCCAAAACCAGCGTTTTGATATCCTGTAGTATTAGTTCTTAATGATAAATATCCATGGCCTGCGTTCCACGATCCACTAGTATTGGGAAACAAAACTTCATAACCGGTTGCTGTATTATAGTACCCACTTATGTTAGCGAATAACGAAAAACTTCCGGTTGCAATATTATAGTTGCCTGTTGTATTGGCAAATAAGGCCGCACTACCTATAGCTGTATTGTTGGAGCCAAGTGTATTATCTCTTAAAGTTTCAAAACCCACAGAAGTATTATAAGCACCTGTTGTTGTAGCAAACTGCGATTTACTACCTATGGCCGTATTTTGGCCAAAACCTCCGTTTAAGTTGTACAATGCCGAGTCGCCTACGGCTACCAGGTTGCTACCTGTAACATTTTTATATAAACAACTTGTGCCCATGGCTACATTTGAGTAACCGGTAGTATTAAAAGTCAATGAATAATAGCCTACTGCCGCATTATTGCTGCCGGAAGTATTGTAATATAATGCACTATATCCAATGGCTGAATTGTTATGCCCAGAAACATTGGAATTCATTGATAAATAACCTAACACTGAATTATAATTACCTGTTGTATTGTTATATAATGTATAATTACCAACAGATGAATTTCCATTGCCTGTTGCGTTGTAATACAATGCGCTAACACCTAAAGCCGCATTATGATAGCCTGTTGTATTGCTATACAAAGCGCCTGAACCCATTGCTGAATTATTATAACCCGTTGTGTTAAAAAATAATGCATAACTACCCATAGCAGCGTTTCCATATCCTGTAGTATTGAAATTTAATGCAGCGCTACCCAAAGCTGAGTTAGATGAACCTGTTGTATTCGCCATTAATGAATTATAACCCAGTGAGGTATTGTAAGCACCTGTTGTTGTAGCATACTGCGATTTACTACCTATGGCCGTATTTTGGCCCACACCACCGTTTAAGTTGTACAATGCAGAGTCGCCTACGGCTACCAGGTTGCTACCTGTAACATTCTTATATAAACAACTTGTGCCCAGGGCTACATTTGAATAACCTGAGGAGTTTGAATAGATAGCACGCGAGCCTATAGCTGTATTGTCATTTCCGGTTTGGTTAAAGCTCAATGCATATAGTCCTAAAGCTACATTTGCTTCACCTGTCACGTTGTTCGACATCGAGTAAATACCAATTGATGTATTGTTGTTTGCCGTGGTGTTGCTATACATTGCATAGCTACCTATTGCGATATTGTTTGATCCTTCGGAGTTGTAATTTAATGTATAAGCACCAATGCCGCTATTATTATGCCCAATAGTGTTTGATTTTAATGATTCAAGGCCGAAAGCCGAATTGCTACTACCGGTTGTATTCGAATTTAAAACACGGTAACCAATTGCTGTATTACCACTGCCGCCAGCATTGTTTAGCAATGTCTCATAACCAACTACGGTACTATACGCATCACCGCCACCACCTAAGCCTACACGCACCCCATGAAACTTTACATCATCACTTACCTGAAACCGTGCCGTTGGCGTTGTTGTTCCAATGCCTATGTAATTATTGGTTGCAAGTACAACCATAGCAGGTTGTGCCAATGCGCTGTTGCGTATGGCAAAATTATTAGTACCCAAAGTACCTGTTTGCCATGTTGGCGTGCCTGCTGTACGGTAACTAACTGATGAGGTAGCTGTAGCACTGCCACGGTCAATAATTAAATTGGCTGTACCCGTAGCCGATTTAAAATTAGCACTGGCATTACCGGTTGCCTGCACATCTAATAAAAAACCGGGCGTAGTTGTACCAATGCCTAATAAGCCGGCTTTGGTAAGCGTCATACGGTTTAAGTTGTTGGTAATAAAGTTTACATCGTAATTGGTTGTGCTACCCATACTGCCGGCTGCACCTAAGGCATTGCCGCCAACCAGCCATTGCGCCTGTACATGTACGGTAAGTGTTACAAGTATGGCACTTGCAATAAAATTTAGTTTTTTACTTTTCATTATTTAAAGTTTTTTGGTTTGGATATTTTGCGAATGTACATATAACTATATTAAAACGCGAAACAGATTACTACAAAAGCAAATTTGTTTTACTTGCTTAACTATATCCTGTTTTTAAGTAACTAAAATTATTATAATACGTATTCGTTTCGTGTAAGCCACTGAATAGTTATTTAATTAATCGTGTTTAACTTTATATCCAAAAATGAATTTGTATGAAATATTTAATACTAACTACACTGCTTTTAAATGGTTTGCTAACCGGCTATGCTCAGGTTAATCAAACACCTATTGCCGACAAGCCATCTGAGTACATGAGTTTGTTTAGTTCGAATATAAAGCCAGGCATATCATGCTATCGGATACCGGCTTTGATTACAGCACCAAACGGCAACTTAATTGCTGCTATTGATGAGCGGAAACACGATTGTGGCGATTTAAGAACCAACACCGATATTAATATTGTTATCAGACGTAGTAGTGATAATGGCCAAACATGGTCGGCTATCGAAACCGTAGTAGATTATCCTTTGGGGCAATCGGCATCCGATCCTTCGATGCTGGTTGACAAAAAAACAGGCACACTGTTTTTGTTTTACAACTACATGGATTTGAATGCCGAAAAAGATGTTTACTATTTTTATTTTATACAAAGCACTGATAATGGCAAAACCTGGAGCAAACCGGTTAATATTACCAAACAAATTGTGCCTGAAAACTGGCGCCATGATTTTAAGTTTATAACCTCGGGCAGCGGCATACAAACTGCTGATGGAAAATTGATACATACCCTTGTTAACCTTCAAAAAGGATTGTATGTTATTTGCAGCAACGATGATGGAAAAACCTGGCATCGCATAGAAACAGCCATTAAACCTGCAGATGAATCGAAAATTATTGAACTGGCAGACGGTACCTGGATGATTAACAGCCGTGTAAATAATTTTGGATATCGCTATGTACACACTTCGGCTGATGCCGGTAAAAGCTGGCTATCAAAGCCCGACTCTGCATTAATTGATCCGGGCTGCAATGCAAGCATTATCAGATATAGCACGGCAAAAAATGGAGCAGGTAAAAACATATTGCTGTTTGTAAATGCAAATGATATGAAAGAACGCAAAAACTTAACCTTGCGCTTATCATACGATGAAGGCCAAACCTGGACTAACGGTAAATCCATTTACGAAGGCAATGCAGCTTATGTATCAATGACGATTTTATTAAATGGTGATATCGGATTGTTTTTTGAAAAAGATAATTACACCGATAATGTATTTGTACGCATTCCGTTTAAGTGGTTAAGCAATTAAAATTATACATGTGCTTTTGCTTTTAAAAATAGCAGATGACAACATACTTCAACAACTTTCTACATCATTTCGAATGAAGTCAAAACACATTTTTATTTTGTTGTTAGCAGTTTGGAATCAAGTAAAAGGCCAAGCCGATAGCAGCAGCTTGGCAACACAACTCCATGCCTACTTTAAAACATTAACCACATTAAAACAATTTAATGGAAATGTATTGGTAGCAATTGATGATAACATATTGCTGAATCAAACTTACAATATGGATACGGCTATTGATAGCCTAAAAGTTAATCACAACAGCAAATTCATTATTGCATCGGTTTCGAAAATATTTATCAAATACGCCCTGCTAAAACTTGTTGAATTAAATAAACTGGAACTAACCGATTCTGTTTCAAAATATATTCCAGATTTTCCGAATGGATCAAAAATAACCATTGAACATTTAGTAAAGCACCAATCGGGCCTGCCACGCGAATTATCAGGCAACCATGAAATTGATACGTTATCCCTCGCTAAAATAATTGCGATAGCAAAAACCGAAAAATTGCAGTTCGAACCCGGTACCCAAACATTATATTCAAATGTTGGCTATTTTCTATTGCATTATATAATCGAAAAAACTGCATCCGATGGTTATGCAGCATTTATGCATGATGCAATTTTTAAACCCATGGGTTTAAACAACACAACAGAGTTACATGCATTGCCTGCAAACATGCCTTTTGTTTATGGTTTCGATAATGTTGATGGTACGATTACAGCTACATCAAAAGCAAATTTGTATCAAACCGAAACCGGAAATTATCTATCCACAATTTCCGATTTGCATGCATTTAGCAAATCAATTTTAAATGAAAAAAACTTGCCTAACAACCTTGCATTAAAAATATTTGGCAGTGATAGTTTACTGGTTCAGGCCGGTGGCAGACCCGGCTACCGCGCTTATTTTTATTTGAACCCTAAAACAAAAACTACCTTTATTTTCGCCTGCAATTACTCCGATATACCCATGCAAAAAATTACAACCGATGTAATAAACATGCTTGCCGGTAAACCTTATGAAATGCCTGTAAACATAAATCGCAAAGCTATAGATGTGCCATTAAGATTGCTTCAAAAATATGCCGGCAATTATGTGTTAGAAGCCGACATTTCAAAAATCATTACAATCAAATTTATTGGCAATAAACTTTATAATGTTGATGATACTGAGCAAACCGAATTATTTGCTGATAGTGCAAATACCTTCTTCGAAAATCCAAACAGTAATGATGGATACGTTTTTAAATATAATCCGCAAACCCAAAAATATGATTTGACTATAGTTTTTAATGGCATGCCATTAAAAACCAAACGGCAATAATTTCAGGGATATTATTTTTTCAGCTTACAATACTTAAGCCAATAAAATTGTCAGCTTCATAAAGTAAGTACACACCAGGTGGATTATGCTACAAATAAATTTTCGGCAAACTTTTTTGATACAGTTGTTCTGTTAGCCTTACCTATTTGAATAATCATAGAACCATCGAAAGCAATTTTTTCAATTACTTTCAACTTGGTTCTTATACCAACAGATAACTGTTCCAGGTATTGCAAAAAAACGGCAGAAGTATCTTTAACGGCTGTAACCTGGCAGGTTTTACCCGCTTCAATTTCTGACAATAAAACATTTGCTGTTGCAGGTAGTTGCCCATGTGCATTGGGTATGGGGTCGCCATGTGGATCAAACTCGGGGTATCCTAAAAATTTATCTAAACGGTTTGCCAGTTCCTGGTGCTTAGTATGCTCTAATTGCTCAGCTATATCGTGTACTACATCCCATGAGTAACCCAACTTATCGGCCAAAAATACTTCCCATAACCTGTGTTTGCGCACAATATCAATAGCTATTTTACTACCCAGTGTTGTAAGTTTTACACCCTTATGCTTATCATAGTTTATCAGTTTCTTATCTGTCAATTTCTTTATCATATCAACCACCGATGCTGCATTAACACACATACTTGCAGCTAAAGCCGTTGGTGTGATTTTTTCGGCAGGCTTTTGTGCCAAACCGTAAATTGATTTGAGATAGTTTTCTTCCGTTAATGATTGCATATACTTTGTTTGTGCAAATATATTTTAGTTTTTTAAAATATATAATTAGACTACCCTAATTTATATTATTTTATCTTTCTAATTATATTTTATATTTGCCCCTAACCAAAACCAACATGCAATGATTAAATTACATTACCTGTATGCTGCAGCTATATTAGGTGTAACGGCAACTATGTTTTCATGTGAAAAGCTTACACCGCAAGCAACGGCCGATAACGAAATATTGGATGGCCCAATGGACGGATTAAGTGGTATGCAGCTTAATCAGTTTTTTAAAGGGGATGCGGCCTTTAGCGAAACGTTTACGGCCACAACCGGTTTAGGGTCTGTATTTGTGGCAAGTAGTTGTATCAGTTGTCATGCAGGCGATGGCAAAGGCCATCCCACAACCACACTTACACGCTTTGGGCAAACCGACAGTACGGGCAATCATTATTTGCATCAAGGTGGTCCACAATTACAAAACCGTGCCTTACCCGGCTTTACACCTGAGGTACTTCCGGCAGGCGCCAGTTTTTCAAAATTTACGGCACCTGCTGTTACGGGCTTGGGCTTGTTAGCTACCGTTTCAGAAGCAGATTTATTAGCCATGACCGACCCAAACGATATTGATGGCGATGGTATTTCGGGCACTGTAAACTGGATTGATCTGCCACTTACAATTGCTGCTAATCAAAACGCTATAACACAAAACGGAAAATACATCGGACGTTTTGGTAAAAAAGCATCTACGTACAATTTGTTGCAACAAACCATTACTGCTTACAATCAGGATATGGGCATAACCTCTACCTTCGATGCCAAGGATGTGTTTAGCGGGCACGATTTAGACCCTGAAGTTAGTAATCAAACGATACATGATGTAGTGTTTTATCTGCATACATTAAAAGCTCCCATACAACGCAATCAAAATGATGCCGAAGTAATTGCGGGTAAAAAACTGTTTATACAAATAAAATGCGCATCGTGTCATAAGACGGAATTAAAATCGGGGTATTCGCCCATTGAAGTACTATCTAACAAATCATTCTACCCCTACACCGATTTATTATTGCATGATATGGGCCATACTTTAGATGATGCTTATACCGAAGGCAGTGCACATAGTTATGAGTGGCGCACACCTGCATTGTGGGGTTTGGGCCTATCGCCCGATGCACAAGGCGGCAACTATTTTTTAATGCACGATGGACGTGCTAACAGCATTGAAGCAGCTATACTATTGCATGGTGGCGAAGGAGCAAGCAGCAAAAGTCTTTATCAAAATTTATCCGCTAATGAGAAAGCTGCATTAATTAAATTTTTAGAATCTCTTTAAAAAATGAACCGTAAAGATTTTATTAAAACATGTAGCATTGCTTGTATTGGCCTAACAGGCTTGGTTGGTTTCCAAGGTTGCAGCAGTACCAATTACTTTGCGAAAACCATATATGACGGTGAAAAATTAACTGTAAAAAAATCAGAATTTCTGATAGCGGATAATGCTAAAAAATCAGAGCGGAAATTTGTTCTTATAAAATCAGAGTCGTTACGGTTTCCAATAATCATCTATAAACTAAGTGATATCGAATACACTGCTTTGCTTATACAATGCACACATAACGGTTGCGAGTTGCAACCTCAGGGTAGTTACTTGACTTGTCCTTGCCATGGCAGTGAGTTTACTAATAAGGGTGTGGTATTAAATCCACCTGCCGAAACCAATCTGAAATCATACAAAACCACAACCGACCATGAAAACATATATGTTCATTTATAAAATTGCTTTTGTCATACTAAGTATAATGCTGTCGTTATCAACCCGGGCACAAACAGATACAACAAAAACGTTACAACGTTTAGCGATTGACAGTAATAGGCAAAAACTGAATATGGATGCGGTTTATAACCGTCCGTTTTTATCTGTTGGCAAGTTGCCGGTTGCACTGGGTGGTTATTTAGAAGCAAATACACAATATCAAGTTACCGATGGTGTGTCTGATGGTTTCTCGTTTCAAGCCAGAAGGCTTACTTTATTTATGTCGTCAACCATTGCGCGCAAAATAAAATTCCTGTCGGAGATAGAGTTTGAAGATGGCACCAAAGAAATAAACATTGAATTTGCTGCAATGGACATTGAGTTTCATCCCATGCTGAATTTCAGAGGCGGCATAATTATGAATCCGATTGGCGCATTTAATCAGAATCATGATGGCCCTCGTTGGGATTTTATTGACAGACCCTTTGTTGCCACTGCTATTATTCCTACTACACTTGCCAGTGCAGGATTTGGAATACATGGCAAACACTTTGCTAATAACTGGGTATTGGGTTATGAAACTTATTTAACCAATGGTTTTGATGACCATATTATTTCGAACACAGATGGACGCACATCGCTTGCAGCAGGAAAAATAAACCCGCTGCGTTTTGAAGAAAGCAATAGCGGCTTGCCCATGTTTACAGGTAAATTTGCGGTTCGCAACCGGAAGATAGGCGAAGCAGGAATTTCGTATATGACCGGTGTTTACAATAAATGGAAACTCGATGATATTAAAATAGATAATAAAAGACATGCTTCGGTTTTAGCCTTTGATTTTAATACCTCAA
The DNA here is from genome assembly GCA_016788165.1 of Bacteroidia bacterium. GTDB lineage: Bacteria > Bacteroidota > Bacteroidia > AKYH767-A > OLB10 > JAEUTH01. Next base: position 127,731 of record JAEUTH010000008.1, on the reverse strand, counting down.
TATTTAAAAACCGCTTATCATTAATGGGCGAACTTGCTAAAGTTTGGGTTGTTGTGCCGGATGCCTATACACAACAATATGGCCAGCAACAATTAGGAATTTACTTGGATGCCATTTATACCGTACTACAACGAAAAATATCAGACTGGGATAATGCCAAATTAAATGCGGGTTTACGTATTGAATATGCTGATTTTAATCAAGGCACATTTAACGAAAACGGAAAAAATATTGGCGACCATGTATGGGCAATTATACCCGCAATTGCATTTAGGCCGGTTGGCAGTACGGTATTGCGTTTTAATTACCGTTTCGAACAACAAACTGATTTATTAGGTAACCCACCGGCAAATACGGCAGCATTTCAGTTTGGTTTTTCGACTTATTTTTAAATTAAAAAGCAATGGGCTATTAGTAATTAAATTGCTACTAACAGCCCATTGCTTAAAACGGACCAATAAAAACATGTGTTGTTTTTATTGCACCACTAATTTTTTAGCCATTGAACTTTTTTCGGTTTGTATTTTTATAAAATAAACGCCTTTGCTAAAGCTGCTAATGTCGAACATTTGTGTAGCTAATTGTTGGGCATCATTAAAGAAATAGGTTTTCAAAGTTTCGCCAGTTATGGTATGAAAAGTACAAATATTATTTCCAAACATTTTATCGGGCACAACATGGATATAACGGTTTGCCGGATTAGGAAACATCTGAAAACCTAAATTTGTTTCTGGTGATGACACTTCATTTCCTGTACTTAGTACAATGGGTAAGTTACTATGTCTGATTAAATATCCACTAATACGATAATGGGGATTATAGCCTGCATTACAATCGGGGCAGGTAACACCCGATACACATGCCGGATTATTTGGGTGGCAATTATCCTGATAAGAGGTTTGAAAAATATATTGAAAATTAAATGGCGCTTGCCCTAAAAATGGAGTAACGTCATATAGATAAGGTTTGGGTATAGTACCCGGGCACCAGCCTGCACGTGTATATTGCCAGGTGCCTTGTTGTCCGGTGCAACCATCAGGGTTGGGGTTACAATCGGTCCATAAATCTTGTACAAAAGTGTTTACATTATCTATTTGCAAATTATGAATGGCATGATAAAACTCGGCCGCATTACCCGTATTATTATTACCCCACCCATGCCCCGTTGTTACCAAACGGAAAGTAGCCTTGCCCACATTTGGATAAGGCTTAACCATAACAGTATCCATAGGCTGCAATTTATTTGGGTCGCCAAATGAATAGGTGCCATGCCAGATTTTTTCGATTGCAGAATACAAATAATCGGGTGTGCCGGCATAGTAATCAAAATCAAGATTAATTTTCCAACCACCGGTGCCCCAGGTTTCAATGTACATCCGAAACTCGATATTGCCTTGAAGTACCGATGCATAATCGGTAACATCAATTTGATGATTACATGCCACACCATAGGGCGTAATGTATCTGAAAAGTTCCATCCACTTGCCATCGGGGCCTTTAATTTCAACCCATGCAATACGGTCCCAATCATCGCAGGCACCGGGCACTGATGGGCATGAAATATGAAGGTTTGCCACAATACTATCGTAAGCGCCAACCGATTGTGGCAGTTGGTAAGTACCATAGTACCACTGCGAACCTATGGTCCCTAAATCAATAACGGCATCGGTAAATGTTTGTACATTTTGTGTTGTTATGGTTTGACTCACATTGAGGTTAATGGTATCAACATCGGTTTTGCCATTGCTGGCAGTTGCTGTTACGTATATGGTGTAGTTACCATAAGCCGGTGGTGTCCACCAGGCTTGGTAATCGCCACTGTTTTCTAAAGCAGTTAGGTTAACACCATTTATAGAGTAAGTAACGGATGACACTGACAAGAACTGAGGATGAACAATATTAGCCGTAGCATGTAATAAATAGGGATAGAGTTGCGGCATTTGCAAATCGAGTGAATCGGTTAGTTTGCAATTTAAATCAGGATAGTAAGTGGTTAAATCTAATACTGTAAAAGTATTTTGTGCTGCGGCCGGATAATAGGTTGTATTGCCATTGTGATAAGCTTCAACAACAACAACACCGGCAACACCTGTTACAGTTAAGGTGTCGCCTTGTATGCTTGCCGGCCCCGAAACAACGCTATACGAAAGTGGCAATCCTGAAGTAGAAACACCTGATAAAACAACAGGTGCCGATACGGTTGTTTGTGTTGCAATAGGGTTGATAGTAATAACTTGATTGGTTTGACCGGTGGCGCCACAACTCGAGTCCTGATACACATTTAACTCAGCACACATGGCATATACACCAGCGTAACTTGTATTAGCAACTAATCGAATGTATTGTGCACTAACAGCGCCAAAATAAACGGCTGCTGCTTGCTGTGCATTGCTTGTTGGGTTGGGATAAACCAAATCACCGGCTGCTTGTGCACTACCCCAATTAATACCATCGGTACTTAAATAAAATGTAAAGCTTTTTACCCTGCCATTGGTACTATTGGCACGGGTTAAAAAACTAAACCCGTTTACAGGATACACTGCACCCAGGTTTATTTGAATTTCATGCGGGTATGGTGGTGCCGCCCCCTGCCATTGTGTATGCCAAAAAGTTGCCGAGTCGTTATCAATACAATGTACTGCATGGCCATTGTTTGGTCCCTCACCGGTCAATTCCTCACTATCTACAAAGGCAACACTCCATAGTGTTTTCGAAATTGCAGTTGTATCACAACCAAGGCTAAAGTGATATGCAAATAAAGTAGTTAACAGTAGTAATACTTTTTTCATTTTATTATTGTTGTTGATAATTACATTCCCAATGTAGCGGCAAATTTAGCAGCCGAAGCCGTTTATAAAATTACTTCCATAAAAATTGACTAAATTATAATACTTCAACGTGTATTATTGATTTAAACTTGCAGCCCAATAAAAGCATAAATTATTTTAAACATAATTTACAATTACAAGCAACAACAGCTCATGCTTGTTATAAACCATTTCGAAAAATAAAATGTCAAAATCAAACCTTATATCCGTAATCATACTTCTAACATCAATACACTTATATGCTCAAAAAAAGCAAGTACTTTTTTTGGGCAACAGCTATACTGCTGTAAATAATTTGCCAAAAATGATTGCCGATATTGCCTTATCAACCGGAGATACTTTGATTTTTGATAGCAATACACCGGGCGGATATACATTGCAAGGCCATTCAACCAATAGTACTTCGCTTAGTAAAATAATGTTGGGCAATTGGGACAATGTAATACTGCAAGAGCAAAGTCAACTGCCCTCATTTGGTAACAATCAGGTACAGCTGCAAGTTTTTCCATACGCACGTTTATTAGATAGTTTAATAAATCAATATAACCCCTGTGCCGAAACCATGTTTTATATGACTTGGGGCCGTAAAAATGGCGATGCTGCTAATTGTGCAGTATTTCCAATTGTATGTACTTATAACGGTATGGATAGCATGCTTAATTTGCGTTACCGCATGATGGCCGACAGCAATCAAGCCGTTGTGTCACCTGTGGGTGCTGTTTGGAAATATATCAGGCAAAATTTTCCGCTTATCGAATTGTATCAGGCTGACGAGAGTCATCCATCGCTTGCAGGTTCTTATGCTGCTGCTTGTTGTTTTTATGCAGCCATATTTCGCAAAAATCCGGCACTAATAACTGATAACTATTCGTTGCCTGCAACCGATGCTGATAATATTAAAGCAGCCGCAAAAGCAATTGTATATGACAGTCTTCAAAATTGGCATATTGGTGAATATGACCCCTTGGCTGATTTTAATTTTAATATAAATAACAATACTGTTACCTTTAACAACAACTCCGTAAACGCAACTACTTATCAGTGGACTTTTGGCGATGGTAGCACCGCTTCTATTGCATCACCTGTACATACTTACATAAACACAGGTAGTTATCAGGCAACGTTAACTGCAATGCATTGCAGCACATCACATTCAATAACGCATACGGTAAACGTAAGTTCAGTTGCAGCTATACCCAATATTAATCAACAACAATTAATAAACTGTTACCCTAACCCAGCTGATAAATTCATGTGGTTAAAATTAAACAAGCATCTGCTTGATCAACCATACTGTATTACCGATTTAAATGGTAAAACATTGCTTATGGGTATGGCTATTGATTTAAATATCAAAATAGATATTGAGCACCTAACTGAGGGAATTTACATTTTAAAAATGGGTAACAACGCACCACAAAAGTTTAGTATTATCAGACGATAGCATATTTTGGTCTTCATTTAATTGTAACTGGTAAAAAAAATTGAAGATAAATAGCATCAGAATTAAAGTCTTCCTGTATTAAAATGGCGCTAACTTGTAAGCGTTATACTTTTTCATTTTACTTCTTAGTTCTTTATTGCCTTGGTTGCTTAAAAACAGCACAATATGTATCAACTATTTAATGGGTTTAATAACACGCAACAATACATGTTTATGGCTAAAATTTGCACATCAGTGTTTAAACAAGTTCTTCTCTACAAAAGAAAAACAAATTAAAGATACATATGGTGTAACAACTCAGTTTCGACATATCAACATGAGTAAAATCATAAAAGTTATGATATTGAATTTTGTCATTGCACAAAAAATCAGATAAGCAAAATTAAAAGTCTGTTTACCTGATTTGATAATACCAAACCATTTAATTCGCAGCCACATGAGCTCTAAACTTATTAAACGCAAAAGTAACCACAACCGATTTATTAACCTTACTGTACTTTGCCTAACCTTTTTATTTAAAGCCTACGCACAATTACCACCACATTTTTATGATCTCCCTGTAGTGTCAGGCATGTTAAAAGTTGAGGGTGTTGTGTTTGATCAAAATCACCGCATGTATGCCTGGGAAAAAACGGGCAAAGTTTGGATAATAGATTCAAACGGCATAATGAATACCAACCCGTTATTATCAATAACCAGCGAAGTAGGAAGTTGGGTTGATCATGGGATGAATGGCTTTGCACTTGATCCTGACTTTGCAAACAATGGCTACTTTTATGTATATTATACGGTTGACCGCCACCATCTTTTGCATTATGGCACACCTCAATATCACAAAGACTCGAATGCGTATTATAATGCAACCATTGCACGGTTAACGCGTTACACAGCCGATGCAAACAACAACTTTAACAGTATTGTACCCGGCAGTAGAAAAATAATATTGGGGTCGGATAAAAAAAATGGAATTCCGGTAACACACATGTCACACAGTTCGTGCGGAATTGTTTTTGCTGACGATGGCACCTTACTTGTTCCTACCGGTGATGGTGCAGCATATGGAGGTTTAGACAACGGTGGCGGCACAACAACATATGCTGCACAAGCTTTGGCTGATAGTATTATTACCCAGCCCTATAATGTAGGCGCTTTTCGTTCTCAGATGATAAATAGTATAAACGGAAAAATACTACGCATTGATCCTTCTAACGGCAACGGTGTTCCTTCTAACCCATTTTATGATACAACCAACCCCAGTTCAGCTCAATCGAAAGTGTGGAGTATGGGTTTACGAAATCCATTTCGTATTGCCATACGCCCCGGTAGCGGAAGCAGTAGTGCTGCTGATGGCAAACCCGGTGTAATTTATATTGGCGATGTAGGCTGGGCCGAATGGGAAGACTTGCATATTGCTACCAAGCCCGGTCAAAACTTTGGCTGGCCTATTTACGAAGGGATGGAAACTAATTTCGGGTATAAAAACTTATTAACGCCTAATTTCTTTGCCCCAAATCCATTGTATGTAAACGGTTCATGTATGCAGCCCTTTTTTTATTTCCAGGATTTACTAATGCAAGCAACATTAGATTCGACTAAAACTTTTAAAAATCCATGTGATACTTCGTCAAACGTACCGGCCACCATTTTTACTTCACAGCATAGCCGGCCCGGTTTAACTTATCGCCATAAATTTGATAGTACATTGGTTGCCGCTTTTAATGGTGTTGATGCAGTAGCGTATCAGATAAATGATTCATTAGCACCTTGCCAAGGGCAAGTATTTTCAGGTGGCTGCATCATTGGTGGTACATTTTATACCGGCAATAGTTTTCCATCAATTTATAAAAACAAATATTATATGGCCGAGTTTAACAAGGGCTTTATAAAATGTATTGCTACTGATACCAATGACGCGCCCATTTTAGTTGACAACTTTGCAAACAGTTTAGGAGATTATGTAATAGTGCATATCGAACAAAATCCACATGATGGTAGTTTGGTTTATGTAAAATACCCCGATGAAATCAGAAAAATTTGTTATGCCTGCATGCCCGATGGGCCACCAATTGCAAAAGCCATTGCTGATACCACTTTTGGTGGCGATACGCTTTTGGTAAACTTTAACGGCAGTTTTTCGACCGATCCTGACAATGCACCTTTAACTTACCTTTGGAGTTTTGGTGACGGCAACACATCTACATTAGTTAACCCGCAACATTTATATGCTTCGCAAGTAGCTGGTTTGTTAACTACCTTCACAGCAACATTGACCGTAACTGACGACAGCAGCCATACAGATACTGATACACTTCTAATTGTACTAAACAATACACCTCCTCAGGTTTTAATTACCACAGTTAACGACAGTGGATTATATTCAGTTATAACCCCAACAAATTTAATACTCGATGCACAAGTAACAGATGCACAACATGCACCTTCACAATTATTTTATTCATGGCAAACAACAATTCATATCAACGGTAATGACTCCATAATTGCAACTGACACAAATAAAATATCCAGCGTAAATATTTTGCCTTTAGGTTGCTTAGCCGATACAGTTTACTATACAATTTCTTTAACCGTTACCGACATTTTAGGTATGGTGGGTTATGATAAAAAAAATATATACCCCGATTGTAATGCTCCGGCTGCCGGATATTATATGACAGCGAATTCGCAATGCAGTTTTGATATGGTTCAATTTACAGATACATCACATCACTTTCCAACCGCATGGCAATGGACATTTACCGGAGGTAATCCGGCATCATCCAGTTTACAATCGCCTGTAGTTAATTACAATGCACAAGGAATTTTTCCTGTAGTTCTTCATGTTACAAATGCCTTTGGAACCAATACAATAACAGACTCAATTTCTACTTATAATTTGCCCATAATCAATTTATTAAATGACACTTCTATATGCGAAAATACAGCTATAACACTTAATGCGGGCAATACAGGTATTCAATACTTGTGGAATAATGGTAACACTGCAGCAACAATTTTGGTTAGTACAGCATCAACCTATGTAGTAACTGTAACAGATACAAACAATTGTGTAAATACTGATTCTGTTATAATCTCAGTTAGCTCTTTGCCTGCAGTAACTATAAATACCACTGCCGATACGATTTGTTTGCAGTCAGCACCGGTTTCACTAACGGGTAATCCGATTAACGGAATTTTTACAGGCAATGGCGTTAGTGGCAATTTATTTTATCCCGACTCTGCAGGTGTTGGATTACATACTGTATATTACACCTATATCGATTCAACAAATCAGTGTTCGAACACTGATTCGGTTGCATTTTTTGTAGATGCTTGTCTCTATATTCCTATAAATAACAATGGCTATTTAAATATCTATCCTAATCCGGCACAAAATAAAATATACCTTGAAAAGCATTTTGTTGAAACCGATATTCGATTTGTTTTGCGCGACTATGCCGGAAAAACGATATTGTATAAAACTTGTTCGCCTACAACCTCAGAAGAAATAAATATTGAAAACATACCAAGTGGGGTTTATTCTATTGAAATCAGGACGAATAGCAAAACATATTTTTCTAAAATAGTGATTTTATAATTGCTATTTTTTAAAGCGCAATTATGTCGAACATTCATTTATTAATTTTTCAGCAGGCATATATGAGCCAAAAACATATTGCATATGTTACTTGGTTTAAATAAAAATATTTGTACCAAATCGGATTAACTTAATCTGATGCAACAGAGATTATAAATAACTTTGTGATTTAATAAAATACAGCAATCACATTTAATGAATAAAATCAGGAAACTTTATCCTTGGACTACATCAATACCTATATTAGTTTGTATCTTATACGCATCAGGTCTTTTAGATAACAATTTTATTTTACAAATGGTGGCAGGTATTTTACTGCTGCTAAGTGTAATGTCGGCTGTACATCATTCTGAATTAATTGCCCACAGAGTAGGCGAACCATACGGTACTATTATACTAGCTGTTTCTGTAACGATAATATAAGTAGCTATTATTATTTCTCTTATGACAAGTGGTGGTGCCGCTTATGCCTCATTTGCACGCGATGCGGTTTATGCAGCAGTAATGCTAATACTTAATGGTATAGTTGGTCTTTGCTTATATATTGGTGGTCGTAAATTTCATACACAAACATTCTCACCACATTCGGTAAAAATTGCATTGGTATCATTAGTATCTATTGTGGCTTTTACTATGATATTACCTACGTTTACCAAAGATATCTCAGGCCCCTATTACACAGAAGCGCAATTGATGTTTGAATTCTTTGCATGTTTGGTAATCTATATTGCTTTTATTGCAGCACAAACTGTAAGGCATCGCGAATATTTTATTACCAATTCAAACGAGCCGGTAAATAAAAGCGAAAACGTATCAAATCAAACAAAGCAATCAGTTTCGTATAAATAAAGTTTTTCAATATGTTCAAAGCACATACAAGCAACAAGTTTCATTGCAAAAAGCAGCGGCATTAATTCATTTAACCGATAGCGCTTTTTGCAAATATTTTAAACGGATAAGCGGCAAAACATTTTCAGATTATGTAAACGATATACGCATAGCACATGCATGTGAGTTATTAATTGAAACCGACAAAACCATTGCCCAAATAGCCAATGAGAGCGGTTATGAAACACTAACCTATTTTAACCGTATATTCCTTAAAAAGAAAAACATTAGGCCAAATGCTTTTCGAAAGCTTTCGTAAACTTTAAAATGTTGGCCGTAAAAATTGGATACAAATGCCGTAGTATCATTAATTAATTTAAAACTCAACTGCTTTTTAAGGCATAAAAAAGGCTGTCAATTTTACAATTGACAGCCTGCTAGAATTTCGAAAAGTTTAATAACTAATTATTTTGTAACTACCATTAATTTGGTGTCTAAACTTTGGCCATTAGCTACCAAGGTATAAGTGTAAGTGCCGGCAGCTAATTCATTAGCGTTTACGGTTACTTCACCTTTTGCAAGGTTTCCTAAATCAAGCGTTTTAACCAAATTACCATTTAAATCACGTATGATAATTTGACTTCCGTTTTCAGCTTTTACTAATTGGTAACGTATAGTTGTAACCTGATTAAATGGATTGGGTTGGTTTTGAAATAAAACATTATGCATTACCGGTGTGGCTACTTTTGCTTCGGTGTTTTGTTGTGCTGCCTTACAAAGCGACTCAAGACATTCCTGCATGGCATTGATTTGGTTTTGCATGTCATTAATTTTCGAATCCTTAGAGTCAATCAGTTTCTTTTGTGATTCTATTTCTGATTGCTGCTCCTTAATGGCATTAACCTGGGCAACTAAAATGGCATGCATGTTTAGGTTTAAGTAACCATCTTCGTCAGTACCTACACTTTCAGGAAATATCTTTTTTACCTCTTGTGCACTAAATCCAATTGCTTGCGTATTTAACACCTGTGCATCAAATTTACGTTCGCCTACATTTTTATAGTGATACTTAATTGGATTTAATTGCATAATAGCATCTAAGCCTTTTGTGTAAGAACCATCAATATTTTTAAGACGCTCGTCCGAAGTAATAGTCCAGGTACTGGTTGATGGTTTACGGCCTTGATCTAAACTTAATTCGAACTGACCACCGGGTGTAGAATTGCCACCTATGCTAACGCGCTGGTTGCGTGTAAACCTTACAAAAGGTTGAATGTTATTTAACCCAAATGCATAACCATTTCTGTTATCCAAATCGCCATAATACTCGTATCGTATTTCGGCTTGGTTTCCGGTAAATGTTGTATTCTTTCCAAAATAAAATCCGGCTAAACCGCCTGTAGGCATATTGGGCGAATGCAAACCAACCAAAGCCCCCACAACATTTGAAGTTGTATCTACTATGTGCAATTTAGATGCTGGTGTTGTGGTACCAATACCTACGTATTTTGATGTAACAGCCATTGTTACAGGAGCGCCACCGCCACCTGCTGCAAATAAAAGTTTATTGGTGTTGCTGTTATTACGAAATATAGCATCGCCTGCAACACTACCTGTAACATAACTACCCGGAGCATCAGCAATACCTATTGAAAGATCGGATGCATTGTTGCGACCCATTTCTAAACCGGTACGTGAAGCATTGTTTGAGTATATACCCAAACCGCTTGCGGGACCAGTAGTTACAACCGTAAGTTTTTCGGTGGGAGCATTGGTGCCTACACCTACTAAGCCTGTAAACTGACCCAAGCCAAATGTCATTAACGTTTGTCCGCTGGTAGCATTCGAAAATTCGGCATAGCTGCCACCGTTGGTAATTCTGAAATCATCCTGGTAAGCACCTTGATCATCGCTAAAGGTTACTTGCGGCACATTGCCTTTTATTTCAAGTCCAATCTGACCACCAAATTGTGTAGTAGGTGTAGTAGTTCCGATACCGACATTGGTTCCATTATCAGTAATAATACCATCCACTAAAGCGGTACCATTCCATTTAGCTACTTGATTTGAAACTGCTGTTGTAACTTTGGGGTCAACTTCGGCCGGAAAAGAAATGGCTTGCCACGATGCTAAACCTGTTGAGTCAGAAGTTAAAACCTTACCGGCACCTTCGGTACCATCAGCAATTTTTACATTACCAACCACATCTAATTGAGCAGCAGGTGTAGTTGTACCCACACCAACTTCGCCTGTTTTTTTAATGGCCATATTTACAGTACCCGAGCCGTTTCTAAACCACATATCGCCTGATGTGGTAAGCATCGAAGTATCACCTGCATTGGCTTGTGGCGATTGCAGATGTGCATAGCCAACCAGCGTGCTTAATTCTAATTGTGCCTGATAAAAAGGGCCACCACTATTTGCTTTTAAAATCGCTGTTTCATTATTAGTGTATTTATTTACTACTTTCAAACCACCAGCATAAGTCTTAATTGTTGTATAATCAAAGTCGGCTACATCAACCGTTACGTTTGTACCGTTATCGGTTATAGCTCCATCCTGCAGCGTAGTACCATTCCATTTTGGTACTTTATTATTGGCTAATGCACCTACCTTTGGATCGGTTTCGGCCGGAAAAGATATGGCTTGCCATGATGCTAAACCTGCAGAGTCGGATGTTAATACTTTGCCTGCACCTTCGGTACCATCAGCAATTAAAACATTACCTTGTACGTGAAGTTTTGCGTCAATAGTTTCTGTACCCGGATCACGGCCTAAGCCTAAGCTTTCTTCAACATAAACATTCTTATTTTGAATGTGGGTATTAGATCCATTGAACTCAATTTGTTCAATTCCATCTGGACCAAAAAATTCTGTACGTCCGAATCCATCATTAGTAATTGTTTTAAGTTGATTTACCCATAGGCCACCTGTTGCATTTACATTTCCATTAACATCAAGTTTAGTTGCAGGAGTTCCGGTACCTACTCCAACATTTCCACTGTTATTTAATTGTAGCAAATTATTTCCGTTGCCAACAAATGCAGTAAACCCAGATGAGTTTCCGAAATGATTTATTATCACTCCACCATCAGTACCTCCATCCCAGGAGAGTTCGCCTGTACCTGAGCCTGTACGTTTCATCAGCGTCATTGTGCCATAAGCCGCATCGCCCGATTGAATTGTAAGGCTGTTATTGGTAACAGGTGCTGTACCAATACCCAGTTCGGCCGATATGTTTGCATTACCAAATACACTTAGTTTCGAATTGGGCACACCGGTACCGATAGCTACATTGTTTGCAGGTGTAATTACAAGGCAATTGGCACCACCAACAATATTACGTATGGTAAAATTATCGTTGCCCAACATACCGCTATTCCAAAGTACCGTGCCCAAACTTTTGTAAGCAAATGCAGCATTGGCAGTTGCACTTCCTCTATCCATACTCATGGTTGCGCCACCAACCAATGACCGTATGCCCATAGTAACAGCTGTGTTATTTAAAATATCCAGTGTGTTTACCGGTGTATTGGTACCAATACCTATACGACCGTTGTTGCCAAACCACATGCGCTCTACATTGTTGGTTTTAATTTTCAACCCCTTATTGTCTGTGGTTCCAATAAAGTTAGTGGCTGTGTCGGTAGCAGCATTACCCGTTAGCGACCATTGCGCCTTTGCTTGTTGCATGCTTAAAAACATACATGCACCAAACACTGTTGTTGCTAATAGTTTTTGTTTCATTGTTGAATTGGTTTAATGGTTTAATAAATAATTTACAATGACAAAAGTGCAACAGCCATTTACCTTCGTAAATAGTTGATTCTATTGATATGTGTAGTTACAAACGATTCGTCTCACTAATATCAATGATAGCTTTCTGAATGAGAAGCTTATTAGTTAACTATAGAAAACAAATAATGGGCAGCAACTTTTGATATATAAAAAATGCCTCCTGATTTTAATGCCGATACGATAAGCCGGTACGTTACTTATAACAAGCAACTGCTATCGCATCTTAATATTATTGTATGTTTGTTTTACCCTAAACCTTATGCAACCATGCACATACTGTGTTATGCTTTTTTAAGTATGTATTGCCTGCTGTTTTTTATACAGGATGTAGATGCCGGCAACAGCGATAGCTTAACTTTTAACACCAGCACCCTAACCGTTAAAGCTGGTTTATCGCAAGGGTTGGTTTCTGCTATTTTGCAGGATAAAGATGGATTTATGTGGTTTGGTACCAAGGATGGCCTAAACAAATACGATGGCTATGGTTTTACTGTTTACCGGCATGAAAAAGACAATCCAAATTCGTTACCCGATAATTATATAACAGGCATTGCCGAGGATGATAATGGTAATTTTTGGGTTGGAACCAATACGAAAGGTTTATTACTTTTTGATAGAAAAACCGAAAAATTTTATCCGGTAGCCTTACCTGAACAAAACTTTTCGAATGAATTAAAATCGCCTGTAGAAATTCAGATTCATCAGGGCAAATTGCTTGTTTTTAATACTGTAAAAGTAATTTACGCTATAAGCCATGTGAAGCCTAAGAATTATCAATTCATTAAATTAAGCAAAGACAAAATTTGCTGGGACTCCAGATTGTATCTTAAGCAGTCGGGAATCACGCCTCTTTTGCAACTGAAAACTTATTTGTATCAAAACAAACTTTTCGCATGGCATGATTCAACAATTTTAAATTTCGAGTTGCAACCTAACGGAAAATATAAACTGAATAAAAAACACATACTATCTGAAAATGGTTTAAACAATGAGGTAATTTACGACATAAGTAATTACGAAAACGAAAATCAATTTCTTCTGTCCGGATATAGCGGTTTGATTGTTTATGATTTTCTGAAAGATTCAATAATTCAGCGATGGCCATATACCATACCCGATAAACAAACAGGGGTTAAATTATTCAGAGATTTAAACAATAACTATTTTATTGCAAGTATCGGTTATGGCTGGCTGTACTTTAACACAACCAACCAAAGCATAAAGCCAGTTGATAATTTACAAAGTGGCATTGGGTACTTAAGCAAAAACGGAATTTTTTGGATTGGCAATGCCGGCCTTGGTGTTATAATAATTGATTTTAAGAAGAGCTTATTTACACCACATATCGAAGCTGCATTTGGAAGTTTGATGCATAACAATACCGGACAAAAAATAAAAGTAAAAAACAACAACATTTGTTATTACAACCTCTATACAAAAACATACACACCGCTATTAGAAAAAAACCAATGGAATAAATTGCGGAGTCTGCAAGACTTTGTATCCGACAAACTTGGTAACTGCTGGTTCATATATAATGATTTTGAACAACCCCGATACCTCTGTTATTACAATACGCAAACAGGTTTACTGCAAACACAACTGTTACAACAATTTGAGCAGCACAATCAAATAAAATTGATTATTGACAGTGAAAACAATTTGTGGCTTAACGGTTTTGATGAAAATGGTTTGATTATTTTAACCAAATGGAACTACAAAAAATTTAAGCCTGATACATCATTCACCATACCCGCTTTGCGCCAAAAGTTTTTTGGTTACTTTATTGCATCTTACCATCAGGATAAAAACAATGTGTTTTGGTTTGCCACCAATCAGGGTTTATACCGATTTAACCCAAAGGCAAAAATTCAAAACGAAATATGGCGTAATTGGCGTCATACAGAAAACAACAAAAAATCGCTTTCATACGATTACCTGCTTACACTACTGCCCGATACAAAAGAGCCCGACCGCTTTTTATGGATTGGGTCTGATGGTGGCGGTTTAAGCAGGTTTGATATTACAACACAACAATTTATAAATTATACCGAAACAGATGGCCTGCCCAATAATGTAATTTATGGTTTGTTAAGCGATAATGCCGGTAATTTATGGATGAGTACCAACAAAGGTTTATGTTGTTTGCCTGCATCACGCACACCCAATAATGCTAACAACAAATTTAGCAACACACACATAGAATCAAATCCATTTATTTGCTTTAACAGTGATGACGGTTTGCCCGGTGACGAATTTAACCGGCATGAATATTTTAAACTGCCAAATGGTGATTTGTATTTTGAAGGCGTAATGGGTGGTGTACATTTTAGTCCTTTAAAAATTTTAGAACAAGAACCCAACGCACCCATTGTATTAACCAAACTGTTGGTATATAATAAACCCGTTACTTTTCAAACAGACAGCAGCATCATTCAAATGCCTGTATCCTATGCCAAAAGCATCACATTACCACCGGATAAAAATATGTTTACCATAACGTTTGCTGCTTTAAATTATAGTTCGGCCAGCAAACGACTATACAAATACATGCTCGATGGCTATGATAAACAATGGATTGAATCAGGACTGAAGAATGAAGCAACTTATACAAACCTTGCCCCGGGTACTTACACATTTAAAGTTATACATGCACAAAACAACAACAGCCCACAAAACGAAACTGCAATACAAATAATTATAAAACCGGCCTGGTATCAAACATGGCTGTTTAAAATAACCTTAACAACTCTTTTAGCAGTCAGTGTTATTGGTTTATATCGCTACAGGCTTAATCAGCAAATTAACCTGATGCATATACGCAACCGAATTGCCAGCGATTTACATGATGAAATAGGCAGCACGCTAAGCAGCATTTCTATTTCAAGTACGATTATTCAAAACAAAATGAATGGACACGATAGCGATGTAAAAAAACTACTCCAACAAATAAGCATCAACACGGATAATATGATGGAGGCCATGAGTGATATTGTTTGGAGCATCAACACAAAAAACGATCGTTTTGACAATATCATCAATCGTATGCGCGCATTTGCAATCGAAATGATGGAACCTAAAAATTGTATGGTTCATTTCAACACAAAAAACATAAACGTAAATACGAAACTAGACCTGTTGCAACGTAAAAATTTATACCTGATTTTTAAAGAAGCCATTAACAACGCTGCCAAATATGCTCAATGCAAAAATGTTTGGATTGCTATAACAATGCAGGGCAATAAATTAATAATGTGTATTAAGGATGATGGTTTGGGTTTTGATATGGAACATACAGAAATACCGATAAATCACCCTGACCTTAATCAAAAACAGAAATCAAATACAACAGCCATAAATAATTCAACGTCAACTATGCAACAAAAATTTAAAACCGGAGGTAATGGCCTTGTCAACATAAAAAAAAGAGTAACCGAACTTAAAGGCAAATTAAATATAACAACTGCGCCTATGCTGGGCGTTGAACTTAGAATTGAATTTGTATTATAAAAACAACTTAATGCTCGTTTATTTAAAGCCGGCAAAGTTTTATCTCATTGCATTTAATGATTTTTAATAATAATTATCTTCTGCAAATTTGAACCATGGAAATTAAAGTAGCTGTGTTTGACGACAACAAGCCCCGCAGAGAATTGCTGCAGTTATTAATAAACAGCACCGATGGTTTACAATGCATACATGCCTTTGCCAATTGCAGCAACATTGTATTAAACTTAAAAGGCAATTTGCCTGATGTTATTTTAATGGATATAGATATGCCCGATGTAAATGGCATTGAAGGCTTGAAACTTATCCGCAAACATTACCCGAAAATTAAAGTTTTAATGCAAACCATTTTTGAAGATGACGAAAAAATATTTGACGCCATTGTTGCTGGTGCCGATGGATATATATTAAAGAAAGCCCCACCCGCAAAATTGCTTGACGCCATAGTTGAAGTGCATGAAGGTGGCGCACCTATGACACCTACCATTGCAAGACAGGTGCTACAACTTTTTAGTAATAAACAACAGCGAAAAGAAAAAACAAATTTTGATCTCACCACACGTGAGCAAGAAATACTGCATTACTTAGTACAGGGCCTTAGTTATAAAATGATTGCCGACAAATGCAACATTTCCTACCCAACCGTAAATTCACATATCAGCCACATTTACGAAAAACTACAGGTAAACTCAGGTACCGAAGCCGTAGCAAAAGCTATTAACAACAAATTGTTTTAATACATAACGGCACTATTGTAACACCAAATACGCCCATAACGTAAACGAATTTAAATATTGGATAGCTTTGCCTGATGTTAATTTAAAAACATCGTAAAAAATGCATAGCCCTTTAATTTTAATTACGGAAACACCTGACAATTTTAATGCTGTATTCGAATTAAATAAAATTGCTTTTGGTCAGGCCAATGAAGCTATGCTGGTTGATGCATTAAGACGAAATTCAAATGTGTTTATTCCCGAGCTTTCCATAGTGGCATTATATAAGGATGCAATTGTAGGTCATATTTTATTTACCAAAGTGTGGATAACAGACCATCAAGGCAATAAGTATCAAAGCTTAAGTTTGGCACCAATGGCTGTATTGCCTGCATATCAAAACCAAGGTATAGGCGGACAACTAATTAACAAAGGCTTATCGGTTGCGGCTGCCTTAGGCCATAAGTCGGTAATTGTTTTAGGGCATGAACATTACTACCCTAAATTTGGATTTAAACCTGCCAATATCTGGCATATTAAAGCTCCATTTGATGTACCTTCAAAAAACTTTATGGCAATAGAACTTGTTACAAATGGATTGGCACAAATAAACGGCACCGTTTTTTACCCACCCGAATTTGATGCTGTTTAAACTGTATTGTATCTACATAAACATTTATACATGAACTGGATTTTATTAATTATAGCAGGCTTATTTGAAGCCTTGTTTGCATTTTGTTTGGGCAAAGCAAAAACAACTTCAGGCCAATTAATGTATTTATGGTATGCCGGTTTTTTATTGGCATTGGTTATAAGTATGCTTTTACTAATAAAAGCCACACAAACATTACCTATAGGTACAGCTTATGCAGTTTGGACGGGCATTGGTGCCATAGGCACTGTTATTTTGGGCATATTAATTTTCAACGAACCGGTTACCGCTTTGAGGCTGCTTTTTATAACTACATTGATACTATCCATTGTGGGTTTAAAAATAGTTTCAAGCTGAACTACAGCGCCAAAAAGCATACAATGAAACGTTGCAAATTGTTAAAAATAAGACTATAACTTATTGCAACAATGTTAGTATCAAAGTACTACATTCGCACATCTGCATTACATACAAATGAATAAGAACAACCCACATCCCGAATGTCATCAATGTCAAGTTCGATTCAAGTCAGTATTTTGCGATTTGGGCAAAGAGGATTTGGATACAATCAACAATAATAAAGGTTGTAATACCTATCAAAAGGGCCAAATCATTTTTTATGAAGATGCCATTCCGCATGGTTTGTTTTGCATAAACAACGGTAAAGTAAAAGTTTCGCAAGCAGGCGAAGCCGGCAAAGAACAAATTGTACGTTTAGCAAAAGAGGGCGATATTTTAGGTTATCGCGCCTTACTTAGTGGCGAAAAATATTCATGCTCGGCAACGGCATTAGATACAACATCTATTTGTTTTATTCCGAAACAAACATTTTTTGGTTTAATTGACAAGAACGCCAACTTATCGAAAGAAATTCTAAAGCTGCTATCACACGATTTAAGAAAAGCCGAACATAAAATTACAGATTTGGCTCAAAAACCTGTACGCGAAAGACTTGCCGAAGCCTTACTTTTTTTAAAAGAAACGTATGGATTAGAGCCGGACGATGCCACACTGGATGTAGTATTATCGCGCGAGGAAATTGCCAACATTGTAGGTACTGCAACCGAAACAACCATACGTTTGCTCTCTGAATTTAAGCAGGATAAAATGATTGACCTTAAAGGCAAAAAGATTACTTTTCTTAATTTACCTTCATTAATAAAAACTGCCAACATAAACGACTAACTGGTGGGCGGCAATTAAAGTATGATTTAAATCATATTTCTAATTGATGTAATTCATTTACTTCCAAACCATGACTGCGTCCTTTGCATAGGATAAACTAAGTCTTTGCAAACAAGCGATGAAAAAAAAATCTTTTGAAACATTTTGTACCCAGTACAAAAACTCACAATTCTTTACACCTGCAAATCCATTACGGTTGATAGGCGACAACCTCATGCTGAAAGAATTTTTTACGTACAGTAAAAACGAATTTATCTATCGTATTGGCGAACCGGCCACCGGTGTTTTCTGCATTTATTCCGGTGATATAAAAATTTTCAAACCGGATGAATCGTCAAAGGGTTTAAATATACACAGAGCAAAAGCTGGCGAGATATTCGGCTTTAATTCAATAGCTAACGGAAAATTTACCAATTCGGCCAAAGCCATGGAAACTTCTGATATTTGCTTTGTACCACTAACAGAAATGCATCGCTTAATACGATTTATATCCTCAACAACAGAACTTATATTAAGCAGCAAATGCTAAAAACATGATATAAATCATAAGTAAGTATAAGCCGCATCATTCAATCAAATAATTACTCAAAATAACTTTGTACCATTAAATTAAAACTTAACCACAAACAACTATTTCGGGTATTTTGAAATGTATAAAAAGGATAAAATACTGCAGCTTGAAGCCATACCAAATGATATGTAGAATAGAAGCTCAATTTAGAACACTTATCTATTTCAACAACGCCACAATTTTTTTAAATATAATTCAACTTAAACTCAAAACAATTAACTAATGAAAAAACTAATTTTAATTACCGGTATTGCTACACTTATTTATGCATGTTCAGGGTCATCAGAAAATAAAACATCTGACACAGCAGCAGCTGAAACGGCAACAGCTACCGAAACACCTGAAGAAAAACAAGCTGCTGATGCACGCGGCATAGGCAAGTTTACCAATGTTGAAGTAGGCGAAACATTAGATGCAGCAATGGCCGATGCAGGCACCAAGGTTTATGATGTTAAATGTGCATCGTGCCATAAACTCACCGATGAAAAATTAGTAGGCCCCGGTTGGAAAGATGTAACAAAAAGACGTACTGCCGAATGGATTATGAATTTCTCGACCAATACAGATGAAATGTTGGAAAAAGATGCCGAGGCACAAGCCATGCTTGAAATTTGTATGGTACGCATGCCCAATCAAAACCTTAGTGATGAAGATGCACGAACTGTATATGAATTCATGCGTAAAAATGACGGCATTAAATAATTTAAAACAACAAGCTTAAATCAAAAATAATTATGAGTACAAAACTTAATAACTACCTGACTATACTCACAGCAATGGGATTACTTGCTGTTATAGCTAATGGTTGCAAACCAAAAAATGTATCGTCAGCAACGTCTGGCGATGGTGCCGAAAAAGCTTATGTAGCACCCGGTAAGTATGACGAATTTTACAACTTCGTTTCCGGTGGTTTCAGCGGACAAATGAGCGTGTATGGCTTACCTTCGGGCAGGTTGTTTCGCGTAATACCGGTATTCTCTGTTGATCCCGAAAAAGGTTATGGCTACAGCGAAGAAAGCAAACCGATGTTAAACACATCACATGGTTTTGTGCCTTGGGATGATTTGCATCACATTGCATTATCTGAAACTGATGGCATACATGATGGCCGTTGGGCTTTTGCAAACGGCAACAATACACCCCGCATAGCACGTGTTGATTTAAAAACGTTTCGCACCGCTGAAATTATCGAAATACCTAACAGTGCCGGTAATCACTCATCGCCATTTATTACCGAAAACTCTGAGTATGTTATTGCAGGCACACGCTTTAGTGTTCCTATGGGCAGCAATACCGATGTGCCAATCAGCACCTACAAGCAAAATTTTAAAGGCACTGTAAGTTTTATAAGTGTTGATAAAAACAATGGTGCCATGAGCATTGCATTTCAGGTGTTATTGCCTGGTGTTAATTTTGATTTGGCGCGAGCCGGCAAAGGTAAATCACATGGATGGATGTTTTTTAGCTGCTACAACTCTGAGCGTGCCAACACTTTATTAGAAGTTAACTCATCGCAAAAAGACAAAGATTTTATAATGGCCGTTAACTGGAAAAAAGCCGAAGAGTATTTGGCACAAGGCAAAGGTCAAAAACAAACTGTGGCCTATGCACACAATGTGTATAACGAAAAAACACATTCGGCAACTTCAACCATCGAAAGAACTGTAACCGTACTCGATCCAAAAGATTGCCCTGATATGGTTTACTTAATGCCATGTCCTAAATCGCCTCATGGTTGCGATACCGACCCAACCGGTGAATATATTGTTGGCAGTGGAAAGTTAGCAGCGGTAATACCGGTGTTCTCCTTTACGAAGTTTCAGAAAGCAATTGCCGACAAAACATTTGATGGCGATTACGAAGGCTTGCCTGTACTAAAGTATGATGCCGTATTACATGGCGAGGTTAAAAAACCGGGCTTAGGGCCATTACATACTGAGTTTGATGCAAACGGGAATGCATACACATCATTCTTCGTATCATCGGAAGTTGTAAAATGGAGAATAAGCGATTTACAAGTGCTCGACAGGGTTCCTACATACTATTCAGTAGGCCACTTATGTGTACCCGGTGGACCAACTAAAAAACCTTGGGGTAAATACATGATTGCTTACAACAAAATTACCAAAGACCGCTATTTACCTACCGGACCTGAACTGACACAAAGCGCACAATTATTTGATATCAGTGGCGATAAAATGAAACTCATACTCGATTTCCCCACCATTGGCGAACCTCATTATGCCGAAGCCATTCCTGCTGATTTAATCTCTAAAAATTCGACAAAAATTTACAAGATTGAAGAGAATGAAAATCCTTATGCAGCTAAAGGAGAGAAAGAAGCTAAAGTAGAGCGCAAAGGAAACGAAGTGCATGTATATATGACCAGCATACGCTCACACTTTGTGCCCGATAATATTGAAGGTGTAAAATTAGGTGATGTTGTTTACTTCCACGTAACAAATCTCGAACAGGATTGGGACGTACCACATGGCTTTGCAGTTAAAGGCGCTAACAATGCCGAACTGCTGATAATGCCTGGCGAAACGCAAACCCTTGCCTGGAAACCCGATCGTACCGGAGTGTTCCCTATGTACTGTACCGATTTCTGTTCGGCACTGCACCAGGAAATGCAAGGCTATATCAGAGTAAGCCCGGCAAGCGCCAATGTGCCGCTAACCTTTAGTACCAACAAAGCCCCCGAATCCGCTAAATAATTCTATCAAAAATTGCAATGGAGAAAATTAAATGTTCAGTGCAAATAATTTTCTCCATTGCTTTAAAAAACAAACCTTATGAAAAAAATTAATTTAACCCTTACATCATTACTCCTTTGTGGTTTGGTTGCATGCAATAACAGCAACAATCAAACTGCTTCAACCGAAACAACACCTACTGAAGAAACAACTGCAGGCGGCCAGGAAGCCGTGCTTGATAACGATTCAGAAAAAGACATTGTAAAAATTGCTGTGGGATCTAAAGATCACACAACATTGGTAGCCGCTTTAAAACAAGCTGAGTATGTAAATGATTTATCCAATGCAGGCCCGTTTACTGTATTTGCCCCAACAAACGATGCCTTTAATAAATTACCTGCAGGTACCGTTGACGATTTGATGAAACCGGAAAATAAAGATAAGCTTACTGATATACTCGAGTACCATGTTGCCGTGGGTGGCTATAAACAAGATATGCTGACAGATGGCCAAACAATAAACCAGGCAAATCTTAAAAACATAACTATTAATATTAAAGACGGAAAGATGATGGTTAATAACGTTGCCAATGTTGTTGCAACCATACCGGCAGCCAACGGAATTATTTATGTTATTGATGCTGTGCTATTGCCACCAGCCAATTAATACGAATTAAAAATACTTATTACCCCTTTTATTAAAATCTATTAATTAAACTTCTTATGAAAAAAATAAGCACCACATCGCGCATACTAATGGCATTTGCATCGTTAGCTATAATTGCGGCTTACTTTTTTCCGGTATGGCGTATTGATTTGTTTGCACCTCAATATCCCGAAGGATTGGTGATGAAAATTTGGCTTAATAAACTTACAGGTGATGTAGATGTTATTAATGGTCTTAACCATTATATAGGCATGAAAAAAATTAGTGTGGAGATGTTTCCTGAGCTTACTTTTTTAGTTTATCTGGTTGCCGGCTTTATCGCATTTGGTTTAGCCGTTTCAATTACAGGCAGCTCCAAATTACTGCTTGGTTATCTTCTTACATCGGCATTAGGTGGTGTAATTGCCATGTACGATTTCTACCAATGGGGTTATGACTACGGCCATAATCTTGACCCTACGGCACCTATTAAAGTACCCGATATGGGATATCAGCCACCGTTATTGGGCCATAAAAAACTACTCAATTTTGATGCTTACTCAATGCCCGATGTGGGTGGCTATATAGTTATTGGAGCTGTAGTAATAGCATTTGCAATTTGGGTTTATGAATACAGAAAAAGCAAATAAAATGATGAGAACGTTTTTATCAATTACAGCATTAATATTTATGGCTGCGTGTAGTACCAAACCGGTGCCATTGGTGGCAGGTAAAGATGAGTGTGCATCGTGCGCTATGAGTATTACCGATTTGAAATACGGAGCCGAATTAATAACAGAAAAAGGAAAGGTGTATAAATTTGATGACATGCTATGTTTAATGAATTACATTACCGGAGAGCTAAAAGCAACCGAAAAAATTAAAACCTTATTAATATCTGATTATAACACACAGCAACTTATCGAAGTTGAAAATGCTATTTACCTCAACAGCGAAACATTGCACACACCCATGAACGGGCAAGTAGCAGCATTTGCCAACCAAACCGAAGCCGAAAAAGTAAATCTCGAATTTCCGGGAAAATTAATAAAGTGGAATGAGGTGCAGCAGCTTTTTAAATAAATGATGAAATCGTTATTAGCTTTATGCTGCTTTGTACTGCTATTAAAATGTGCTGATGCTTCCATTATAAACGTAGGAAAATCGCATAAAACACAAACCATAAAAAAAGCGATTGAACTGGCACAACCTTTTGATACCCTTCAAATTGAAAACGGAATTTATAAGGAAGGAAATCTGATAGTTGCCAAACCCTTAACACTGCTTGGTCAAAAACAAACCATATTAGATGGTGAAAATAAACATGAGATTTTGACCATAAGCGGCAGTTACTTTCGTATAAAAGGCATTACATTTCAAAACTCAGGCTACTCATCTATGAATGATTTTGCTTCGATTAAAATTATTGATGCCCACGATTTTATTATCGAACAAAACCGCATTATAAATGCACATTTTGCCATACACGTTTCAAATAGCAATCGTTTCGTAATAAAAAACAATCATATTACAGGTACACCTGCCGAAGAGCAATCAACCGGAAATGGCATTCATTTATGGAAATGCTCAAAAGCCCTAATCGCAAATAATAATACGATTGGTCATCGCGATGGTATTTACTTCGAATTTGTAACCGAATCGGAAGTATTAAATAACTACAGCGAAAAAAATATCCGTTACGGTTTGCATTTTATGTTTTCGAACAACGATAAATATATTTCAAACACATTTCATGATAATGGGGCCGGTGTAGCCGTTATGTTTTCGCATCATATTGCCATGCACTATAATAAATTTACATTGAACAGAGGCGGGTCGGCATACGGAATTTTATTAAAAGAAATATCAGATGGCGAAGTTTATGCAAATACATTCAGCAACAATACAGTAGGTGTTTTTATGGAAGGCACCAACCGCATACATTTTAAACATAATAAATTTTACAGTAACGGATATGCCATGAAAGTGCAGGCAAGCTGCAATGAAAACAATATTGAAAACAACAATTTTACAGGCAATACTTTTGATGTGGCAACTAACGGATCGCTGGTGCTTAATACACTTTCAAAAAATTACTGGGATAAATACGAAGGGTATGATTTAAATAAAGATGGCATTGGCGATATACCTTACAGGCCGGTAAGTTTATATGCTATGATTATTGAAACCAATCCGGTTGCAGTAATGTTTTTAAGAAGTTTTATGGTGTCGTTGCTGGATAAAACCGAAAAAATTGTACCCAGTATTACGCCTGAAAATTTTAAGGATGATAAACCGGCAATGAAACCCATTGCACTTAACTAATCCGTATGAATGAACCGCTGTCCATTAAAAAAGTACTAACTATATTGTATGTTACCAATCAGCAAAAAAGCACTTTATTTTATCAGGCAATATTAGGCACACAACCAATATTAAACGTGCCCGGCATGACTGAGTTTACCTTGGCTCCAGATGTAACACTCGGCTTAATGCCTAATGAAAGTATAGCAAAAATTCTTTTAGATAAAACGCCACATCCCAACACCGGAAATGGCATACCACGATGCGAACTTTATATTTATGTTGACGATGTTACATCTGCATATAAAAACGCAACTAATTGTGGCGCTAAATTAATTAGTGAGTTTATGGATAGAAACTGGGGTGATAAAACTTGTTACTTTGCCGACCCTGATGGTCACATTATCGCATTTGCCCAAAAATTAATATCGCTATTATGATTGTTGCCCAAAGCATAAACAAATCCTTTGGTAAACTAAAGGTGTTACGTAACATATCGCTTACCTGCAATAAAGGTGAAGCCATTGCATTAATAGGCCCCAATGGATCGGGCAAAACTACGTTTATTAAATGCTTACTGGGTTTGGTTTTGCCCGATAATGGCACCATCATGTTTAACAACAAAAACATTATGCGCCAATGCCAATACCGTAGTGCTATTGGTTATATGCCGCAAATTGGGCGTTACCCCGAAAACATGACTATGGGGCAAATTTTTGAAATGATAATTGACTTGCGCAAAAATGAAAATCAAACAACCGATAAAGAATTAATTGAAGCATTTGAATTAGAAAAAATGTTTCATAAAAGAATGCGAACACTTTCAGGTGGCACCAGGCAAAAAGTTAGTGCATCGCTTGCATTTTTATTTAATCCGCAGGTACTGATTTTAGACGAACCAACTGCAGGACTCGACCCCGTAGCTACTGAAATTTTAAAAGAAAAAATAAGGAAGGAAAAGCAGCAAGGCAAACTCATATTAATTACATCACATATTTTAAGCGATTTGGACGACTTGGTTTCGGAAATTGTTTATTTCAACGAAGGACATTTATTGTTTCATAAAAACATAACATTACTCAGAAACGAAACAGGCGAAGAAAAACTATCGCGTGCCATTGCTTATATTATGAAATCAAACTTAATGCAAAAAACCATCAACTAAAACTAAAAATACGAAACTTAAAAACTTGGATAAGTAAGGATACGATATGTTTAAAATTATAAAATACGTAATGGTTGATATATTGCGAAACAAAATTGTATTGGCCTATACCATTTTTTTGCTTGCCATATCATTCAGCATTTTTAACATTGAAGATAGTTCGTCAAAAGGATTATTGAGTATGCTAAATGTTGTATTGATAATTGTACCCTTGGTAAGTTTAATTTTTAGTACCATTTACATGTACAATGCCGTTGAGTTTATCGAACTGTTATTGTCGCAGCCAATACAGCGTAAAAATTTATTATTAAGCATTTATACAGGCATCAGCCTTTCGATGATAATTGCTTTTGTGATTGGCGCAGGCATTCCATTGCTGTTACTTGAAGGCTCGCCAACAGCAATTATCATGTTGTTAGTGGGCATGCTTTTAACAGCCATTTTTGTTTCGTTGGCTGTTTTAGGCGCTGTTATTACCCGCGATAAAGCTAAAGGTATTGGCATTGCAATTATGATGTGGCTGTACTTCGCATTATTGTATGATGGCCTTGTACTTTTAATTATGTTTCAGTTTAGCGATTACCCTTTAGAAAGCGCTGTGGTAATTTTTTGTTCATTAAATCCTGTTGACTTAGCGCGCATACTCATACTTTTAAAATTAGATATTGCAGCAATGATGGGTTATACAGGGGCAATTTTTAATCAGTTTTTTGGCAACTCAACCGGCATCATCTATGCTTTTACTACCATGTTAATTTGGTTGATTGTACCACTGCTTATTGCATTGCGCTTGTTTCGTAAAAATGATTTATAAATAACCTATTTCGGTTTATTTTAATTTCTATTGTTTACCGGTAGTGTTGTGTAATAAAATGTTTGATTACTAGCATACAAATGTTAGCCTGTGTTTTTGTAATTAGTAAATAATTTGCTGAAAAAATTATTAGAGTCAAAAAAGCCAAATTCATTGCAAAATTCCAGGCAATTAAATGCACTATAGCTTCATAATTTAACCCACGCTGAGTATTTTATTGTTATTACCTTTCCAATAACAAGTTGGCAAACCTCATATCATTTACCAACTCGCTGTGTAATAAAAAATAACCTGTTTACTATTTTAAATATTCAAACAAATTAAATAATATAACCGGCATGTTTAAATTTATTGAAACAAATCATTTGAAGCTAATAGCCTGCAATGCTGCTATTTTAAAAGCAGCTATTGATGGTAATGGTGCGCTTTCGAAAATTATCGGGTCGAAAGTACATCCCAACTGGACTGAATTTGGAGTAATGCCCATTGAATACGCTTACAATAAATTATTAAAAAATGCAGATGAAAATAATTGGTGGACCTATTTACCCATTCATAAAGCCGACAATTTACTTATTGGTAGTGGTGGCTATAAAGGCAAGCCCACTATTGATGGCGTTGTTGAAATTGGATATGAAATAACATCCACCTATCGCAATAAAGGTTTGGCTACTGAATTAGTGCAGGCATTAGTTAAACATGCATTTGAAAATCAAATTGTAAAAACCATAATTGCACATACTTTAGGCAATGATAACCCATCGACCAAAGTGCTGCAAAAATGTAGGTTTATAAAAACAGCCGATATAACCGACCCTGATGACGGCCTGTTGTGGAAATGGACATTGCCTAAATCAATTTAGCTTAATAAATTTTTTGTTGCGTAATTGCTATTACATCCAGCTTAAAATAATTGTGTTTAAACAGATATTATTAAATCATTAAATGTGCTTGTATAATATAAAACATCTAAAGCGTAACATTACTATAGCTATAATATTTTGCAGCGTTTTGTTTACCGCATGTACGGGATATAAAAAATCGCATCAGGCATTATTGCACGATAAAAGTTATTGCAACAAGCAACAACTAATTGCTTACACCGCTGCCGATTTGCCAAAGCCTTTTTACACCTTACAACCCGACACTCTATTAACAAGCAGGTTTTCGGCACAGTCGCTAAATATGGCAAATGCCATTGGCATTACCGCTTTACTAACAACATACACACGCCAATGTATTGATAGCAACACACATCTAAACATAAATAAGCGCCTTAACTTAATAGAACAACTGCTGCATATTAATCACAGAATAAACCTGGCATCGCTCGAAGTATCGGCCATTGCAGGCGAGCTTGATTGTGAAGAAGAACGTGCCAATCAATTTGCTGCGTATTTAAAAGAAAAAGAAGCTAAAACCGAAAACAAACTCATAATCAGTTCTATTATTCTTGGTGCAGCTGGTGCCATATCAGCCGAAATAATTTCGAACAACAGTTCGAACGCAAATTTTGTGAGCGGCTTTATAATTGGGGTTAGCTTAGCCGAAGCATCGTTAGGCGCATTGATGTTGGTTAATAAAAAGCAAATTGAATTTATTCATAAAGACAATGCGCTAACCGACATAAGGACCCATGCAACCGTGTCAAATTATTTTCCTCCAGCTATTTGGTATTATCTCAACTATGAAAACACCCAAAAAGGTGAAAAATCGTTAGCCAAACTGTTGGTAGAAAAATGGCAGCTATTTGGTCAGGTTTCTGAAAATATAGAAAGTGCTGACCATGCATTATTTGAGTTATACTTTGGCAAAGGCGGCACCTATAATGCCGACCAATTACAAAACCGGGCCGACATGTTAGATCAAACCCAGGCTTATGTTACACTGATGAAACAAGATTTAAAAAATCTGGCTTATGAAATTGAATTGCTTAAAAAATAAAGCTGCTGTTAAATTTAATTCATATTTACCCAACATACCCTCAAGCATTGCGTAGCACGTGTTAGTAACGACTAACATTATACATTTATAGTAACTGTTACTGTTTGTTTTTCTTAGGATAAGGCGGCTGTTTTGGTAACGTAGCCGGATTGCTTTTTAGTTCCTGAAGTATCACCTCAATTGCTTTATCTAATTGCTGGTCTTTACCATTATACTCCAAAGCGGGGTCATTGTCTATTTCAATGTCAGGGTCCACACCATATCCTTCCATTATCCACTCTTTGCCTTCTGTATCATAACGCGAAAACTCAGGTTTACTCAAACTACCGCCATCTACAAACGGTAACGACCCCCTTATACCTACTACCCCACCCCAACTTCTTTTTCCGATAACTTTACCCATTTTGTATTTCTTAAAACGATAGGGAAATATATCACCATCGCTTGCGCTGTATTGGTCAATAAGCACCACCTTGGGGCCTACTACCATATCGCCCGGATTTGGCGATACGGCCACATTACGCGATATATTTACCATAGCCAACTCACGGTTTAAACGTTCAATAATCATGGGCGATACATTGCCACCACCATTACCGCGGTCGTCAATAATCAAAGCACTTTTGGTTTGCTGCGGATAAAAATGTTTTACAAATTCATTAAGTCCCTCAACACCCATATTGGGTATGTGCAGGTATCCAACCTTGCCTTGCGTTGCCTGGTTAACGTAATCAATATTGTGTTGCACCCAGTTGTAATAATAAAGTGCTGCTTCGTTGTCAATTGGTACAACAATAACTTTGCGCGCACCTGCTTTTTCAGGCTTACTGTTAAGGCTTAATTCTACCTGCTTACCTGCTGTATTCATTAACGATGCATAAATATCATTCATCTGATTGGTGGGCGTTCCGTTTACAGCAATTATATAATCGCCTTCTTTAGCATCAACACCCATTTCGGTAAGTGGCGAGCGTTGCTGTTTATTCCAGTTAGCGCCTTTAAGTATTTTATCAATTTTATAAAAACCATTGGCATCGCGTTTTAGTTGTGCGCCCAACAAACCAAGTTTTACTTTTTCGGCTTCGGGCTTGTCGCCACCGCCCACATAAGCATGGCCACAATTTAATTCACCAATCATTTCGCCAATCACATACGTTAAGTCGTTCCTATGATTTACATAAGGCAACAAAGGTTGGTATTTGGTACGCATGGCAGCCCAATCAACACCGTGCATGGTTGGGTCCCAAAAAAAGTCGCGCATTTGCCGCCACGATTCATTATAAATCTGATTCCATTCTTGTTTACGATTAACAAAAATGCGCATAGCACTCAGGTCAACAGCATCTTTTAGCTCAGCTTTACTTTTGGGTAATTCTATAATATAGTATTTGCTATCCTTATTAATCAACATCTTTTTATTGTCGGCTGTTAAACCATAACTGCTTACCTGCCCTACTTCTGTTTCCTTCCTTTCTTTTAAATCATATACTTTAAGTGTAACATCATCAGCACCGGTTTTCGAGTGCATATAATATACCATGTTGCCCACCATATTGGCATGCCAGTAATTTGCCGCACTTATAGGCAACGAAACAATGCGGCCTTGTATGCCATCGAAATCTATATCTACAGGATTATTAATTCCTTCCTTCGGTTTATCTGTTTTGTCAGATGGTTTATTGGTATTTGATTTTTCATCTTCAGGTTTGCTTTCAGTTACCTCACGTACTTCATCATTCTTAGGACTAAATGGCGAGGGTGTTTTTTTTGTTAATGCCATCATATACACTTTCGACATGTTTGAATATGCATGGTTCCATTCAGTATTGCTATAAGTAGGATTAAAATCACGATCAGAAACAAAAAGCAAAAACTTTCCATCATCACTAAACGATGGACTGTGCGATTCGTACCAAGCATCGGTAACCAAAGTATTTTCTTTAGTAGCCAAGTTGTGTAAAAATATTTTTATAACCCTATCATCATCACTCCTGCTAAAAGCCAGCCAACGGCTGTCGGGCGACCAGTTCCAACTATTATGTTCCCAGGTTTTTCCCTGGTCGGCTAAGGTGATGTTGCCCGTTTCTACATTTACATAAAACAGGCGAAGTTTATTATCCGACCAGGCAATGTATTTGCTATCTGGCGACCAATCGATAGCATACTTATACGTATCACCATTTTTAGTCAGTTGTTTTGCAGTACCTGTTTCATTTGCTTGTTGAATATACACTTCGTCTTCACCGTTAACATCACTTATATACGCAATTAGTTTACCATTAGGGCTCCAAACCGCATTTCTTTCATGTGCCATAAAGTTTTGTGTTATATTACGGGTAATGCCTGTTTTTGCAGGTAAACTCCAAACTTCGCCACGCCCACTTAACAAAACCCTGTTACCATCAGGAGCTACTGAAAAGTCGGTTATGTATTTAGCGGCATCAATCCACTCATTACGGCCGCCTGCAAAATCATCGGCTATGCTGATGTTTACCTTATTTATCTGTTGTGTTTTTAAATCAAACAAATAAATATAACCTGCATTTTCAAAAGCAATATAACCGGGGCCAAGCGATGGAAACTTTACATCATAATCAGTAAACTGTGTAATCTTTGTGGTTTGTTTTGTAGCTGTATTGTAGCAAAACAAGTTCATTACCCGGTCGCGATCGCTGGCAAAATATATTTTATCATCATGCCACATCGGAAAAATATCCTGCGCTTTATTGTTGGTAATGTTTTCTGTTTTTTGTGTAGCAAAATCATAAATCCAAACATCATCAGCCATACCCCCTTCGTAATATTTCCAGGTGCGAAACTCGCGGAATATTCGGTTTAAGGCCAATTTTGATTTATCGGGTGCGTAAGAACAAAATCCTCCGGCCGGAAAAGGCAATTCATTACTAAGGCCACCTTTGTTGTTAGCAACAAAAAGTTTTCCTTTAAAATCGTTAAACGTTTTGCAACGTGAACGATATACAATGCTTTCGGCATCGCGCCAGGTAATTACAATGTTGTTGGGCCCCATGCGGTCGCTTACATCATCTCGATTTAATGTTGCTGTATAGGTTAATCGTTGTGGTGTACCACCCGTTGCAGGTATGGTATAAACTTCGGAATTGCCATCATACTGACCCGTAAATGCTATGGTTTTACCATCGGGTGCATAACGAGCAAAACACTCATATCCAACATCGGTGGTAAGCTTTTGCGCCACACCGCCACTAATGGAAACCTGATACAAATCGCCTGCATAAGTAAAAGCAATATGCGTACTACTTACAGCCGGAAACCTGAGCAAACGCATCTCTGTTTGCGCCTGAATAAAATTACTACATGCTGAAGTTAACAACATGCATAAAAAAATATTTAGTTTTTTCATAACAAAATATATCATGGGGTTTATTTGATAAATGTATATAAGTTGTATTAATAGATTCGAATTTTATAAACCAACTTTCATACTTTAATTAATTTGTAACATATCCATTAAATCCAATCTATTATTATTTATTGATGCTGTTTAATCACATCAACAACACAACTGCACTAAAAAAATGTATTAGAATATGACTGCATTAAAAGATATTTATACAACTGCATTTTATCAATCATTTATTGAAACTGCACAACCTCACATACCTGCACTGGATTTAAAAAAATTTATTAAAGCCATATTTGATGAAAGCTGGCAGCAAATGGAACTGAAAGAAAGGATAAGACACACCACCAAAGTACTGCATAAATTTATGCCGGACAATTTTAATGAGGCTGCAATACTACTTTGTAAAATTGCTGCTGACTTGCAAAAAAACAATAGCAGCCAAAACCTTTTTGGCTATATGTTTTTACCCGATTATATTGAGCAGTACGGCATTGCAAATTATAAAGCATCCATTAAAGCCATTGAAAATATTACCCAATTTGTTAGTTGCGAATACGCTATCAGGCCTTTTATAATTAAATATCCGCAAGAAGCCATAAATCAAATGTTAGGTTGGAGTAAACACAAAAACCAACATGTAAGACGTTTGGCCAGCGAAGGTATGCGGCCAAGCTTACCATGGGCTATGGCATTGCCGGCATTTAAAAAAAATCCGGAACCGATATTGCCCATTTTAGAAAACCTTAAAGCCGATTCATCGGATTATGTGAGGCGTAGTGTTGCCAACAACTTAAATGATATTTCGAAAGATAATCCGCAAGTTGTATTGGCATTGGCTAAAAAATGGAAAGGCAAAAATGAACTAACCGATTGCATTATAAAACACGGCTGTCGTACTTTATTAAAGCAAGGCAACATCGAAATTTTAAAATTATATGCCTTACAAAACTCCGCCAAAATCAATGTAAGTCAGTTTAATTTGCAATATGAAAAAATACAAACAGGTACTAAGTTACCATTTGCATTTAGTATTGTAAACCGGCATACAACCAAACAAAATATCAGAGTTGAATACGCAATTTACTTTATGCTAAAAAACGGAACGCACTATAAAAAAATATTTAAAATAACCGAAGGCATTTTAAACGCTGGAGAGGCACGCGTAATTAATAAAGCACACAACTTTAAGCTTATAACTACACGTCAATATTATACAGGCAAACATTATCTGGGCATTATTATTAACGGAACAGAAAAAGTGAAAACTCAATTTGTGCTCATTTAATTGTAACCATTAATTTTGCGCAACAATTAATTTTTAATTTTAATAACATGAGCGATATACTTAAATGTCCGGCATGCATGTCGGAATACACATACGTTGATAATGACATGTTAGTTTGTTCGCAATGCTTTTATGAATGGAGCATGCATACAGAAGCAACAAACAATACAGAAACCGAAAAAATACTTGATGCCAATGGCAATGAATTGCAAAATGGCGACTCGGTAATTGTGGTAAAAGATTTGCCGGTTAAAGGTGCGCCCAAACCTGTAAAGGCAGGCACTAAGGTTAAAAACATTCGCCTTAACTTTGAATCGGATCATAATATTGATTGCAAAATTGAAGGCTTTGGATCAATGGCATTAAAATCTGAATTTGTAAGAAAAGCTTAAATACAATACTGCAAATGCTTTTAACGCAATACATACTGCCTGCTGCTCATTTTCACATCTGATTTATTTACAACATGAAACACCTTGCATGCATACTACTTTGTATATCAGTTTTTAAATACGCTATAGGGCAAAACTCGCAAACCAATACCATACCTGCAGCTACACCTCTAATGGGTTGGATGTCGTGGAATTTTTTTGGTGATAATATTACCGAACAATCTATTAAAGAAATGGCTGATGCTATGGTAGCCAGCGGCATGCGCGATGCAGGCTACACGTATATTTTTATTGATGATGGCTGGCAAGGTGGGCGCGATAATAAAAACAACCTGATTGCCGATGCTAAAAAATTTCCATCGGGCATTAAAGCATTGGCCGACTACGTACACAGCAAGGGTTTAAAACTGGGTATTTACAGCGATGCTGCATTACTAACTTGTGCGGGCTATACTGCCAGTTTACATTTTGAAGAACAGGATGCTAAAACATTTGCAACATGGCAGGTTGATTATTTAAAGTACGACTATTGCCATGCACCCATTGATTCAAATACGGCCAAAAGCAGATACCTGACAATGTCGGATGCCTTGAAAAAAACCAACCGTCAAATACTGTTTGGTATATGCGAGTGGGGCGAGCGCCAACCCTGGCTTTGGGCTGCACAAGCCGGTGGTCATTTATGGCGAACAACATTAGATATAAGAGACAAATGGCAAATGAAACCAACTGAAACCTGGGGCTTAGGCATAATGGATATTCTGGATGCCAATGCCGGGTTACATAAATATGCAGGCCCCGGCCATTGGAATGATGCCGACATGTTGATTGCCGGTTTATACGGAAAAAAAGGCCCATCGGCCGATGGTGGCGGTACCGGTTGCAGTGATACAGAATATCAAAGTCAATTTAGTATTTGGGCGTTAATGGCCGCACCGTTATATGCCAGCAACGATTTGCGAAACATGAATGAAGCCACTAAAAAAATACTTCTCAATGCCGATATTATTGCCATTAATCAGGATACATTAGGTAAACAAGCCGTTAGAATTATTAATGACTCCGTTTGGAATGTATTTGTAAAACCATTGCATAATGGCGATTATGCTGTAGCTATACTCAATAAAAGTGAAGCTCAAAAAAATTGCAACTTATCGTTTGCATCACTGGGGCTAAAACATAAATATCAAATTAAGGATTTATGGTTGCATAAAAACGTAGGGCACGGTAAAATTTATAATGGCATAATACAATCGCATGAAACAAAAGTTTTCAGACTAAAAACAATTTACGAATAACATTCCGAAAACTTAAAGGCTTCTTTTTTATAAATCTGTTTGCATTTTACTTACACAACTAAGCTATCACATAAACTAATTCATGCTTTGGGTTACCTGTCAAGCCATTGTTTAAACAAAGGTGCTTTTTCTTTGCTTACCAATATTTCATGCTGCGTCTGCTTTCGCACTACAACTTTTAGTTTGCCATTAAAGTGATTGTGTATGCTCTCGATGCTGTTTATATTAATAATGTATTGCCTGTTGGCACGAAAGAATACTGCAGGGTCTAACTGTTCTTCTAACTCCTCTAAAGTTTGACCGGCCATTTGCATAGTTCCGTTTTGTAATATCAAGTGTGTGTTTTTATCCTCCGAATAAATAAGGTCAATTTCTGATACATTAATAGTTTTATATCCATCCTTATAAGGAAACAAAAAGCGGCTACGGTATGTTACATCTTTCTGTTTGATATAACTCATTAATTCGTCCAGATAGGGATTGGCAGTTGCACTGATATGAGTTTGTTTTACTTTGGCTATTGCAGTTTCAAGTTCTTCGGCTTCTATGGGCTTTAATAAATAATCAACACCATTTACTTTAAAAGCCTGCAATGCATATTCATCATAAGCAGTTGTAAATATTACGGCACTGCCAACCTTTACACGACTAAAAATATCAAAACTTAATCCATCAGCCAACCTGATGTCCATCAAAACAATTTCGGGGTGGGTGTTTTGGTTAAACCATTCAACAGCACCTGAAACCGAATCAACCATATCTACAACCTGATAGGTATTATCCAACTGCTCAACCATCTTTTTTAAGCGGTTGGCATTGGGTTTTTCATCTTCAACAATTAAAAATTTCATCATTATTATAATTTAGTCTAATAAGGGAAGTTTAACCCCAAAGTTATCTGCAGTTACAATAATTACAGGCTCAACGCCCGAAACAATCCGATAACGTGACTTTATATTTTCAAGTCCGATATGCGATGAAGCCTGATGCGGAATAGCTATCAATTGCAAGTTGTTACTTACTATCAACTTGTTATCTGCTACATATATGTTTATAGTAAGTGGTTTTGCTTTGGTAGCCATGTTATGCTTAATGGCATTTTCTATAAGCAGTTGTAATGTAATAGGTGGTATTCTTTTCTGAAGAAACTCATCGGCAATGTTAATCGCAATGCGCACATTATCGCCATGCCTGATGCTTATTAAATAATTATATGATTCGATAAACTTCACTTCTTTTTGCAATGTAATGGTATCGCTATGTATGTTTTGAACCATGTAACGATACACACGCGAAAGGCTTTCGACAAAGGTTTGCGCCAGGGCTTTATCTTCTTCAATTAAGGCCGATAACGTACTAAAATTATTAAACACAAAATGTGGGTCGAGCTGTAGTTTTAACGCCTGCAACTCGGCTTGTGCAGCCACTTGCTTGAGGTGTGCAGTTTGTATTTTTATTTCTGCGGATTCGATACGGAAATTGCGTCCTGATATTATCAGACTTGCCAATAAAGAAATTAAAGCAGATGCAAAAAAGAAGCGCCAAATAACAAATCGAATTTCCGGTGTAAGATTGTCGGAGGTAATCAGTGTAATCATATTTACATCAAACAATAGCTTAACAATTATAAACTGATATATAAATATCCATACCGTTGATAATAATAGTTGTGCAAATATTTGTACTACTACACGCAATGCAGGTGCCGCTGCCCAAGGCAACCGCTTGTTTAATCTGTTTGTTATTCTGATACTGCCATGAACCAGTATGGTTGAAAAAAACAGCAAGCCCAAGTTTTGAATAAAAATTTCGGCTAATGCGAGATTGCGTAATGGTTCGGCATAAGGGTCGGTTAGGAAAAACAATAATTTATGTGCAAAAAATATTATTGGTATTAAAAAATACTTGTAATGCTTATTAATAAATTTTGCCCATTGCTCTTTTCGGGTTGTCATATCTAAACTCTTGTAAAATGAATATTCAAAATAAAATTGGTTTTAATATTTACGAAGCAAAATAAACAGATTGTGGATTAACAACTTCAATCTAATAAACCCAACAAGCCAAATTGCAAACCGAAGCAGCATTTTAAACATCCGAAACCTTTTTGGCAACCATTTATTGGATTTAATAAGCTAAACCACCTTAAAAAGTTCGGTAGGCTAATACTCCGTTTCAGTAATGAATTTTACTGTTTAGGTTATAAAGCAAACTATGCACACTGCTAAAACCTGCAATTTTGGTCTCACTTTCAAGAAGCTATAGTATAACCCTTGTTAGGCAACCAAATAAAAATTCAAATAGTAATGAAACTAAATTTTAAAAACAGCATACTGGTAATTACAACCTTGCTACTAACAAATAATGTTTGGGCACAAACCAAGTCATTAACATTAAAAGATTTGCTTAAAATCGGATTAGATCAAAGCTATGATATACAAGTAAGCAAATTAGAAGAGGCATTGGTTGAAAAACAAATTACAGAAACACGCGGCCTTACATTGCCACAAATAAATGGCAACGGTAGCGTAAACAATAATTACAAACGCCAGGTATTGGTTTTACCGGCCGGTTTGGGTGGCGGTACCAGTGAGGGCCCCAATAAAATAGAAGCCGGTACCGCTTATAGCTCTGTAGTTGGCGTAGAAGCCACACAAGCGCTTATTGATGTAGCTGCACTTGAAGGGTTGAAGGCTGCCAAAGCAGGCCGCGATTATGCACGTGTTAACACACAACAAACCAAAGAGCAAGTGGTTAGCACTATAGCTCAACAATACTATCAAATATTAACCAGTATGGAGGAGGCAAAGTTGCAACAACATACCATTGAAATAATGCAGCAACTGGTACAGGCGTCTGAAGGCAAATATGAAAATGGCCTTTTACGTAAGGTGGATGTAGATAGGATAAAGGTAAACCTTATAAATGCACAATCGCGCTTAACGCAAGCTCAAAACGATGTTGCATTAAAAACCAATCAGCTTAAAGTAACACTGGGTTTACCTTATGCTACACAATTGGTATTAGATACTTTGGATGTTTCGAATATTGTTATACCTGCCATAGCACAACCCAATTTGTATAGCCCCGAAGCAAGCACAGAGTTAAAGTTATTGGATACACAGATTAAACTAAACATGCTTGAACGTAATACACTACGTGCAGCCAATTACCCTAAGCTAAATGCATACGCCAATTACAATTACAATATCGTAAGCGATAATTTGTCAGATGTGTTTACAGGTTCTAATCCGGCAATAAGCTATGGTATGGGCAGCGTGGGTGTACGTTTGCAGGTTCCTATTTTCAGTGGGTTTGCACGCAATGCAAAAGTTGCACAAAGCAACATTAAAATTAGTCAGTTGGAAACACAACGCAAAGCATCGGCCATAAACCTTGAAGCAAGCAATGAAAATGCACGCATTCAAATGAGCAACACCCGTCATGTTGCACAAGCGCAAAAAGAAAACGTAAAACTGTCAGAATCGGTTTATCAAGCTAACCGCAATAATTATAACTTAGGCTTAAGTTCTCTTACTGATTTGCTCGACTCGCAAACGGCTTACTTAGAAGCACAAAACATTTACACCAAAAGTCTTTTAAACTACAAAATAGCCGAGTTGGAACAAATGCGCGCTAACGGCACCCTACTTAATTTAGCAAACTAAACACCTTCAACATAAAAATAAATAATCAATAAAATGAAAAAGATAATCACATACAGCAGCTTAATAATTGTTTCACTGGGACTTATCGCCTGGAAACTGAATGCAAATAAAAATTCGAATGAGGCCAAAATCGAAATCGTTCGCGAAAGTTCTGCGGGTGCCGTACCGGTGCAAATTCAAACAATTAAAACTACTGACATTGATCAGTCGTTTAACGAAAACGGAAACTTTCAGGCCGTAAATCAAATTGAGTTAACTGCTGAGTTAGCAGGTCGTGTAAGCCAATTATATGTTAGAGAAGGCAGCGTTGTAAAAGCGGGGCAGGCCATTGCCAAAATAGAAAACGAAATATTAAACGCCAATCAAACCGAAGCTAAAGCAAGGTTGGAACAGTTAAAATTAAACCTGGCACGTTACGAGCAAGCTTATAAAACCGGAGGCGTTACACAAAAACAAGTTGACGATGCCCGCCTTGAATTAGAAAGTGCGCAAGCAAAAGCAGTGCAGGTAAATAAAAACCTGATGAACTCCATTATTAAGGCACCTGTTAATGGAATCGTTAATGTGCGCTACGTTGAAGTAGGTACATACCTTGCTGCCGGCAATAAAATTGTTGAAATTGTTGATGACTCAAAATTAAAACTGAGCGTAAACGTAAACGAGTATCAGATTATTCAATTACGCAATGGCGATAAAGTAGAAGTAACAGCATCGGTATATCCCGAAGCAACTTACCAAGGCGTTATAACATTTATTGCCGCAAAAAGCGATGCATCGTTAAACTATCCTGTTGAAATTGAAATTAAAAACATTGCCGGCAAAGCCTTAAAAGCCGGTATGTATGGCACAGCACATTTTACACCTGAAACAAAAACAGCGTCATTAACCATACCACGCTCGGCATTTCAGGG
The DNA here is from genome assembly GCA_016788165.1 of Bacteroidia bacterium. Classification (GTDB taxonomy): domain Bacteria; phylum Bacteroidota; class Bacteroidia; order AKYH767-A; family OLB10; genus JAEUTH01. The sequence goes on along the minus strand of JAEUTH010000008.1, from coordinate 88,100 downwards.
TGGTATAAACAGCAATCTTGTATTTATTAATGATAACGGTAAAGCCAAACTTCAAAAGGTTGTTGCCGGCAGGGTTTATGGTAACCAGGTTGAGATACGCGAAGGACTAAAAGATGGCGATCAGGTAATTATAACCGGACAAATTAATTTGGTAGATGGCAAAGCAATTGCTGTTGTTAAATAAGTAATAGTATAAATGCTTACCAAAAAAAATCAAGAAAATGAAAATTACCGAAATATCTATAAACAGGCCTACCATGGTAGTAGTGGTGTTTACTATCCTGGCCATACTTGGCTTTATAAGTTACAAATCGCTTAACTATGAGTTGCTGCCAAAGTTCAGCACGTCTATGGTTACCATCAGCACCATATACCCCGGTGCAGGCCCTGACGAAGTACAAAACACGGTAACCAAAAAAATTGAAGATGCAGTATCCTCTATGGAAAATATTAAGAAACTTACCTCGCGCTCGATGGAAGGTGTTTCGATAGTAACTGTAGAGATGAATGTGGGTGCCGATGCCAACAGAAGTTTAGAAGATGCACAACGTAAAATAAATGCGATGCTATCTGACCTGCCTTCTGATGCAAAAACACCAACGCTAAGTAAAGTTTCGATTGATGATTTGCCTATCATCACTTTATCGGCAACATCAAACTTAGACCAACGTCAGTTTTACGATTTAATGGATCAACGTTTGGCGCCACGTTTATCACGGTTATCAGGTGTAGCACAAGTACAACTGATTGGCGGCACCGAGCGCGAATTTCAAATCAATGTAGATGCCGGCAAGCTTAATGCACAAAAAATTTCATTGCTGCAATTGCGCCAGATTATAACCAATGCCAATGTTGACTATCCTACCGGTAAGATTCAAACAACCGATAATCAGATTGCTATTCGTTTATCGGGTAAATATGCTGATGTGGATATGCTGCGCAACCTGGTTATTAAAACCAGCGATGATGGCTCACAAGTGCGTTTAAAAGATGTAGCCGATGTACGTGACGGACAAAAGGATGCAGAAAAACTGGCAAGGCAAGATCAGAAAGAAACAATTGTGGTTTCTATTATCAAACAATCTGATGCCAACGCAGTATCCGTTAGCGAAGAAGTGCATAAACAAATAGAGGCTATAGAAAAAGAATATGCTGCCAATAACTTGAAACTATTTGTAGCCTCCGATTCGTCAGAGTTTACACTTGAATCGGCTAACGATGTGGTTTTCGATTTATTTATTGCCATCATACTGGTTGCTGTAGTTATGTTATTGTTTTTACACAGTGTGCGCAACTCGTTAATAGTAATGGTTTCGATTCCGCTATCGCTTATAATAACCTTTGCCGGTATGTATGTAATGGGCTATTCGCTAAACCTGATGTCGTTACTGGCACTATCGTTAGTGGTAGGTATTTTGGTTGACGATGCCATTGTGGTTTTAGAAAATATTTACCGCCACATGGAGATGGGTAAAAATAAAGTGCGCGCAGCATTTGATGGTGTAAAAGAAATTGGCCTTACTGTTACATCCATCACCCTGGTAATTGTAGTTGTGTTTTTGCCTATATCATTAACCAACAGTTTGGTATCAATGATATTGCGTCAATTTTGTATAACCGTAGTTATTTCAACGTTGTTAAGTTTGCTGGTGTCGTTTACAGTGGTGCCATGGTTATCATCACGTTTTGGAAAATTAGAACACTTAACCGGCAAAAATGCATTTCAAAAATTTATACTTTGGTTCGAGCGTCAACTCGATAAATTTACGGCATGGATTGGCAACTTATTGCAATGGTCGTTAGCTCATAAACGTTATGTGCTTACAGGCACCATTGTATTACTTGCTGCATCGTTTATGTTGTTAACCAAAGGATACATTGGCGGTGAGTTTATACCCAAAGGCGACCGTGGACAATTTATTGTAACTATTGAAATGCCTAAGGATGCAGCCGTTGAAGCTACCAACCAAATGACTATGCGTGCCGAAAATTATCTGGCCAAACAAGATCTGGTAAAAGCTATTACAACTACTGTTGGTAAAAGCAGCGATGGAGGTTTTGGCTCATCAGCAACACCTTATAAATCAGAAATTACCGTAACAATGGTTGATGAAAAATTGCGTACCGAACCATCGAATATGTATGCAGCCAAAGTTAAAAAGGTATTGGCATCGCAATTAACAGGCGCTAAAGTAACCACATCGGCTGTAAGTATAATGGGCACTGCCGAGCGTGCTTCTATTGATTTAGTAGTAACCGGAACCGTGCAAGACAGTGCTATGGCTTTTGCAAAAAAAGCATTAATCGAATTACAAAAAATTGACGGTGTATCAGATCCAAAACTTTCGGCCGAAGATGGTAACCCTGAGTTGCATGTATCGCTTGATCGCGATAAAATGGCTTCGCTGGGTGTAGGTATGGAGGTGGTTGGTGGTACTATGCAAACTGCATTTAGTGGAACCAATCAGGACAGCAAGTTAAAATTCCGCGAAGGCGATTATGAATATGATATCAACCTGCGCTACGATAACTTTAACCGTAAAAATGCCGATGATGTACGCAACATCATATTTGTAAACAATAAAGGACAAAACATACGTTTGGCCGAGTTTGCAACCATTACCGAAACATCGGGCCCTACCATACTCGAACGCAGAGATAAACTTTCGTCTGTAAACGTACAGGCACAAGTAATTGGCCGCCCTTCGGGTACCGTAACTACTGAGTTTACCGAGCGTTTGAAAAAGTTAGATAAACCTGCCGGTGTTAATTACCTTTTTGGTGGCGATGCCGAAAACCAGGGCAATGCATTTGGTACTTTAGGATTGGCTTTACTGCTATCAATAATCATTATGTATTTAATTATGGTGGCTTTGTATGATGATTATGTACGCCCGTTTGTGGTATTGTTCTCTATACCACTTTCGTTAATAGGCGCACTGTTGGCATTGGCACTTACCAACAACACTTTAAATATATTTAGCATACTGGGTGTAATTATGCTTATTGGTTTGGTTGCTAAAAACGCAATTATGTTGGTTGACTTTGCCAATCAAATGAAAGAACAGGGTAAAAGTACCCATGATGCATTAATGCATGCAAACAAAGCACGTTTGCGCCCTATCTTAATGACTACTATTGCCATGGTTATTGGTATGCTTCCTATTGCTTTGGCATCGGGTGGTGTGGCAGCTATTAAACAAGGCTTGGCTTGGGTTATTATTGGTGGTTTAATTTCGTCAATGTTTTTAACCTTAATTGTAGTGCCTGTTATTTATAAAATTATGGATAGCATGTCGGCACGTTTCGGTTGGGGCGATATAAATAAGAAAAAGGCCATACGCGCACAAATGCATGCTGATAATAGTGAAACAACTAATGTTACTGAACATGCTTTGCAACATGCTATTTAAAAATTAAAACAACTGATTGTTTACTTACAATCAAAACAAAACGCACTACTTAAAATAGTTAAGTAGTGCGTTTTGTTTTTTCAATTGCGTTGCAGTTTTTTATATATAGCAACTGTTTTAAGTATTACAACACATCAATGTCGATTTTGCTATAACAAGTATTGTTTTAAAATATTAGCACACAATAACTGATATCCCTTTAACGCAAATGCAAAAAAACCATTAACTTTCTAATGCATCCATAAATAAATTTTTCAAATTAATACGCAGTATTAAGGACGTTACCTAACCAATTACATCACTCATGCGCATTTTAATCCTTTAAATCAATCAGGCAGCAACAATAATTGACTTAAATTTTCAACCTAACTGTTTAAAATATGATTTTTATCATATAGCTTCACAATTATTATCAGCGTGGCGGCAAATTCATCGGCTTACTTTTGTAACCTTACAATTAAGAAATGCAGCATACACTTAAAAAAAATTTATGTTTTCACTGTGGCGATGCCTGTTCCGGAGATTCGGTTTCATTGGGCGATAAACTTTTTTGCTGTACGGGCTGTAAATTGGTTTACGAAATACTGGAAGAAAACAATTTATGTACTTACTACAATTTAAATGAGCAACCAGGTGTAAAAACAAGTAATATCATATCCAACCGTTACAGCTACTTAGACGAAATTTCGATAGTACAAAAGCTGATAAGCTATAAAAATAATAATCAGGTTCATGTTACTTTTCAAATACCCGATATCCATTGCAGCAGTTGCATTTGGTTACTCGAAAATTTTAAGCGCGTTGATGCAGGTGTTATTCAATCTAAGGTTAATTTTATACGGAAAGAAGTATTTATAATTTTTGATGAATCAAAAACATCATTAAGAAAAATTGTTGAGTCGCTTGCCCGGGTTGGCTACGAGCCTTCACTCCATCTCGATTCGATTAGCAAAAAGGAAAAACAAAAAACAAACCGCAACAGAATTATAAGGATAGGTGTAGCCGGATTTTGTTTTGGCAATATAATGATGCTTAGCTTTCCTGAGTATTTCTCGTCCGGAAACTTGGCCGACCCAGGCTTAAAAAACTTTTTCAGCTACCTTACTTTTCTCTTGGCCCTGCCTGTTTTTTTCTACAGCGCGTCTGAGTTTTTTATTAAATCATATCAGGCACTAAAACAAAAATCTACCTCTATTGATGTGCCTATTGCCATTGGAATTGCCGCTATATTTATACGCAGCAGTTATGAAATAATAGCACACACCGGGCCCGGTTTTTTCGACAGTGGTTCGGGCTTAATATTTTTTATGCTGATAGGGCGCTGGTTTCAAGATTTTACTTTTGATGCACTGGCTTTCGAACGCGACTATAAATCATATTTCCCCATTGCAGTTAACACATATAAAAATGGTATCGAGAAACCGGTACCCGTTAGCGATTTAAAAGTAAATGATAAAATACGGGTACGAAATAATGAACTCATTCCGGTTGATGCCACTTTAATAAAAGGCCAGGCTTTTATTGACTATAGTTTTGTAACAGGCGAATCGTTACCGGTGCGTGTAGATGCAGGCCAGATAATTTATGCCGGTGGGCGTCAAACAGGTTCGATAATTGAGTTGTTGGTAGTAAAAGAGATTTCGCAAAGCCATCTCACACAGCTTTGGAATAATGATGTAACTAAATCTTTTGAAAGTAAATTTGAAAAACTGGTAAATGCTATCAGTCGTTACTTTGTATTGGTAACATTGCTTATTGCAACCGTTGCAGCAGCCTATTGGTGGCAAGTTGATATAAAAAAAGCCATTAATGCTTTTACGGCCGTACTTGTAATAGCTTGCCCATGCGCATTGGCATTGTCAGCGCCATTCACTTATGGAAATATAATGCGCATACTGGGTAAACAAAAAATATTTGTGCGCAATTATCAAACCTTAGAAAACCTGGCCGATATAAATACCATAGTTTTTGACAAAACCGGAACGCTTACCGAAAATAATACAGCAGAAATTTCATTTGTTGGTGCTAAACTTACGGACCATGAAGTACAATTGATTTATGCATTGGTGCGCCATTCATCGCATCCGTTAAGTAAATTATTATCGCAACATTTTAAACTGAATGACCCACAGCATCTTACAGATTACACTGAGGTACCCGGCCAAGGTATAAGCGGCTATGTAAACCAGATAAACATTAAAGCCGGCAGCGAAATATTTGTAACCGGAAATAAACTTGCCAATGATAATCTTACAAAGGTTTATATTGCTATTAACCATGTGTGCAAGGGCTATTTTGTTTTTATAAACACATACAGATCAGGCTTAAAACACCTTGCCGAAAATTTAGTACATGAAAAATTTCATTTGTCGGTTTTAACAGGCGATGGCAATGCGGAGCAACACAACTTAGCAACCATTTTTTCAAATAAAGTTGAATTACACTTTAATTGCACACCAGAGCAAAAGTTGAACTCTATAAAATCGTTACAACAACAAAATAAAAAAGTACTGATGGTAGGCGATGGCCTTAACGATGCCGGAGCTTTGCGACAAAGTAATGTAGGTATTTCAATAACCGATAATACAAACAACTTTACTCCGGCAAGTGATGTAATAATTGATGCATCGCAGCTTATAAACCTTCATAAGCTCATAGCGTATTCGCAGCGTGCATCACACATCATTATTTGGAGTTTCATCATATCGTTGTTATATAATTTTATCGGGTTGTCATTTGCCGTAACCGGCACTTTATCGCCATTAATTGCAGCTATCTTAATGCCCATAAGTACAATAAGTTTAGTCTTATTTACTTTAGTGGCAAGCACTGTAAAAAGTAGGTTATTAGGTTTTAAATAGGTTTCTTGATTATAAAATATGACATAAGTCATATTCCACAGTAATAGTTCTCATAAAACACAATTCTTTTACAAAATAGCTTTGCCACCCTTATGAGCGTTATCATTATTTTAATAGCGGTTAGCTTACTTGTAGCAATCGGTTTTCTTATTTCATTTTTATGGGCTGTAAAAACCGGTCAGTACGATGACGATTATACACCATCGGTACGCATTTTATTTGACAATGAATTTAAGGATGAATCAACATCTGCAAACGAAAAAAATATTCACTCAAACAATAATAATTAAACCTCGAACTGTTTCACTGTATGACATTGGAAAAATTTGAATACGACAATAAGATAGTCCGCAACTTTGCCATAGCAACTATGGTATGGGGCATTGTTGCCATGCTGGTAGGCTTACTTGCAGCCTTACAACTGCCTTTTCCGGCATTTAACTTCGACTCGCATGCCACATTTGGCAGAGTTAGGCCCTTGCATACCAATGCAGTAGTTTTTGCCTTTGTGGGCAATGCCATGTTTATGGGCATTTACTATTCGCTACAACGTTTGTTAAAAGCGCGCATGTATAGCGATGTGCTTAGTAAAATACATTTATGGGGTTGGCAACTCATCATAGTTAGTGCTGCCATAACATTACCACTGGGTTTTAACAGCAGTAAAGAATATGCAGAGTTAGAGTGGCCAATAGATATTGCAATCACATTGGTTTGGGTTGTGTTTGGTATCAATTTATTTGGCACCATTTTAAAAAGACGCGAGCGGCACCTATACGTTGCAATATGGTTTTATATAGCAACAGTTGTTACAGTAGCCGTATTACACATTGTTAACTCAATGGCGCTTCCTGTAAGCATGTTTAAAAGCTACTCAGTATATGCAGGTGTTCAAGATGCATTGGTGCAATGGTGGTATGGCCATAATGCTGTTGCATTTTTTCTTACAACACCTTTTTTAGGGTTGATGTATTACTTTGTTCCTAAAGCCGCAAACCGTCCGGTTTATTCTTACCGCTTATCCATCATACATTTTTGGGCATTAATATTTTTATACATCTGGGCAGGGCCACATCACTTATTATACACTGCATTACCCGATTGGGCACAATCGCTGGGTGTAGTTTTCTCTGTGATGTTGATTGCTCCATCGTGGGGTGGTATGATAAACGGATTGCTTACCCTGCGTGGTGCTTGGGATAGAGTGCGCGATAACGTAGAGCTTAAATTTTTTGTTGTTGCAATTACCGCTTATGGGATGTCAACATTCGAAGGTCCGCTGCTTTCATTAAAATCAGTAAATGCTATTGCACATTATACCGATTGGATTGTAGGCCATGTGCATATTGGTGGTATGGGCTGGAATGGTTTTCTGATTTTCGGAACCTTGTATTGGCTTATACCTAAAATTTACGGCACACAATTGTGGTCGAAAAAACTTGCCGGTTTTCATTTCTGGATAGGCACCATGGGCATAATGTTTTATGCGATACCACTATACTTTGCAGGGTTTACACAACATTTTATGTGGAAAGAGTTTACACCCGATGGTGTATTGCGTTACCCCAACTTTTTAGAAACTGTTGTACAAATATTACCCATGTATAAGTTACGTGCTTTAGGTGGATCGCTTTATCTGATTGGAGCAATAACTATGGTTTATAACCTGGTTAAAACTGCCTATGCCGGTAAACTCATAGCCAATGAAGCTGCAGAAGCTGCTGCTCTTGAAAAAAATTATGTCGAACATCCAGGTAGTCACTGGCATCGTTGGATTGAGCGCAAACCCTTACAAATGCTGGTTTGGAGTTTAATAGTAATACTTATTGGCGGTGCCATTGAAATCATACCAACATTTATGGTAAAATCAAATGTGCCTACCATAGCAAGTGTAAAACCTTACACACCATTAGAATTGCTGGGGCGCGACATTTACGTGCGCGAAGGTTGCAACACCTGTCATTCGCAAATGGTACGTCCGTTCCGTTTCGAAACCGAACGGTATGGCGAATATTCGAAACCAGGTGAATTTGTTTACGACCATCCTTTTTTATGGGGCAGTAAACGAACCGGCCCTGATTTGCAACGCGAAGGTGGCCGTTATCCCGATTCCTGGCATTACAACCACATGGAAGACCCCCGCATCATGTCGCCCGGTAGTATGATGCCACCGTATGCACATCTTATCGAAGATGATTTGGATACCAATTTACTTGGCGCTAAAATAAGAGCCATGCAAAAACTTGGTGTTCCCTATCCTCAAAATTATGACGGAGTTGCCGGCAAGGATTTAATGAAACAGGCAAACACCATAACTAATAATTTGTCGAAAGATGGAATTAAAGTAATGAGTAATAAAGAAATCATAGCCATGATTGCCTACCTGCAACGCCTGGGTACTGATATTAAAGGCGAAAAAACAATTGCTAAAAATTAAACAAACAATTATGCATAAAGAAGTCTTATCAGGTATAAACAACATCAGTATCTATCCTGTTATCTCTGTTGTTGTGTTTTTTCTTTTCTTCAGTATAATGGGAATATGGATTTTAAAATCAAAGAAAGAAGATTTTGATGCAGTCAGCAAAATTCCACTTAACGACAATCAAAATCAATAAACCGAAAAACTATGAAAATAAATTCATCAACTATAAAATCATTAAGCATAGCAGCATCAATCCTTTTAGCCAATACAATTGCTTGGGCTCAAACACAAGAGGTAGCAACTAAAGCAACAACATCAGTGCCTTTTGAACTAGATACAATTTTACTTTTCTTAGGTTTGTTTGTTTTAGTAGTTGTAGTACTTGGGCTAAGCTACTCGGCAAGAGTACTTACCAAATCGCTTTCCGATAAATCGAAAAAAACTTTAAGCCTTATAGCACTTTTATTATTAAGCAGTGCTGCATTTGCGCAAACTGAAAGTGTTGCACCTATTGTACCATCTTCAATGCAAAGGTTGCTGTTTAATCCTGAAACTTACGTTATCGGTTTTGCATTCTTCATTTTAATAATAGCTGTTTATGTTTTGTACAGAGCAAACATGACCTATATTAATATGATAAGTGGCCCTGTTGATGCAAATGCCACTGTGGCTGTAGCCGAAGAAAAAGCACCCGGATTTTTTCGGAAAATATATTTACGCATGGTTGATAGTGTGCCCGTATCAAAAGAAAAAGATATTGTGCTCGACCATGATTATGACGGAATAAAAGAACTTGACAACAATTTACCACCCTGGTGGAAATATGGCTTTTATCTTACCATCGTATTTTCATTTCTATATATGTTCGTGTATCATGTTACGGGCACAGGTAAACTGCAGTTGGCCGAATACAATGATGAGTTGCATGCTGCACAATTGGCGAAAGCAGAACGTATGAAATCAAGTGCCGAAAACATTACCGAAGATAATGTAGTTGCTTTGAAAGAAACTGATGTGCTTGCAAAAGGAAAGGATAGCTATGATAAACTTTGCGCAGCATGCCATCGGGCTGATGGTGGCGGACAAGTAGGCCCCAACCTTACGGACGAATTTTGGCTGCATGGTGGTGGCATAAAAAACATTTTTCACACTATTACGTACGGTGTGCCCGACAAAGGCATGATTAGCTGGCAATCGCAGTTATCGCCAAAACAAATTCAATATGTTGCCAGTTATTTAATGACCATGCAAGGAACTAAGCCTGCCGGGCCTAAGGAACCACAAGGCGAAAAATGGACAGAAGTAGCAGCAACCACAGCCGACTCAACAACTACAGCAACAGCAGATTCATTATCAAAATAAAAACCTGAACATTTTGGATGCAATAAATAATGACGAATCGTTTCGCGACAGTATTTCGACCATAACTGCCGAAGGAAAACGTGCCTGGCTGTATCCTAAAAAACCAAAGGGTAAGCTTTACAATGCACGCACTTGGGTTAGCTATGGTTTCCTCATTATTTTCTTTGCATTGCCTTGGATTCAAATTAACGGGCATCCATTTATGCTGTTCAATGTTATCGAACGCAAATTTGTATTGCTGGGCATTGCATTTTTTCCGCAGGACTTTTTTCTGTTTGTTTTGGCCATGCTCACCTTTGTTGTTTTTATCGCTCTGTTTACTGCATTGTTTGGCAGGCTTTGGTGCGGCTGGGCATGCCCGCAAACAGTGTTTATGGAAATGGTGTTTCGTAAAATCGAATATTGGATTGAAGGTGATATGATGCAGCAAAAAGCTCTTGATAAAAGACCGTGGGACACCTATAAAGCAACACGAAAAATTAGCAAACACCTCATTTTCTTTTTCATATCATTTGTTATTAGCAACACCTTTCTTCAATATATAATCGGAGTAGATGATTGGTTAAAAATTGTAACCGATGATTTATCACAACATAAAGCCGGCTTTATTTCCATACTGGTTTTTACCGGCATTTTTTATGGCGTTTATGCACGTTTCCGCGAACAGGTGTGCATTGTGGTTTGTCCTTATGGTCGTTTGCAAGGTGTGCTGCTCGACCCCAATTCAGTTGTAGTTGGTTACGATTATAAACGTGGCGAACCGCGTGGCAAACTAACTAAGAGCGTTGAAAATAAATTGGGCGATTGCATTGATTGCCACCAATGTGTACAGGTATGCCCTACCGGCATTGATATACGAAATGGCACACAGTTAGAATGTATTAATTGTACGGCCTGTATTGATGCCTGCGATGATATAATGGATAAAATAAAAAAGCCACATGGCTTAATTCGTTATACCAGCGAAAATTCCATTAAACAAGGCATTAAGTTTAAAATAACCCCACGCATTATTGGTTATAGTGCCGTACTTTTTGTACTGCTTGCTGCTTTGAGTGTGTTTTTATTAATACGAACCGATATTGAAACCACCGTGCTGCGTACACCCGGCTTACTATACCAAAAAACCGACAGCCTGCATGTTAGTAATCTTTACAACATTGAAATGGTAAATAAAACTTTTGACGATATGCCTATCGAACTTAAAGTTGTTGAACCCAAGGGCGAAATAAAATGGGTTGGTAATGGTATTACAAAACTGAAGCAACAGTCTATATCACAAAGTGTTTTCTTTTTAATTATTCCAAAATCGGAAATAATAAAGACTAAAACCAAAGTAAAATTTGAAGTGTATAGCAATGGAAAAAGAATTGATAAAACAGAAACCAATTTTCTCGGACCTAATAATTAATGTAATATGAAATTTAACTGGGGTCATGGCGTTGCGCTCGCCTATATTGTGTTTGCCGCAAGTATGATATGGTTTGCTGTAAAAGCATCGCAACAAACTTATGATTTGGTTGACGAACATTATTATGAAAAAGCAGTAGGCTATCAGGAAATAATTTCTGCACAAAAAAATGGGCAACTTGAAAAACTATTGATTAACTATTTGCCCGAAAATCATTCAATCGTATTAACAACGGACTCAAACTTAACGAATTTAAATGGCACCCTTGCTTTTTACAAACCCGATAATGCAACCGCTGATTTTAATTTAAATTTTTCTATTGATTCTACCGGCACTGTATCAATTCCGTTAAAACAACTTGCACACGGTTATTGGAACATTAATGCAACATGGATTGCTGCTGGCAAGACATGCTATAAAGAAAAAAGAATTTTTATCGAATAAAGATGGACATTGCCTTATATATATCAGCACTTACTATTGGCTTTTTAGGTAGTTTCCACTGTGTTGCCATGTGTGGCCCTATTGCTTTGGTATTACCGGGCAAAAAGGATTCGAAAACGGCCATGATTCCAGGCCGCGTATTTTATAACCTTGGCCGCATTGTAACTTATATTTTGCTTGGGTTGATTTTAGGATTTATCGGTTTTTCAATTTCAATAAAAGGCTTTCAACGCGAGCTAAGCATTCTTACCGGTGTAGTAATTTTAATATCTGTTTTTTTTACTTCAGGCGGAAAGCACATACCCTTTTTAAGTTCCGGTATTGTAAAGTTAACCGCGGGATTAAAGCAATACTTTAAAAAATTATTCGGTAATGGCTCTTCACTTTCGCTCTTTGCAATAGGCTTGTTAAATGGTTTATTACCATGTGGACTTGTTTATCTATCGCTTGCAGGTGCACTTGCAACCGGTAGCTATTTAGGTGGTATGTTGTACATGGGATTGTTCGGTTTCGGAACCTTTCCGGCTATGTTTGCAGTTTCAATTGCCGGTCATTATATAGGTAATGGCTTTCAAAAATACATACGTAAAGCATCGCCAATAATTGCCATTGCACTTGCACTGCTTTTAATTTACCGTGGCGATATAACAAATTCGAAAAGTTGTTGTAGTACCGATAAACATGCAAGTATTAACACATCTGAAACAAGAAAGTAATTTCTAAAGGATATTAAAATATAATGCATTGTAAACGTAATAGCTTGTTTCCATTTTGCCGTTTTATATACAGCCAAAAAACATTTGAAGCTTACATCTAGTATCCACCTTTATTAAATCTGCTTCAAATACATTTTTAAATTAGTTTTGGTTAATTCAAAGGCCGCATGTATCAATGCTGCTTCCATCTTTTAAAATAAACTATAGTTTAATTAGCATAACTAATAAAAGTATTGTAGTGCAATTTATTATTGCTAACCGCTCAAATTAATTTTGGCTGATATTTTTTAACTTAGTATTACCAAACTTTACTAAAGCAATGGCCGATATCTTTCACCTATTTCCAATAAATGCCGGTATTGAAACCGTATATAAAAACATTTCAACTCCGGTAGGTTTAAATAATTGGTGGACAAAAAATTGTGAAGGCAAACCATTTACTGGCGAAATTTATCAACTACACTTTGGCAACCAATATCAATGGCAAGGCATGGTTACAAAACATGAAATTAATTGTGCATTTGAACTCACCATTATAAAAGCCGATGCCGATTGGTTAGATAGTAAAGTTGGTTTTTTGCTTAATGCCAACAATCAATTTACACAAGTAGATTTTTATCATACAGGCTGGAAAGAAAACAATGCACATTATAAAACATCAAACTATTGCTGGGCAATGTATCTGAGAATTTTAAAAAGATTTTCAGAGTTTGGTGAGACCATAAAATATGATGACAGATTAAATGCCTGAATAACGCATAAGTTAGCATCTTGCTTTGGTAGCCATTTAAATTTAGTCAAAAAAAAATATTTTTCAAAACACTTGCGAAACCAAATAGTTGCATTTATATTTGCAACCAATTAGTTTCATCAGTAATATTTTTTTATGCGGAGAGACATATTTCAGGCAATTGCCGATCCAACCAGACGCGCCATAATTGCATTAATTGCCATGCAGGCAATGACACCAAATGCAATAGCCGAAAATTTTAATACTACCCGACAGGCAGTATCGAAACACCTGCGCATACTTACCGAATGTGAGTTGGTAAAACAAGAATTTCAGGGTCGCGAAATTTATTATTCGCTTGAAATAGAAAAGATGAAAGAAATAGATAAGTGGTTAGAGCAATACCGAAAAATTTGGGAAAGCCGTTTCAATCAGCTCGACCAATTATTAATCAAAATTAAAAAACAGAAAAAATGAGTCCACAAATTTTTATAACCGCAACCATAAACGCAGTTGCTCAAAATGTTTGGGTGTGTTACACCAATCCCATTCATATTAACCAAAGTAACTATCACTATTTATAACGAATCGCTTGAACGGATGAATGAATCATTAAAATATGGTATGGAGCAAGGCTTTACCACTACACTTTTACAATTGCAAAACTTATTTTCAAAATTTTAAAAAATAAATATCATGAATAAGCCATTATTTGATTTCGTTGCTGATAAAGCAAACAACACATTAGTTATAAAAAGAGAATTTGATGCGCCTCGTCAAATGGTTTGGGATTGTTATACTAAACAAGAATATTTAGACCAATGGTTTGCTCCAAAACCCTTTACAACCAAAACAAAATCTATGGACTTTAGTAACGGTGGCCATTGGCATTATGCTATGATTGACCCTGACGGCAACCACTATTGGGGATATACTACTTATAATAATATAAAGCCCATTGACACCTACCAAACCGAAGATGCCTTTAGTAATGAAGCAGGCGAGATTAATACTGAATTACCACAAGCCAAATGGGAAGTAACTTTTAAAGACTTTAATGCACTAACAATAGTTGAAACCATAGTTTACTACAATTCATTACAAGACCTCGAAACCATAATAAACATGGGCATGCAAGAAGGGATGAAAGCTACACTTGAAAAGCTGGATGAATTATTACTTTCACTTAAAAACGAAACCCGATGATCACACAAAAAATAACGCCATGCCTATGGGTTGAAAAAGATGCGAAAGCTGTAGTTGATTACTACTTGTCCATATTCAAAGATGGGAAACTAATTGACTATCGCTTATTTGACAATATGCCGGCACAAGATGGACATGACAATGCCTCCAGTTTCGAAACTGCTGTTATGCAAATAGCAGGCATGGAGTTTAGCATATTAGCTGCTGGCCCACTATTTAAATTTAACGAAGCCATTTCATTGGTTATAAATTGTAAAGACCAAGCCGAAGTAGATTATTATTGGCAAGCATTAACTATTAACGGAGGTATAGAAGGGCCATGCGGTTGGTGCAAGGATAAATATGGCTTATGGTGGCAAGTGGTACCGGTTGAATACTTTGAACTCATTCACAGCAATGATATTGATGTGAGTCGAAAAGCTTTGATTAATACATTTACGCAGAAAAAAATAATTTTATCTGAACTGAAATAAATCTAAACGTCAATTTTAAATGTAACACGCGTTACGCAACTAATCACTTGCTTTACAAAAATTGCAGCAATAGAAAAATTAAATGAAACTTTAAGTAAAGATATTCGAAACCGAATGCAATTTACTTATGCTGCAAACTATTAAAGCATAGGTGATTTTTGCATTATGGAATCAGGTAAATTAACAAACATTATTAATACATAACAATTTCGAGCTAGTAGTATGATAAGCTTTTGATATACGCTCAATCAAACAAACAATTCTATTATGACTATAATATTTATTGAAAAATGGATACAGATTTTGTTTTGTTAGGATTCCTTACTATTATTGTGCCGGCAATAATGCCGCATAACTTTAAACAAAACAAAAATGGCAAAATCAGTTTTCTACCATGCAGGCTGTCCTGTATGTGTAAGCGCAGAGCATGACATTATTAACTTATTGGGAACGGAACAAGTAGAAGTGGTACATTTTGGTACCGACAAAACCCGCATTGCCGAAGCCGAAAAAGCAGGCGTTAAGTCGGTTCCTGCATTGGTTACACCTAATGGCAATGTATTGCACATAAACTTTGGTGCATCCATGGCCGATGTAAAGGGTTAAAACTGCAAGCTCACAGTGTAGCTTAATCCACACTGTGAGCTTGCAATTATTACTTCACACAATTTTTAAACAATGAAATTAATAAACACAGTTTGTGCTTTGTTTTTAATACTAACAACACAGGCGCAAATCAAAATCAATAAAAAAATGCAAGTAGCAGTTTGGGATACCTATGTAACCAAAAAAGACGGTTCAGTAATGCACTTTGATATTATTGCTCCTGTAGAAATAAAAGACACCTTGGTTATTTATAATTATGGTAAAGCCTATTTAAAATTAAAAAAACAAGAAGGGCAACCACTTACATCAAAGCAGTGCAGGTTTTGTCATATCGAAACCATAAAACCAGCATGGGAAACCGATATCAAACAAAAAGGTTATTATATTTACGAGATGGAAAATTGTAAGTAATGCACAAATCAGACTTTGATTTAGATTATCAAAACCAAAATATTGAAAGCAAAATAATAGCTGCTTTCGAAAGAATAGCACAGGCTTTTAGGGTATTGCTTTGGCAGGAAAGCAAAGTATCAGGCCTTAGTCCCATACAAATACAGATATTAATTTTTATTCGACATCATGATGCTGAAAAATGCAAAGTGAGTTACCTGGCCAATGAGTTTAATATGACAAAGGCCACCATAAGCGATGCAATTAAAGTACTTGAAGAGAAGGAATTGATTTCGAAGGTTGTTGAAAAGAACGACATACGGAGTTATGTTATTAAGCTTACTAATAAAGGTAAAACCATAACTAACCGAACGGCTTTGTTTACGACTGAAATACGCAATCCTATTGATAAACTAAGCACCAACGATAAAACCGGCTTGTTGCTAAATTTATTAGACATAATTAAGCACTTAAATCAAACAGGTGTAATAACGGTGCAACGGATGTGCTTAACCTGCAGCCATCATCAAAACACAAAAAAACAAACCCATTTTTGTAAATTGCTCAATCAACAATTGTTAGTTAACGACCTGCGTGTTGATTGTCCTGAGCATCAATTACAAACTGTATAAGCACCTAACTTTTTAGCAGCCATATAAATGTAAAATTATAGTGGACTTTTTTGTCCATTATTAAAATTTATTTCTATCTTTGTCGCATTAAATACACGGTGCGATGTTTTCAAAAGCATGTGAGTACGGAATTCGTTCCGCAATTTTTATAACCGAGCAATCACTAAACGGCCGCAAAACCAGTTTAAAAGATGTAGCCAAAGCCATTAAATCGCCCGAAGCATACACGTCAAAAATACTGCAACAATTGGTGCGTAACAGCCTTATTAAATCTGATAAAGGCCCTACGGGTGGTTTTTCAATTGAAGCCAAAAACCTGGATAAGATTAAGCTCAGTGCCATAGTAACTGCAATTGATGGAAATAAGGTTTACACCGGCTGCGGACTGGGCTTAAGTATGTGCAATGAAAAAAAACCTTGTCCCGTACATTATCAATTTAAAGCCATACGCGAAGATTTAAAAAACATGCTCGAAACAACTACCATAAAATCGTTGGCACAAGGATTTGAAATGGGATTAACCTTTTTAAAGCATTAATTTTTTCAGATAAATACATAAGCTTATCAAAAATAAAACACAATCTAAAATGGACATCAAAACACAAAAGAGTGATATAAATAATCTGGAAGACATAAAAATATTTGTGAATAGCTTTTACGATAAAGTAAGAACTGATGATGTGCTTGCAACCATATTTAATGATGTAATAAAGGATAAATGGCCACAACATTTGGAAAAAATGTACCGATTTTGGCAAACAGTACTACTTGAAGAGCATACCTATTTTGGTAGTCCGTTTTTGCCACATGCAAAACTTCCGGTAAATGCCGCTCATTTCGAAAGATGGGTTAAACTTTTTAGCGAAACTATTGACATGCTATTTGAAGGAGAAAAAGCAAACCGTGCCAAATGGCAGGGCGATAGAATGGCAACCATGTTCCTGTCAAAAATTGAATATTACCGAAACAATTCTTCAATACCATTAATATGATTACAGTAAGGATGCCCGTAGCTGCTATAGTTACATTTGTTTGGATAGGTTATGTATGCTCTATTAGTTTTATGGAAGCCTGGCTAAAATTTACGGCACCCGGTGTAACTTTACCTATTGGCCTTAGTATCGGCCGCTTGGTGTTTAATGCATTAAATAAAGTTGAATGGATTTTTGCGCTATCAGTATTAGGAAATATAATTTATGCAAAACAGTATAAAGTAACATTCAATAGTTGGTACCTGATAACTATTTCAATTTTATTACTACAAACTATTTGGCTTTTACCTGCATTAGATGCTAGAGCTGAACAATATGTGCAAGGTCAAACTCCACCCGCTTCAAACCTGCACTACTACTTTGTTGTTTTAGAGGTAATAAAAGTTACAGGTTTAAGTCTGTTTGGCATATCACAGTTTCGAAACAACAAGCAACTAAGCACTTAAATAAAATATTATTTACATAAAAACTTTAAAATCATGAACATTACCAAAGACACCATTATAGGCAATCTGGTTGCAAACGACTACCGTACTGCATCCGTTTTTAAACAAAACGGAATTGATTTTTGTTGCAACGGCAATCGCACTATCGAAGATGCCTGTGTACAGAAACAAAAAAATACAGAAACGGTAATTAAACTACTTGAAGAAGTAACAGCAAATAGTACTGATGCATCTAACCAGGACTTTACGAAATGGCCTTTAGATTTATTGGCTGATTATATTGAAAAAAAACATCACCGGTATGTTGAAAATAAAATTCAGGAGATTAATCCCTTTCTACACAAAGTAGCACGCGTACATGGCGACAAACACCCTGAACTGTTCGAAGTTGAAACCCTTTTTAATGAGTCGGCAGGCGAATTGGCTATGCACATGAAAAAAGAAGAACTGATTTTATTTCCCTTTATCCGAAAAATGGAAAATGCAAAACAAACAGGCACCACCATACAAGCACCATTTGGCACGGTAAAAAATCCCATTCAAATGATGATGAATGAACATACCAATGAAGGCGATCGTTTTAGAAAAATTGCAGAACTTACACAAGACTATCAGCCACCAAATGATGCCTGCAATACATACAAAGTTACCTATGCATTACTTAAAGAATTTGAAGAAGATTTACATCAACACATACATCTCGAAAACAACATATTATTTCCACAGGCCATCACGCTCGAAAAAAATCTGACTTCAGAAAACTAACAGAAATTATGGAAAACAAACCCATAAAACGGCATCCTAATATGCAGCCCCTCAGTCGCGAACATCATACCGGCTTGCTGTTTTGTTGGAAAATCAGAACGGGAATAAAGCAGCATGTTGCGCTAAGCCGTATAACGGATTATGCAAAATGGTTTTGGGGTGCGCATTTGCTTCAGCATTTCGAAACTGAAGAAGCTTTTCTGTTTCCGATATTGGGTAATAACAATACGCTTGTTGCACAAGCACTTTTGGAACATAACCAATTGAAACAAAAATTTAATGATTCGAATTGGGATGAAAATTTATTAGCTTCTATTGCCGATTTACTTGAACAACATATCCGTTTTGAAGAGCGGGTTTTGTTTAATGAAATAGAAAATGTAGCGAATGAAAGTCAAATGCGAGTACTGTCAGAACATACACATGATTTTTGCGAAACTTGGCCAGATGAATTTTGGAAAGAGAAACATTAAACACTTCAATATTATGTATTAAAAGCTATATTTTATAGCACCTAACACTTTGCATTGTGCCTAACAAGTTTGAAACAAACAAATTTGTTAGGCTTTTTTTTGTCAAAGTTTAATGCACATTATACAATGTACATTCTTACGCAAATTCCTTGCAGATAAATGATTTGCTTAGATTAAAAATAAATAGCCCCAAAGACGTATTGTAAAAACCGTTAGTCGAAATTTATTTGTTTTAGCTATTGCAACTATTTATTTCGCATCGGGCTAAGTACAATAGCCGGCATTAAATTAGTTTTCGGGACATGCAACCTATTCTCAACCAAATATCCAAAATCAAATATGAATTATTGCTTATAGCAATTTTGCAACACCTATATATTGGCATTTTCATAGAAGACCTGAATTTTTATACGAAAATAATTTGGCCAATAAATATGCTTATTGTAGGTGTATCAAGTGTGGGTATTTTTATTGAAAAAGGTCGTTTAAAAAACCAACTGCAGCTTTTACTCTTTCTAGTAATTATTGCATTGCCAATTGGCCTTGCCTTTAACGATAATAATCACTACTACTTTTTATTACTCAATATAACGTATGTGATATACTTTATTTGGCTACTTTATGAAATACTCATTTATTTGGTAAAGCCCAGTTACATTAATACAGATATTATTTCGGCTGCAGCCTGCGGATACCTTTTACTTATTGAAACGTGCACCTTTACTATGCAGTATTTCGTTTACAAAAATGAGCAATCGTTTAATGGAATTAATTTAGCTAACCCTGCCAGCACTTATATGGACTTGGTATATTTTAGCTCTATAACGCTTACCAGTATTGGCTTTGGCGACATTACACCCAATACACATCATACTAAATTACTCACTTCGTTATTTGGCATAACCGGTCAATTTTATATCGTTATACTGGTAGGAATTTTAGTAAGCAAATTCACTTCGAACGCTACACAATCAAAATAACGAACATGCATACAGGTAAACGATACACTCCTTTCGAATTTTTTTACTGGACAAGAAGAATTACTTTCAAACTTTTTCTTATTGCAATTGTTCCAACATTATTGTACAGTCTGGGATGGAAATTTATAACTATTCCATGGCAACCCGTTGCAATATTGGGCACGGCTGTTGCCTTTGTAGTAGGCTTTAAAAACAATGCAAGTTATGGCCGTATTTGGGAGGCACGTCAAATTTACGGCAGCATAATAAACGATAGCAGAAGCTTTGCATATACAGTAAGAGATATTGTTGGCAGCAAAAACAATATGGATGTAAAAATTATTTTTTACCGGCATTTTGCCTGGCTTACTTGTCTCAGGCATCAATTACGTGAAAGCCGCACCTGGGAAAACATGGATTCGATGCATAACAAGGAATATTTAAGGAAATATAGAATTCCTGAAAAAGCAGAAAACCTGAATGAAATATTAAAACAACTTCTATCTGAACAGGATTATAATTATGTTATCACAAAAAAAAATAAAGCTACGCAACTTGTAGCCATGCAATCAGCAGCGATTGCAAACATGTATAAAGCAGACAAAATAAACGATGTAGCATGGAAGCAATTGCAGGAATGCCTAATAAAATTTACGGATGGACAAGGCAGGGCTGAGCGAATAAAAAATTTTCCTTATCCGCGTAACTTTGCATCAATAACCACCTACTTACTTTTTATTTTTGTTATCAGTGTGCCATTTACTCTTTTACCTGAGTTTAATAAGCTTGGCCTTGATACATTTTTAGAAGGCTACTCCTTATGGTTTAATGTACCTTTTTGTACGATGATAATGTGGGTATTTGTAACACTTGATGTAATTGGCGAAAGTTCGGTTAACCCGTTCGAAGGCAGTTCGTTAGATGTTCCTATTACACAAATAAGCCGTACCATCGAAATTGATATGCGCGATATGTTAGATGAAACCGAATTGCCACCTGCCATACAACCCGTTAATAATATCGTTCTATAAATTTAATATTATGAAAAAAAGAGATAAACTAAGCATCATTCACAAATGGTATCCAAATGCGATTACCACTATTGACAGTGTTAACCGTATAATTGATTATGTTGAATATGAATTGGATTTAGAACCCAAGCAAGTAATGCTGGCTGATAGCATTTGCAGTGATGATGTAAACAGCATTCAATACCCGGCACGTACGCAGGAATTTTTAGGCCCATTTAAAATGGGCGGCTTAGATGGATTTCCGTTTACAGGCCTTACCGGCATGGGCGCTTTCGCAAGCCATGTACCTGATGATGGTGCTGTATTTATTTACTATGGCCCGCATATTGGCATTGCTAAAGATGGCACTATAGGCGAAATTCATCGCTTCGGACAGAGTAAAAACAGCGGTTGTTGTGGTGCCGCAAAAGGTGCATTAAACAAATTAATAAACAACATCATAATACCCGGAAATGTTACGGAACTAGATTACCAAATGAATACCATTGAGCAAATACTTTTGAATGAAAGCAACAGAATACTGCATGCAAAAACACCACTTTATGAAGCAACAGAGGTAATATACGAAGCTATTGACAAACGCATAAACGAACTCGTTAGCTTAACCTCCTACAATTGCAAATATGTAATACTGGTTGGAGCCATTTTAATTAACAGCGATAGCGATATGGGTTCGTTTAACGAAGTAAGGCGTTTCGAAATTATTGATTTAACAACGAAACAACGCATAAACAAAACAGCTCAAATGTTATAACTGAAACACAACAATAGTTAAGCTTTATGTCTAATTGCTTTACTATTCAGCAATTTCACAAAAAACAAATGATGCTTCACTTTCTTTGATTTAATTATAAGAATACCCGAATATAAAATGAGAAAAATAATTACGCTTTTTGCACTACTTATTCCATTTCTAAGTATCGCACAACGAAATATACCACCAACAGATGGCATTAAAATTTCAGGCGAAATTAAGCACGATGTTTACTTTACATTAGCTGATCTCGATACATTTCCAAAGTCAACAATCAACGATGTGATAATTTACAATCATAATGGCGAGATTAAAGACACGCTTAACGGAATGAAAGGCATCCCTATTAAAACATTGCTTGCTCCTGTTTTATTTAATTATGAGAAACCAAAATTTTTAAACGAATTTTATTTCGTATTTAAAGCATCTGATGGATATAAAGTTGTGTTTTCGTGGAATGAAATTTATAACACAGAAACCGGCAACCGGTTTTACATTGTAACAGAAATGGAAAACAAAAAATTAGCGCTTATAGATCAACGGATTATATTTATTTCGACCGGAGATTTGAAAGCGGGTCGAAGGTATATTAAAGGCCTTGCCGAAATAAAAGTAAAACGCGAA
Organism: Bacteroidia bacterium; assembly: GCA_016788165.1. GTDB lineage: Bacteria > Bacteroidota > Bacteroidia > AKYH767-A > OLB10 > JAEUTH01. Next base: position 65,387 of record JAEUTH010000008.1, on the reverse strand, counting down.
GATTAATTTACAGCCATTTTAAAAATAACATTCTGCAATAAATAATATTACTTATAAAAAAACTATAAGCATAAATCAAAATAGCGCATTAGGTAATTATAAAAGTTAACCTGTTTTAAATATGATATAGTTGCGGTTAAATTTTACTATTGGTTAAACACGTAACCTGTCTAACATATTATAAAAATTCAATTGACTTAATATGATTACATATCAAAGGGAAAACAGCATAACTGTTGAAGCATTTACGCAGTTGCTTATAAACTCAACCTTGGCCGAACGAAGACCCATAACCGAACCTGAAAGAATTGCCCAAATGTTAGCGCATGCAAACCTGATAGTAACCGCACGTTTAAACAACAAACTGATTGGCATTGCCAGGTCGTTAACCGATTTTGCTTTTTGTACCTACATGTCGGATTTAGCAATAGATGTAGAATTTCAAAAACAAGGCATCGGAAAAGAATTAATAAAACAAACTACGTTAGCTGCACCACAAGCCAAACTTATATTATTAGCAGCACCAAAGGCTGTAAATTATTATCCAAAAATTGGCATGGTACATCATAATCATTGTTACATCTTGGATGATATTAACACATTAAAGATGTAATAACTGACTACAGTGAATTGTAACTAATCTATGTGTTATAAGCATTACAAAAGTTGAAAAACGCATCTGTTATTACAAACTATTATCACCAATAATGTTACGAGATAAATGACTTACAATTCCATTTTCAAAACCAACTTAATATCATTTCTACTATTGCCTTCTATTTTATCTAACCCGCTTCCAATTGTAGTTTGGTTATAATAAACGGTTTGTGAATAACGCAAGAACAAATCAACCTGACGCGAAATGTGATAGCGCAACAATGCATAAAATCTTTGTCCCTGTCCGTAAAGTGGTGGTATAGAAAACGCGCCATACACATCGTTTTCATAAGCATACAAACGGGAGTTGTAGCTCTTTGTACCGAAAACAGCATACCTTATTGTAATAGACAATGGCTTACCTAAAGGCTTGTATATAAAATCCTGAAAGGCTAAAAATCCATTTTCCAAAGGTTGATTTCCATCTTTAAAATATACCCATTCAACACGGCTTCGGATAGCTAACACTTTCGAAATTTTGTAGGCAATATTAAAACGCAGGTTTTGCTGATGATTATTTACTAAATAATCAATCTTGGGTGCGTCTTCTGCGGGCGCAACATTGCCTTGTTTATTGGTTTGCCTGTAGCGTGCATACATTTCTAATTGCTTGTTGGGTTTATAAGTTAGCTGCGTTATATATTCAAAACCATGCGATGGTGCATTAACAGCGAAACGTAACCATGGATAGCTAAACAAATCAAAGTATCCGGTAAGCGAAATTTTTCGAACCGGTTTAAATGAGTAGCCTGCATACAAACCGCGTTCGTTTACATTATCCGATTCGGCAATGGCATTACTTTCAATAGCTTCATACTTCTTACCATAGTTCCGGTATAATAATGTAAAAGTAAGTTTTGGGTCAACACTCATTATTACGCCATTAATAGTTGCCATGGCTCCATTCTGGGAGCGTGATATTTCGCCAAAGAAATTAAAGTTACGTAGCAACAATTTGTAATCAATACCTGTATTAAAAAAATTTTGTCCACTAAACTGAAACTGATTGTAAAGCTGATACGTCCGTTGTAAATTTTTATTTAAATGTGTTGCAGCACCTGTAAAACCAACTTCCAGTTGATTTTTACGATAGGTAATATGCCCGCCATAAGATTGAATTCTAACCGAGCCTTTATCGGCTAACTCAGCATCGGTGCGGTGTAAACCTGACGATTGAATACTTGTAAACTCGCTAATCTGATTTAATGAATCAATTGTTGCAACGTTACCATCGCTAAGGCGGTTACTGTAGTATGCATCAACACGCCAATTTTTTGCAGGTAATAAAGACACAGCAATTCCGCGTCTGAAAATGGTTTCGTTTACGGATGTATAAGGACGCAAGCCATTAGCAAAACGGATAACGGTTACCGGGTCGGCCGATTTACCAAAAGCCAATCCACTCCACAAGGTTAAGCCTTGCCCATATTCAACCTGATAATCGCCAATGGCCAATGATTTAACGATACCTATATCGCGCACAAATAAATGTGCCGAGTAATAATCAAATCCCTTCCACTTATTGTTATCGGTTAATAGTGATTCGCCTGGATCTTTTTCGGCAACTATGCCAAAGCTATATTTTCGTTGCATAAAAATCCGGTAACGCATATATAACCGGTAAGGGCTGCCGGCATAGCTGGCATCGTTGCTGTCTTTGGGATTATAGCCAGCCTGTTCATTTAACACGCTTTCGGTTCGCAGTAATAATTGATGGTTACCCTGGGTTATATATTGGCTAAACGACAAGTGCAAGTCATTTACATTTGTAGTAACTGTTACAAAAGGCAAAATACGTTGTATATCATCTGCATCAAAACCATTAACTGCTTGCAATTCTTGCAAAGCAATTAAATCGCCATTTTTTTGGCGGTGTTGTAACAATTGGTCTATCTGATAATCGGTAAGTAAAGCCAGTTGCTGCAGTTGTTCTTTAGTTGTTTTGTTTAGATTGATGGGCCGCTTGGCAAATTCGTCCCAAATAATTTTCAACTCGTCAAAGTCCATACCCTCTACACTGTTTTCGGCATTCAGTTCAATGCGGTCGTCCAGATGTTGCTCGTTGTTTACAGGTGTAACCTGTGCTTGCACATTTAACATACATGCGCAACAAATTAACAGGCATAAGCTATGTAGGTAGTAATGTTTCATTACGGATTTGCAGACACAAAGTTGTAACCTAAATCGGCATGTGGTGTGAAGCCTAATGTTTGATGAAATGATGCCGCAAAATTTATCTGTAGTTGTTTAAGTTGCATGCCCAAACCAAAATATCCCTGATTTTGATTGGTGCTAAATCCCGCCCGCAACCACATCTTTTTTACAAATTGGTATTCGAATCCTGTTTTAAAAACAGGCTTTGTTTCAGATGTTTTTTCAATTTCGGCAGCAATTAAAACTTTCTCATTTAACTGATAACCTAAACCTGCTTTAAATGTGGTGGGAATGCGTTCATCATTGTAGTTGTTAAGTGCAGCACGCGTAGGATTATAAACATGTACGCCAAAAGTTAACTCAGGCAACAGTATGATACGCATACCCGCTTCGACTGTTACAGCATGGTTATTACCATAGTAATTATCGCTAATGTTGGTGCCATTATAATTTAACTGCATAGCTGCCGAAACCGTTTTACCAAAACTGCGTGCATATGCAATACCTACTTTTTGTTCGTTATAAGCGCTATAACCAAATTGATTAAATGTAACTGCAAAAGTGCCTACATCTTTTAATGGTAATGCAACTACCAAAGCGTTTTGCATCAGCTCGGTTTGGCCGTATCTGAGTTGGTTAAAAGCGCCAATGTGCAAGCCTTTTAAAGTTGCCAAGCCGGCCTGATTTTGAAATGCCGACCACATATCGGTTAAAGTAACTGCAGCGTTGCCCATACCTGCAGCGCGGGCACCGGCCGGCATATTTTCATTACCGGCTTTACAATAAAATTGAAAGCTAACGGCAACAATAAAGGCTACTACAAAATTTTTAAATTCCAACAAGGGGCAATAGTTATACGGCCTAAGTAAAGCATTTAACTATTAACTACAACCTTTGGTTAAAAGGATTTTCGAAGGTTAAATGTATTACCCATTTAAACCCTCATTCATTAGCTTTACTTTATCCTTTAGTTGTTGTTTGTATTGCACAAGTTTTTCATGTATGCTCAGGTTACTGGTGCCCAGAATTTGTACTGCAAGTAAAGCTGCATTTGTTGCACCATTTAAGGCAACCGTGGCCACAGGCACACCGTTAGGCATTTGTAAAATAGAAAGCACACTATCCCAACCATCAATAGAGTTTGATGACTTAACCGGCACACCAATTACAGGTAATGTGGTAACACTTGCCAACATACCGGGCAAATGTGCGGCACCACCGGCACCGGCAATAATAATTTTAATGCCACGTGCAAAAGCCTGATCGGCATAATCCAACATAATAGCCGGTGTGCGATGTGCACTTACAATTTTAATTTCAAAAGCGATATTAAATTGTTTTAAAACATCGGCAGCTTGCTGCATTACCTGCAAATCGCTGCTACTACCCATTACTATACCTATTACCGGATTCATTTAGATGTTTTTTTAGTGTGTGAATTAACTGGGTTTATAACGAAGCTACAAAATCATCAAAGAGATAACGCGAGTCGTGTGGCCCGGGGGCGCTTTCGGGATGATATTGTACACTAAATGCTTTGGCACCTTTTACGCGTATACCTTCAATTGTGTTATCGTTTAAATTAAGATGTGTAATTTCAACGGTGCTGCTGTTTCGCACATCGGCTTCGTTAATGGCAAAACCGTGATTTTGAGAAGTTATTTCGCAGCGACCTGTTATTACGTTTTTAACCGGATGATTAATGCCTCTATGGCCATTAAACATTTTATAAGTTTTAATGCCTTGCGATTCGGCCAGCATCTGATGACCTAAGCAAATACCGAATAAAGGTTTACCAGCTTCAACAATTTGGGTTACTGTATCAACAACACCGGGCATAACGGCCGGGTCGCCCGGGCCATTGCTTATCAGGTATCCGTTGGGTTTAAACGCTTCCATTGTTTTAAAGGAACTGTTATATGGAAATACTTTTACAAACACCCCCCTTTCATTTAAGCATCTGATGGTGTTTTGTTTTATGCCTAAATCGAGTAATGCTACACGTAGTTTGCTGTTTTCATCACCGGCTGTATATGCTGTTTTTGTTGATACGGTTGACGATAGCTCTAAACCTTCCATGCTGGGAACTTCGGCCAGTTTTTGTTTTAGAATTTCAACATCTAAAATTTCAGAACTAATTATGGCATTCATTGCTCCTTTGCTTCTTATGTGGCGTACCACAGCACGTGTATCAACATCAACAATAGCTACAATGTTATTGTTTTCGAAATACGCAGTAACACTTGTATCTGCATCCTTTCGCGAATAATAAGCATGAAACGATTTGCAAACCAAGCCGGCTATTTTTATGCTGTCCGATTCGCTTTCGGCCAAACGTATTCCGTAATTGCCAATATGTACATTGGTTTCGATTAGTATTTGTCCATAATAGCTTGGGTCAGTAAAAACTTCCTGATAACCCGTCATCCCTGTATTGAAGCAAATTTCGCCTGTGGCAGTTCCTTTTTTGCCGGCTGCATTACCTTTAAAAACTGTACCATCGGCCAATACTAATAATGCGGGGGTTTTGCTGCTAAACTTCATGCTTAATTATTTATTTACTAAGGTTTAGTTGCTTCTTATCAGCCATTAGTGGTTGGTAAGGGCCGTCAAAAGTATTTTTTATAAAGATGCATCATCTAAAAACTTATTAAAATATTGTTGGCATCCATAAAAAAACCCCTGATACATTTATGCATCAGGGGTTTAAAAACAATTTTAATAATAATTAATGTGCAACTGTAAATTTAACTAAGCTTAGTTTGCCGTCAACATTGGCTTTTATAGTATAAATACCATTGGCCATTTTGCTGGCATCTAATATTAGGTTTTGATTACCTGCCGGTAAAATTCCATTAGCTAATACAGCTTGTAAGCGTCCGGTTACGTCAATTACTTCAACTGTAACGTGGGCTTGTTTGGCTAAATCGAACTGAACTTTTGAAATGCTATTAACCGGATTTGGATATAACTGAATGGCAGCATTGCCTGTGCTTTCGTTTATACCTTGAGGAAGTATCATTGTAATAATAGCATCGTTTGTAATAACCGGTGCGTTAAAGTCGAAATAAATCGCGGCTTTATCGCTAATTTGTGTACCTGGTGTTAAACCATTAACAGCATTAATACGGTATTTAATAAAGCCATGACTCATAGGCTCATTGGTTGTTTTATCTTCTAACATAATGTTAGGGAAAACATAGGTTACCACATTGCCGTTTCGTTTTACATCAGCATTGTGGCTTGTGCCTAAAAACTGAAAGCTGTTTAATGTTACATTGCTGCTTAATTCATCTGTTACTACAATATTTACAGCAGGTGCTGTGCCTTCGTTTTGGAAGTTAATTGTGTAATCAATACTTTGATCGGGGTTAACGCTTGATATTACCTGGTAGTTTACATTGGGCAAATTGGTACGCGTTACCAACTTGTTGTTTGGATCCCATGAACCCACCACAATTTGATGTACAGAGTCCATGTTGTTTGCCATATTTGGATCGGTACCGGTGTTAAGTGTTACATCAACCATACTTAACATTAATGTGCCAAGTGGTAAAGTTGTGCTTGCATTAAAATCAACCCAAATGGTTTTGCTGCTAAATGCAGGGATGTTATTTACATTCCAGGTTATGGTTTGTGTGGTAGCATTTACCGTAGCTGCGTTTGGTGTTGATTTATCGAAAGTTAAACCGGTTGGATAATGATAGGTTACCACACCACTTGCTGGTAATACACCTGTGTTAGTTACGGTTATATAATACCAGGCGCTAAAACCGGGCGCAATGTTGGTTGAGGGCGAAAGGTTTACTGATAAATCGTTTGAGCCGGCAGGTATATTTAAGCCAAAATCGTTATTCCAATAAGTGTTGCCTACCGTTGTTGCATTTACAGTAATACTGCCCGGTGTACTTAATGCAAAGCCTGCATAAACGCCTGTAGGTACGTAAGTAATGGTATAAGTACCTACGGCTTCGTAACTGGTGTATTCGCCAAATGAGTTGGTATAAACCGTTGAGCTGCCTATTGTAACCGGCTGATATGGAATACCGGTTTCGCCAAAGTCGTAAACACCGTTGTTATTGGCATCATGATATATGTGACCTGAAATTACAACTGTGTTGGCAGTTACGCCAAAATTATAGCCACATGATGTATCGTTGGCTGCAACGGTAACGGTATAAAATGCACACCCGAACGAATCGGTAGGTACTGTAATAGTGTTAGGAAATTGGGCACAATAGTATAAGTAGTAGGTACCTGCACTTACGTTTAGTGTATAATTACCATTCGAGTCGGTTACTACCGTACCCTGCATACCATTGCCCCAAATAGATATTGTTTGTCCGCCTAAACCGGTATCAGTACTATCAGAAACACCGTTGGCATTTATATCATTAAAAATATTACCACATATTACACTATTACCGCCACCTAATAAAACATTAATTGCAGCACAGTAGCTATCACAAATATTTCCGGCAGTATCAATCACATTTAAACAAACCATGTATGTGCCCGCGGCTTGGTAAGTATGTATAGGCGAAGTTTGTGTTGATGTGGTACTATCGCCAAAATTCCAAAAATAACTTAAGCCATTGCCTGTACTTAAATTATTAAAGTAAAATGAACCCGGACTAAGTTGGGTAAACGAAAACGATGCCTGACATACCAATGAACCACCTACGCTTATGCAGTTTGATGTGGTACAGTTATTAGCATCGGATACGGTTACGCAATACACACCAAAGCTATTGTAAGGCAGCGTTGGGATGGTAGTTGTTTGGCTTATGCCATTATAAGTCCATATATATAAGTAAGGAGGTGTACCGCCTGTAGTTGTAACAATTAAGGTGCTGTTGGTTGTGTCGTTAGTTATTACAGCATTCATCTGGCAATTACCGGGCACTGTTACTATTTGACAAACGGTATCCGAACAACCATTTGAAGTTACGATATACAGACAAGCTGTATAATTGCCTGCTGCCGGATAAATATGTGTTACTGTATTGGGTTGTGCTGAGGTAGTACCATCGCCAAAGCTCCATAAAAATTGAGTAACCTGCCCACTATTTACGTATGACGAATCGTAAAATACTACGGCTCCATTGGGATTTACCCAATAGGAAAAGTTAGCCTGGCAATTAAGCAGTTGCGCCTGGCTTTTAAAGGATGTTAATCCCATAAATAACATCACAACCATTGTGATGACGTGTTTAATTGAATAGTTTGTTTTCATTTTTTTTATGATTATGATTTAATGATTCAAAAAAAGTAAAAAGGGTTGAGTTAATCTGCTTCCATTGTTATTTTTTATTACACAGTCAACATAAAACAGTCGGATGAAAAAACCTGAACACCGCTAATATAAAACATATGATTAGTAGTACATCGGCTTTAATACTGCTTGATATTTTCTTACCTGCTCAAAGTTTTTAACCGAAAAATAAATTGCCATTGTAGGAATTGATCTTACCAATTTATGGCAAAGCAGTGTATTAACCCTTATACAACCGTAATAGCAGCTTGGTAGGTTGAAAAAACAAACAATTAAAATATCAGGTTAATGGGAAGCTTAAAACAATCCGTTTAGCTCGGCATTAATTTTATGAACTATTGAGCCTAAATCTTCGGCATTATCGGCAAAATTTATTTCGTCAATATCAATAATTAAAAGTTTACCGGCATCGTATTCGCTAATCCATCCTTCATATCTTTCGTTCAGGCGTTTTAAGTAATCGAGCCGAATATTGTCTTCATACGTGCGTCCACGTTTCTGTATTTGATTTACCAAGGCAGGTACGCTGCCTCTTAAATAAATCATTAAGTCGGGTGGCTTTATAAAACTAGCCATTAGTTGAAACAATTCCTGATAATTCTGAAAATCGCGTGTGCTCATCAACCCCATTGCATGGAGGTTTGGCGCAAAAATGTGGGCGTCTTCATAAATGGTTCTATCCTGAATAACCGTTTTATTACTTTTTTGAAAACCTACTACCTGCCTAAAACGAGAGTTTAAAAAATACACTTGCAAATTAAAAGACCAACGTTGCATGTCTTCATAAAAATCAACTAAGTATGGGTTATTATCAACCGATTCGAAATGAGGTTCCCATTTAAAGTTTTTTGCAAGTTGTGTGGTTAAAGTGGTTTTGCCCGAACCAATGTTGCCGGCAACGGCTATATGCATGCCCATATTAAGTTAGTCTGTTATGGTAGTAAACGGCTACCTGATTTTTAAAAATTTCACGAATTAATAATAAAGTAAGCAATATGAGAAACAATGTTTAAAACCTTTAAACCTGAATAACCGGTGTTGATTAACTACATTTTTTAAAAGGAATAAATGGCAATGCTATCGTTTTTAAGTATAAAAATCCGATGCAGTTCAAGCCTCACTTCTAAAGCTTGTTGCATAATTTGATTACTTATAGTAGTTTCTTTATAATTATTAAGATCAATACTGGTAAGTTTTTGACCATCAAAAAACAGCAGTTGATTTGCGCTAACCTGTATATTTAAATTATGTGGCAGTTGAATATTGCGATAGTAATTGCCATAACGGTCGAACACTAATAATGAAGTGTCGTTGTTACTAAGCAACAACCAGTTTTCGGCAGCGATGAGTTGTTTTGGGTTGATGTTTTGATTTAGAAATTGATTAAAAGAATTGCCAACAATTAAAACCTTGCCTGATGGATTTACCTTTATGAGTTGTTGATTTTGTTGATCATAAATCCAGTAGTTACCATCATCGCTTACACATGCCAAGCGAGGCAACCCCAACTGCACAAATTGGTTGAGGTTTATTTCGCCTTGCAAATTCATGCGATTATCCAAATTACGTATAACATTAAACTCAGGCTTAAACAACATGAGCTTAAGTGGGTTGGTAGCATCAAAATATTGAAGTACGCCTATATCTTTAAAATTATAACTCTTAAAAAAAACGCCTTCGTTATCAAATTTCTTAATCTCATAATTTTCGATTAAGTACAAGTTGGCTAAACGGTCGGTATAAATATGTTTAGCCGTGGTAGGTATGGTTTTAATTAATTTATAATTGTCAGTTTGCGCATGTATTGCATGAATGAAAACGAATAAAAACAAACCAACACATTTCATATTATATCAAACTTAATATTTCTTCTAAAATTATTCTGTTGTTGGAAAGGCGTGGCACTTTGTGTTGGCCGCCTAATTTGTCTTTAAGCTTTAACCACTTGTAAAATGTTTGAGCGGGCATTGTGCGAATAATTGGCATACGTAACACTTTGTCCTGATAGCGTTTTGCTTCGTAATCCGAATTTAGTTCTTTAAGGGTATTATCAAGCACGGTTGCAAATACATTCAGGTTTTCAGGTGGTTTTTCAAACTCAATAAACCATTCATGTGCGCCACATTCGTTTTCGGAAATATAAACCGGTGCTGCCGTATAATCAGTAATCATTGCACCGGTGCTTAAACAGGCTGCGGCAATAGCTTTATCGGCATTGTCAACAATAACTTCTTCGCCAAATGCATTTATATAATGTGAAGTGCGGCCTGTAATTTTTATGCGATGTGGCGATAGGGATGTAAATGTTACAGTGTCGCCAATTTGGTAACGCCACAAACCGCCATTAGTGGTAATGAGCATCGAATAGTTTAAGCCTAAAACCACTTCTGATAATGATATGGCTTGTTGCGAAAAAGCGCCACTGCTTTCGGGAATAAATTCATAGTAAACACCATAGTCTAACATCAATAGCATTTCATTGCTGTTATTCAAATCCTGTATGCCAAAAAATCCTTCTGATGCATTATAGGTTTCGAGGTATTGCATCTTATTACCGGGGATGAGTGCATTAAACTGACTTCGGTATGGTGTAAAACTTACTGCACCATGAACAAACAGTTCTAAATTTGGCCATACTTCATGTATGTTTTGTTTGCCGGTAATTTGCAATATATGCCTAAGTAAAACCAACATCCACGATGGTACGCCACTAATATTGGTTACATCTTCTTTAATGGTAATGTTAGCCATCTTAATTATTTTTTCTTCCCATTCGTCCATTAAAGCCACACTCAATTCAGGTGTACGGAAGAGTTGAATCCAAAAAGGTAAATTTTGCATAATGATGGCCGACAAATCGCCATAAAACGATTCGTTACTAAATGCATTTATCTGATGCGAACCACCTAAGGTTAAAAACCTGCCACTAAATAAATTTGATTGTGGATTGTTACTGTAGTATATGCTTAATAAATCTTTGCCTCCTTTAAAATGGCACTCTTCCAAACTTTCTTCAGTAACAGGAATAAACTTGCTTTTGTCGCTGGTTGTGCCCGATGATTTTGCAAACCATTTTACATCGGTTGGCCATAAAATATTTTGTTCGCCCAGCATCAGCCTTTTAATATATGGCTTATGTGTTTCGTAGTTTTGTACTTGCATACGGCTGCGGTAGTCGGCCTCATTTTTTATGGAAGCAAAATCATAATAACGCCCTATTTCAGTGTTTTTTGCTGTACTTAAAAGTTTACGCAAAGTTTCTTCCTGTACATCAAAAGGATACTTTATAAAAAGTTCGATCTGATGCATGCGTTTTTTCATTAACCATGCAAAAAGTGAGTTTATAATGGCCATTAAGTACTTGCTTGAATTTGATATTGAAGCAAGTGCAATAAAAATATTTTTAGCTTATTATGGTAGCAAAACCATGTAACCATTTATAAAAAAACAGCATCAAATTTTTGCTTACAAATTTAAGATGCCGCAACCCATACTATTAATTAAGCTGCAATTCAAAAGGCATACGCATAAACACACCCTCTTGCTTTATAAGTTTGCTTACCTGATGGTAAATTTCAAACTCGGGGCCTAATTCGTTTTTAATAATGGCTGTTTTTACACCGCCATTCAAATCTTCAAGCAACTCTGAAAAAGGTTCTTTTTGTATGGGCAATTCGTAAGTGCGGTATGTTTTAATTTTAGCTAAATCGGCTGCAATTTTTATGGCATCATTTAGTCCGCCCAATGTATCAACTAACCCCAATTGCAAGGCAGTTTTACCACTCCATACCCTACCCTGCCCAATGCTATCTACCATACTTTGTGGCATGTTACGACCATTAGCTACGCGTGCGGTAAAGGTGTTGTAAACCCTTTCAACACTGTTTTGCAGTTTGGCTCTTTCAGCTGGTGTGAGGGCGCGTGTAGCATTACCCATATCGCTATAAGCGCCTGTTTTATAACTATCGAAAGTGATACCCAACTTTTCGTTAAATAATTTTTGTGCATTAAACAACAATCCAAAAACACCAATTGAACCGGTAATGGTATTGGGTTGTGCTACTATGGTATTAGCCAAACAACTGATGTAATAGCCACCCGAAGCAGCAACATCGCCCATTGAAACTACAATAGGTTTTTTTGCCCTTGCCAAACTTAGTTCACGCCAAATAACTTCCGAAGCAAGGGCGCTGCCTCCGGGCGAGTTTACCCGTAATACAATTGCTTTTACGGCTTCATCGTTGGCGGCTTTTCTGATATCGGCCGAAGTTGTTTCAGAACCTATTTGTTCGTCATTGCCACGGCCGCTGTTTATATCGCCATTTGCGTAAATAACTGCTATCTTATTTTTTTCGCTAAAGTTAATATTGCGTTGTGCATACTTATTAATTGTAATAATTGTTGGTTTTGCACCAATATTACCGCTTCGTTTTTTTAGTTCGTCCATAACCTGATCTTCATAAAGCAATTTGTCAACTAAGCCATATTTAACGGCATCTTCGGGCGTTTCTATGGCTAAACTATCGGCTAACATTTCAACAGTATTGGTATCAATATTACGGGCTTGGGCAATGCCGTTTCTAAGTATGTGCCAAAAATCATCTACATACGTTTTTACCTGCATACGGTTTGCATCGCTCATGCGCTCTTCCACAAATGGTTCGATAGCACTTTTAAATTTACCGTGTCGTATAACCTGTGCTTCAACACCTAATTTATCAAGGGTACCTTTTAAAAAAGTAAGATTGGCAGCAAAACCATGCAATGCCAAATCGCCTTGCGGATTAAGATAAACCTGATCGGCTATCGAAGATAAATAATAAGCATCCTGTGCATAGTCTTCGGCATAGGCAACAATAAACTTTTTTGATTTTTTAAACTGAATTAAGGCATTTCGTATTTCCTCAATGCTTGCTTTGCCTCCGGTTATATAGCCGGTGTGTATGTAAATACCTTTGATGTTGGCATCGGTTTCGGCCTTTTTAATGGCTGTGATTATATCCGTTAATCCCGGTTGAAAATTATTTTTGAAATTACTAAAATCAAATGTTTGCAGCGGATTGTTGGGTGTACGCTCAGTTATGGGTTGGCGTAAGTTTATTTCAAGTATCGAATTTGCATCAGCAACAACCGGAGTTTTGGTATCCATTGATGCAACTAATGCGCTTATCATACCAACAAATAGAACTACTACAACAAATATGCATAGTAAAAACCCCACCATGGAGGCAAACATAAATTTGAAAAATTGTTTCATTGAATAAATTTGATTTTGTAATACTAAAACGGCATAGATATGAATTACCGTTTCAATACTTGACGCGCATACAACTGTTTTGTTTCACAGTTTGCTTATTTATTTATCAAATTATCGGTTAAAGCGAATGCCGTAAGTAAACATTAAACGGTGCAGGTTGTTTTTCGATTCGATGCCGGGTTGGCTGTTATCGGCAAGCGAGTAAGGTACTTTGTATTGCTGTGTTTGCGTTAAAGCATAACCAATATCAAAATAACTTTTTTGCCAACGCCAGCCAATGCCTACTGTATAACTAATACTGCTGTAATCATATTCTTTGGGCAAAACGTTTTCGGTATAAGGCGATGTAGTGTAAACACCTCCGGCTCGTAAATACATATTGCTTATAAACAATTCGCCTCCTACTTTAATAGTATGCTGTTTGGCATGAAACTCTTTAATAATACCGTTTTCGAAACTAAAATTATAATCAAACTCATCGGCTTTCTTAAACCTTGCCGCTTGCTGATTAGTATATTCATAGTCGAAACTAATGAGGCCCTTGGCAGGAAAAATAAATGCTACACTACCTAAGGCCCGAAATGGTGTGTTATAACGATATTCAAATGTACTGCTTGGTGGGCTGGTTAGGGTAAACACCGAATCGCCATTGGCTCCAAAAGTTGATTCCATGTTGTAGTTATCTTCATAAGTCATGTTATACCAAGCCGGTGAATGTATTGCCGCACCAATTCTTATATTATCAGTAGGTCGTACAATCATCCCAAATTTTAAGCTTACAGCTGCACCATCAGTACTTTCTTCCCTAAAAAAAGCCCAATCTTTAATATCCATTCCAAAGTAAGGGCTGTTAATAGTGTCAGAAATATCTACTTCGCGATAGGTTGATTTATAATCGTAACGTAAGCTCCTTAGCTCAAATGTTGCACCCAGCATCAACAAATCATTAAAATTATTTGACATGCTGAATAAAAAATTACCGCTATTACCTTTTATACTCATGTCTTCTTTTTGCAAAGCACCGCCATTTGCTATTGCTGCAGTATAAGTTGTTGCTGTTGGTGTAACGGGGTTCATTAAATATAAGTTGTATGCCATACCCGGGCCAAATGCATATTCAATATCTTCGAGGTTACTTACAGGTACACCTTCAGCCTGTTCAACAAAACTGTTAAGCATGCTATTGCTTTTGTTGATACCACTAAACTTTTCATAACTTTTATAAGTGGTTTCGCGGTTATAACCGAATGCAAAATTAAATCCTTTCCAACCTGATTTTTGTTCCTTATACTTTGCAAACACCAAACCTGCACTCCCAAAGTTGAAATAAAACCGGCTATCGTTTGTGTTATTACCTTCGAAATTATTTGAGATGGCATGTAAATTAAAAGCCGGAGAAAAAGTTAACTCACCACGCCTGTAAATAGCTAAACCTGCCGGGTTTTGGCCGGTTACGCTAAAGTCGCCACCCAATGCACCAAATGCGCCTCCCATTGCTAACGAACGGGCTGTTGTACCAAAAGTATTTTCTGAAAATCGAATGGCATCATCGGTTGTTTGTCCATTGGTACATAAAGTTATAATACTTAAAAAACTTATAAGTTTAATTTTCATTGCTAAAGTTTATGAGTTACAAATAAAAAATCGCTATCTGGTTATTCAAGATCCATTATCTTAAAATAAGCAAATAGCGATTTAAAATATTTATTGAAGCTTAACGTGGATTGCTGCGACCTTGGTTGTTTTGGCGTGGTGCAGGTGTTTGTTTTGGTGTATTGTAAGATGGCCTATCGCTGCTTGGTGTTTGATAGGTGCTACGAGGTGTACTGTTGCTTCTATCTAAATCATTGGTATTTCTGCGATAAGGTTTAACCACTTCTTTTGGCGATTCGTATGCAGGCGTTGCATTGGTACGCGGATTTGAATAATCGCTGTTTTTTGGCTGTGTACGCGGGTTACTGAAATCGTTATTTGATGGCACATTGTTATTACGCGGGTTACTGAAATCGTTATTTGATGGCACATTGCTATTACGTGGGTTGCTGTAATCGCTATTTGATGGCACACTGTTATTACGCGGGTTACTGAAATCGCTATTTGATGGCACACTGTTATTACGCGGGTTGCTGTAATCGTTATTTGATGGCACACTGTTATTACGTGGGTTGCTGTTGATTGACCCGCCATTACTGTTTCGTGGATCAGGTGTGTACATGATAACATTGGTATTGGAACGTGGATTACTTGCAGGATTGCCACGCACATCGCCATTTGCTGGTTTTACACCACCGGTTGCAGGTGCAAGCGTTGTTTTAGGATTATAAGCAGGGTTATCGCGTACCGGTTTTACACCTCCTGTAGTATTTGCGTTGGTATTACCCCTAACATCACCACTTGTATTAAGCTCGCCCAAATTATTTTTACCGGGCTGCACCGTATTTATATTGTTGTTACGAACGGGTTCAGCCAAGGTAGGTGCATGTGGAGTTGTATTTATATTATTAGTTACAGGCGTGTTGTTGCTGGCATACACAGCGCCCAATGTGTTGGTTTGCAGAGTTGCACCACGTCCACCTTGTACATAACTAACACCACTACCACCGGTATGGTTGCCTTTGCTATTGCCAAAATAGTGCGAGGTGTTATCATAGCTATTATAGTAGTAAGGGCAATTGTTATAGTAAGAAATATTTTGGTAACAACTATTGCAACAAGTGTTACAGCCGCCAAATGAATTATACAAATAAGGATTATAAAAACCCATTGGATAATAATAAGGGCGATACCAGTAAGGGTTATAAGTTGGGCCAAAGCCTATATTAAAAGCCCAGCCACTACCAACAAACGGACTATAACTGTAATAAACTGATGGCGCCCACCAATTGTATGTACTGTAAATACTTAAACCCCACGATGCAGGCTGATAATCATACCAATATGAATTGGTAAAGTAGGGGTTGTAATAACCCAAACCAACCGGATTGTAAAACCTGCGAATACGCGATGAATATGCATAATCATAATAATTATCAGCATCGTAATAATTATTGGTTACATACGTATTACCAGTGCTGCCATCAGTTACGGCAGGGTTTGCATAATCAAACCGGTTATTACTATTGGGCACAGGAGTAGATGAATAATTATGAACATTGCTTTGTGGTGCAACAGGCACATTATTTTGTACTGTTTGTTTACCGGCACCATACACATCATCATAACCTGATGAGGCTGTTTGTTTAGCCGAATTGCAAGCTGTTAATGCTAAAGTGCAAACTACTAAGGCAGTGAGGAGCTTTTTCATAATGATAGGTTTTTGTGATTGATGTTGATGCAAACGTAACTGTAATTCCATAAGTAAAAGATGAATATTCGAGGATTTTACAATAGCTTGCTTTTTATATGTATAAGTTATTATGTATTATTTAAAATCGAATTGGTATTGTGTGTGATGTTTTACAATTTTGACGCCATCAAACCATGTTAGTTAATAGCATTGATTTAGTTTCATATTAATTTCATTAGTAACAATATTTATGGCAAAAGATTTCACCACACGTAAACAAAATTATTCAGAGTGGTATAACGAATTGGTTACACGTGCCGACCTGGCCGAAAATGCATCCGTACGTGGTTGTATGGTAATTAAGCCTTATGGTTATGCCATTTGGGAAACAATGCAACAAACGCTGGATAAAATGTTTAAAGATACAGGTCATGTAAATGCATACTTTCCATTATTTATTCCCAAATCATTTTTAAGCAAAGAAGCAGCGCATGTCGAAGGTTTTGCAAAAGAGTGCGCTGTTGTAACCCACTATCGTTTAAAAAACAGCCCCGATGGAAAAGGCATTGTAGTTGACCCCGATGCTAAGTTAGAAGAAGAGCTGGTGGTAAGGCCAACTTCTGAAACCATTATATGGAACACGTATAAAAACTGGATACAGTCATACAGGGATTTGCCACTACTCATAAATCAATGGGCCAATGTAGTTCGGTGGGAAATGCGTACGCGTTTGTTTTTGCGTACAGCAGAGTTTTTATGGCAAGAGGGTCATACGGCACATGCCACAACTGATGAAGCAATTGAAGAAACAAAACGCATGTTGGATGTGTATGCCGATTTTGCCGAAAACTGGTTAGCCGTGCCCGTAATTAAAGGCGTTAAAACTGCCAATGAACGTTTTGCCGGTGCTTTAGATACTTATTGCATTGAAGCCTTAATGCAAGATGGCAAGGCACTACAAGCTGGCACGTCACATTTTTTAGGTCAAAATTTTGCCAAAGCTTTTGATGTTAAGTTTACAAACAAATCCGGTGTGCAAGAGTATGTTTGGGCAACTTCATGGGGCGTAAGCACACGTTTAATGGGCGCTTTAGTTATGGCGCATAGCGATGATGATGGATTGGTACTACCACCTAAGTTAGCCCCCATACAAGTTGTTATAGTACCCATTTATAAAAACGATGAACAATTAGAAGCTATTAACCGGTTTGTTGCACCCATAAAAAATGCATTACAAAAATTAAATATTAGAACGAAGTATGATAATGCCAACAATCAAAAGCCCGGCTGGAAATTTAGCGAATATGAGTTTAAAGGTGTACCCATACGTATTGCTATAGGCCCGCGCGATATGGAAAACAATCAGGTAGAAATTGCCAGACGCGATACCAAAACAAAAAATACCGTACATGTTGAAGGTATTGAAATGTATGTATCCGAACTGTTACAACAAATGCAACAATCAATTTTTGAAAAAGCATTGGAGTTCAGAAACCAATCAACCCATTATGTTGATACCTGGGACGACTTTGTAAAAACACTTGATACCAAACCCGGTTTTGTTTATGCGCATTGGGATGGCACACCTGAAACCGAACAAAAAATAAAAGAAGAAACCAAAGCAACAATCCGTTGCATTCCATTAGATAGTAAACCTGAAACAGGCACCTGCATTAAAACAGGCAAACCAAGTATGCAGCGTGTTGTATTTGCAAGAGCTTATTAATAATGTAAACCGGTTTTACAAAAAAAAGAAAGCAGCTACAATTATTTTTTAGCTGCTTTCCTTTTTAAAACTTTGGTTTGAATGGGCTGTGCAACCGTGTTTTGTATTTCTTTTTTAAGATAGTATCCCGTTATACTTTTTTTATCTGCAGCTACTTGGCTGGGTGTGCCCTCGCAAACAATGTTACCACCTTTTGCACCACCTTCGGGCCCAATGTCAATTATATGATCGGCAACTTTTATAACATCCATATTATGCTCAATAACCAAAACTGTATTGCCCTTGTCCACCAATTTCTGCAACACTTCCAATAAAATCCGGACATCTTCAAAATGCAAGCCTGTAGTAGGTTCATCTAAAATATAAAAAGTATTACCTGTGTCTTTTTTCGACAATTCAGTTGCCAGTTTTACCCGTTGTGCTTCGCCTCCTGATAAAGTAGTTGATTGCTGCCCCAGGGTAATGTAACCGAGGCCTACATCTTTAATGGTTTTAATTTTATGCAGTATGGCAGGCATGTTTTCAAAAAACAAAACAGCTTGATCAATACTCATATTAAGCACATCGTTTATTGATTTGCCTCTGTATCTTACATCTAAAATCTCGCGGTTATAGCGCTTACCGTTACAGGTTTCGCAGTGCACATAAACATCGGGTAAAAAGTTCATCTCTATGGTGCGCATACCTGCACCTTTACAGGATTCGCAACGGCCACCTTTAACGTTAAACGAAAACCAACCCGGTTTATAACCGCGTATTTTTGCTTCAGTCATTTCGCTAAACAACATACGTATATCTGTAAACACACCGGTATAAGTTGCCGGATTACTGCGCGGGGTACGGCCAATAGGACTTTGATCTATTTCAATTACTTTATCTAAATGTTTTAGTCCCGTTACACTTTTATAGGTTAGCGGTTTTTGCAACGATTTATAAAAATGCTGGTTTAAAATTGGGTATAGTGTTTCATTTATTAAAGTGGATTTGCCACTGCCACTAACGCCACTTACCACAATCAGTTTTCCCAACGGAAAGTTTACATCAATATGTTTTAAGTTATTGCCTTGCGCACCTTTAATGGTTAGTGTTTTACCATTACCCTTCCGTACATCACGTAAACCAATTTCCATAACACCGTTTAAATACTGAGCCGTTAATGTATCGGCATGTTTCAATGTTTTCGGATTACCCTGTGCAACTACTTTACCACCGTTAATACCGGCTCCGGGGCCAATATCAATAACATAATCAGCGGCTTCTATCGTTTCCTTATCATGCTCGACCACTATTACCGAATTGCCATTGTCGCGCAAATCACATAGCGATTTTATTAACCGCATATTATCTCTTTGATGAAGACCGATACTGGGTTCGTCTAAAATATACATAACACCCACCAACTGTGAACCAATTTGCGTTGCCAAACGGATGCGTTGCGACTCGCCACCACTTAAAGTTTTTGCACTTCTAAACATGGTAAGATAATCCAAGCCAACATCGGTTAAAAATTTAATGCGTTTGTTTATCTCTTTTAAAATTTCCTGTGCAATAACCCATTGACGCTTATCGAAATGTATTTGACAATTTAAAAACCAAGTTTGCAAATCGCTTATATCCATCAGCGATAATTGGGCAATGTTTTTATCGCCAATTTTAAAATGAAGTGCTTCCGGTTTCAAACGCAGCCCCTTGCATGAGTCGCAAACAACCTGCTGCATAAATCCTTCGACCCAGCGTTTTAAACTATCAGATGTATTTTCGTTAACGTGGCTTACCAAAAAATTTATAACACCTTCAAAAGTTGCTGCATAAGTTTGTACATCGCTATTTGTATCAGTGCCCAGTGTTATCACATCATCGCTGCCAAATAAAATAGTTTGCATCGCTTCTTCAGCTATATCACTTATCTTGGTTTCTAAGCTAAATCCATGTTTTTTGCCAATTGCTTTAATCTGACTAAAAATCCAACTGTCTTTAAACTCGCCTAATGGCACTATTCCGCCTTGCCTAATACTTTTTGAAGTATCAGGCATCACTAACTTTAAATCTATTTGCGGCACGGTGCCCAAACCATTGCATTTATGACAAGCACCGTAAGGCGAATTGTATGAAAACGTATTAGGTTGTGGATCGTCATAAGCTATACCTGAAACAGAACACATTAAATGTTGCGAGTAATGCTTGGTATTTTTCGACCCAATATCAAAAACCATTATGGATCCCTTACCGGTTTTTAAAGCTGTGCGTAACGAGGCCAGTAAACGTTGTTTGTTTAATTCATTAACCGTTAGCTTATCTACTACTACTTCAATGTCGTGCACTTTATATCTATCAGCTTGCAACCCTTTACGCAACTCTTCAAATTTACCATCAATACGTACACGCATATAACCATTGCCGGCCAACTGCTCAAACAACTCACGATAATGACCTTTGCGTCCTTTTACAACGGGTGCCAAAATGTTTATGGTACATGCGTTAAAACTATCAAGAATGTGATTTTGAATTTGCACTTCATCCATTTTAACCATGGGCTGCCCGGATACATAACTATAAGCAGTAGCCGTACGTGCAAATAACAAACGCATAAAATCATACACTTCGGTAATGGTGCCAACGGTGCTTCGGGGGTTTTGGCTGGTTGTTTTTTGTTCGATAGAAATTACCGGACTTAAACCTGCTATTTTATCCACATCGGGTCGTTCCATTGTGCCTAAAAACTGACGCGCATAAGCCGAAAAACTTTCCATATACCTGCGTTGTCCTTCGGCATAAATTGTATCAAAGGCAAGGCTCGATTTGCCACTACCGCTAAGGCCGGTAATAACAACTAACTTATTGCGCGGAAACTGAACATCTATATTTTTCAAATTATGCTCACGTGCACCATATATTTCTACCAACTCATCCTTTTCAATATCCATAAATATTCATACTTTTAATACAGCAATAGTAAGGTTTACACAACTAATGTCATTATTATAACTGTGCAAAAACTACTTAATATTTGCTTAACAATTTCTATTTAAACATCGCATTAAACATACACTGCCATTGCATAACATTGATAGTTTTGCAAAATATTTACAACAACAATTTAATAAATTGGGCATACGTATATTCTGCTTTTTATTTATAATAAATTTTAAGGGTCTTTTTGCACAATGCACAAATCCGATACAAACTTTTCCGTTTGTAGCAGATTTTGAAGCAGGTAATGGTGGCTGGATTACCGGTGGTAATTTTAGCGATTGGACATGGGGCACGCCTACCAAAGCAAAAATAAGTAGCGCTGCTAGTGGTAATAATTGTTGGATTACCGGAGGACTAAACACCTCGTTTTACAATTTAAATCAACGCAGTTATTTACAAAGTCCTTGTTTTGATTTCACTGGTATAGCTTTACCACTTATAAGTTTTAATATTTATTGGGAAACCGAGAATCAATATGACGGATGTAACCTGCAGTATTCGCTCGATTTAGGTAATACATGGCAAAATGTAGGCACTGCCAATGGCCTTAATAATTGTACCAATTCAAACTGGTATAATAACGCTTCGATAAATAATTTAAATGGATTGGCCACGGTGCGAAATGGCTGGTGTGGCAATACTTTGCCTACAACCGGTAATTGCCAGGGTGGTGGCGGCAGCAATGGTTGGGTTAATGCCAAACAAACGGTGCCTGCATTAGCTAATGCCAATCAGGTAATTTTCAGGTTTACTTTTGGTGCCGGTAGTGCCTGTAATAATTTTGATGGTGTAGCTATTGATGACTTTAGCATTAACAATGCTTCCAATGCGTTACAGTTAAGCACTGCAACAAGCCCCGAAACCTGCAAAGGTAATGATGGAGCCGTAACAACAACTGTTTTGGGAGGTTTATCGCCCATTTCATATCTATGGGATAATGGCAGTACACTATCGGGGTTGATTAACATACCCAATGGCACCTATACAGTAACTGTTACAGATGCCATTAACTGCTCCGTGTCTGCAACCGCTGTTATTGTAAAAGTACCTGCTGTACTGACAAGTATTAATATTACACCTGATACCTGCTCACATGCTTTAGGTAGTATTGCTTTAAATGTATGGCAAGGCACTGCGCCCTATACTTATCAATGGCAGCCCAATGTGAGTAACAATGCACAAGCTGTTAACCTTACTGCCGGTAGTTATCAGATACTTGTTACGGATATAAATACATGTACACAAAGCATACATACAACAGTGGGCGATGCCGGTAATATTAATGTTAGTATAGGTGCCGATACTTTAATATGTGATACTTTTAACTTGCAGCTTATGCCGGGTAATTACGATACCTACCTATGGCAGGACGGTAGCAGTGCAAATACGTTTCATGCAAATACTGCCGGCACCTATACTGTAACAGTAACAGAGGGCACTTGCACAACAAGTACATCGGTTCAGATATTTAATGATTGTAATGAAACATTGTATATCCCCAATGCTTTTAGCCCGAATGAAGATGGGCTAAACGATAGATTTATTATTGAAACCGGCTTAACAACAGCTTACACGCTTCAAATTTACAACCGGTATGGCGCTTTAATATTCGAAACACAAAATAGTGAATCAGGTTGGAATGGTTTAGACGGGAGTAAAATTGTACAAAGTGACTTATATGGTTTTGTTTTACAATACACCAAATTTGGGCGCAAGAGCAAGCTGGTAACTGGTACCGTACGTGTAATACCTTAATGCTGCTTTTAAAATAAAGTTTAGATTTACAATTTACTGTTTTAGCTGCATGCTATCAGAAACTATATAGTAACAGTTACATACTTTTTACGGGTTTTTAATAACTGCGAACTAATAAATTCGAAGTTGTCATAAATAGAAAAGGCTGTCAAAATAAATTCTGACAGCCTAACTCAAAAACCTATAACAATCTTATTTTAATCAACCCTATCGTGCAGAAAGGTATTGTTCGATTTAATTTCTGTTTGCTTTTGCTCGTTTTCGCCAACGGTAAAGCGCGAAATTTGCGATTCGCCTGAAGCCGGTACATTTTGCAGTTGTATATTTCTGCGTTTGTATGCAGGCACGTTTTCTAAATCGGAAATGTTGTTGTTGTTACTTCCCTGAAATTTAAAACTTAGTTCGCGCAATTTCATTATGCGTTCGCGTGTTTTGCTGTACTGATCACCGGCATCGGTTGCAACAGGCTCGGGCTTGTCGCCCATACGTTCGAAAGTAACTACATGATTATCTATTTCGGCCGATGGTATTTCGCCAAATTCGTTTTGTGATTCGGTTTCTAAATTTTCAGTTTCAATGGTATTAGTCAGTTTTAAATCGTAATCGAATGTGCTTTCGCTGTCGGAAACAACGTAGTGATTTTCTTCCGGCTGAACAGGCTCAGCCGGTTGGGTAAAGATGGGTAACCTTTGTTCAATGGGTTTAATTTCGATAGGAGGCTCGGGCTTTAATAAAGATGGTTCCGGTATTGCCGTTGCTTTTGCTGTATTACCTTCTAATGTATGTACCACTTTTGCCGGGCGGTTTTGCTCGGTTTCAATTTCGGTATTGGTTTTAAACCCGGTTGCAATTACAGTAACAGCAATTCGCTCGCCTAAGCTATCATCTTTACCCGTACCCATAATAATATCGGCTGTGCTGCCTGCTTGTTCCTGAATATAATCCGTTATCTCGCCAATTTCATCCATAGTAACTTCTAACTTGCCTGAGTTAATATTTAATAAAATATATCGTGCACCTGTAATATTACTATCATTTAACAATGGACTATCCAATGCTAACTGCGCAGCTTTTAATGCTCGGTTTTCGCCTTCGGCATTGGCGCTTCCCATAATGGCTACACCGCTATCTTTTAATACGGTTTGCACATCGGCAAAATCTACGTTTATGTATCCCGTTACCGTTATAATTTCGGCTATTGATTTGGCTGCTATGGTAAGTATATCATCAGCACGGCCAAATGCTTCGGTAAGTTTTAAATCGCCATGTATTTCACGTAGTTTATCGTTACAAATAATAAGTAAAGTATCTACATTCTTTTTTAATTCTTCAATACCATTACCGGCTTGTGTTTTACGTTTCTTCCCTTCGAATGCGAATGGAACCGTAACGATACCAACAGTTAGAATACCCATTTCTTTAGCCACACCAGCAATTATTGGCGCGGCACCGGTACCGGTTCCACCACCCATACCGGCAGTAATAAAAACCATTTTGGTATTGTTAGCTAAAGCACTTTTCAAATCATCAATATTTTCGATAGCTGAATTTTTTCCTACTTCAGGTAATGAACCTGCACCACGGCCTTCGGTAAGGCCAGGGCCCAGTTGAATTTTAAAAGGCACAGGGCTAATCTCCAATGCTTGTGCATCGGTATTACACACCATAAAATCTACACCTTTAATGCCTTGACGATACATGTGATTTACTGCATTACTGCCACCGCCACCAACACCAATTACTTTGATTATTGAGGGGCGTTCCTTGTTGATTTCAAATTCCATATTGCTCATATTATTTAGTTTTGTTTTAGTTATGTTGGTTTGTTATAATTCTCTATCTGTTTCGTCATCACTAAAAAGCTCTTTAATGGCATTAAAAAAGTTACCCCGCTTTTTTGTTGGCTGCATGGGTACTGTAGTTTGCTCATCCGGCTTTATCTGTGTTTTATTTTGATTTTTTTCAGCATCGTTTAAGCCCATTATTACCAAGCCTACTGCTGTAGCAAACATGGGGCTCTTTATTTCATCGTTACCTGCACTCAAATGTTCGTTCGGATATCCGATACGTGCATCCATGCCCGTAATAAGTTCGAACAATTGTTGTATGTGTTTTAATTGTGCACCGCCACCGGTAATAACAGCACCTGCAATTAGTTTTTTTGAATAGCCTGAGTTTTTAATTTCGAAATACACATTCTCTATTATCTCTTCCATGCGTGCTTGGATAATACTAGCTAAATTGCGAACCGAAATTTCTTTTGGTTCCCTACCTTTTAATCCCGGAATTGATACAATTTCATGGTCGCTGGTTTGCGATGCCAATGCCGAACCAAATTTTACTTTCAACAATTCGGCTTGCCCTTTAATAATCGAGCAGCCATTCTTAATATCTTCGGTAATTACATTGCCGCCAAAGGGAATTACAGCAGTGTGACGGATAATACCATCCTGAAATATGGCAATATCAGTTGTGCCGCCACCAATATCAACTAAAACTACACCGGCTTCTTTTTCTTCGTCAGTAAGCACTGCTTCGGCCGATGCCAATGGTTCTAAAATTAAATCAAGCGGATTTAAATTTGCTTTGCGTACACATTTCTGAATGTTGTTGGCTGCAGTAACTAAACCTGTAATTATGTGGCAGTTTACTTCTAACTGTATGCCACTCATGCCAATCGGATCCTTAATATTTGGCTCCTTATCAACAATGTATTCTTGCGGAATAACATGTATAATTTCTTCGCCCGGTTTCATTGCAAGTTTGTACATGTCGTCCACTATGGCATCAATATCCTGTTGCGAAATTTCATCATCAATATTATGTCGTGTGCGCATCCCACGATTTTGTAAACTTTTAATATGCTGACCAGCTATACCCACATGCACATCTTTAATTATAACATCTGATTTTGAATCGGCTTCGGCTACTGCTTGTTTGATGGCTTCTACCGTACGTTCGATATTTGTAACTACACCGCGTAAAACACCCAAACTTTCCGAATGACCTTTACCCAGGATTTTTACTCTTCCATACTGATCTCTGCTTCCTACAATGGCACAAATTTTTGTAGTGCCAATGTCTAAACCAACTATGATATTTGATTGATTCATATTTTTAATATTACTAACGTAGGTTATATACTATATAATTATTGTTGTTTGTCAAGTTCTTGTTTCCGCGTACATACTACCTGACTGTGGTATTGTACGTTAATGGTACTGTAGGTATCCCATCCGGTTTTATTTAATCCTTTTACATAAAACACCATTAGCTTATTTATTTTTTCGGGCAGTGCACTTGCATTACCAATTTGAACTATGTGATTGCCAATACGCGGTACTAATTCCAACTGTTTGTTATTTGTTACAAATAGTTGCGTAAACAGGGTGTTACGTATGGTATCGCTTTGCAGATAAGTAGCTACCTTAAATATTTGCGACAACACATCAGTAGTACTATCTGTTGAAGTATTAATTTGTTTATGGTTGTAAACATCATTAATGTAACCGTTAGCAACCAAAACATCTGAAGTAAATTTTGGCGATACAGGCATCAGATAGCCTGTATCATCAATGTAATAGTTTTCGCCTGTTTGATTAATGATACGCACCACCGGATTGCGTTGCCTTATTGTAACATGAACCTTGCCGTCAATGGTTGAAAATACTTCGGTGTTAGCAACGTAAGGATTACTATTGATGATATTTTCTAACAAAGCCGTGTTAATTTCATTTATAGGTTTACCAATAGGGTTTAAACTTTTTAGTGCAAGCATTTCAAGTATATCTGCATTGTCTATAAAACCATTTTTATCATCCACATTCTGAATAATCAGTTTTTTACAAACTTCATGGTTTTGCTTGCTGTGCATAAATGCAAACGATATTGCTGCACTTGTCAACACCAAAGCCCACATTACGGTTGCCCACCATTTTTTTATCAACTGTTGTATTTTAGTTTTCATAGCGTTGTGATAAAAATTGTGAAATCGGATTAACCAATTGATCAATATCACCCGCACCTAAGGTTAGTAAAACTTGCAATTGTTTGGTTTGCAAAACTTGCAGCAGATTTTCTTTTTCACAAAGTTGTACGTTACACGATATTTTATCAGCCAGCATTTGTGATGTTACGCCATCGATAGGCAGCTCGCGTGCCGGATAAATTGGAAGCAGAATTACCTGCTGCACTAAACTAAGTACAGCAGCAAATGCATCAGCAAAATCGCGTGTGCGTGTAAATAAATGGGGTTGAAATATTACGGTTATTTTTTTTCCGGAGTTGAGTTCCTGAGCTGATAAAATTGCTGCACGTAATTCTTCGGGATGATGTGCATAGTCATCAATGTATTGAACTTTATTATTAGCAAATATTTTTTCATACCTGCGCTTTACACCCTGGTACGATTGCAGTGCATTGCGGATTTGCATTGCATTAAGCTGATATTGCAACACAGCCGTAATTGCTGCTACAGCATTTTCGATGTTATGACGACCCGGCAAGCCCAATTGTAAATCAGATATAGAAACGTTTTCAAATTTATAATCAAATAAATAATTACCATCAGCTATGCGAATATTATCGGCAACAGCCTGTGCAGGTTGGGCTGTGGAATAACTGATTTGTTTGGCAGCAGTTGTTGTTATGGGCAAACCACTTTTAATGATTATACATCCACCGGATTGTACTTGCTGCACAAATTGATGATAACATTGAATAAGCGTTTGGTGATTAGAATAGATATCTAAATGGTCGGCATCCATAGAAGTTACAATGGCTACTTCGGGGAATAAGGTAAGAAAGGACCTGTCATACTCATCGGCTTCTACCACTACCACATGGTTGGGTTTTGCAGCATTGCCGCTAATAAAATTAGTATTGTAATTAGTAGCAATGCCGCCTAAAAATGCCGAGCAATTACAACCGTTGCTTACCAGCAAATGCGCAACAATACTTGATGTGGTAGTTTTGCCATGTGTACCTGCAACTGCAATGGTTTTACTGTTTTGCGTAATAAAACCCAACACTTGCGCGCGTTTATAAATTTTAAATTTATTTTGCAAATACATTAAGCCTGCATGTGTTTTTGGTATAGCCGGAGTATAAACAATAAGCAACTCATCCGTTTTTGCATTGTTTATAAATGGTGGCAATGCAGCAACAGTTTCGTCAAATTGTACTTGCATGCCCTCGTTAATAAGCTGCTGCGTTAATGTGGTAGCCGTTTTATCATATCCAGCTACCTGACATCCCATTGCTTTAAAATAACGTGCCAAGGCACTCATGCCAATGCCGCCAATGCCAATGAAATAAACATATTTTAGTTTGTCGAAATTCATTGTACTTTTTGTTTTTGCGCTAAGGCAATTACTTCGATAGCTATGTGATGTGCAGCATTATGTAATGCCATAGCACTAATATTTTTCGAAAGTTGTTCTGCTAACAAATCATCCTGCAACACATTGTTTATTGCCGGCCATAATTGGCTATTGCAAGCGGTATCAGTAACCAATATTGCCGCATTGTGCTTTACCAAAGCTTGTGCATTTTTTGTCTGATGATCTTCGGCAACGTTGGGCGATGGGATTAATATTGCAGGTTTACCAATTATAGCCAACTCGGATAAAGTGCTTGCTCCTGCGCGCGATACAATGATATCGGCTACAGCAAAAGCCAAATCCATACGGGTAATAAAATCAACAACAACTACATTGGAAAAGTTTTTTGCGGCTGCAACGGCTGTTTGATAATAGGCTTTGCCTGTTTGCCAGATAACCTGTGTTTGTGTATCAGCAAAGTTTTTAAGATTCGCTTCTATGCTTTGATTTATAGTACGCGCACCTAAACTACCACCTACAACTAAAATTACTTTATGCGATGTGTTTAATTTAAAGAAAGCAAGTGCATCGTTGCGTTTGCCTGCAATGGCCAACATTTCGTCACGTACGGGATTGCCGTATTTTACAATTTTAGTTGCATCAAAATATTTATCCATGCCATCGTAGGCAACGCATATGCGTTGTACTTTGCTTGCTAAAATTTTATTTGTAATACCCGGATATGAATTTTGTTCCTGGATTAAACAGGGTATATTTTTACTTGCTGCTTGTTGTAACAATGGACCACTTGCATAACCACCCACACCAACAGCAACATTTGGTTTAAATGTTTTAATAATGCGTGCTGCTTTGTATAAGCTGCTGATAAGTTTGAAGGGAAACGATAAATTATCTAAAGTTAATTTGCGCTGAAAACCACTAATCCAAAGGCCTTCGATACGATAGCCGGCAGCCGGAACTTTTTCCATTTCCATGCGTCCTTTAGCACCCACAAATAAAATTTCGTTTTCAGGATTTATTTTTTTTAGCGCATTGGCAATTGCAATTGCCGGAAATATGTGGCCACCTGTACCACCACCACTAATTATTGCTCTGATACTATGCATGGGCAAGTTCGCCTCCTTCCTTATTTACATCGCGGCTAACGCTTAGCAAAATGCCAATTGATAAACTGGTAAACCATATTGATGTACCACCCATACTTAACATAGGCAGCGGTTGACCTGTTACCGGAAATAAATTAGTTGCCACAGCCATGTTTATCATAGCTTGTAATACCAAACCAAAACTACATCCGGCTGCAAACAATGTTGCAAATGCACCCGGACTTTGTCTGATTAATAATATAGCACGGTATAGTAACAGTACATAAAGACCTACCACAACAAGTGCACCCCAAAGCCCGTACTCTTCGCAAACAATTGCAAAAATCATATCTGAATAAGGATGCGGTAAAAAATTGCGTTGTGTTGAATTACCGGGGCCAACACCTAAAATCCCTCCCTTTGCAATGGCAATTTTTGCTTGCTCGGCCTGAAAATTTCCGCCACTACTTTTGTCGTTAAAGTTTTCGATACGATTGCTCCATGTTTCTATACGGCCGGTGTAACCTGTAAACTTTGCAATGGCAATAAACAAAGCCAAACCTGCAATGCCAATTAACATTAAGCCGCCTAAATATTTCAGACTTATTCTACCTATAAACATCAAACAAACACTGCATGCAAATAACACAGCAGCGGTACTAAAGTTAGCCGGCAATATTAAACCGCAAACAACCAGTACCGGTAACATAATGGGAATGAATGCACTTTTAAAATCTTTAATATTATCTTGCTTTATGGATAGCATCCGCGACACATAAAGCAATAGTCCGAGTTTAGCAAAATCAGATGTTTGAAAGGATAAGCCAATGCCAGGTAATGTAAGCCAACGGCTTGCTTCATTTAAATGTGTGCCACCAATTAATGTTATAAGCAATAATGGAATTACTATAATAAGCGCCACTTTTGATAACCGTGCATACCAGGTATATTTAACCAAATGCGAAGCATACATAATACCCAATCCCAATAAAAGGATTATGAAATGCTTAAGCATGTAATACTCTGTATTACCCGATTGATATTTATAAGCTAATGTACCTGTTGAGCTATATACAGCTAACAATGAAAATATAGATAATAAAATAACGATGAGCCAAATTACTCTATCGCCTTTAAAATATTTATCAATCCAGGTCATGCTTAATGCTACTAAAAACGGGTTACAATGATTTTACTGCGGCTTTAAACTGACGGCCACGGTCTTCATAATTTTTAAACAAATCGAAACTTGCACAAGCAGGCGACAGCAATACGATATCGCCTTTGCGAGCTAACTTATAAGCCACTTTAACGGCATCATCAGCGGTGTTACATTCAAAAATGTCGGGGATGATGGACTTAAACTCATCAACAATTTTTTTGTTGTCAACGCCTAAACAAACAATCGCTTTTACCTTTTCTTTTACCACATCATGCAGTTGTTCATAATCGTTTCCTTTATCTTGCCCACCTGCAATCCAAATAACCGGCCTTTTCATACTTTCTAATGCATACCATGCACTATTAATATTGGTTGCTTTAGAGTCGTTAATAAAATCAACTCCTGATATGGTGTTTACAAATTCTAAACGATGTTCGACCGATGCAAAATCTTGCATGCTGTCGCGTACATCTTCTTTGCGGATATCTACCAACCGGCTTGCAATACCTGCTGCCATTGAGTTGTACAGATTGTGTTTGCCTTGTATGGCAAGTTCGAAAATTGACATGGTGAATTGGGATTTTATATTAATTATTAATTGGTCGTTGTTGGCATAAGCAGCCATACCCGTGCTGTGTGTAATTGAAAAAGGATACCAGTTACTTTTGGGGTTGTGTTTTAGTACAGCTTCTTTTATTAAAGCATCGTCATCATTAAAAATAAATGCATCAGCATTGGTTTGATTTTGTATGATGCGCATTTTAGAATCAATGTAACGCTGCATACTATATTCATACCTGTCTAAATGATCGGGTGTGATGTTTAACAGTATAGCTATTTCGGCTTTAAACTGATGCATATCATCCAGCTGAAAACTGCTTAACTCAATCACATAAAAATCAAATGCATCAAGTGCAACCTGCATAGCAAAACTTTTACCCACATTGCCTGCCAAGCCTACTTTTAAACCCGCTTTGCTTAATATGTGATACGTAAGCATAGTAGTAGTTGTTTTGCCATTAGTACCTGTAATGCATATTTTTTTTGCTTGGGTATAACGTGCTGCAAATTCAATTTCGGAAATGATTGGCGTGCTTTGCTCCTTGAATTGTTTTATTATTTGAGCCGTGTTTGGGATGCCGGGACTTTTAATTACCTCTGTTGCATTATGCATCTTATCCCAACTATGCTGACTTTGCTCAAAGGCAATTTCATGTGCAGTTAAAATATCTGCATAGTTTTGTTTGATAACACCTTTATCGGAAACAAAAACATCAAATCCTTTTTTTTGTGCCAGTACTGCGGCACCCACACCGCTTTCGCCAGCACCTAAAACAACTATTTTATTACGTGTACCCATGCCGTTATCTTAGTTTAAGTGTAACTAATGTGAGTACTGCCAGCATAATACCAACAATCCAAAAACGCGAAACTATTTTTGCTTCATGGTAACCCGATTTTTGGTAATGATGGTGCAAAGGCGACATTTTAAAAATGCGTCTGCCTTCGCCATATTTTTTACGCGTGTATTTGAAATAACTTACCTGAATGATGACCGAAGCATTTTCGATTAAAAAAATGCCGCACATAATTGGAATTAAAAATTCCTTACGAATACATATAGCAAACACAGCGATAATGCCTCCCAAAGCAAGGCTGCCCGTATCGCCCATAAAAACCTGAGCCGGATATGCATTATACCATAAAAAGCCAACGCATGCGCCAATAAACGCTCCGCTAAAAACCATTAGCTCGCCTGCATTTGGTATATACATTATGCCCAGGTAATTAGCAAAAACCGTATTACCTGTTACGTATGCCAACACGGCCAAATTGGTACCAATAATTGCCGATGTACCGGTAGCCAGGCCATCAATACCATCGGTAATATTTGCACCATTTGAAACTGCGGTTACAATAAATATAACTACCAGTGTAAACGCAATCCATGCATATTTTTTAGTATCGTCACCAAGCCAGCTTACTAATGAAGTGTAATCGAACTCGTGATTTTTTAAAAATGGTATCGTTGTTTTTGTTGACTTAACATTTTGTGTAGAATAAAGTACACCCGAAGTATTGCTTATGTTTTCAATTACACTACCCTTTGCGCTTACATTAAAATCGCTTACCGGAATTTTTTCGCGTACCACAACATATTCATTAAAACTAAGTATGCAGCCTACTATTACACCTAATCCTACCTGTCCCATTATTTTAAAACGGCCCGCTAATCCCTCTTTATCTTTTTTAAATACTTTGATGTAATCATCCAAAAAACCAATTATACCTAACCATACCGTACTAATTAAAAGGGTTACGATATACACGTTATCCAAACGAGCAAATAAAAAGGTAGGCAATAAAATTGAAGATAAAATGATAAGGCCACCCATTGTTGGTGTACCCTTTTTTTCCTTTTCGCCTGCCAAACCTAAATCGCGAATGGTTTCGCCAACTTGTTTTTGATAAAGCATTTTAATAATGCGTTTACCGATAAAAAGCGAAAACAACAACGAAACTATTAATGACATAGCCGTGCGAAACGATATGTATTTAAACACACCTGCACCGGGTATATCATATTGTTTATCTAATAGTTCGAATAAGTAATATAACATTGTTATGTACCTTACTGTATTTGGTTTTGATTGAGTGTTTGAGTTAAAATTTCGAGGTCGTCAAACGGATATTTTACTCCTTGTATCTCCTGATATTTTTCATGGCCCTTGCCAGCAACCAAAATGATATCGCCTTTTGCAGCTAAATTGCAAGCGGTGCGTATTGCTTCCTTTCTATCGGCAATGGCCAAAACGTTTTTGTACTTTGAAGCCGGAACACCTGCCTGCATTTCGGCAATGATGGTTAACGGGTTTTCGCTGCGCGGATTATCGCTGGTAATAATTACCTTATTGCTAAGCATTGATGCCAGCTTTGCCATTTCGGGCCTTTTGGTTTTGTCCCTATCACCGCCACAACCAATTACGGTTATTACTTTTTCGTTACCTGTGCGTATATCACCTATGGTAGCAAGTACATTTTTTACCGCATCGGGTGTATGTGCATAATCAACTATGCCTGTAATTTGATTACTAACCACATACTCAAACCTACCTGCAGGTGGCTGCAAATTGCTAAGTACCTTTAAAACTGAAATGGGCTCTTCGCCTAATAAAACTGCAGTACCATAAACTGATACAATATTATAGGCATTAAAAGTACCTACCAGTTTACAAAGCACTTCATGCTTGTTTACCTGAAGCATTAAACCGCCAAAATTATTTTCAAGTACTTTGCATTTAAAATCGGCATGTGTGCGTAAGGCATAAGTGTACTTTTTTGCCTTGGTGTTTTGCAGCATTACCTTACCATTTTTATCATCGTCATTTGTAAGCGCAAATGCAGTATCGGGTAAGCCATCAAAAAAACCTTTCTTAGCTGCTATGTATGCATCAAATGTTTTATGGTAATCAAGATGGTCGTGGGTGATGTTGGTAAACACTGCACCGGCAAATTGCACACCGGCAATACGTTGCTGCACCACTGCATGCGAGCTAACTTCCATAAATGCATGTGTACAACCTGCCTCTACCATTTGTTGTAATAATTTATGAAGTGTTAATGCATCAGGTGTGGTATGTGTTGCTTCAATTTCGGTATCGTTAATTTTGTTTTTAACGGTTGACAGCAAACCTGTTTTGTAACCTAAATCTTTAAACAACTGGTACAGCAATGTTGCAGTTGTTGTTTTACCATTGGTACCGGTTATGCCAATCAATTGCAACTGCCCCGAAGGATTGTTGTAAAAATTGGCAGCCATATAACCCAATGCTATTGCCGAATTGCTAACCTTAACATACGTTATGCCGCTTTGTACATCCTGAGGCATCACTTGGCACACAATAGCTTTAGCACCTGATGCAATTGCTTTGCTTATATAATTATGACCATCGGCATTGCTTCCAACAATAGCAACATAAGCACAGCCGGGTTTAACCATACGCGAGTCGGCACATATTTCGGTTATACCAATATTGGTATAGCCGATAACTTCTTCGAGCGATGCTTTGTATAATATGTCTTTTAGCAGTTTCATTAATGGTATGCTAGGTATATGGCTTATGTTAGCTCAATAATTATTAATTTACCTTTTATAACGGGTGTGCCAGCCGCAATTGACTGTTTAACAACAGAACCTCTGCCGGTGGCTTGCACATATAAGCCAAAGCCTTCTAATGTTTTAACTGCATCACGCAATCCCATACCCGTTACATCGGGCATCAGGCTTGCATTAGCCGTTTGCTTTGCTGCATTTTGTTTTTGTTGCCAAAGGCTTTCGGGTAATGCCTGCGAAAGATGTAATGCATCAATGGCAATTGCTGTTGATTTAGCGAAACCATACTTGGGTTTAGGCAAAACAATTTTATCGGGTGCCGAAACTATTTCGGGATGCATTTCAATGCGCGTTGCATATACTTTGTCTGCTATCTCTTTAAATACAGGCCCGGCAACTAAGTTGCCTGAGTAGCAGTTTTTATCCAATTCATAAATAACAACAATGCAGCTATATAATGGCTTATCGGCCGGAAAGTAGCCACAAAATGAAGCCTGATATCTGATAGAATCATTGGACACATATCCCTTGCCACCATAAGCCATACGCGCAGTACCTGTTTTGCCTGCAATTTTTATAGCCTCAAATTTAAGGTTGGTTGCAGTGCCCTGTTTCACAACTCCTTCCATCATTTTTTTTGCCTTGGCAATTGTTGCGCTGCTGCATATAGAGTCAACCAACACTTCGGTTTCGAACGATTTTACCAATGTGCCCTTCTGCCTGATTTCTTTCACAAAACGTGGTTTAACCATTTTACCATTATTAGCAACTGCATTATAAAACGTTAGTGTTTGAATAGGTGCTAACTTGGTTTCATATCCTATTGACATAAAAGGAAGTGTAACTTTTGACCAGCCAAACTTTTGATTTACATCAGCAGGTTTAGGTATGCGTGGTTTTGCTTCACCACTTAGCTGTAACTGTAACGGTTTGTCTAAATACATGGCCGACAGTTTATCGGTAAAACGCTTCGGATTTTTAGCATAAGCCTCGGTTATAACCTTCGATATGCCTACGTTTGATGATAACTCGAATGCATGTTGCACTGTAATTTTACCACTGCCTAAATGCGAATCTTTCATTTCGAGGCCGGCATACATAGACACGCCATTACCTACATCTACTGTATCGGTTATATCAATTAAATTATCATCAAGCGCTGTTATAATTGAAGCCAGTTTAAAAGTACTACCTGGTTCAGAGCCCATACCAATTGCATAATTAAATGCTTCATAATATTTACCATCTGCACCCCGTTTCAAATTGGCTATGGCCTTTACATCGCCCGTATTTACTTCCATCAGCACTACACATCCATAGGCAGCATTGTACTTTGATAATTGCTTATTAAGTGCATGTTCGGCCACATCCTGTATGTTTATGTCAATGGTTGAAACCACATCCATACCATCTTGCGGTTCAATTTCATTTTCGTCATTAATTGGTTTATACACACCACCGGCCATGCGTTGTTCGATACGTTTGCCTACCACACCACTTAGTGCCGTATTAAAAGCACCTTCAATTCCAACAGGCTTTACAGTAGCTTTGGCGTAACCAATGGTGCGTGCAGCTAACACGCCATATGGCAAGCCGCGCTCACTATCGGTTATAACGCGTAAACCACTTTTAAATCGACCTTTGTTAAATAGCGGTAATTGCTGTATTGCTTTGTATTCTTTGTAACTAACATTCCGTTTCAATAAAAAGTAGCGCTCGCCTTCAACACGGGCTTGTTTCAAAAGCATTTTATACTGCACAGCAGTCCTGTCTCCTAATATGGTTGCTAAGCCTTGCGATAATGAATCAATTTTACTGTTAAAAAGTGCACCTTTAAATGCTTCAGCTTTGGTGTCAATTCGTAATTCATAAATAGGTTTTGATGTAGCCAGCAAACTACCATCGCTTGCAAAAACATTTCCGCGTAATGGGTTTATGGTTACCATGCGCAATTCCAAACTATCGGCCTTGGCTATCCAGGTTTGTCCTTCAACAAACTTTATGCGTATTACCTGTGCAATAATTAAAAGCGCAAACAAGCATACACCACTGTATAACAGCCAAACGCGCCACATAATATCTTTTTTGGTATCGCCCATTGTTTAATTGATGGTGTATTAATTTACAGTTACTATTTTACGAGGTGGTACTACTGATTCTTCTAAACCTAAGGGCGCAACCTTTGTTGCCACAGCCGATTGCTTACTTTTTTGCATCAGTTCTGACTTAACTGATATATACTCAGAGCGCAACTCTTTAATCTCTTTACTCATGGTATCGATATTGCGGACAAGCTTATCAGCGTGATAGCTGTTACCTATGTAGAGCAGGGCAAACACCATCATAAAAAATATGTATGGCATTAAGCCGGCAACCATGTCTTTACTGATGTAACTCATGATGTTGGCCTTGGCAAGTATTTTACCTACCTGATTTGCAGGTGCCACCCTTTGGGCAGATGCTTCAGGTGTTGGCATTTCTTTTGGCTTTAGGCTGTTCATGTAATTTGAGTTATGTTTTTATAGCTGCGCGTAACTTTGCACTACGCGAACGCGGATTGAGTTGTATTTCGGCTGCCGAAGCAGTTATTGGTTTTTTGTATAGGTTTTTAAAAGGTAATGGAGGCGTGTTGCCATATAAATCGTGCGTTATAACACCATCAAAATTGCCACGCTGCATAAAGTTTTTTACCAGCCTGTCTTCTAATGAGTGATAGCTCATAACCACCAATCGGCCACCTGGTTTAAGTACTTGTACACTTTGCAACAACAGTTGCTTCAACGCATCCAGCTCCTGATTAACTTCGATACGAAGCGCCTGAAAAACTTGGGCTAAGTATTGTTGCATACTTGCAGCCGGTATCAAGTGCTTGATGCATTGCTTTAGCTCTTCGGTACGTTCGATTGCATGTTCAGAGCGATAAGCAACAATACAAGCAGCTAATGTTTTAGCATTACGTATTTCGGCATTTACCGAAAACATTTGCTGCAACGCTTCGGCCGAAAGTGTAGCAAGTAAACTTGCTGCTGTTTCCTGGCCTTGCTTATTCATGCGCATATCCAGCGGTGCATCAAAACGTGTACTAAAGCCGCGTGTTGCTGTATCAAACTGGTGTGACGAAACGCCTAAGTCAGCCAGTATTGCATCTACAGGCAATGCACCATACAACTGCAAATACTGTTTTAAGTTTTTAAAGTTGTGCGGTATCAACACAAACCGCTCATCGTTTAAAACATTGGCAGCAGCATCGGCATCCTGATCAAATGCCCATAGTTTACCATTTGGTAATTGTTGCAATATGGCTTTACTGTGTCCTCCACCACCAAATGTTACATCCACCACATTTTCGTTGCCTTGTATGTTTAGCGCCTGCAAACACTCGCTTAACATTACAGGTATATGGTACATGTTACTTAGGCTGCTGGTTAAAGTTGCCCATCACTTCCTCGGCCAATGCATTCATCTCATCGGCATCCATATCCTGATGCATCTTTTCAAACTTATCGGCACTCCATACTTCAATACTGTTGCCATGAGCAAACAATACCATATCTCTTTCTATACCGGCTGCATCCAACAAACGTTTCGGAAACTGAATACGACTTGCACTATCAAGCTCAACCTCAATTACACCCTTAAAAAATGAACGAATAAAATCTCTGTTTTTTTTGATGTATGGATTAAGCTGGCTGATATGTGCAGCTACTTTCTTCCATTCATCCATAGGATATAAGGCTATATAATCTTCAAAACCTTTTTTCATCACAAACCGCTCCTGAGCCTCAGACGACAATTGCCTGCGCAATGCCACCGGAAACGATATACGTCCCTTAGCATCCACTGTTACATCAAATTCGCCTAAAAACTGAGTCACTGTTTTTTGTTTAATCGGTTTGGCCCTTCAAAGCGCTTCTTACCTGGCTTTGGGCATCCTATGGGGTCAAATATATAAAGCTAATCACACAAAATTCTAATTAATTCCACTTTGTTGATAAATATATCCCTTTAACGCCTCCTTTTACAAAACATTTTACAGTGCATGTAAAAACATCTGCCAAATTTAAATGCACATTAAACCCAACAAAATAAGCTATTTATGACAATTTTACAGTAGCCAATAATGTATATTATTGCCATTTAACAGACATAAAAACGCGGTGGAATTAAATGTAATTTTTTCCCAAAATTGTGAATATCTGCTACGTTGCCCAAAATAGGTTAGACCACTACTTTATGCACTTTAAAAACACAGTAAGGCAGCTTGCTGTAATCAATTTGAATAATTTTAGTCGTCATTTTTTTACTTCTTTGCCCTTCATATCGCATAAGCGATAGGCAAACCGCAACTACGTATATGACAGCAGTCGAAAAAAAATTTATTGATATTGATGGCGTATTTAAAAGCAAAAACCCGGGGCTTTATAAGTATATGCCCGCATTTGTTTTAAATTACCTAAAGCGCATTGTGCATCAGGAGCAGATAAATGATTTTATAAGTAAACAAGGGCACCGGCACGATTTTGATTTTGCTGCCGCTATACTGGATGAGTTTAGAGTTAAGGTTGATATTAAAGGCATCGAACGCTTAGAGAAAACAGGGGGCATAATTTACGCAAGCAATCATCCTTTAGGTGGTTTAGATGGCATTGCGCTTTTGCATGCATTAGGCATGGTAAGGCAGGATGTGAAATTTATTGTAAACGATATTTTAATGCAGCTAAAAAATTTAGATGGCATTTTTGTTGGTGTAAACAAGCATGCAAAAAACACTAAG
Source organism: Bacteroidia bacterium (assembly GCA_016788165.1). Taxonomy (GTDB): domain Bacteria; phylum Bacteroidota; class Bacteroidia; order AKYH767-A; family OLB10; genus JAEUTH01. The sequence continues at coordinate 25,827 of JAEUTH010000008.1, read as the reverse complement.
GATGTACTTGATAAAATTGACAGCTACTATGCATCGGATGTGGCCATGCTTATTTTTCCGGCTGGGTTGGTATCGCGTATGCAGGAAGGCATTATTACCGATTTACCCTGGAATAAAAGCTTTGTAGTAAAAGCCAAACAGCACCAACGCAATGTAGTGCCCATACAAATTGCCGGCCGCAATACAAATTTCTTTTACAAACTATCGCTATACCGTAAAAAACTTGGTATTAAAGCAAATTTAGAAATGCTGTTTTTAGTAGATGAGATGTATAAGCAGTTTGACCATACCATAACCATTACCATAGGCAAAACCATACCCTTTCAAACATTTGATAACAAATATACCGACATTGAATGGGCACAAAAAGTAAAAGCGCATGTATATGAATTAGAAAATAATTTCGATGCTGAATTTTTAAGTTAGCTTTTTAACCATCATACGTTAACATTTATATTTACTTAATAGTTAATACCTTTTAAAATTGTTTTGATTTGCTAATTGAACCCAAAAAATAATTTATGGTGGAGCCCATACTCGACCCGGTAAACAGAGACTTGTTAAAGGCAGAACTCACAAACGATAAGTTTTTGAGAAATGCCAACAATGGCCACAACAAACTTTATGTTATTACGCAAAAAAACGCACCTCATGTAATGACAGAAATAGGCCGTTTGCGCGAATGGGCTTTTAGAGCAGCGGGTGGCGGCACCGGAAAAGCTATTGACATTGATGAGTTTGACACGAGTGAAAATCCATACAAACAACTAATTGTGTGGAGCGATGAAGATGAGGAAATTATTGGCGGTTATCGTTTTATTGATTGTGGCCAAGTTTACAAACAACAAAAACAACTGCACTTTGCTACTACAGAGTTGTTTCATTTTTCGCAAAATTTTATTGACAACTACATACCTTTTACCATTGAGTTAGGCCGTTCCTTTGTGCAACCTAAATACCAGCCCTCGGCCGAAAACCGTAAAGGATTGTTTTCGTTAGATAATTTATGGGATGGCTTAGGTGCTTTAGTGGTTGACAACCCGCATATAAAATACTTCTTCGGCAAGGTAACCATGTACACCAATTATAATGTATTGGCTCGCGACATGATTTTAAAGTTTATGCATACCTATTTCCCGGATACGGATCAATTGGTGACACCCATACATCCGGTGCATATTACACACAATATGCAAAACTTTGAAAAAGCTATTTCCGGACAGGATTACAAAGAAGGGCATCGTATTTTAAATCAACAGGTGCGTGCTTTACACGAAAATATTCCTCCTTTGGTAAATGCATATATGAATTTATCGCCTACCATGAAAACCTTTGGTACTGCTGTAAATCCAGGCTTTGGCGATGTAGAGGAAACCGGCATTTTGGTAACCATTGCCGATGTGTTTGAAAGCAAGAAGGAAAGACATGTAAACACATATCAGAAATAACTTTAGTACTATACGGAATTATGCAAATTAAAAACGCAGCGTTTTTAAAAAGTTCGGCCAATGTTACCGGATGCCCATCACCTGTTAAGCCCGAGTACGCTTTTATTGGGCGCAGTAATGTGGGCAAGTCATCGCTGATTAATATGCTGGTAAATAAAAACGGCTTGGCTAAAACATCAGGCACACCGGGCAAAACACAGCTTATTAACCATTTTGATATTAATGATGCCTTTTGGATTGTAGATTTACCGGGCTATGGCTATGCCAAGGTGCCCAAAGCAATTGCAGCAACCTGGGATAAAATGATAAGTGACTATTTACATCAGCGCCCCAATTTAATGTGTGTTTTTGTGTTGATTGACTCCAGGCACGAACCCCAAAAAAACGACTTGGCATTTATTCAAAACTTAGGCGAAGCAGGTGTACCACTTTGCATCATTTTTACCAAAGCCGACAAGCAAAGCAAAAGCAAAACATCAAAAAATATAAAAGCCTTTAATCAAACACTGGCACAAACCTGGGAAGAGTTACCTACCTATTTTACCACTTCGGCCGAAACCAAAGAAGGCCGCGCAGAAATACTTGGTTTTTTAGAAAAATATAATGCTGTTTTTAAGAAACCTGCTTAAACAAGCAAGCCGGTTTTTTTTCCAAATGCAATGCTAAATTCTCTGATTTCTTTTGCTAAATTCTCGTCATTGGTTGCATTGGCATACGTACCGGCTAAACTATTGATGGTATCATAAATAAAACGTTGCATTTCCTCAACCATCATTTCTTTAGTCCACAAATCAATGCGCAGGGTGCCGGGGTCTTTTGCATCCCAAATGCTTAGCATTAATGCCTTGGCATCCTTTACGCCTTCCATGCCCGAATCGGATGCCTGCCATTGTATTACCTGCGGATGTTTGGTTTCATCCAATAAGATATCAAATTTTATTTCTGATTTTTTCATTATTAAGTACTTGTTACTTTTTTATTTATTGGGTTTGTATTGCGATTGCAAAAGTATTTTTTGTGCATCAGATTCGTTAAGCCATTTTTGCATACTATCAGGTTGGGTTTTGTTTATGTACGCTTTTACAATTTGCCATCCAACAAAATAGCCCAAACGTGCCGGGGCCCCATCCGGAAAACCTTGTGTAGTTGGGCCATCGTTTATCAACTTTAAAAACTGTTTCGGATTGGTGCTGTATAATAATTGTTGTTCAATTAAAGCCGTCCATATTTTAGTTTCGTTTTGCAAGCACCAGTCTAACTCGGCTTTACTGTAGCCCAAAATAATACTATCGGCCAATTGTGGCAAAAGATGCGCAGTATATTGCATCATTTTACCGTAGTAAACAACTTGTGCTAACAATTCATCTTTAACACTATCTAAACTATAATCGCGCTGATACATGGCATTTATAGCATTGGGCAATATGTATTCGCTACGCAAACGTTTGGTTATAAAAGCCGGATAATTCATGCCGGGATAAAAAGGACAATCGCTGCCTAAATATTTGTCTAACCCAATAAGCAACATCGTATCAGTTGTTATCATGGCATAATTAAAGGCTGATAAAAATGTAATTACGGCAGGTGGTTTTGATATTTGAAGATACAATTTTTGCAAGGCAAAAACTTGTGCCAATTCAGCAGCAATTACATTTAAATTGGGGTACACACTATCTACACTTGCGTATATTGTTTTAATATCATTATCAAATTTAAAGCGGTTGAGTTGTAGCGCTAAAATGGTATCGTTTGCCATGTTCATCGGAATCGGACAAATTCTTTTACAAAACAAAGGCAAAAACTCCCCATACTTATTTCTAAGCATAGCCAGCGAAGTTGCTGTAAGTGTATCGCTCTGTATTAAATCTTTTTCGAAACGTAGTATATTTACGGGCTTTAGTGTATCAATAACTTCGGCCGGTGGCATGGGCCGATTGTTTGAAGGTGTATTACACTGCCAGCAAAAAACACCAACAAATACTATAAACATAACAAACCTTTTACTTAACATTGTAGCCTAATTTGATAAAATATGAGAAAACTTACTTGCTTAATCCTGCTACTTTGTGCCAGCAGCCTAACCAAGGCGCAAACCTATGAAAAATACAAAATTGGCTTGCATGCAACGCCAACATTCCGTTGGTTAAGCGTTGACTCGAAAGGCGTTAAAAACGATGGTGTAAACATGGGCTTTAATTATGGCTTGGCTGCCGAAATATTTTTTACCGAACGTTATTCGTTTTTTACCGGTGTTGATTTTGCATACCGTGGTGGCAAACTTGTGTACGATGTGCAAGATACTGCCGGTAACGTAACTAAAATTAAAAGCAATGTGTCGTTGCAATATCTTGAAGTACCTTTGTGTCTTCACTTACATACCAAAGAACAGGATAACCTGAGCTTTTATGCTAAATTTGGCACATCGGCTTGTTTTAATTTAAAGGCAAAAGCCGAAGTTGATGGCGAAAGCAATAACATAAATAAAGATGTAAACTTTTTTAATATGGCTTTAAAAATTGGTGGTGGCGCGCAATACAACATTCAATCGGGCACATGCATATTTGGTGGCATTACTTTTAACAACGGTTTTATTGATGTGTTTAAAAGCGATGACTTAAAAGCTAATGTGGCGGCAATAGAAATTGATTTAGGCGTTTATTTTTAAACTATCAATTATAAGTACCACAAAAAATCCGCAAGAATTTTTATTCCTGCGGATTTTTAATTTTTTACGCTTACTAAAAACATAACGATGCGCATCGCTTTAGCACAATTAAATTATCACATAGGAAACTTTGCAGGCAATACCGATAAAATACTTCATGCAATATCAGAAGCAAAAAAAAATGATGCCGATATAATCGTATTTGGCGAGTTAAGTATATGTGGTTATCCACCCTTGGATTTTTTAGAGTACGATGATTTTTTATCGCAATGTATGGAAGCCGTTCAGGTTATTGCCAAACATTGTGTAGGTATTGCAGCCATTGTAGGTTCGCCTGCTAAAAACCCGGTGCTTGCAGGTAAAAATTTATACAATGCCGCATTTTTTTTAGCGGAAGGTGAAATAAAAAGCATTACAAACAAAGCATTGTTACCTACCTATGATGTATTTGATGAGTATAGATATTTTGAGCCGGCAAAGGAGTTTAGTTGCATTGAATATCAAAACCAAAAAATAGCGGTAACCATCTGCGAAGACTTATGGAATTTAGATGACGATCCTTTATACACCCATTGTCCGATGGATGCGCTCATATTAGAAAAGCCAGCCTTTATTATAAATATAGCAGCTTCGCCTTTCAGTTACCAACATGCCGAAGTACGAAAACAAACACTGATAAAAAATGCAGGCCGATATAAATTGCCGATTGTTTATGTGCATCAGGTAGGCGCACAAACCGATATTGTATTTGATGGTGGTTCGATGGTGCTTAACCACCAAGGCAGCATCGTGCAGGAGTTAGCCTACTTTAAAGAAGAAATAAGATATGTAGATTTAAAAATAAATAACGCAGAAGTAACCGATATTACAAGCCAAACAACATTGGTAGCCAAAGCAAGCCATGCAGAAAAATACAGTCTTATTTATGATGCATTGTTATTAGGCATTACTGATTATTTTACCAAACTGGGTTTTAAAAAATCAATTTTAGGTTTAAGTGGTGGCATTGATTCGGCTGTGGTTTATGCACTTGCAGTTAAGGCTTTGGGTGTAGATAATGTATTACCGGTAATGATGCCTTCGGCATTTTCTTCATCTCATTCGGTTAACGACTCTGAAAAAATGATTGCCAACCTGGGTGGTAAAGGTCAGCTTATAGCAATCGAAAAAATATACAAAGCATTCGAAACAGAACTGCAACCTATTTTTAACGGGCTTCCATTTAACGTAGCCGAAGAAAATTTACAATCGCGTATAAGGGGCATGTTAGTGATGGCATTGTCAAACAAGTTTGGTCATGTATTGCTTAACACATCAAACAAAAGCGAGTTAGCTGTTGGGTATGGCACATTGTATGGCGATATGTGTGGCGGATTAAGTGTAATTGGCGATTTGTATAAAACGGATGTATATGGTTTGGCCAATTTTATAAATAGAAATCAAGAAATAATACCACAAAATATTATTGACAAAGCACCATCGGCCGAGTTAAGGCCCAATCAGAAAGACAGCGACAGCCTGCCACCTTATGATGTGCTTGATGCCATACTGTATTTGCACATTGAAGCGCGTAAAAGCTTTGCGCAAATAGTAGGTGCGGGTTTCGAAACTACTTTAGTAAAACGGATATTATCAATGGTTAGCCGCAATGAATTTAAACGGGTGCAGTTTGCACCAATTATCAGAGTGTCGGCACATGCATTTGGGTTGGGCAGGCGCATGCCTGTTGTTGCTAAGTATAATTTATAAATAAAAAAACCCGCATGTAGCGATTATGCAGGCAAACAAACAAGGTATGTATAGTGAATTATTTAAAAATCATCATCATCATCATCATTAAAATGGTCTAATCCGGCTAAATCATCTTCAATTATTCCATCTTCATCATCATCATCCCAATCTTTCTTTTTGCCTTTTAGCGGTTTCATTTTTGATGGCTTGTGCAGCTCATCATTGGTGGTTTTCTTTTTTGATTTTACTGGCGCTTTCGATTTTTTAGTAGCCATGTTTACTAAAATTTGAGTTATAGTTTTGATTTAAGTAGTATCACAAAAATAATAATTTCTTATTTCGCCAACATGTGCGTTTAAATTTTAATGATAAAGAAAAGCGGCTTACCTGTTTTGTAATTAATACCTGCCTGTTTCAACTATGGATTTTTTAAGTAAAACGTATTTCAATCACACCGGTTTAGACTATTTGTTAGCCATACTTATTTTAATTTCTGCCTATGCATTACGTAAAATATTTACCTACTTATTTACAACCCTGCTATTTAAGGTCTTTCATAAGTATTGTGCAGGCGTTGGGCAAAACAAGTTAACCGAATTGTTGCAAAAACCATTTAGCGTATTGGTTTTTTTAGTGTCGTTGTATTTTGCAATGGCCGAGTTAAATTACCCGGCCAGTTGGAATACTTCATTGGCAAAAACATCATTACCCACAATCATTTTTATAAGCTGTTTTAAAATTGCATTACTGGCATCGTTAATCATGATGGCTGTAAACCTAACCGAATATGTAGGTCTTTTATTGCTATACCGGGCGCAAAACACTGCATCAAAAACAGATGATATGCTGGTTCCGTTTATAAAGGAATCTCTAAAAATCATATTCATCGTATTAGGTGTTTTTGTATTGCTTAGTAAGGTATTTCATGTACACTTAACAGCAATTTTAGGCGGTGCGGGTATTGCCGGTTTAGCCATAGCGCTTGCAGCTCAGGAAACACTGGGCAACTTGTTAGGTTCGTTTACCATATTTTTAGATAAACCATTTGTTGTTGGCGATTTGGTTCGTATTGGGGCCATACATGGACGTATTGAACATATTGGTTTTAGAAGTACACGCATACGTACACTTGAAAAATCTTACGTTACCATACCCAATAAAAAAATGGTTGATGCCGAGTTGGATAATTTAACCGAACGTACATTATATCGGGTGCAGTTTAAATTAGATTTTAAATACAACTCCAATCCCGATTCAATCAGGGCCTTTAATATTGAAATTAAAAACTACCTGCTTAACAATCCAAATATTGATGAGAATGTAAGTGTGTATTTACATGAAATGACAAGCAGTGCATTGCAAGTAATCATTATATATTTTGTAAAAACCAACGATTGGGAAGAACACATTGTGGTTAAAGAAGCTACCATTTACAACATACTTGAAACTGCTAAAACACTTCAGTTAGAGTTGGCTTTCCCAAGCTCTTCTATTTACATTGAATCGGCAAACAATTACACGAATAAAAACATTTAGTAAATTTAATACCTGCCAATACAACAATAAAAAGTTTAGATACTGCGTTTACCTGCTAACAAGCCACTGTTAGTAAATAACATATTGCAAACAGTGTAAACACAAGCCCCCTACTACTTTCGCTACTTAATAGCGAACCATAAACGAAACCGCTATAGGCATTTTTTACAAGTAAATTTTTAAAACTTCAACTTATATGCTGTTGCAAATTTCAGTAGGCACACCTGCGGCCGATACCTTAGCTACCACATCAAATCCGCCCATACCCGACATGCCATTATGGGAAATTGTGCAAAGTGGTGGCCCCATTATGATACCCATTGCTTTACTATCGGTAATAGCTGTATTTATTTTTTTTGAACGCTATTTTACCATTAGCAAACGTGGCAAAATTGACATGAACTTTATGCATCAAATACGCGACCATGTGCATAATGGAAATATAGAAGCAGCTCGCACACTATGTAAAAACACAAACACACCTGTTGCAGCAATGATTGAAAAAGGCATTATGCGTTTGGGCAAACCCATTCGCGATATTGAAACAGCAATTGAAAATGTTGGTAAATTAGAAATCTACAAAATGGAACGATACCTGAATATATTAGGTGTTATTGCCGCTATTGCGCCCATGTTTGGATTCTTGGGAACCATATTTGGAGTGATAAAAATATTTTATCAGATAGCTTTACAAAACAGTTTGGATTTGGGCGTTATATCCGGTGGCTTGTATGTAAAAATGGTTACCTCGGCTGCAGGTTTAACGGTAGGTATAATGGCTTATGTGCTGTATCACATACTTACCGGCATGATTGACAGAGTAGTAAATAAAATGGAAATAAATGCTGTTGAGTTTATTGACTTATTAGAAGAACCTGTAAAATAAAAACAACACAAATAACATGGACTTAAAACGAAGAAAACGATATGTGGGCGAAGTTTATACCTCGTCACTTACCGACATTATGTTTTTTTTATTGCTGTTCTTTCTCATCACTTCTGCATTTGCTACGCCTACGGTATTAAAATTATTACTGCCGAATGCAAAAACCGGTACACAAGGCGTTAAACATCCTATTGTTATTGCCATTGATGCCGATTTAAATTACGCAATTGGAACCACACGCATAGCTGCAACCGATTTAGAAGCAACGCTTACACGCGAAATTGCCGGGCAGGTTGATCCTGCTGCCTTAATTAAAGTGGATAAAACAGTACCCGTGCAAGCCTTAGTTGATTTGTTGGAAATAGGCAACCGTTTAAAAATTAAAATGGTGCTGGCTACCGCTAATTCAAAAAATTAAATAATAAGCCTGCCAATAATTAAATTACCTATATGGTAACTGTTACAACATAAATTATGGAAGCAACCATCAGAAATAAATCCATACTGCTTACATTGCTTATACATGCAATATTGGTGGCATTGATGTTTGTATTTGCCTTATCAACACCCAACCCACCTTTTGCCGATGCCGGTGGTGGTGGCATGTTGGTAAGCATTGGCACCGTTGACGAAGCATCAGGTCAAATACAAGCAACTTCTGAAATAACATCTACACAACCACAACAAACCGAGCCCATACCACAGCCAGCCAGCAGCAATGCCGAAGAAATAATTACAACAGAAAACGAAAACACAGTTGCTGTTAAACCTGTAGAAAAAACCAATAAAAAACCTACAGAAACAAAAACCGTTAAGCCGGTTGAAACCAAAGTAAACCCAACTGCCACTACCAAAACACCTGAACGACAGCTTAACCAAAGTGCACTGTTTAAAGGTTCTAATAAAAAAGGATCTGATGGCAATGCAACCAAAGGCAATGGCGACCAAGGCGACCCACAAGGCGACCCTTCTTCTACTTTTTATGGGAAAAATGGCAATGGTAAAGGTGATGGCGGTGGAGATGGTGGCGGCAGCGGTGGTGGCAGTGGCGATGGTAAAGGAGATGGCAAAGGCTCGGGTGTAAAATTAAATTTAGCAGGTCGTAAATGGTTACGTCCACCACGTATTGATGATAAATCGCAAGAAACGGGCAAGGTTGTAGTAGCCATTATTGTTGATAAACAAGGTAAAGTTATTAGCGCCATACCGGGCGATGTAGGCTCAACTACTAACAGCGCCTACCTTTACAAATTGGCTAAAGAAGCTGCTTTAAGCACACCGTTTAATGCCAGCCCCGATGGTAAAGAAACTCAGAAGGGAACCATTTCATTTAACTTTGTGTTAGAGTAGCTTTTCGAAAACAAACTTTGATTTATTGCTATAATCCGCTATTCATTTTAAATGTATCATGCAGGCATCAGCATATAAAACAACCATTGATTATTTATTTAAACAGTTGCCTATGTTTCATCGCATTGGTGCAGCGGCTTACAAGGCTAATTTAAATAACACCCATGCGCTGATGCAACTATTAAATCAGCCCCAACAAGGTTTTAAAAGCATACACGTAGCAGGCACTAATGGCAAAGGAAGTACATCGCACATGCTGGCTTCTATATTACAACATGCCGGTTACAAGGTTGGGCTATATACATCGCCACATTTAAAAGATTTCAGAGAGCGCATTAAAATTAATGGCAAACCCATTTCAAAAAAATATGTAATTGACTTTGTTGAAACATACAAAGCTGATTTCGAAAAAATTCAGCCATCATTCTTCGAATGGACTGTAGGCTTATGTTTTGACTATTTCAGAAATCAACAAATTGATATTGCTGTTATTGAAACCGGTTTAGGTGGTCGTTTAGATTCTACAAATGTTATTACACCCTTGCTTAGCGTAATTACCAATATTGGTTATGACCACATGGCTTTGCTTGGCAATACGCTACCTGAAATTGCTTCTGAAAAAGCCGGGATAATTAAAAGCAAAACTCCGGTAGTAATTGGCAAATATCAAAACAGTACAGCACCTGTATTCAAACTGAAAGCAAAATCAGAAAATGCGCCCATAAACTTTGCATCTAAAATACTGCATGCCGATCTTTTATCCTTGCGCAATGGCTTACAGTTTGTAAACATAACAGCCGGCAAAAATTTACGCTATAAAAAACTTGCCTTAGATTTAACCGGCACTTATCAGTTAGAAAATGTAACAACTGTATTAGCTGCTGTTGCAAAGCTGCAAAGTAATTTTAATATTAATGAAATAGCCATAAGAAACGGGTTAAAAACGGTGGTAAAAACTACTGGACTAATGGGACGCTGGCAAACCATCCAAACCAAACCGTTAATAATTTGCGACACCGGCCATAATGTTGACGGCATTACCTATGTGCTTAAAAACATGGAATCAATTAAATACAAAAAACTGCATATAGTTATTGGCATTGTAGCCGACAAAGATGTATCGCACATTTTAAAACGCTTACCTAACCAGGCTACCTATTATTATTGTGCAGCCAAATTACCAAGGGCATTGCCGGCTAAAGCACTTCAAGAACTCGGTTTTGCAAATAATTTAATTGGCAAAACTTATGCAAGCGTAAAGGCTGCATTAAAAGCAGCAAAACAAGCTGCCACACCAAACGATTTTATTTTTGTTGGAGGCAGTACATTTACAGTGGCCGAAGCACTTTAAAATATTTTAGTTTAAAATTTGGAACTAATACCTGCATGTATATATTTGCAGCCCCAAACAAAAAAGGCTTACAAAAAACCTTTGTTTATGGGAGCTTAGCTCAGTTGGTTCAGAGCATCTGCCTTACAAGCAGAGGGTCACTGGTTCGAATCCAGTAGCTCCCACATCAGAAAGCAGCATATTTTATGCTGCTTTTTTTGTATATTTCTATTGGTAATTAAGCTTTATACGCATCTCTTTTGCCCAATTCATTAAAATTTGTTTTTCGGCTGAATCTAATTTTGCTTCGGGGTGCAGTAAAGTGTAACTACTTAAAGGCATTTCACCAAGTTCAAGTACTTCTATAATTTCTTCTAATTTATGGTCTTGTCTTTTGGCAGTGTAACTTAACAGCGAATCGAAATTAAGTTCCGACCTGCCTTCGTTTACATGGTTTTGCAAATACCAACCTGCAGGTTGCACTTTACTATACCAGGGATAATGGGTATAGTTGCTATGACAATCGTTGCAGGCCTTTTTTAAAATATTGCCCACAGGCACATTGTCGGCAAATGATTGCGTAGCCTCCGTGGTATTGTTGTGTTGGCTTGGCTGGAAAAACTGGATTACAACAAACAGTAATAAAAGACTTAAAATAATTTTTTGTTTCATTTTACAGCTTAAAGATTTTTTAATCGGTCGAAGATATAATTAGCATTACATAAAAATTGATGGTTGTTTTTAACTACACTAACCCGGTAGCGTTTGACGTTAATCTTAAACGGAGTATGCTTAAATAACTGTTTCGAGCAAACACAAAGCAACTTGCATTAGCTCTAAAGCTCAATTGCAATAAGCTAACCGGTTTAAAAAATTGCTGGGATGTTTGCAGTACAAAAATTACTTACCTATCATCTATTCACAACTGCGGTAAGCAATAAATTTCTATAATACAATTTAATTCAATAAGCACATAGCGACTTGGTTTCTTAGGGGTCAAACACAACTATAAATCTCAATAGTAAATTCAATTACTGTTTCAAATTGCCATTTTAAAACGAATTGATTGTTTGATGCCAATTGCCTATTTATAACTTAGCCACATCATTTAAATTCACTTCATGCATACATCCGTTACCGTTATTGGAGGTGGCAGTTTTGCAACAGCCCTGGTTAAAATATTTTCGAATAATGCGACCCATATTTTTTGGTGGTTGCGTAATGAATATACTGTAAGTTTTATTAAAAAATATGGTCATAACCCAACCTATTTAACCGATGCGCAAATAGATATCAGTAAAGTACACGTTACCGCAAACTTAACTGAAGCGGTTGCTGCCAGTAATATTATTGTATTGGCAATACCATCGGCATTTGTTGCCGAAACTTTAGCTTCAATTGATTTGTCATTGCTTAAAGGTAAAATTATTGTGTCGGGTATAAAAGGTATCGTACCACAACACAACTTAATTGTAGGCGAGTATTTACACCAACTGTTACAAATACCTTACAATCAAATTGCTGTAATAACCGGCCCATGCCATGCCGAGGAAATTGCTTTAGAGCGCCTAAGTTATTTAACCGTTGCATCGCAAAACGAAAACCTCAATCAAAACCTGCAACAGTTAATGCAATGCAGGTACTTACGCATTACGCAAAGTGATGATATTTATGGCACGGAGTATAGTGCCGTTATGAAAAACATTATGGCCATTGCAAGTGGTATTTGCCATGCCTTAAATTATGGCGATAACTTTCAGGCAGTATTAATTTCTAATGCCTGTCGCGAGATTAAGCGGTTTATAGACGTTGTTCATCCCGTAAAACGTGATATTAATGACAGTGCTTACCTGGGCGACTTATTGGTAACTGCCTATTCAAAATTTTCGCGCAATCGCATGTTTGGTAATATGTTGGGTAAAGGGTATAGCGTAAAAGTAGCACAGTTAGAAATGAATATGATTGCCGAAGGTTATTTTGCTGCTAAGTGCATTGACGAAATTAACCGCCAGGCACAGGCCCATTTACCCATTTGCAAAGCTGTGTATCGTATATGCTATGAAAAAATGGCTCCGGCAGTCGAAATAAAATTATTAACCGATCAACTTAATTAGACTTAAATATTTAATAATAGAACAACATGCGAAAGCTATCAGCTATATTGGTTTTATTTTCTGTTTTGCAGGTTCAGGCACAATCAGACTCAGCCATAATCAGAAGCATTTATACACAATCGTTAACTGCCGGTAAAGGTTACGACTGGCTTGAGTTTTTAGCCACCAGAATTGGTGGACGGTTAAGCGGTTCGGCCGAAGCAGCCAAGGCGGTAAAATGGGCCGAAACAACTTTAAACACCATAAAACCTGATGCTGTTTATAAACAACTTTGTATGGTACCTTACTGGAAGCGTGGTGCAGCCGAAAAAGCATTTTTAATTAAAGGTGATAAAAAAACCGAAGTAAACATTTGCGCTTTAGGTGGCAGCATTGCAACACCCAAAGGTGGATTAACAGCCGAAGTGGTTGAAATAAACAGTTGGGATGAGTTGAAGCAATTAGGCGAAAAAAATGCACTCAAAAATAAAATTGTGTTTTACAATATGCCTTGGAATCAAACACACATAAACACATTTGAAGCCTATGGCGCTGCCGTTGAACCCCGTTGGGCCGGTGCATTTAGGGCTGCACCTTATGGTGCTGTTGGCGTTGTGGTTCGAAGTGCAGCCAGTAGTGTTGACGCATTTCCGCATACTGGCAGTATGAGTTACAAGGATTCAGTAAATAAAATACCTGCCTGTGCCATAAGTACAATTCATGCCGATTTATTAAGTCAGCAATTAAAGTTGCGTGGTATGCCGCAGGTAAAATTTTCGTTTACACAAAATTGTGTGCAATTGCCCGATACCAGTTCGTTTAATGTAATTGGTGAAATACAAGGCAGTGAATTTCCTGACGAAATTATTGTGGTCGGAGGTCATTTAGATGCATGGGATAATGGCCAGGGCGCCCATGATGATGGAGCAGGTGTGGTACAATGTATGGAAGTGTTACAAATATTTAAGACATTAAATATTAAGCCCAAGCGCACCATACGATGTGTGCTTTTTATGAATGAAGAAAATGGTGGCCGTGGTGGCGCTAAATATGCATCAGAAGCCAAACTTAAAAACGAAAATCATATAGCAGCCATCGAATCGGATGCCGGTGGTTTTGTGCCCCGTGGCTTTAGTTTCGAAGGCGATAGTTTGGCTATTGCCAAAATTAGAAGTTGGCAAAATTTATTTACACCATACAATATTTACTCATGGGATGGCTATGGAAGTGGTGCCGATGTTGGCCACCTTGCCGGTAACTGTAAAGTACTTATGGGTTTAAGCCCCGACTCGCAACGGTACTTTACCTTACACCATACCGCAGCCGACACCTTTGACAAAGTCAACAAACGCGAATTACAGTTAGGTGCGGCAACTATGGCTGCAATGGTTTATTTGTTAAGCGAATATGGATTGTAAGTAATTTGAATTTTACAGATTGCTATTTATACGCTAGGGACAAAAAAAACAGAGGCCTCAGTTATGAGTGCCTCTGTTTCAAAATAATTGTCAATTTAAACTTACATTTTTACAATTTTCCTAACCGATGTTTCGCCATCAATAATTACGTGCATTAAATAAATGCCTTTAGCCAAATGGTGGCTATCGTATTTTATTTGCTGCCTTCCGGCTGCAAGCATTTCATTGGGTTTAATGGTTGAAATTAAATTACCCAATGCATCGTATATTGCTACGGTTACCATACCTGATTCCTTTAATTGTAATTGAACGGTTACTTCATTGTTAAATGGATTAGGTGCAACATTAATTGCTGTTGCTTCAGTACCTATGCGCCCATTCGATAAATCAGGTGCGTTTTGCAAGTCGGCCACCAAACCCTTTTCAGCATCACTTCTGTTATCAGCCAAGGCATTTTTGTACAATGAAATAGCACAAGGTTCGATGTAGGCATAAAATTTACTGCCCGATACTGCATTAAATCCCGGATACAACACTACTCTATCTGTTGCACTAAAGTAAACCGTAGTTGCACTTGCCGTAATATTTGTTGCGCAACCATTGGCAACACTTAGTTGATGAATGGCTTGACGGTAAGTACCTGCCGCAGGGTAAGTGCCGCATGCATTTACATTGTATTGTGCCGATTGCGACTCAACACCTACAGCACGCCATGCATTACCCACCTGAATAATTTCATTAGAGCAGCCTCCATACAAATCAAATGCAGCACGTAACCAGGCTTCGCGTGCATCAATAAAACCATCGCTACCGCTTAAATAGAAAACCAAGGCGCGATAGCCAATATCACGCGCTGTAAAGCGCGTAATACCACTCACATTGTATGCTACACCAAAATCAGTTGTACCACTGCCACCATTTGACAATAAATAAAACATGTGATTTTGAATACTGCTGTTCGAGTGTACGCCACACTGATCGTTACCGCTGCTTGGGGTACAACCTACAGTGGTTTTATAATTGGTGCCATTGTATGTATCCGGATCGCCATAAGTGTTTGGACTAATAAAACTACGTATAGCGCCCCTGTCGGCTCCTACTAACCAGTCGTTATTTGAAAGTGTATAACTTTCAACCATATCACCAAAAATATCACTAAACGATTCGTTTAATGCGCCCGACTCTTTATTATAAATAAGTCCGGCTTCATCCTGTGTAACACCGTGTGTAAATTCGTGGCCCATAATATCCACCGTATTCCAATCGTCAGTTGAAGCACTGGTATTGCCCGCATAATAAATAGTAGAATTACCGGTACAACCCCAGCAAGCATTATTGCTACCGGCAAATGCATTGTTATAGGCAATCATATCACCGCTGCTTCCATTCCAACTTTGACGCGCATGTACACCATTAAAATAGTCGTAAGTACCTTCAATACCAAACTGTGCTTGTGCAGCACTTTGTTGTGTTGTAGCTGTCCAGACATTGTTTGCATCGGTGTAATATGTATTGGTTGCGCCATTACCATTACAGTTGTACACAATCAAATCAGTTGTTTGGCAGTCGTTATGCGATTGATGGGTACCACCGCTTAAGCGTGTATGTAAAGTTCTGGAACCTTGCCAGGCTGTTGTACCACTACCGGTAACACAACTCATTGAAATATCGTGATAGTAGTTTACATTACCTGTTAAGGCATCAATAGCAACAAATTTAGCGGACACCTCTCTGTCGTCAGTGTAAATTTTAAACGTCCAGCCTAAGCGATAGTCTTCGCCTTTAAATGTACCGTCAAAATTGTTGGGTGTGTATTGTAATTCGCCCTTAGGAAAATAAGTAGCCTGGCTGTTTTCTTCGGTACGTTTTAATTCGTTTTCCAACGCATCGTTTTGCCACAAATACTTTTTGGCACCCATAAATGCTAATGCTTTTTGCAAGGCTTGTGTTTCGGTTAACACTGCCGATGCCTGGTTTCTGATGTTGGTAATGATACGGCCGTTTGCCGAAGTTAATTTGCCATCGGCTGCCTGATGCACCTTAAATGTGCCAAACATTACTTCATAGCCTTGATGCCTTTGCTTAAAGTTGTAATGCTGCATGCCAATTTCATCGCTTTTGGTTTGATCGAGTTTCATTTCATCGGCAGCAGTTAAGCCAAAACCGGCTTTATATTCATCAAACAAGCGGTTGGCATTTAAGTTTGAACCGGCTTCGTTAAACGTAATCCAGTGTTGTGTGCTGCTTGGCTTTACAATGCTTTGCAGTAATGGATTTACGCTTTGCGCTAAAGCGGCTGTACATAAAGACCATCCCATTAGTGCTAAGCCTATAGGCTTTAAGGCACCGTATATTTTTAGTTTTCTTTTCATAGCTTTTGTTTTTAGCAGTTAAACATTATGTGTATGAAAAAATTACTTATCGTTTTTTAATGCTTCAACTTCTTTCAATAGTTTTTGAATAAGTTGGTCCTGAGCTTTTAGTTTATTATTTAACTCGATAATGTATAAAGCGTTTTCTTCAACTTTTTCCATGGTTTTGGTTTGCATTTCGCCAAGCATTATTCCGTCTGCTGCTACTTCGGCTGCCGATGGTACATTGGGCAAATGATTGTAAGTTGCAATATGATTTTCCAACTCTTCAATACTCAACATTTTGTAATCGTTGCTAAATACATAGTCAGGCCAGTTGCCCGATAACTCAACACGTACTTCTTCTGCAATCAGCTTGCCATCAACAGAAACTAAGTAACCGGTAGCAGGCGTGCCTATACCAATGCAAACAGCACCACCATTTGCATTAATTACGGTATTGCCACCACTGTGTTGCACGAACAAAGACGATGCTGCACCATTGTTACGTGCCATAATTTCGTTGTTATCAATTGTTACGTTTTCGGCAGTTGTAGCACCAAAGCATGCATAGCCACCACTGGCTAAGCCTACATCTGTACCACCATCAACATGCAATGGTAAAACAGTACTTGTGCCACCGATAGAAACCGAATTACCTGCAAAAACATTGTTCCAACGATAGATAGTTGATCCTAAATTTGCGCCCAAATCGGTTTCAGGTCTGAAAGTTGAATTGGTTGCTATGGTGTTTGCACCGCCATCAATTAAGCGCTCAACAGAACCAAAACGAATTGTGTCTCCGTTAACATCCAATATGCCTCCAATAGTGGTTGCACCCGATACATTTAATGTACCTGTAACCGCAGTATTACCTGCTAATGTTGATGCGCCAACTACATGTAATTTGGTAGTTGGTGCATTGGTACCAATACCTACGCGCAAGTTAGCTAAATCGGCAGTTAATACATTGCTGCCATTACCGATAAAATTAAACTTATCTGTAGCATCCTGGTATTGCAAACCATAGGTAGAAAAACCTGGCGAATGCGCAATAACCATCCTGTCACCATTACCAATTCCACTGGCAAACATATTTATCATGGCATCTGCAGCACCACTAACAGCCGGAAATGTTATCGAACCCAATTGGTCGCTGAAACTCATATCACCGTTTACGGCATCAACCAATAACTTGTTGTTTACCGAAAACGAAGCAGAAGGTGTATTGGTAGCAATACCAACATTGTTGTTAGATTGTACTACGCAAAAGGCAGGCGCTCCTAAAAATATGTTTCTAATCACAAAATTATCGGTACCCACAGTACCTGTTTGAAATGTTGGTGCACCGTTGGTACGATAACTTACCGAGGCAGTTGCTGTATTGTTAGCTCTGTCTAAAATCATATTGGCTGTACCCGTAGTTGACTTAAACGACATACTGGCATTGCCGGCACGTTGTATATCTAAAACAAACGCGGGCGCTACGGTACCAATACCAACATTTTTAGTTCCATTGGTTAAATAAACAGATGATGCGTCCTCTGTCCACTGCGCATTGGCAATGGTTGCGTTTAAAGCTAATGCAGATAAAAGTGCAATAGGTAATTGTAGTTTTTTCATAATCTTGGTTTTTAAGTTAATGATTTAAGTAAACACAAGTAATACAACTTGATAGCACCAAATTAAAAAATGGATTTGACAAAATCAATACATTATTTAGCCAACGGTTTGTTTCAATTATTTAAAGGAATAACGGGCCTTAAAAATTATTGCTTTTAAAAAAATATAAAAATCAATGTGGTTGATGGTTTAAACTGTATGTTTGAAAAAACATTAAAAAACGTATGCGATTACTCATTGTTACTTGCTGTTTGTTGTTGCCATTTTACTGTACTGCCCAGCATAAAATAAAACTACTTAACGGAAATGAGTTGCCAATTAAAACGTATGAAATAAAAGGCGATTACTTAAACTACAGCAAATCAACCGACAAGCAAGGCAGCAGGCATAAAATGTTTTTAGACCGCATTTTTTCTGTAGAAGACAGCCTCTTAGGCGAAAGGTTAATTTATCAACCCGATACTACTGACACATTAGAATATAACGTGGCCGATATGCGCATGTTTGTTGAAGGTGAAAAATATGCTTTAAAACACTATCGCAAACCATTAACTGCAGTTGGCGCAACAGCCGTAGGCGCTGCCGGTGTTGTGTTTTTAGGTGTATATGGCCTGGTGGCTCCTTTTGGTTATGTTGCTCTTACCAATGCTTTTACACCTAAACCTAATATCAGTTTACCCGATGCGCCTGTTTTTATAAACGACCAAACTTTTATTGAAGGTTATGGCTATCGTGCACGTAAAATGAAGGCTAAGAAGGGATTTCTTTTTGGAGGCTTAGGCTTGTTACTGGGTTCGGGTATTTATATTTTATCCAATCAATAAATTAAAAACTATGGACGCTAATTTAATTACAACAGGCAATCAACTCGAAGGGTATAAAATTGTAAAGCATTTAGGTGTGGTTAGAGGTATTACGGTGCGCTCGCGCAGTGTGCTTGGCAACTTAGCCGGTGGTTTGCAATCGCTTTTGGGTGGCAAACTAAGTATTTATGTAGAGCTTTGTGAAAAAGCTAGGTTCGAAGCATTTAATTATTTAATTACTGATGCACAAAGTAAAGGCGCCAATGCCATAGTAGGCATGCGTTATGATGCTAATGAAATTATGGAAGGTATTACCGAAGTGCTTGCCTATGGTACAGCCGTAGTGGTTGAAAAAGAATAAATTTTGTAGTCGGGGCTATCGCATGTAACATGACACTTAAATACTACTATAATAATTATACAGCCTTTATTATAACTTTTGCTGTTGTATTATTAATGCATGATAGCTTTCTGTTTTTTTCGAACAAACCCGCACCCACGCTTAATTATATTTGCATTTTTGGTTTTACCTACATAGCCTACAGCAATTTTAAACAATATGTTTATAAGTTAAAACCTGCGGGGCTTATTGGGTTAACTATTGCTTATCTGCTAATTTGCTACATCTGTTTTAAACAAATTTGGGCCGTACTTATTATGCTGCTTGTTGCGGCATTGGTGTATGCATATCAGCAACCTGCCTATAAAAACCAATTTGCTTTACGACAAATACCTTTCGGCAAAACCATAACACTTGCACTTGTATGGAGCTTAATTACGGTAGCTTTACCTGCTACGTATATTACTTATGTTAGCACAACTACCATTACGCTGGTGTTTTTAAGACGTATGATTTTTTTAGCGGCCATGAGTTTACCATTCGATTTGCGCGATGTTAATACCGATACTTCCATCAGCTACTTTAACACCGTTAATCATTTAGGCAGTTATAAAGCAAAGTTTATTTGTATGAGCTTGCTGGTACTTAATTTACTTTTGTTATTAATATTATTTGGAACCCCAACCGATTTTTATTTAGCATCCTTATACTTTTTAGCATTTACAGCAGCATATCCTTGTTATCTGTATTTTAAAAATCAAAACACCTGGTATTTGCTTTGGTTGGACGTTTGTTTGTTGGTCGAATCGGTATTGCTCTGGGGTATTTATCAATCAAATCATCGTTTTATTTTTTAAAAGTTTACATAATATTTTATTTGCTGTTTCAAATTTTTAAAAAGCACCATAGCAATTCTTCAATTTAAAAAACATGTCATTTCACAACACTTTAGCTTATGCCCAACAAATGGATGAAGCAGATACGCTGCGTCATTTCAGAAATGAATATCATATTCCACAACATCATGGTAACGATTGTATTTATTTTACAGGCAACTCATTGGGTTTACAACCCAAAGCAACGGCTGCTTATTTAAATCAAGAGTTGGCCGATTGGGCACAATATGGTGTTGAGGGGCACTTTCATGCAAAACGGCCTTGGTTTCCATACCATGAATTTTTACGCAATAGTGCCGCAAATTTAGTTGGAGCACTACCTTCGGAAGTGGTGATGATGAATCAACTAACGGTTAATTTACACCTGATGCTTACATCTTTTTATCAACCAACAGCAGAGCGCTATAAAATTATTTATGAGTATAATCCATTTCCTAGTGATAGATATGCATTGGCATCGCATGCATATCTGCATGGTTTTGAAACCGATGATGCGCTTATCGAATTGAAACCTTCATCAGGCAGTGCCCTTATTAAAACAGCAGATATTATTAAAACAATCGAAACACATGCCGACACATTGGCATTGGTGATGATTGGCGGTGTAAATTATTACAGCGGACAGGCATTTGATATGCAGGCAATAACTTTGGCAGCCCATAAGGCCGGTGCACGTTGTGGTTTTGATTTGGCACATGCTGCAGGTAATTTAAAACTGCAATTGCATAAATGGAATGTTGATTTCGCAGTATGGTGCAGTTATAAGTATTTAAACTCAGGACCCGGTGGTGTTGCCGGCTGCTTTGTGCATCAACACCATGCCGATAATTTTAAACTACCCCGGTTAGCAGGCTGGTGGGGTAATGATCCGGAAACCCGTTTCGAAATGCCCGAAACATTTATTCCGAAAGAAGGTGCCGATGGATGGCAACTGAGCAATGCACCGGTTATGAGTATGGCTTGCCACCGTGCTGCACTCGATTTATTTGATGCGGCCGGCATGGATGCATTGGTTGCAAAAAGTAAAATGCTCACAAACTACCTCGAATTTATTATTGACGATGTTTTACAAAAACAACCCAACCATAATGGCATAAGTATTATTACACCACGGCAATCCGATGAGCGTGGTTGTCAGTTAAGCATACGCATCGAAAAAAACGGAAAAAAAATACATCAATACTTAACCCAAAAAGGCATTATTGCCGATTGGCGCGAGCCTGATGTATTACGTGTTGCACCGGTGCCTATGTACAATACTTTTATCGATGTGTTTTATTTTGGCGATGCTTTGCAGCAAGCTATTGCGTATGCAGGTGCATAAAACATGTAATTATTTTTGCAAAAAACTGCTTTGTTTATGGTGCATTTATACCTGAAGCATTTGGCACATTTCAAAATTTTGTATCACAATAAATTGGCCGCATTTACACTCGTAGGGTGCCTGTTTTTTCAAAACAGCATTAACAACCATTTACCGTAAAATGGTTTTTGCAAGTCGTACGTTTATAGTTATTTCGCAACACCAACCTGCGGCTGCAAAGCCATAGTTTTTACTTGTTACTGTGCACCCATACTTAGTTATAATACCAACATACAACGAATGCGAAAATGTCGAAGCCATTATAAGGGCTGTGTTTGCATTGCCACGTGCATTTGATATTTTAATTATTGATGATAACAGCAAAGACGGCACTGCAGAAATTGTAAAAAAACTACAGGTTGAATTTGATGGCCGTTTGCATTTAGAACAACGTGCCGGCAAATTGGGTTTAGGTACGGCCTATATACACGGTTTTAAATGGGCGTTGCAGCGAAATTATGAATATGTGTTTGAAATGGATGCCGATTTTAGCCACCGGCCAAAAGATTTAATTAAGCTACTCGAAGCCTGCGAAAACGGTGCCGATGTAGCTATTGGATCGCGATACAAAACCGGAGTAAATGTGGTTAACTGGCCCATTGGTCGCGTTATTATGAGTTACTATGCCTCGGCATACGTACGTCTTATAACACGCATGCCCATACACGATGCAACAGCAGGCTTTAAGTGTTACAAAAGCAAAGTTTTAAAAGCTATTAATTTCGACCGGATAAAATTTGTGGGCTATGCTTTTCAGATTGAAATGAAATTTACTGCCTGGAAACTGGGCTTTGTAATTGCCGAAGTGCCTATAGTTTTTACCGATCGTAAACATGGTAAATCCAAAATGAGTGGTGGCATTTTTAGCGAAGCATTTTTTGGTGTTATCAAATTAAAAGTACGCAGTTGGTTTATTAAATATTAAGGCTTACCAATAATAATGTTTGCATAACAATATGATTTCAGTAAACAATGTTTCGAAACAATATGATAAACAATGGGCTTTAAGCGATGTTTCGTTTCAGGTTACCAAGGGCGAAATAGTTGGTTTTTTAGGACCTAATGGAGCAGGCAAATCAACCATGATGAAAATTATTACCTGCTACCTGCCCGCAACATCAGGAATAGTTAAGGTAGAAGGGTACGACACCCTGGAGCAATCT
This sequence comes from Bacteroidia bacterium, assembly GCA_016788165.1. Lineage (GTDB taxonomy): Bacteria > Bacteroidota > Bacteroidia > AKYH767-A > OLB10 > JAEUTH01. The sequence continues at coordinate 2,831 of JAEUTH010000008.1, read as the reverse complement.
ATCGAAGTGCGCAAACAGGTAGGTTATTTACCCGAGCACAATCCGCTCTATTTAGATATGTATGTGCGCGAGTATTTGAGTTTTGTGGCAGGCATACATCTATCAAAAAATTTAATAGCCAAAGCCGTTACTAATATGATTGAGTTAACAGGCTTAACACCTGAAAGCCATAAAAAAATTGGCGCACTCAGTAAAGGTTACCGCCAAAGAGTTGGCTTGGCACAAGCCATGATACATGACCCAAAAGTGTTGATTTTAGACGAACCCACATCGGGCCTCGACCCAAACCAGTTAGCCGATATCAGACAATTGATAAAAAATATTGGCAAAGAAAAAACGGTTATACTCTCTACACACATTATGCAAGAAGTTACAGCCATTTGCAACCGTGTAATTATTATTAATAAAGGCAAAATAGTAGCCGATGAAGCCGCGCATGCATTAGTGAAACAAAGTAACAAACCCATATTAATAATCGAATTTGGCCAATCTGTTTCGCCCGCATTATTAAAAAATATTGAAGGTGTATTGCAGGTAGAAACGCTGCCTAATAATACATTTCGCATACATGCACAAACCGATGTAAGGCAGGCCCTTTTTACTTTTGCTGTTAATACAAAGAACACCGTATTAAGCATGCAACAGGAAAATACCAATCTCGAAAATGTTTTCAGGCAACTTACTAAAAACTAAAGTACGGCTCTGTTTACTGTCGCTTTTATGCATCATCGCAACAAGCTTTTTTAGAGTTATTGCCTAAAAATTTTATGTTTGCGCCTCCAAAAAAACAGGCACTTTCAGTCAGCCTGTATCAACATCAAAACAAACACTCAATATTTTTTTAAAATGCCATACTTATTTACATCTGAATCGGTTTCCGAAGGCCATCCCGATAAAATAGCCGATCAAATTTCTGATGCTTTAATTGATAATTTTTTAGCTTATGATGCTGCATCTAAAGTAGCCTGCGAAACCCTGGTAACAACCGGACAGGTAGTTTTAGCCGGTGAGGTAAAATCGCAAGCGTATTTGGATGTGCAGGATATTGCACGCGATGTGATTAAAAAAATTGGTTATACCAAAAGCGAATATATGTTCGAAGCAAACTCTTGCGGTATTATATCGGCCATACATGAACAGTCGCCCGACATTAATCAGGGTGTAGAGCGCAAAAAACCTGAAGAGCAAGGTGCCGGTGACCAAGGAATGATGTTTGGTTACGCATGCCGCGAAACCGATACCTACATGCCCTTACCTTTAGAGCTTTCGCATTTATTATTACGCGAGTTAGCCGCATTACGCAGAGAAAACAAAGCCATAACCTATTTGCGACCCGATGCCAAAAGTCAGGTAACTATCGAATACAGTGACGATAATCAACCCATACGCATTGATGCCATTGTAATTAGCACCCAGCATGACGACTTTGGAAAGGATGCCGTAATGCTTAAAAAAATTAAAGAAGACGTTATTAATATTTTAGTGCCACGCATGCTTAAAAAATTGCCCAAGCGCGTACAGGCATTATTTAATGATAAAATTAAATACCATGTAAACCCAACTGGCAAGTTTGTAATTGGCGGGCCACATGGCGATACTGGTCTTACCGGCCGTAAAATTATTGTAGATACCTATGGCGGAAAAGGTGCACATGGTGGTGGTGCTTTTAGTGGTAAAGACCCATCAAAGGTTGACCGCAGTGCTGCTTATGCCACGCGCCATATTGCCAAACATTTAGTGGCAGCAGGTGTTTGTAACGAAGCCTTGGTACAAGTAGCCTACGCTATTGGTGTTGCCAAACCTGTAGGCCTATTTGTAAATACCTATGGCACCGCACAAGTAGCACTTACCGATGGGCAAATTGCCGATGTTATTTTAAAAATGCCTGAATTTGATTTACGCCCCTACTTTATTGAAAAACGTTTTAAGCTACGTACACCCATTTACCTCGAAACCGCAGCCTATGGCCACATGGGGCGCGAATGTAAAGTGGTTAAAAAAACATTTAATAAAGGTAAGGCTAATGAAAAAACAGTAGAAGTTAAACTGTTTCCTTGGGAAGAGTTAAATGCATTAGCAGCTACCAAAAAAGCATTTAAATTATAAACTGAAACTAAAAAATGCCGCCTTAAACAAGCGGCATTTTTTTTACAATGCTCCTGCTTATTATTTTTAATATAGAACCCACCTATTCAAAACTTCTGTCTTCAATTATGCCCCTTTCAACGCTCAACTCCATTTCTATATTTACCACTTCCAAAACAAGTTTCAGTTAACCCTTTAATTTATTCTATTGCGAAAAATTTATCAGTTATGAAAAAATCACGCACACAACAAAAATTAGGTTTGTGAAAATAAATTTTCATTAGAGATGGATATGCAACTGCAAGGCCAACCTGCAACTATTAGTCTTAATAACTTTAACTGCGATAACCCCCAAGCCGTTACCTTGCAATGTTATAATGCCACAGGCAGGGCAATGGATATATTGGCTATAACCAAAGCAAATAGTACACAATATGGCACCTTGCTTTATTTAGAAAAAACCAATCTTACCTACGATGGTTTACTTTTGGTAAAAGTAATATACCAGGGTTATACTTTGGGTACTATTAAGGCATTAACTTTAAAAAATAAGTAAGACCATGAAATTCATTTTTACCATTGCCATGCTATTGGCCTTAAATTGCTTTGCGCAACCGCAAATTACCTGGTTAAAATATTTTAAAACCTCAACTGATCCTATCAGAATACATAATATTATTCAAATGGATGACAGCGGATTTGTGGCAACCACTTCTCAATATAATCCAGTACCAGCCAATATTATA
>JAEUTH010000044.1 GCA_016788165.1 Bacteroidia bacterium | reverse complement strand
AACACCGTTTGCATGTTAATAACAAGCGCTGCTAAAACAAATAATTTGCGGGGGGGGGGGTAGTCATGGCTTATGGCGTTTTAGATGTTTATGTAAATATGAAAATAAATTTATAATTGATATGAAATAAATTACGGTGGCAGGAGTTGCCGGCTCTCCCGCACCCTAACCCTAAAGGGCACAGCCGCACCAGTATAGAGGCACTAACATTTTTTCTTAACTTAATTACATTGAGCTTGCGGTAGCGGGGAATTGGGGTTTTACGTCTTTCATAGTTGAAAATATTTTGACGATAATTTATAAAAAGTAAATTGCCTGTATGCACCTTTAAATAAGGAACTTTTCATGCAAACTACCCAAGGGTTTGAAAACAAATTATCAACTGTCAATTTTCAACTACTGAAACACCACTTTGCCACTATAATTTTTAACGCCATTGGTAACTGTAACGTCATAAATTCCCTTTGCTTCTTATTCTAAGTTGAGTTTTATTTTATCGTCTGCCATGCTTAGTGTTTTTTGTTGTATCACCTTGCCTGCATTATCATATATAGTAAGTGTTAAATTTTTTTCATGCAAAAACGCATCGGGTACGGTTATGTTGCATTTGCCTGCGGTTGGGTTGGCATAGATGAGTAGTTGGTTATTGGCCTGGCGCTCGTTGCCGCCTATGCCGGTGATACTAGAAGCCTTGGCAATAATCATATCATTAGTGCCATAACTGGTAAGGATAAAATTATCGAAGACAGCGGTGGAATCGTAACCTGTGGAACCGCCTAAATAGCAATTATCATTTCCATCTGTAGTAATTGCTGCTCCACCCGCAAGTGTACCTTGGCGCATACCTATACAATTCCCATTGCTATCGAACTTTGCGGCAAAGGCTGCAAAAGAAGCTGATGCTGATACCGAAAAACTACCAAATTGTGCTAATCCTGCAAATACACCACATACATAAACATCTCCTGTTACAGTTGCTTTTATATCATACGCACCGCTATAAATGGAGGCTTGTAAATTTGTTACCCATTTAAAATTACCGCTGTCATCTACTTTAAACAATAAGGCATCTTGACTTAATGCTGTTAGTACAATGCCACCAATAGATGTACTTCCCTGGTAATTTCCCGTTATGTAAACACTACCATTTACGCTGCTAACGGCTTCGAATTTTATATTCTTGCCCAATTCCTGATGAATCCAAATGATGTTGCCGGCAGTATCTAATTGTGCATAAAAACAAGCACTTTTTGTGGTGTCATTCTCTGTTATTGTAGTTGCCCCATAAGTAAAAATGCTGTCGTAAGAACCTATCCAATAAACCTTATTATCGTTGTATGAAACCCCACCGGAAGAGGATACTGTGGTGGTTCTTTTAGCCCAGATGCATAAACCATTTGTAGTATTAAATTTTGCTACAAACCCCCTAAAATAACTATTTGGTGCTGTAACAGTAACCCCCCCCCGGAAAATGAGCATTTCCTGATAAAGTTACACCACTTACATAACAACTGCCATTATTATCAACTGCCAATCCTGTAACATAGTCCGTCCCACCCCCTCCAAAATTTTGCACCCAAATTAAATTACCATTATTATCATATTTGGCTAAAAACCCATCATCGTTACCATAGCCGGTAAGGGTTGTTGTATCAAATGTACCATTACCCTGAAAGAAACCTGCAACGTATATAAAGCCATTTCCGTCAATCCCAATTTTTTTTGCGTATGCCCCAGTGTTCGAACCATTTGCTTTTTTAAGCCACACTATATTACCATTGGGATTATACTTTGCAAGTATCATTGTAGGGTAAAAGCAATTTAAACTAATCGTATCAAAAATGCAATTAGTACCATTTGCACCACCACCTATATATAGGTTTCCGTTTACATCATTACAAATGGAACTTACTCGGTCATTTCCTGAACCTCCTGCATGTTTAGCCCATTGCCAGTTTTGAGAATAAGTACTGCTTATAATTAATAGTAGTGCTGTAATTATTTTTATCTTTTTCATAGCTTTTACTTTTTATTGAATGATGAGTTTTTGTGTTACTTGTTTATTGTTATTGATTAACGTGAGGTAATAAAAACCTTTGGCTAAATGATTTAGGTTAAGATTTAATTTGTCATTAAAGGGTGCTATTGTTACTACACAATTGCCTACTAAATTATAAAGCTTACCGGTATAAAATGCGGCTGTTGATTTTGACAATGGTGAAATGATGATATCAAAATTACCATTATTAGGATTGGGCAACACATCAAAACTAAATTGCGTCTGTGTGTTAAAAGCTAACTCAATATTTTTTGTTACATCTTTTTGATTTGTTGCTACACCTGATGTGCTGGCATTGCGAAAAGTTACTATACTACAATCGGGCAAAGGATTACCGGTATGAATAATAGTTTCGCTTCCATATTGTGCATGAAACTCCCCCTTTATGGTTACTTCGTTTTTAGCTCTTACATCGGCAGTGCCACCTGCCGTTAAACCAGTACCTTCGACTGTAAAATTGTTGTCAACCAAAATGGTATTGTTAGCCGAAAAGTTTTGTGTGGTATTGTTTTGAATGTAAACCAAGTGGTTTATGTGATTATCAAACTTAGTGGTGTTTTTATAGAGTTCAATACTAGGTGGCAAATAAAGTACCATAGTGAATGGGTCTGTCCAATTGAAGTACTTTACTTCACAACCAGCACAGGTAACCCTTACATCAGAAATGGCTTTATATGTTAATTCACTTGTATTAGTATAAGGTAATAAGTTAAAGTTTCCATTTGCATCCGTAAAGGTGGTTATTGAATAAAATGGGGGATGTCCATTAGCAGGATAGTAAGTAGTCGATCCTTGCACGATAGCATCTTCAATAGGAAAGCCGTTTTGGTCAACTACTTGCGAGGTATATACAGTACCGGCTCCATGATTAAAATTAAAGTAATTTGATGTTGAAGCCGCGAATTCCCTTAAACACCAAATCTCTGATTAAGTGAAATTGCTGCCTACAACCCAAATTCACCAACTTATTAAAGCTAAGGTGCTTCGATAACCACCTTCGTATAATGGGTACTTGCATTACAAATAACCTTTACAGCGTATATGCCTGGTGTTAGGCCTGCAACATTTAACGGCAAGGGATTATGATTAACAGCATTGCTTAGTAAAACCAATCGGCCTTGCATATCATACATTTCCACTTTATTAGCTTTTTGGTTTGATGGAATCTGTATGTTTAAAATTGAAGTTGCTGGGTTTGGGTAAATCTTTATTTTATTAATATTATTTTCAAATATTCCAGTGGGAAGATTGGTGAGTTTGTAGATGCCACGTGCACCACCAAGGTAAGCAACGGAGTCATTTACAATCTTTACCTTTACACCATAAGGTCCGCCTGATTGATAGGCATAAGCAGTATCCCACGATTGACCGCTATTAATAGTTTGAAAAATGTATCCACTTTTAGTTAATACCAAACCCAAACCGGAAGGGCTAAAGTCAAGACCGTTCATACGTTTCTCATCAAAATAATTATATCCCGATTGCCATGTATAGCCCCCATCGGTTGTAAATGAAATATGTTCCCACAAGCCGGGACTATCTTGTGTAGCCCACCCCACCATACTGTCAACAAAAGATATTTCGTGCAAGTACAAATACAAAAAGCCACTGTTAGCCCTTACATCCCATGTTAGGCCATTATCAGCAGTATGAATAACGGCCGAAAAACCATTAACTACTCCTCCTCCAAATCCAACACTGTCATCTAAAAAATCAAAATCAAAAATCACAACGGGAGACCCAAGTGCCAATGGATCTAACAAGGTATCGTCAACATAATAATTAGTATAAACGTGCCGTATGTAACCACTATCATTAGAAACTATAAAATGACTGCTATCTATAATATGGCAATCACGATTACTAGTTGTTGATGCAAAAGCAAGCGAGTCCCATGTTACACCTGCATTTGTAGTACGCTTTATCGAATTATAATTTACGGCTACTCCAATATTAAAATTCAAAAAGTCAACAGAAACACTGCCTGGCAAATTTGTTTCAATACTATCCCAACTTGCCCCTCCGTTCGTTGTACGATAAATTTTTGAAGTTGAAGTAAACAACATGGTATCTTGACTTAAAACATCAATATCATGTACATACAAACCTGAGTCAAGAAGTATGGGCGTAATTTGAAGTTGACAGTTTGCAGTTGTGTACACGCAAAATAATAGCTTAAAAAGCAAAGTGTATTTTCTCATTGGATTAAAATTTTAGCAGTAATAACTTCTGAATTAAATCTTGTTTCAATTAAATAAACACCAGCTTTCAGGTTTAATGTTTTAACTGAAAAACTAAAGTTAGCGGAAGAAAGATTCTTGATTGAAAAATTTTCTAAAACTTTTTCTGTTTTTTTAGAGTCTATTGCATGGATATGAATCGAAACAGTTTCCGTGTTTAAATTAGTTAGTGAAATATTTAATTCATCTATGACAGGATTTGGGTTAACGGATAAAATAGTTCTTGAATTTTTAAATTGACTTTGCTTATTAATCAAACCATTATTTGAAATTCTTTTCACATTTTCCGGTACGCAATTCGCATTTATTACTGCATGAAATTTACTACCTGCCGAAGCATGAAAGCCACTATTTAGATGTATTGAATTGCCTGCAAACATTCTGATATCTGTAGTGGACGGAATGTTATAAGCACAATTTTGTGCTACACCAATATTGTTTTGTGCCTTTTCTATTTTATAATAGGGCGTAACCGGATTGCATAAATCCAAATTGGTCGCACAAGGAATTTCATAAGGTTGTGTATATACGGTTTGAAATCCATTCCGGCCATCACACCAAGCTGGAATACCTAAACCATTACACAAGTCATTTCCATTATAATCATGAGCAATATAATTGGGTAATTGAATTGATGGAGTTGAATTGTCACTAATATTATAGTGTTGCCAGGTTGCACCATCATCTATTGAAATCGAATTGTAAGTATCGAAGGAATTATTATTAATAAAATTAACTGAATTGTAATATATTATGGATAGTATTCCCATATATGGATCACAAGCCAAGTATGGTTGCCATTGATCAAGGGGAGTTGATGGGTCAGCAAAAATCATTTCGGGTGCACTCCAATAAATACCTTTGTCATTTGATTTAATAATACATATATCCTTACTGTTTTGATTAATATTATAAGGGGGAAGCCCCCTGTTTACCCATGCTATATAAATGTTTCCATTTTGCTGATTAACTGCCATAGATGGAAAACTTGGATGCCGGACCCCAGCCTTTAACTCAAATGCGCCATCAGCGGTTCCAATTCCTTTAATAACTAAAGGAATGAGATTGGGATTAAGGGGATTGTAATCGGTATCAAATGCAACCCTATTTATTGTCCATGTATTACCATTGTCATTAGACTTAGCAAAACCAATTCCACTTTCATCTCTATACACACCTGTAAAAGTGTCGTAAATCGACCAAGCTACATAAACGTTCCCTTCTGGCCCAATTGCAATATTTGGCGCCTGATGTTTTGCGGACAGTGCACTTAAATTATTGTCCCACAATTCAATTGGTGTGCTCCAAGTATTTAAATTGGTAAGCGAGGACTTAGTTATATATACATGAAAGTTGCTTGCTTCGCGGTAAGCGCAATAAATGATGCCTGAATTATTTGTACGTCTGTTGTCAATAAATAAAAATGGTTTGTCAATGCCTGTTGCACTTGCAATAAGAATTGGTAAACTCCATGTAGCACCATTATCATCACTATAGCGTAAGTTAATTTCATTATATGGATTTTGTATAATATAAGAAACATAGATGCGACCATTCTTGTCAATAACGCAACAGGGGTCAGCGTAGGCTTCGTTTTGAAAAAAAAAGCTTCCATTCCAACTTAGTCCCTTGTTATCAGAAAACATAATATTTAAATTGTTTTTCTGTGCAGGATTACCTGTGTTATCAAATGCATTATTCGCAATTACAATATTATTAGGATTTTCTCTGCTTATGTAAACACTACTTTCTGCAAGAGTTTTATCACTTGTTGCAATGCCATAAGGTTCAATATCAACCGGATTAAATTGAGCGTTACAAATAATAAAGGATAAACAAAACAAAAGTTTCAGGTAAATTATTTTTGAGTTTTTCATAGCTGAATTTATTTTAATTTGTTTTTCAAACTATCAATTTCCTTTTTCAATGCGATAATATATAAGTACAATTCTTCAATTTTTTCATATTGTTTCTTTTGCATTTCAACAAGATTTATCTTTTCAAGGGTATTGATTTCCTTAGCGGAGGCAATACCGGGTAAGTGGCTGTTTTTAGCGAGATAGTGCTCCAATTCTTTTATTGACAGCATTTTGTAATCCTTATTAAAAACAAAATCTGGCCACGGACTTGTAACTGTACCCGGTGAACACCAAATTTCGTTAGCACCCATTTTGCCGGCCACTAATAATTTATAAGGCGTTGCACTAGTAGCCATATTTAAATTTGTTGGGTCTATGCCTATCCCTACCATACCATTCACAAAAAAATTATGATTAGCCGTAAGATCACCACTTAAATTGTTGCCAACAAATACATCGTGGCCACAATAATAGTTAAGTAAAAGTCTGTTAAATGGATTGGCCGCACTGCCCGTAGCATCTATTATTGAACTAGCACCATCAAACCCAATCTCCATTAAACTGAGGTTCCCATTTGAAGCAGAATTACCATATAGCTGTATGGTTCCTGGAAATTGAAATTGTGTATTAAGACTGGGCGCATTACACATTGTGATAGATGTAGGAATTTGAAATGGCGCTTTACCAAAGCTCATTATTTCGGGGGTGGAGCCTTGTGCACTTCGGTAACCTATTTGACTCTGGCTGTTAAATATTATAGAATCCCTTACATCTAAACTTGAATTTATTTTCACCGCTCCACCACCAGTAATTTTTAACCTTTCGCTATTATTGGTTTTAAACAATAAATCCCTATAATCGGTAGTACCTATAAATTGGTTGCTTGGGTTTGTGCCGGCATTACCGGTCATTGTCCAATCATTACGGTCGGGTGCGGTTACTGCTACATCTTGCGCTGCTGTACAACCATTGGCATCAGTTACCATCACTAAATAACTTCCGGCATCTATGCCTGTT
>JAEUTH010000043.1 GCA_016788165.1 Bacteroidia bacterium | reverse complement strand
TACTTAAAACCATAACGATTAACGAAAAAGGCCCAGGCAGTATTTTAATTTATGGCAGCCAATTATCAACTGGCATTTACACCTACACATTAATTGCCGATGGCAAACCCGTTGAAACCAAACGTATGGTAAAGGTGAAGTGATATATTTCGTTTCAGTATTACTGCCTCAACAAATGCATAAATTCTTTTATACCGAAGAAATACTTAGCGCTAACAATAGTATTTTAGTGCATGTATTATTGCTTGCTAAACTCCATCAGGTAGGCTTTCATAAATTCATTTAAGTCGCCATCCATAACAGCCGTTACATTGCTGGTTTCGTAGCCCGTACGTAAATCTTTAACCATTTTATAAGGATGAAAAACATAACTACGAATTTGTGAGCCCCACTCAATGCGTTTTTTTGTTGCTTCCTGTGCAGCTATGGCTTCGTTCTTTTTACGCAATTCCAATTCGTACAATTGGCTTTTAAGCATTTTCATGGCGCGTTCGCGGTTAGCTATTTGCGACCGTTCGACCTGGCAAACTACAACAATACCTGTTGGCAAATGTTTTAGTTGCACCTTGGTTTCTACCTTATTTACGTTTTGGCCACCGGCACCACCGCTGCGCGATGTTTGCATTTCGATATCGGCATCTTTAATTTCTATTTCAATAGCATCGTCAATTATTGGGTAAGCAAAAATACTTGCAAATGAGGTATGCCTTTTTGCATTTGCATCGAAAGGCGATATGCGTACCAAACGATGTACACCATTTTCGCTTTTTAAATACCCATAAGCATAATCGCCTTCAATTTCAAGTGTGGCCGATTTAATACCGGCACCATCGCCCCATTGCTTATCCACTTCGGTAACCTTATAATTATTTTGCTCGGCCCATCGTATATACATGCGCATCAGCATCTCGGCCCAGTCTTGCGACTCGGTGCCACCTGCACCCGAATTGATAGTTACTACAGCGCTTAAAATATCCTCTTCATTGCTTAGCATATTTTTAAACTCCAATGCTTCCATTAGTTTTAAGGTTTGCTGATACTGTACCTCCACATCTGCTTCGGTGGCATCGCCTGCTTCAAAAAAATCGTTTAAAACAACAAGGTCGTCAACATTGGCTTCCAGTTTTTCAAAAGCTGTAGTCCAGTCTTTTTTTTGCTTGATGCCTTTAAGGACTTTTTCAGCGGCTTTAGGGTTATCCCAAAAATCGGCAGCATGCGAAATTTCTTCCTGCTCTTTTATAAAAACTAATTTGCCGGGCACGTCAAAGATGCCTCCTCAACGCTTCTTTGCGCTCCTGAACATCTTTTAATAGTTCATTGGTCATAAATAAATTCTTGTATTAAAAATTAAGGCCGCGAATGTAAATATTTGAAATCAATAGCATCCCAAACGAAAGGAAAGAGCGAAGGAATTTTGTAACTCCAATACGCATATTGCTGCTGCTGGAATCCGCATGCTGACATTAAATTCAAAAGTGCAGACACTTGTGCTCAATGTCATTAAGTTAAGGAGTTTTAAGTCGGCTGTGCCCTTTGGGGTTAGGTTGTGGGAGGGCCGTCAACACCTGCCAAAGCTGCACCCTAACCCTAAAGGGCACAGCCGCACCAGTATAGAGGCACTAACATTTTTTCTTAACTTAATTACATTGAGCTTGCAGTAGCGGGGAATAGGGTTTTACGTTTTTCATAGTTGAAAATATTTTGACGAAAATTTATAAAAAGTAAATTGCCTGTAAGCACCTTTAAATAAGGAACTTTTCATGCAAACTACCCAAGGGTTTGAAAACAAATTATCAACGGTCAATTTTCAACTACTGAAACACCACTTTGCCACTATAATTTTTAACGCCATTGGTAAGTGTAACGTTATAAATTCCCTTTGCTTCTTGTTCTAAGTTGAGTTTTATTTTATCGTCTGCCATGCTTAGTGTTTTTTGTTGTATCACCTTGCCTACATTATCGTATATAGTAAGTGTTAAATTTTTTTCATGCAAAAACGCATCGGGTACGGTTATGTTGCATTTGCCTGCGGTTGGGTTGGCGTAAATGAGTAGTTGATTGTTTGCCTGGCGTTCAAGGCCGCCTATGCCGGTAATTACGCCAAGCTTTGCTAAAGCTATATCGGTATTACCGAAATTAGTATAAGTTGCTCCTCCGAGTGTTATTGAATTTTGAAAATAACCTGCAACTATTACATTATTAGCATAGTCATGAGCAATTTCTGTAAACGCACCCGAGGGTGCAATACCAACCTGCTCTACTCCTAAACAAATGCCCGATGAATTGTAACGAGCAACACAATTGTCTACATAATTAGGTAAGGTGTTAGAAGTATATATAAAACCACCGAAAGATGTAGTTGTAATACCTAATATACGAGAAAGAACGTAACAATTACCTTCATCGTCAGATTTTATATCACCAAAACCGGCACCATTGCCAATAGCGTGCAATTGCTGCAACCATTTTAAATGACCACTTGAATCGTACTTTGCTAAAAAGCCATCATAAGTGGTTGCATTTTGAGATGAAATAGAATCCGGACCGAAGTGTATTGTTCCTTTTAGCGCACCGGGAACATAACAGTTTCCATAATTATCAATATCAAGAGAAGATGCAGCGCCATTAACACTTGGTCCAAATGTTTTCATCCAAATCAAATTGCCGTTGTTGGTAAATTTCATTAATGCTGAACTGTTGGTATAGGGTTGTGGATAGTTAGTAGTATCCACCCTGATGGTATCACCCTTGGTATCGGCAGTAAGGTAAATTTCATTATTATATATCTTCATTCCTTTAGGAGTAACCTTCCATAAACCATTACCTGTACCGTAAACATTAAACATCTTTTTTGCCCAAAGTACATTGCCGTTAGGGTCTAATTTAGACATATAAACACCGGGTTGAATAACAAATGAACCAAGCGAAACAGCAATTTTGGTGGAACCAACAACGTAAATATTACTTAACGAATCAGTAGTATGTAAATACATACCGGCATTAAATTGTTTACCCCACATTGGAATGCCGGCAGTATCAGTTCGGGATAAAAAACATCCACCATTTGAACTGTAAAGCGTGTCGGGGCCTAAAATAATGGATGGCGCAAAGCCTCCACCAATAACAATGGTATTAGTTACCTTATCGTAATGTAAAGCATTTTGTGAAAAACCGGCATCACCATATTTTTTAACCCAAACCAGATTGCCAACAGCATTAAATTTACTAATTGTTGCATAGTTTGTACCAAAAACAGATGGGATTGTCATCTGACCAAACGTTATTTGATTTCCCGTTAGGTAACTTGTAGAATAGACATTGTTGTCATTATCAGTAACTAATGCTCCTACCGCATCTGTAGAATCGCTGCCGTAATGATAACTCCATAACATTTGCGAGTAAGCTGCACGTGTTATAAGTAACATAATGATAGTTAGTGCTGTTATTGTTTTCATTGCTTAATAAGTTTTATAGTTTTTAGTGATGAAGCAGATTGCACTTGTAAAAAATAAATACCTGCAGGATAGTTGGCAAGGTTTAAAATATAAACGGGCGATATCATCGTTTGAAACAACAACCTGCTAAAACTATCAAATACTTTTAGCTGATATGCTGATGCAATTGCATCCGTAATTGTAATATTAAATTCATCCTTGCTTGGATTGGGTTGTGCCGTTACTTTGAGATTATTAGCGGCAAATTTTAATTCTATTAATTTAGTCTTAGAGCTTTTTCTATTGTTCTCATTGTCATTATCGCCACCTGTTTTGTAACCTACATTATCAATACAATGGGGCAATGTAGTTGTGTTATAAATTAGCACTTCGCTGCCATTAAATAAAGTGGATGCTGCTGTTGCTTTAATGGTTACTTCATTACCTGCTTTTAGTTCAACTATGCTTGCGTATGTTCCGCTATGCACATTAAAGTTATTTACAGTTAATGTATTTATGCCTTGAAAATCATTTTGTTGCCCAGTATAAAAATCAGGATAAACATTGAAGTTATTTATTTGGCAATCGTAATTAGTATAGTTGCTGTTTAAAGCAGAAGTAGAAACACTAAATGGAATATCTGTTCCATTTAGAAAATCTGGTTCGAATATCAAATCATTAGGCGGTGGCGGCCATGGAAAGCCAAAGTCAGAATTTTTTTTGCCAACAGCACCTACTTTTAAATAGTTTATATACTGTGTATTATCTGTTTGGTCTTTTACATTTAATGGTATTAATTCGAAGTGGCCATTGGCATCGGTATAAGTATATTGCAAGTCATAGTGATTAGTTCCAATATTTGTCAACATATCTACAACATATTCTGTCCAGGTAGAACCATAAACAATAGCATCTTTAACGGGGTTTCCGTTCTCATCAAAAACATCACCCGTAACCTTATGGGCTTGACTGTACACATTGGTTGCAATAGCAGCGTGATTATAGGGGTCGTAATAATGCGTAGGTGGCCCAGCAGAGCCAGATGGATCAACAAGAGGTGGTTGACCAACTGAGTTGAGGTAGTTTTCAAACATAGCCACCACCGGTTTTTTTAAACTGTTAAATGTGGCAGTGTTAACAGTACCATGCCTTAGCAAACTGTAATTATTACCAATCATTTCACTAAAATTAGGAGTGTTCCATAGTTCCTGATATTGCCACCACGTAATTCCATTACCGTTGCAATCGCGCACGTATTTTAAAACCGTTTCGGCAAAGTTGGCTTGGTTATAAAAGGCATTGGTTGGATTATTAAATGTTGCATCAATTTCACCATCTACAAAAGGGTATGAGTAATGTCCGGCAGCCCATCCATTTGCACCAGCTAAACCAACTTCATCATCAGTAGCACTAAAACCTGTTTCGCCAATGTGCCATGGAATGGGGCAGTTATTTTTTAACCAGTAAATTTGGCCTAACACCCTTTCAACCGCCAAATCTGAGTTTAGTTCATAAGATTTATTTGCAATAGGATAAAAGTGTGGCGACCAAAAATCCAACTTCATCACCCCAGGTTCCCATTCCATAACTTCACCAATATCAGTACCTCCTAAAGAAATTAGGTGTTGTTGATCACCCGCTTTAATTGCATCGTACATTTTTTTTGTTTTCGTGCAAATGACCTCCTTAGGGTTTCCTGTTTGCCCTTCATATTGAGGTTCTTCAATAATAATGTAGGCCATTAAGGTTTGCTTTAAATTCAATGGCAATGAATTAATGTAAGTTGCTAAATTGGTTAAGTAAGTGCAATACGTATCTATATGGTTGTAAGAAGAACCATTGTTAAAATCATTGGACACCTTATCATATCCCACATCCAATAGAACTTTGAGCGAAGCTGCATTTGCTTGAGATAACATTTCTTTAATGAGTTCAAAAACCCTTTGTTGGTTATCCAGTCCTTGTTGATCTTTTGTGAGTTCAAGGCCATATCCGGAAGTTGCATTATTAACCGCAGGGATATAAACTGTTGGAACTAAGATATTATTTAGATCAACCGGAGTCTGGTTGGGAAACCAAGCATTAGTGTAAAAAAAAGCACCCAACTCATGTGTACGTATGGTGTTAAATCCCATTTGATGTATAAACCCTAAATCATTAGCAATTTCTGTTGAACAGGCTGTTGCAGTATTACTTTCATAATTACAAGTTTGGTTAACATCATCACAAGCCCCATAACTATTGCAGCGCATCAGGAAATAATCGCTCAGTTGCGCACCTGTATAATTGAATCCAATTCGAAAAGTATAAGTGGTTGCAACGGGATAGAACAGGGCATTTCCACAATTAAAGTCGTGTCCATTAACTGTGATAAAATCATTACAAACCGGAGGCCCAACCTGGCCCATGATTGCATAGCCTGATAGATTCAGAGCCATTATAAGAAGTAGTTTTTTCATGGCGCATTATTTTTTTAATATTAATAATTGCGCTTTTACTTCATCTAATTCTTTTTGCTGTGCAATAATGTACAGCGTAAGTTCTTCTACTTTTTTTAGCAACAAGGTTTGCATTTTGCCTACCTCTATTCCATTATTATCATCAACCTCTTTTGCCGATGGTACATCTGGTAAATGCTTGTATTGCTTTATGTACTTGTCCAATTTGGTAAGCGGCATTACTTTATAATCACTTTCAAAAACATAATCGGGAAATGCATTTACGGTAACCTTAACTTCTCGGGCAGCTATACCACCCATTACATAAAGTCTGTAATTAATGCTGCCCGTTTGTGGATTTAATATTTCTGATGGCAGTCCGCCAATAAAAACTTTGCCGGCAACCGTAGTTCCATCCTTAATTGCAATGCAAGGTTTTCCGCCACCCAACGAGCCTGTACTTGATGTATTCCAGATTGAGAAAACACCATCACCTGTTAATTGAAACTTCGCACCTTGTTTTGCACTTCCCATTGCAGGAATATTTTCAAAGACTAATCCACATGTGTTTGGAGACTCGCTTTCAATTTTCATAAGAGCCACGGGTTGCTGCGATGGGTTTAATAATTTATTACCCATAATATGAAATAACACATCGGGGTTATTAGTTCCAATACCAACTTTACCATCAGGCATAATACGCATCTTTTCTCCAAGGGTTGCGCTTGCATTTACATCCGTTTTAAATATTAATGGTTGGGTATTATTTGTACCGATGTAATGGTTTGCTGTGGTTAAATTTCCGTTAGTCATCCAAATGGTTGATAGCCCTATTGGAATATTTGGATTTTGTTTTAAAAGCAATCCGTTATCATCAACCAACAGTAATTGTGTACCATTTCCACTCAAACTATTTATTTTTACTCCCCCATTGGCATTAACCCTCAACCTTTCGCTATTATTGGTTTTAAATACCAAATCCTTATTATCGGTAGTACCAATAAACTGGTTGCTTGGGTTTGTGCCGGCATTACCGGTCATTGTCCAATCATTACGGTCGGGTGCGGTTACTGCTACATCTTGCGCTGCTGTACAACCATTGGCATCAGTTACCATCACTAAATAACTTCCGGCATCTATGCCTGTT